>CAMHJX010000001.1 GCA_946185535.1 uncultured Bacteroidales bacterium
CTGCTGAAACTCCCGCGTAAGTAGGCCGCAGGCGCTTTTCCCCCTTTCGGTTTTTCCCAACGCACAGGCAATGCCGCCGTCACCCCCGACCACCACCCAAAAGTTCAGGTCAGGTCGCTCCGCTAACGCTTCGCTCTGGACAGCCACCACTTACCCCACCAACCACCCTAAGTTGAGAGTTCGAAAAGGTGTCGCTCCGCTATCGCTTCGCTCCGTACCGCCATCGTCCCCAACCGCCACCCTAAGTCGAACATTCGGAAAGGTGTCGCTCCGCAAAGCTCCGCTCTGGGCAACCACCATCAATCCCCACCAACCACCCTATGTCGAAAGTTAGGAAAGGTGTCGCTCCGCTATCGCTTCGCTCCGTACCACCATCGTCCCCACCGCCACCCTGAAATTGCGAAAGTGGGTTGTCGTAAAGCCTTAATGTCTCATTCTATGGGTACGGTGCTTAAAAAATGCCAAGTCCCTAAATAAACTCCGCCCCGCTATCGCGGGTCTCCGTTTGCCGTTAGGGAACTTGCTTTTTTAACCACCTCGTTTTTGTCGCAAGGCGCAATCGTCTCATTTTTTTCAGAGAGAAGAAATAGAAAAGCCCTGCACCGTCGTGGTAAGGGCTTCCCCGAAAAAAATGAAAAAAATGTATGTTCTTTGATGACTCTCTTTGTGGTCCGGTAGGCAGTCCCGAAGTCCCGCAGTCTCGTGTCCCGCGTCATCGAAGCTCAAAATGGCACTTGTCGACGAACGTCTTCCAGTGACCACCCCAGACGATTTCCGTGTCCTGGTCGCCGGCCACCTGAAACATCAGGTCGGCCAGCTCTTCGAACCTGGACCAGTCCACCTGCTTCCGATTCATCGTCAGCGGGTACAGGTCAACCGCTTTCCCTGTGAGGTGCTTGCTGTTCATCGTCCGCGACTTGCCCTGCCTCACATACTCGCGCTGCTGCTCCTTCGTTCGCAGCCCTTCCGACACGTTAAACGGGTACGGGCAACGCGCAGCGCACTCGATCACGATGGCCTTCAGGCGTTCATCCACACCCTCCAGCCTTTCTAATGATAACTTGCTTAATTCCATAACTGTTTCTCCTTTACTTTGTTCCGTCCTTTAGTCCCCCTTTCAAAGGGGGTGGCCGAAGGCCGGGGGATTCATTCCTCATTCCTCATTCAGCATTCCTCATTCCTAATTCCGATATGCGTCACGTTCATACTTGCTCATCCTTCGCCATTCCCAAGGGGGAACGGCTCTGTCATCGCACCACAAACCCAATCCGGCCAGTTTCGCCTCAGCTTCCAGCTGAGCGTAGCGCGGATTGCCGTCGACCTCCTTATAATGCCAGGCTAAACCCTCCTTCAGCATTTCCGCGCCGATGTCAGCGCCGTCGTGATAGGCCGTCGCTATCCATCGCCCGTACATGTCACGCTGCTTCAGCTTCAGGCCTACGGCCTTCCCGCTGATGAGCCACTGCAGATGCAACGTGGCCACGTCCCCATAGAACCGCCCACGCTCAGGCGCGTCGATGCCGTTGATGCGGACCACAATCTTGGTCAGCTGCACCATCCACGGATTCACGCCCGGATTGTAGGCCGTCTTGGGGTTCTGAATCACATGCCCTTCAAAGGTGTCGCCATCGATGATGCGCTCCACCTTCAGGAACACTTTCACGCTGTCACTTCCCGAAAGGCATCTAGTCACACTCGCCGCCATGGAAATCCCGTCCATCGGCGGTCTGCTTTCTCTCACTTCGTTCTGGCAACTGCAAGAAAGCACAAGAAGCGCAGCTGCCAGCGCCATTAGTCTTTTCATAATCCAATTGTTTTAGTATCACCGCAAAAGTATTACAAATAATCCCCACATAATCCAATCAAAATCGGTCAAAATCAATCAAAAACAATCAAGAAACCACCCTTCCGCCACAATCCGCTTATTTTTGCCCAACCGTCACCAAAATAGGCGATTAACGCCGCAGAGGAAAAACAATATAAAGATTATGATCTGCCGCGCTGCCCATGATGGTGATGGCCAGTAATTAACTTATTCACTAACCCCTAAAAACTAACAAATCATGGGTAAAATCAAGCAAGGAATCCTCGGAGGATTCAGAGGTAAAGTCGGCACCGTCATCGGTGCCTCGTGGAACGGCATTTCCTACATGCGTGGCATCGCGCAATCCGTCAGGAATGCCAACACCGCCGCACAGCAGACGCAACGCGGCTTCTTCAGAGAGCTCCTGGACCTCGTTGGCCAGTTCTCCAACGAACAGCTGGAGTTCCTCTTCCCGTCAACGCCCAAGGGCATGACACGCCGCAACATGCTCCTTCAGCAGTTCGCTGATGGCAAGGTCATCGACGGCGACACCAAGTCCGTTGACCTTGCCGAAGTCAAGACCGTCGGCAACGCTCCCACGGCTGAGCTGCCCGCCGTCACCGTCACCGCCGCAGGTGAGAACCTTACCATCTCCTGGAATGGCGACACCGATGCCCGCACCGCTGCTGCCGCCGAATACCCGTCGGTATTCGTGGCGAACACCACAAAGAAAAGAGTCTTCCTGGTCAACTCCACCACGGCCCTCGGCGCAACGGGTGAGGCCTCCTTCAATGTCGGCCTGGCCGCCTACGGCGAAGCCACCGACACCTTCTACGGCTTCATGCTGCTCAACGGCTCCAAGATCGCCCTCGTTGGCTTCGGCACGATGGCAGTCACCAAGCGTCCCGCCCGTCCGCCCAAGAAGAACGCCTAAACCTTCTTCGGACACACGCCCAAAAGCCGCCCGTCAGGACGGCTTTTTTAGGGCGGTTTCTGGTATGAGTCAGGTATAGACCAACCATATACCAACGATATACCAACTATACAAAATCAAAACCGTGTTCCAAACCACCTAAAAAACATCAAATCATGGGAAAAATCAAACAGGGAATCTTAGGCGGATTCAAAGGCAAAGTCGGCACCGTCATCGGTGCCTCGTGGAACGGCATCGCCTACATGAAAGGCCTTCCACAGTCCCAAAAAGACCCCAAGACCGCTGCTCAGTTAAGACAGCGCACCTTCTTCAGGGAAGTCCAGAACCTCGTCGGCCAACTGACCGCCGAGCAACAGAAGTTCCTGATTCCGGAAACACCTCAAGGCATGACGCGCCGCAACATGCTCGCCAAGCAGCTCGCAGAGGATCCTGTTGTCACCGACGACAGCAAGACCGTTGACCTGGCCAACCTCAAAACCATCGGCGACGCCCCGACCGCCGACCTTCCTGATGTCACCGTGTCGGCTGACACCTTGGAAGGGCCGTCAGTCCTGAAAATGCAGTGGGCCTCCGAAAACGGTTGGCGCAGCACCCATGCCGACGAGTACCCGACCATCTTTGTGGCCAATGTCACGCAGCGCAAGATCTTCCTCGTCAATTCCACGGCGGCAGTCGGCGCATCCGGTGAAGCTGGCTTCACCGTCCCGCTGGCCGCCTACGGCGAAGCCACCGACACCTTCAGCGGCTTCATGCTTAGCACGGGCGCGACCACTGCGCCACATGGCTTCGGGACGATGGGCGTGATGACCCGCCCAGCCCGTCCACCAAAGAAAAACAACTAATGTCTAACCCCTTAAAAACTAAAGATTATGGGAAAAATTAAGCAAGGAATCCTCGGCGGATTCAGAGGCACGGTCGGCACAGTTGTCGGCTCCTCATGGAATGGCATTGCCTACATGAAAGGCAAGCCGCAATCGGTAAAGAACCCCAAGACAGACGCACAGCTGCAGCAGCGCGCCTATTTCAAGGATCTGCAAGGCCTCGTCGGCCAACTCACCGACGAACAGCTTGCCTCGCTCTTCCCGACGGTCACGCGAGGTATGACCCGCCGCAACATGTTCACCCGTCAACTGGCCGCTGCCGCTGCCGTCACTGGCGATGTGAAGGCCGTCGATCTGGCACAGCTGGAGGGCATCGGCAACGGCGAGCGTATCGACTCGCCGATGCTGGAAAGCGTTGTCTCACTTACAAACGACGTGAAGGACTTCTACGCCGAGCCTGCCGCAGCGGAGCTGATCGGCAAGCCCGCCGAAGCCAACTTCATCGCCGTGGCCTACAACATCACCCAAAGAAAGATTGGCATCTTCAACACGGAAGAGACCGACCCATCCTTGGGCGTGTCTGTCCCTGTCGGCAACTGGGCAGAAGTCGGAGATTCCGTCCGCTTCTACCTCACTTATGCCGCCAAGGGTGAAAACGTCTATCTCCGTGGCTTCGGCTCGTTCATCATCAAGACCCGCCCCGAGAAGGTAGGCCGTAAGATCAACAAATCCTGACAGCCATGACCACGTTTGAATGGATTTCGATGTTGCTGGCTCCTGTCACGGGTGTGGCCTCCTGGCTCGCCGCCACGCGGCTCCGCCAGAACCGCACCATCCGAGAGATGCAGCAGACCATCTTCAACCTGGTTGAGGAAAACAAGCGCGTCTACGCCGAGCTGACCGAGGCCCGCAAGGAAATCGTCGGGCTGTCCGCCCAGGTCGCACAACTCACCCTTGAAAACGCTGAGCTGAAGCAATTGATCGAAAACCTGTAAGGCCATGAAGACGCGACATTTAATCCTCTTCCTGTTGTTGGTGTCGATGGTGCTATGTGCCTGCGACGCGAAGCGCCGCGCCCAGCGTCGCATCCGTCGCATCACTGAGCGATGCCCCGAGCTGCTGAGCGTTCAGGCACATCCCATCGACACCTTCATCGAATTGCCACCCTTGGCCGATACCGCCGTGATGCCCCTCGCTCCGCTGCTTGACGGCCAAGCCGTCAAGATCCAGACGGAGCAGGGCACCTTCACGGCAACGGCCACTAACGACAGCCTCACAGTCACCTACGAGGCCGAGCAAGAGCCCATCCATTACGAGGACACCTTGCGGTATTCGCAAGTCATCATCGAGGAGCCACCACCGTCCAAGAAACCGCCCAACTTCCTTTGGGTCCTGTTGGGCATGGTTATCGTCTTGGCTGGCATCCTCGCATTCGTGATGGTAGTTATTATAAAGATGGTGAAGGCTTCCTGATGGAGGCCTTCTCTTTTTTTGCCCATCGCGCGATGGTGGGTGTAGCGGCTCTGTCGTAGTGTAATTGTTAATCCGATGCCGGCCAAAGGTTGCGGAGGTAGGTTTCGCATCTTTTAGGAAGTTCAATGGCCGCAACCTTTGTCCGTCCTCGGCTAATAGTGGGTTTCCGTTTTCCCGTTCTCGTTTCTCCTTTCCGCTCCGGCAATGATAGGGATTCGGTGTGCTGCCTGGCTGTCAAAGGCTGCGGAGGTAGCTCGTCCCTTGTGGGGAAGCTTTATGGCCGCAGCCTTTGCCATCCAGTCAGGCTCCAGCAGTGACCACAATTGAAGGGCTCTCGGCGCAGTGTTCGGCATCTGCTGTGTTGCCGCCTACACAATGCTTGAAAAAAACAACTCAATTTCCCGCTGTATTCCAGAAAATACCTATTTTTGCAGTCGCTCCGTTGCCATAATGGAGCAAGTTAAAACCTTGTGAAGCCGCCAGTCCCCATTTTTGGTGGCTTCCTTTTTTTTATAATCAGACAGGGCAGCTGCTCAGCAACTGCCCTGCCCTTTTCTCAAAGCTTCTTTATCATCTTCAGCTTCTGTTGCTCGCTTACCTTTCGGTATCGTGCAATCGCCCGGCTTCCTTCCGAGTGGCCGCTCATCGATGCGATGTCGGCATCCCTGAAGCCTGCCTCATAAAGGTTACCGCAGAAGTTCCTTCTGCCCATGTGGCTGCTCGCCACCTCCGACAACCTCACTTGCTTTTCCAAGCGCGTCACCGGGTCCAGGATGGTCACGATGCGGTCGAGTGTCGGAACGTGTTTGAACATCGCCTTGATGGCCTCATTATAATTCTGATCTGAGATAAAAGGCAGAAGCCTATCATCACCCGTGTCTTTATATCTGTTCAGAATCGTCACGGCATCGGGGTGCAGCGGCACCGTCACCACCTTCCCGCTCTTGTTCCTCGTCTTACCTGCAACGTATTGCAGATACTTTCCATCAATCACATTCGACTTCTTCAGTCTCTTCAAATCGCCCACGCGGCATCCCACAAGTGACTGAAATACGAAAATGTCCCTTTGCACACCCAGCTCGGGACGCGTGCTGAAATCAGCCTTAAACAACTTGTCCCTGTCCTCCTTGGTAAAGAAGAAAGGTGTGCCATAAACGGCCTGGTCTCTGTTGAAATTCTCAAAGATGTCGTCGACCTTACATTTCTGCACCTTCATAACCCAAATCCAAAACGCTCTGATGTACTTGAACTCATTGGCCACATAGTTCAGGCTCCTTTTCGTCACGCCACGATTCAGGACATAGCCATAGCCCTTATAGATGTCCTCATAACGCTTCTTCGGAAGCCACTTCTCAACCGTCTCGCCATTCTTCTGCTTCTCATTACGGAACTCCCATAGGTCGCACTCGTTCAAGATGAAGTTCTTGAAGTCATAGAGGACATCCGTGGTCATCGTCTTAATCTTGTGGCGTGTGCCGTGGAATTTTTCCATACGGTCCCAAATGCCCATGCAGGTGTTATAAGATTTCTTCCGCTCGGCCACGATGACACCATTATTATACTACTCATCCATGAAGAATCCGAAGGCATCCACAAAATAGTGGTTCTCAAACCTGGCCATTTCGCGCTTCTTGGCGGCTTCCTTCTCAGCCAATTGTGTTTTGCTGTTCAACGTCCAGCGGTTCACGATGACCAGCTTCCCGCCAAGAATGTTCTCTTCCTTCTCGGACTTCCATTCGATGTCCTTCAGCCATTCCGTCAATGAGTCCTCCTTCAGTTCACCTTCAGGAGTCTCTTCCCAGCAACGAAGAAGATATCCGGTGAGCAGCAGGAGTCTGTCACGGATTTCGTCGTTGTTTTCGTCGCCAAACTTGATTGATTTTCGCGTCTTGGGCATCCCGCGTTCCGCGTCCCAGTTTCCTGCGTAGATGTGAATGCCCGTGGCCGCTCTCTTCACGAAATTGCGATTTCCGCTGAAGCGGAGTTGAATTTCGCCCCTTTGGTTGTCTTTTTTGACATACCTCGAAAGGTAATAATTTACTGTTGCCATAATGTAAAAAATTTAGTTAAAACCTTAAAAGTAACCCAGACAGGAGTGTCCCCCACCCCTGATTTTTAATACTTTGCAAAGATAATAAAAAAAATCGAACCGTGTCAACCGCGTGTCAACGGATTTCAAAAAAAGTGGATATTTGTTGTAATTTGTTTTCTGTCTAAATAAAGCCAAAAATACCTAAATCACTGTTTTTCAGTCCATTGTATTAAACACCCATCGAAAACGAAAGTCATTGATTATCAGCAGATGTGACCCCAGCCGGGTCACGAAATTCAAAAATAGACCTAATTGATTTCCAATCAGTTAGGTCTTTTTCATACCCCAAAAATGGCCCGCCGTGTCAACCGCGTGTCAACCGTTGTCTTTATAAAACGCAATCAACTCCTCCATGGTAGCGAAAGGTTTCTCGTCGAGATCCATCCAAACACCCTCGTTGAGGCACTGCATCTTCCAACCTATCACTGCACCGTCAACCATCACAGGCACAACGCGTCTGTCCATTCCAAGATTGAAGCCCTCTCCTATCAGGCCTTCATACGCCTTATTCATCTTATCGACGATGCCACTTAGACTACCTTTTATCTTGTTATTCGGCATAGGGTGGATTGTGTTTCATGCTGCAAAAATACACAAAATAATGTAGAATCCAAAAACAAAACAGAAATCAAATACGGCTGCCATGATATGACAACCCTACAATCTATATTGGCTGCCACGGTGTGACAGCCCTACAACTCTAAACTTAAAACTACTCTCAACTCTAAACCCTAAACTCTCAACTTTTTTATATATCTTTGCCGACCAAACGAGCAAACAATGATTGACCTATTGAAAGACCTCAACGAGCCTCAAAGAGAGGCCGTTACCACTATAGAAGGCCCCGTGATGGTGATTGCCGGTGCCGGCTCGGGCAAGACCCGCGCCCTCACCTACCGCGTCGCCTACATGATACAGGAAGGCATCGACCCCTTCAGCATCATGGCCCTCACCTTCACCAACAAGGCCGCCCGCGAGATGAAGGAACGCATCATGCAACTCGTCAACGCCAGCGACGCCCGCAACGTGTGGATGGGCACCTTCCACTCCATCTTCGCCCGCATTCTGCGCATCGAGGCGGAGAAAATCGGCTTCACGAGCAATTTCTCGATTTACGACACAGACGATTCAAAGGCTCTTATCACACAGATTCTCAAAGACTTGAACCTCGACACCAAGGTCTATCCTGCCAAGCAGGTGTTGGCCCGAATCTCTTCGGCCAAGTCGAGCCTCTTCTCGCCCGAAGACTATGCCAACAACCCCGAGGTCCAAGAGGCCGACCGCAAGGCCAACAAGCCGCTCATCGGGCAACTGTTCAAGCTCTACAACGAGCGTCTGCATCGTGCCAACGCCATGGACTTCGACGACATCTTGTACTTCACCAATGTGCTGCTGCGCGACAACCCCGATGTGCTCTACAAATACCAGAACCACTTCAAGTTCATCCTCGTCGACGAGTACCAGGACACCAACTATGCCCAATACCTCATCGTGAAGCGCATTGCGGCATTGTTCGAGAACATTTGCGTTGTGGGTGACGACGCCCAAAGCATCTATGCCTTCCGTGGCGCCAACATCCAGAACATCCTCAACTTCAAAAACGATTACCCTGATTATAAGCTGATTAGGCTGGAACAGAACTACCGTTCCACGCAGAACATCGTCAACGCCTCGAATGCCGTCATTGCGCACAACAAGGACCAAATCAAGAAAAAGGTGTGGAGCGACAAGGAGAAAGGCGAACTCATCGGTCTCCTCCATGCCAACAGCGACACCGAGGAAGGCACCATGGTGGCCAACAGCATCTTCCAATACAAGATGACCCGCCACCTGCCCAACAAGAGCTTCGCCATCCTCTACCGCACCAATGCCCAGAGCCGCTCGATGGAAGAGGCGCTGCGCAAACAGAACATACCTTATAAGATTTATGGCGGCCTCTCATTCTACGACCGCAAGGAAATCAAAGACCTGCTGGCCTATTTCCGCGTCGTCATCAACCCCGAGGACGAGCAGGCCTTGCTTCGTATCATCAACTACCCTGCCCGTGGCATCGGCAAGACCAGCATTGAGCGTATGATGGTAGTCGCCAACGAACAGCGCTCGAGCATCTGGAAGTGCATGGAGAACAACGTGTTTTCTCAAGACTTCAACATGGGCACGGTCAACAAGTTCCGCGACTTCATGGTGATGATCAAGAGCTTCCAGACCCTACAAGCCAAGATGAACGCCTTCGAGCTGGCCAAACACATCACCAACACCATCGGACTCATCAAGGTGCTGAAGGAAGACGACAGTCCTGAGGGCGTGTCGAGGGTCGAAAATGTGGAGGAATTGCTCAACGCCATCATGGAGTTCAGCGACCGTCAGGTGGACGAGACCACTGGCGAGACCGCTCGCGTCGACTTGGTGCAGTTCATGGAAGACGTGGCTTTGCTCACCGACAGCGAGATGAAGAAAGACGACCCCGAGGAGGACTTCGTCAGCCTGATGACCGTACACTCGGCCAAAGGCTTGGAGTTCCCCTATGTCTATGTCGTCGGCATGGAAGAAAACCTCTTTCCTGGCATCCTCAGCCTCAGCACGAGAGAAGAGCTAGAAGAGGAACGCCGTCTGTTCTATGTGGCCATCACCCGCGCCATGACCAAGCTCACCTTGAGCTATGCCGAGCAACGCTACCGTTACGGCAACCTCACCCTCAGCGAGCGCTCGCGTTTCGTCGACGAGATTGACACCAACCTCATCGAGCAGACGCAAAAGGCCTCTTTCAGAGGCACTTCGCCCATGGGCGGACGACCTTTCGGTCGACGCATCAACGAACCCGAGCAGCACGGCTTCCGCAAATTAGAGGAAACGCCCTCGTTTACCAAGCCGAGTCTCAACCAACCCACTGTGCCAAAGGACTTTGAGCCTTCCAACCCCGACCTTTTGCAGGAAGGCATGCGCGTGATGCACGCCAAGTTTGGTGCAGGCACTATATTAAGCATCGAAGGCGCAGGAGCGAACAAGAAGGCCTCGGTGCGCTTCGACACGGCTGGTGTGAAAATGCTCATGCTGAAGTTTGCGCGATTGGGGATAATCAGATAATGAGATTCCCTTCGGGAATGGAGTAGAATCTAACATTAATATCGGCGGCTTGTGACAGCTACTGAAGGGTAGCAGCATTTGGCCGCCGCTTGTTACCATATACCCAACTCCATTCCCATGGGAATCTCTCAATGTCAGCGCAAACCATCATCCTATTTTAGTGCTTGATATTAAAGGAAAAATATGTACCTTTGCACCAAAATTGAATCACAATGAACAAACCAGGTTTAACCTATAATACAGAAAAAGAACAGATTGTCATCTCGGAATACGGCCGCTGCGTGCAGGAAATGATCAAGAAACTGCCCGAAATCGAAGACCGTGAGCAGCGCACCGAAGCCGCAAAATACATCATCAGCGTGATGGTGCAGATGAACCCGAACATCAAACAGTCGAGCGACTACGAGCACAAACTCTGGGACCACCTCTACATGATTTCGGGCTACAACCTCGACGTGGACAGCCCATACGCTCCTCCTGTCCCATTGGAGAAGCAAAGCAAACCTCAACACATTGGTTATCAGAATAATGATATAAAATACGGTCACTACGGCCAATACCTCATCAAGATGATTGAGGCCGCTTCGCAGGAGGAAAACGACGAGATTCGAGAAGCCCTTGCCTACTCCTTGGCCGGACAGATGAAGCGCAACTACCTGGAATGGAACAAGAGCGTCGTCAACGACCAAGTCATCCTCGATGACCTGAAGAACATCAGCGGCGGACGCCTTGTCATCTCCGAAGAATCAAAGTTGAACGGCAACGCTGACCTTGGGAAAGTCCAACCTCAAGCCAAACAGCCGCAACAACAACAGCAAGGCAAGAAGAAAAAGAAGAAAGTGCCAAACCTGAAGGCCAATATGAACAACCCGAACAACCCGGCGTACAAGAAACGCATGCAAGAGTTAGGAAAACTCTAAACTCTAAACCCTAAACTCTAAACTAAACATGGCATCACTGAAGATCAAAGGCGGCTGCAAGCTGCAAGGCGAAATCATCCCGCAAGGCGCGAAGAACGAGGCCATGCAAATCCTCTGTGCCTGTCTGCTTACCGACGAGAAAGTCACCATCCACAACCTGCCCGACATCCTCGACATCAACAACCTAATCGCTCTGTTGGAAGGCATGGGCGTGACCGTTGAACGTCCCACGAGACATGACATCGTTTTACAGGCCAAAGACATCAATTTCAACTACTTTCACCTGACTGCCTATCAAAAAACCGCCTCGAAACTAAGAGGTAGCGTAATGATGACAGGTCCGATGCTGGCTCGTTTCGGCAAGGCCTACATGCCCAAGCCCGGTGGCGACAAAATCGGTCGGCGTAGATTGGACACCCATGTCATCGGCCTCCAGAAGCTCGGTGCCATCTTTGATTTCAACTCCTACGAAGTCGAAGTGCAGCGCGGTGGTCTGAAAGGCTGCTACATGCTCCTTGACGAGGCCTCAGTGACTGGAACGGCCAATATCGTCATGGCCGCTGTGATGGCCGAAGGCACCACCACCATCTTCAACGCCGCTTGCGAGCCTTACCTCGTGCAACTCTGCACCATGCTCAACAATATGGGTGCCGACATCAAAGGCGTAGGCTCCAACCTTTTGACCATCAATGGAGTTAGCCACCTTCACGGCACTGAACACACCTTACTTGCCGACATGATTGAAGTAGGTTCCTTCATCGGCATGGCCGCCATGACAGGCAGCGAAATCACCATCAAGAATGCAGGCATCGAGCAGTTAGGCATCATCCCCGACGTGTTCCGCAGGCTCGGCATCCAGATGGAATACCGTGGCGATGACATCTTCATTCCCGCACAAGACCATTACGAGGTGCAGACCTTCATGGACGGCAGCATCCTCACCGTAGCCGACGCGCCTTGGCCAGGCTTCACGCCTGACTTGATCAGTATCGTATTAGTGGTGGCCACGCAAGCCAAGGGTACCGTACTCATCCACCAAAAGATGTTTGAGAGCCGCTTGTTCTTTGTGGACAAGCTCATCGACATGGGTGCGCAAATCATCCTCTGTGACCCGCACCGCGCCAATGTCATCGGCCTCGACCACAGCCATGCCCTTCGCGGCATTCGCATGGCCTCGCCCGACATCCGCGCCGGTGTCGCCTTGCTCATCGCCGCCCTCTCCGCCGACGGCACCAGCATCATCGACAACAGCGACCAAATTGAAAGAGGCTATCAATACATCGACAAGCGCGTCAACGCCCTCAGCCTTGACGGGCCTATCATCGAGCGCCTCTAAGCCCTACCCTTCCCTATTCTGCCAATTTGTCAAAGCCCTCGTTTTGGCAAAGGATTTGATATGTCCTAGCCCAAAATGGAAAATAATAGCAAAACACACATATCATGACAGAAAACGAAAACGTTAACAATCAGGACGATGCCTTGAGAGACACCGTCAATCCCGACATGGAGAACAAGCAAGAACCCGTCGACGAACAACCCAAACAAGAAGAATCTGCCGAAGCCAAAGAGGCCAAAGGTGACAATGTTTCCGAAAAAAAATCGAAACGGTTCAAGATTCGTCATGCCCAAGAGAAGGCCTTGGAAGAAGAAAAGGCCAAATATGCCGAATTGAACGACAAGTACTTGCGTCTGTTCTCGGAGTTCGACAACTTCCGTAAACGCACAGCCAAGGAGAAACTCGACTTGACCGCCACGGCTTCGGAAAGCGTCATCAAGGACATTTTGCCCGTGTTGGACGACTTTGAGCGCGCCTTGCAAAACATGGAAAAGAACGGCAACGAGGCAGACATGCAAGGTGTTACATTGATTTTCAACAAGTTGAAAGACACCTTGAAGAAAAAAGGTTTGGAGGAAATCGAAGCCATGGGTGTCGAGTTCAACACCGATGAACACGAGGCCCTGACGATGATTCCCGCACCAGAAGAAGACAAAAAGGGCAAGGTCTTGGATGTCATCCAGAAAGGCTACAAGCTGAATGGCAAGGTGATACGCTTTGCGCGCGTCGTAGTTGGAAATTGACACTACGAAGCACTAAACCTAGCCCAAAACGTCATTGCGGGCTTGACCCGCAATCTCCAGTGCTACAAAGACTACCTTCGAGCGCAGGAGATGGCGGATGTTCCTCCGCCATGAGGGTTAAAGCGTTAGGATAGTGTTCTTCGGTCTAAGGAATAGCAGATTAGAAAGGACAATAGATAATGGCAGAAAAAAGAGATTACTATGAGGTGTTGGGGGTCAACAAGAACTCCACACCTGACGAGATAAAGAGCGCCTACCGTAAGGCCGCCTTGAAATGGCACCCCGACAAATGGGTGAACGGCACCGACGCCGAGAAAAAGACCGCCGAGGAGAACTTCAAGGAAGCCTCGGAGGCCTATTCCGTGTTGAGCGACGAGAACAAGAAGGCGCGCTACGACCGTTACGGCTTCGCTGGCATGGACGGCGGCTCGGCCAGCGGTGGCGGCGGCTTCAGCGGTTTCGGCGACTTCGACCTAAACGACATCCTGAACAGCGTGTTCGGTCGCGGCTTTGACTTCGGCGGCGGGTTCAGCGGGTTCAGCGGTTTCGGAGGTGGTGGAAGCCGTGGAGGTACCGTCAAGCAACGTGGTTCCAACATACGCGTGAAGGTGAAGCTCAACCTGCAAGAAATCGCCCATGGCGTGAAGAAGAAAATCAAGGTGAGCAAGTATGTCGCCTGCACGCATTGCCATGGCAGCGGTTCGGAAGACGGCTCCACTGAGACCTGTCCCACCTGCCACGGTCGCGGCCAGGTGGTGCAGACCGTCAACAGCTTCTTCGGGCAGATGCAAACCGCATCGGTATGCCCTACTTGTAATGGTACGGGCACCGTCATCAAGAAGAAATGCACCCACTGCGGTGGCGAAGGCATCATGAAAGGTGATGAAGTCATTGAGATTGACATCCCTGCTGGTGTGGGCGAAGGTATGCAACTCACCGTGCGCGGCAAGGGCAACGCTGGGCCGCACAACGGCGTGAACGGCGACCTGCTCGTCCTCATCGAGGAAGAAGCCCATCCCGAATTCGAGCGCGACGAGAGCACATTGATTTACAACCTGTTCATCACCATCCCTGAGGCTATTTTGGGAACACAGGCCGAAGTGCCTACCGTAGACGGTAAGGTGAGGGTGAAGATTGCCCCTGGCACACAGAGCGGCAAGGTCCTACGCTTGAGAGGCAAAGGTCTGCCCATCCTCAACGGCTATGGCAGCGGCGACATGCTCGTCAACGTCAATGTTTGGATTCCGAAGAAGTTCAACAAGAAGGAAGAGGAACTGTTGCAGCAACTCGCCCAGTCGGACAACTTCAAGCCCAACCCTACCGCTGAGGAGAAGAGTTTTTTCAGTAAGATTAAGGACTACTTTAACTAAAATAAACCGGCGTTTCGACAGGCTCAACGACCTTGCAAGGGTCCCTGAGCCTGTCGAAGGGCCCGTTTTACATTTAAAACATGACCAAAATATCCGTCAACGAGGTCACGAAGAAATACGCCGACCACACCGCATTAGACCGTATGTGCATTGACATTCCCGAGCAGTGCATCTACGGTCTTTTAGGTCCCAACGGCGCGGGAAAGACCACCCTCATCCGCATCCTCAACCAAATCACAGCGCCCGACACTGGCGAAGTGTTGATCAACGGTGAGAAGCTGAACCAGAATCACGTCGCACGCATCGGATACCTGCCCGAAGAACGCGGCCTTTACAAGAAGATGAAAGTCGGCGAGCAGGCCATCTACCTTGCCGAGCTGAAAGGCATCAAGAAAGCCGAAGCCAAGAAAAGGCTGATGGAATGGTTCGAGAAGTTCGAAATCAGTGGCTGGTGGGACAAGAAGGTGGAAGAGCTCAGCAAAGGCATGCAGCAGAAGGTGCAGTTCATCACCACCATCATCCACGAGCCCGACATCCTCATCTTCGACGAACCTTTCAGCGGCTTCGACCCCATCAATGCCAACTTATTGAAGGAATCCATCCTCGGGCTGCGCGACAAGGGCGCAACGGTGTTGCTCTCCACCCATAATATGGCCTCCGTCGAGGAACTTTGCGACAGCATCACCTTAATTAATAAAGGTAAGAGCATCCTGCAAGGCAGGGTGAGCGACATCAAGCGGCAACACGACACCCACAAAAGGGAGATCATCATCCGCACGGAAAATCTTCAGCCCATCTATGCCTTGGGCGACACCTATAATAATATAAAGGTGGAGCCGACCGAAGTGGCCAACGAGACGAAACTGACCATCCACAGCGAGTCGCCCGCCGACCTACTCAACCAACTGCTTCAGATCGGTGAGTTGGTCTCATTCAAAGAGGTGCTGCCCTCCATGAACGACATCTTCATCCAAGAAGTGCAATCTAAAAACCAAGCCTCATGAACAAAATAGGACTCATCATCAGGCGCGAATACATGACGCGCGTGCGCAAGCGCAGCTTCCTCATCCTGACCTTTTTGGGTCCCATCCTGATGGCGGCTATCTACATCATCCCTATCATGCTCGCCCTCAACTCGAGCACCGACCATCTGCGTGTGGCCGTCGTCGACGAGAGCCATTGGTTTGAGGACCGCTTCACCGACAACAAAGATCACACCTTCGTCACCATGCCCGGCCAGCCCATCGACTCGGTCAAGGAGATGGTGAAAAGCGGGGTGTTCGACATGGCTGTCTATGTGCCTCCTACTCAACTCAACATCCCTTCGAACGCCATCCTCTACAGCATCCGCCAGGTGCCGATGGAAGTTGAAAACTATGTCAGCAGCGTGATGAAGAAGGAAATCGAAGACCAGAAACTGATGGCCAAAGGCGTCGACCCCGAAATCGTCAGTGCGGTGAAAACCGATGTCAACCTGCAGATTATGCGCATGGACGACAAAGGCAACGAGAAAGAGACCTTCACCAAGGTGCAGTTTGCCCTCGGCATCATTCTTTCGATGTTGGTCTACATGTTCATCATTTTCTTTGGCGGACAGGTGATGCAGGGCGTGTCGGAAGAAAAAACCAACCGAATCATCGAAGTCATCATCAGCTCGGTGAAGCCCTTCCAACTCATGATGGGCAAGATTATCGGCGTCTCATTGGTGGCACTCACCCAGTTCGTGCTTTGGATCTTGCTCACTGGCGCCCTTTATCTCGGTTTTTCGGCCTTCATGGGACTCAGCAACCCCGAAATCCTATCGTCGGGCACCGTGATGAGCCAACAAATCAGCTCCGGCAACATTATGAGCAACGAAGCCGTGCAAAACATCGTGCAGATAGCTCATTCCATCGATTTCGGCACCATCATCGGATGTTTCCTCATCTTCTTCATCCTAGGTTACCTGCTTTATGCGACACTTTATGCCGCCATCGGTTCGTTGGTCGATAACAACACCGACTCGCAGCAATTCACGCTGCCCGTCACCGTCCCGCTGATGGTTGCCATCATTTCCTCTTTCTATATCGTCAACAATCCCGACAGCTCTTTGTCGGTATGGCTCTCGATGATTCCCTTCACCTCCCCCATCTCTATGATGGTCAGGATACCTTTCGGCGTGCCCATCTGGCAAATCGTGGTTTCAGTTGTGATATTGGCAGGTACCTTCGTCGCGATGACCTGGATTGCTGCGAAAATCTATCGCATGGGTATCTTGATGTATGGAAAAAAGCTTTCCTACAAGGAAATTTTCAAGTGGTTGAAATATAAATAGAAATATTTCGTATTTTTGCAGGCTCGTAATTGAGTAAAAAAGACGATTTTGAAATTTAACAAATTAAAAGTCAAATAATTAAATCAGTTTTACAATGCAAAACAAAGGAGCAATTAGGGCGATAGCCATCATCTTTGCGCTCATTTTCGTTTACCAGCTCTCGTTCACTGTGGTGACCAAGATCGTGGAGCGGAAAGCAGAGAAGAATGCCTTAGCGCAAGTCTTCCCGAAAGATGCCAATGGACAAGACATCGCCGTCTCAGAGTCCATCCAGGACGCCATTGCCGAGACCATGGAAAAGAGAAACATGGACGAACCGCAGGCGAAGAACTATTTAAAGGACAGGCTTGAAAACAGCTATCTGGACTCGATGAACAACGTCAACGTGTACAACTTGGGATTTAAGAAGTACACCTATCGCGACGCAAAAGAAAAAGAAATCAACTTGGGTTTGGACTTGAAGGGCGGTATGAACGTCACTTTGGAAGTCTCTGTGAAGGACATCGTCAAAGCCTTGTCGCACGACTCACAAGACCCCACCTTCCTTCAAGCCATGGAACTGGCCACCAAGCGTCAGCAAGCTAGCAAGGGCGATTTCGTCACATTGTTTGGCGAAGCCTACAAGGAAGTCGACCCCAACGCTAAGCTCGTGTCCATTTTCCTGTTGGAATTCAAGGATAAGAAAGATATCAACATCAATTCAAGCAACGAAGATGTGCTGAAGGTTTTGAGGGAAGAGAGCGATGCCGCCATCGACCGTTCCTACCAAATCCTCGGAACCCGTATCGACCGTTTCGGCGTGGCTCAGCCCAACATCCAGAAGCTGGAGAACTCGGGTCGTATCCTCGTCGAACTGCCTGGTATCAAGGATCCAGAGCGTGTGCGTAAGCTCCTCCAAGGAACTGCACAACTCGAATTCTGGGAGACCTACAACTTCTCTGATATCCAACAAGCTTTCGTCCAAGCCGATTCCAAGTTGGCTGCCGACAGAAAGGCCAGAAAGAGCAGTGAAGAGACTCCTGCTGAAAATAAAGAAGTGGTAGAGGAAACAGAAGCCACTGAAACTGAAGGAGAATTGGCCGCTACCGAAGAAGTGGAAGCCACTGCTGACAGCACTGACGCCGACCTCATCGACCAGTTGGCTGAGAACCAAGCCGAGGAAGAGCAGATTGACGAAGAATTGGATGCCAACCATCCTCTGTTCTCCAAGCTGCAACCCGTCAACACCAATTCAGCCCGCGTGGGTATCGCCATGGTGAAAGACACTGCCGCCATCAACCAGATGCTGGCTGAGTGCAAGAGCCTGTTCCCACGTCAACTGAAGCTCGCTTGGACCGTGAAGCCCGAAAGCATCCCCTCTGAAAATGGTGAGAACATCGAGGTGCTCGACCTCGTCGCCCTGAAGATGTCGCGCGACAACTCATGCGCTCTGGGTGGTGAAGTCATCACCGACGCTCGGCAGGACTACGGTCAAGGCAACCAAGTGGAAGTCACCATCCAAATGAACCCCGAAGGTGCCAACAAGTGGAAGAACCTCACCCGCGACAATGTGGGTAAGCAGATCGCCATCGTCCTTGACGACCTCGTCTACAGCTACCCTGTCGTCAATGGTGAAATCCCGAACGGTCGTTCATCCATCTCTGGTGGCGGCATGACCATCGAAGAGGCTCAAGACTTGGCCAACATCCTGAAGGCCGGTAAGCTGCCTGCTCCCGCCAGAATCCTGGAAGAGCAAGTGGTTGGTCCTACCCTCGGTAAGGAATCCGTGCAGAAAGGTATGTGGTCAATGGTGTTCGCATTCATCCTCGTGCTGATCTACATGGTGTTCTTCTACAAGAAGGCTGGTCTCGTCGCCGACGTCGCCCTGTTAGTCAACGTGTTCTTCCTGTTTGGTGTGTTGGCTTGCCTCGGCTCGGTGCTGACCTTGCCTGGTATCGCCGGTATCGTGTTGACCTTAGGTATGGCTGTTGACTCGAACGTGATTATCTTCGAACGTATCAAGGAAGAAGTCAAGGCTGGCAAGGGCATCAAGCTCGCCATCCAAGACGGTTACAAGAACGCTTACTCCGCCATTATCGACGGTAACGTCACCACCTTGATTACTGGTATCATCCTGATCATTTTGGGTACGGGTCCTGTCCACAGCTTCGCCGTCACCCTCTGCATCGGTATCCTCACCTCTTTGGCCACGTCCATCTTCATCACCCGTTTGATCTTCGAACGCATGCTGGACAAAGAAAAGGAAATCAGCTTCTCTACCAACTTCACCCGCAACTTCTTGCAGGACAAGCACTACAGATTCATCGACATCCGCAAGACTTCGTTCATCATCTGCATCGTATTCTTGGTCATCAGCTTGGGTTCACTCGGCATCCGTCGTTTGAACCTCGGCATCGACTTCACTGGTGGTCGTAACTATGTTGTCCAATTCGACAACCCGAACATCACTGTTGAAGACGTGCGTAACTACCTGTCAGACGTCAATATCGACAAGGCCGGCATCCACAGCGCCCTCCAAATGAGCGACGACCAAGATGTGGAAGACTGGTCAACGCCTGAAGTGAAGACCTATGGTACCAACGGTCAGGTGAAGATCACGACCAAGTTCTTGATCGACAACGACAGCCCGGCAGTGGATAGCGTTATCCAAGTCATTCTTTACAACAACTTGAAGAGCCTCTACCAAGAAGAGATGACCATGTCGAAGTTCTCTTCGGAAGACGAGACTGTGGGTATCTTGAGTACACAGAAAGTCGGTGCCACCATCGCCAGCGACGTCACACGTAAGTCCATCTGGGCTATCATCGTGGCTTTGGCTCTGATGTTCGTTTACATCGCCATCCGATTCAAGAAATGGCAATATGGTGTGGCCTCCATCATGGCCTTGGCACAAGACACTATCATCGTGTTGGGTATGTACTCGTTGTTCTACAACATCCTGCCCTTCACCATGGAAGTCGACCAAAGCTTCATCGCCGCTGTGCTGACCGTCATCGGTTACTCCATCAACGCTACGGTGGTTATCTTCGACCGTGTCCGTGAGAACGTCAACCTGCACCCGAAGAGCTCCTGGAAGGAGAACATGACCAACGCTGTCAACAGCACCTTGACCCGTTCGTTCAACACCTCGGGTTCTACCTTGGTCGTGTTGCTTGCCATCTTCATCTTCGGCGGCGACACCATCCGTGGCTTCATCTTCGCCCTGTTGGTCGGTGTGCTCGCCGGTACCTTCTCCTCAGTATTCCTGTCGACGCCGTTCGCCTACGTGCTGATGAAGGGACACCAAAAGGACAAGCAAATCGAAGAGGAAAGCGCTTCTAAGAAGAAATGATAGATTATCATAATTAACCTTCTAAACTGCTTGCAAAAAATCCTGCTGGAAACGGCAGGATTTTTTTGTTTTCTTCATAAAGATGATTATCTTTGCCTCGTAATCTATGCTTATTATTGCTCTTTGCAACTTCCAATTTGTTAAAAACCAATAAATTATAATAATATGAAAAGACTCTTTGCATTGATTTTAATGATGTCTATTGGCTTCTCGCTCATCGGAGGCCCGATTGACGAAACGACAGCGAAGCAACTCGCCCAGAATTTCTGGAAAGAGAACAATACCATGGCTGTGAGAAACGGCAAAGTCTTCAAGAAACAGATGGATGAGGCTCGGTTCTTCAACGTGGCTGCGCAACATGGCTACAGCGAGTTTTTCATCTTCAACAACACTGCAGGCAAAGGCTTTGTCATCATGGCAGCCGACGATTGTGTGACCCCCATTTTGGGTTACTCATACGAGAACAATTTTTCTGACGGAGAACTTCCTCCCAACATAAAAGCTTGGCTTGATGGCTATGCAGCGCAAATTAACGAAGCAACCGTCATGAAACTCAATGCCACCGAGGAAATACGTGCCGATTGGGAGTGTCTGCGCCAAAGTAAGGCCTTGCCTATCAAGTCTGAAAAGGCCGTGTCGCCTTTGGTGCAAACGAAATGGAACCAAAACCCCTACTACAACGACAAATGCCCTTACGACTACAATGCCGGGGCAAGGTCGGTGACAGGCTGTGTGGCAACGGCAATGGCTCAAATAATGAAATACTGGTCGTATCCTGAACATGGATTGGGCAACCACTCATACGTACCCTCGCCGCACCCCGAATACGGCACGCAATATGTTGATTTCAGTGCCGCCACCTACCAATGGACATCCATGCCCAACTCAGTCTCAAGTGCCAACAATGCCGTGGCTACTTTGATGTATCATTGCGGTGTCAGCGTTGATATGATGTACGGCATCCCCGCTGCTCCAGACTATGGCAGTGCAGCTTACATCATCGACAACGGTGGTGGTCGTGCTTGTGCCGAAATTGCATTTAAGACCTACTTCGACTACAAGAGCACCATCCACAGCGTAAAGAAAAACGACTATTCCGACACCCAATGGATCAATCTGCTTAAAACCGAGCTGGATAACGGTCGCCCCATGTTATATGGCGGTTTCAGCAGTTCAGGCGGTCATGCCTTTGTTTGTGACGGCTACAATAGTAGTAACTACTTCCACTTCAACTGGGGTTGGGGAGGCAATTGCGACGACTATTATTACATCAACAGCTTGAATCCCGGTTCACACACATATTCCCAAAACCAGCAAGCCCTTATCGGCATTGAGCCCAACCAAAATGGCGGCGGAGGAGGTGGTGGCAGCACCACTGGCTTCGCGCTTTCTTACTACAGCAGCCCGGTGATGAGCGAGTCCGAATATTGGTTTTATGACGACCTTTCGGTTTATGCAGAAGTCGCCAACAGAGGTGATGAGAATTTTTCTGGCTACATCGGTGCTGGAATATTCAAGAAAGATACAAATGGCGATTACGTTTTCCTTAAAGTGATGAAATATTGGGACAGAACTTCCTCTCCCCTACAACCGGGCAAATACGTTCATGGTAACTTGGAAAGTGCAGCCGGTCCGCCCTATCTACCAGGTTCATACGGCCTCGCCATGTTTTATAGTTTGGACGGCGGTGAACTATGGAATTTCATCGACCGCAAAGAATACAATGACGCTTTCTTCGACATCGTTTATGAACAAGACATCGAAACCTATTCTGATTTCCACATTATGACTGGCGACTACTTGTATTACGGCACAAATGCCACAGTCAATGTGGACATTTGGAACTCTGGAAACGAGGATTTCTACGGCAAGTTCCGTGTCAATCTAGCCAATCTTGATGGCAATTGGGCTCAAAATATCCAAATCATAGATTGCTCAAACGGCTTGGAAGCTGGCTATCACTACACTAACGGTCTTGATTTTACAGGCCAAATCACTGTGGAACCAGGTTCCTACTATATGGAGCTGGCCTACCAAAGGTTGAATGAGACACAATGGTATTATGCAGGAGCCTATGCTTTCCAAAACCCAGTCCGTGTTGAAGTGGTGGCAGCAACTGTATACTCCGACCCATATGAAGCCAACAATTCCACCAGCAATGCCTATCGCCTGCCCTGCAACATCACAGGCAATTCGGTCACTGTCAGCACTACTGAATCCACGCTCCACAGCGACACCGACATCGACTATTACAAAATCCAACTCGATGCAGGGAAAAACTATATCATCACCCCTCGTCTGCACGACTCCTACAACAGCGGCAACAGCACTTATTACACGGTTGATGCCATGTTCTCCTATTCAACGGATGGAGTCAATTGGTCCGACTATTATGACGATGTGATGGAATCGTTTTTCGTCGGCGGTGGCGGTACACTTTATTTCTGTGTCACGCCTTATTTTGAAGGAAGAACCGGCACCTATCTGCTTGACATCAAAGTAGCCATCACAACAGGCATCGAAGAGTCGGAAGAGAATCTGTTCAGCATCTATCCGAATCCCGTCCAAGAAATGTTGAATGTCGACTGCAAAGACATCGAACAGGTTAGCCTCTTCAACACAGTTGGCCAAAAGATAGAGAGTCTCTACACAGAAGGCCGCGATAACGTCCAGATTGACTTGTCTGGCTTGCCCAGCGGCGTGTATATCCTGCAAGCCAATAGCCAGGGTCGCACCTTGAGCAGAAAGATAGTGAAATCCAACTGATGATATCAGCAAAGTCTATTCAATTGAATCCCGCTGAAAACGGCGGGATTTTTTTGTTGTCATTCCCATCTCAGATTCACGGAATTGTTGTACCTTTGTCCGATAATAAAACGCGCTTTCTGTGCGTTTGGGAAAGAGAGAAACTATGTCTATGAAAAGATACATCCTAATCATCCTGTCGGTGTTGTTCATCTTCATGAGCTCCGACATCTACGCCCAAAGAAGAAACCCCGCCAAAAATGCCGACTTGGCATTTGGGCGCAAGCAATACACCGAGGCTGTAGACCGTTATAAAAAAGCCTACCGCAGAGTGCGCCGCAACAAAGACGAACGCAACCGCATTAGTTTCCAGATGGCGGAATGCTACCGACTTATCGGCCTCACCAAACGCGCTGAGCCTTACTACAAGCGGCTGCTGAAAACAGAGTATCCCAACACCCACCCCGAGGTCTATCTCTATTTGGCCGAGACGTATAAGATGAACGAAAAGTTCAAAGACGCCATCGAGATGTACGAGATCTATGCCGAAAAAGTGCCGGATGACCCGAGAGGACAGTTAGGTGTGGAAACCACAAAGCAGATCCAAGAATGGATGGAGAACCCGTCGAAATACCAGCTCACGATGCTGAAGAAGGTCAACTCAAGCAAGGACTCTGACTTCGGCGCCACCTGGCTCAACAACAACTACAACGAGATTATCTTCACCTCCACCCGCGATGCTGCCACAGGAAAGGAAAAAGACGGCATTACAGGTCAGGAATTTGCCGACTTCTTCACTTCGAAGCAAGACCGGAAGGGCGACTGGAGCACACCCACGCTAGCCGATGAAAGCGAAAACATCAACACCGAGGCCAGCGAAGGCACGCCTTTCATGAACTCGAAATACACCAAACTATATTTCACCCGCTGCCAAAACGGTGCCCACCGCAAGAACGGCTGCCAAATCATGATCGCAGGCAAGAGTGGCGGCGCCTTCTCAGAAGCACGTCCCGTGGAGATTGCCGGTGTAGACACCTTGGACATCGTTGGCCACCCAACCCTTTCGAGTGATGAGCTCATCATGTACTTCGCTGCCGAGCGCAAAGGCGGTTTCGGCGGCAATGACATCTGGGTCGCAATGCGTGACAATGCCACTGAGCCTTTCAAGCACCCCTTCAACCTTGGCGAGAGAATCAATACTGCTGGTAATGAAGTGTTCCCATTCTTGAGATACGACACGGTGCTCTATTTCGCCTCCGACGGTCACGGCGGCATGGGCGGATTGGACATCTTCGTCTCTTCCATGGATACCAGCGGCCAATGGGGCGAACCCCGCAACATGAAATACCCCATCAACTCGATTGGCGACGACTTCGCTATTGTTTTCCACCCCACCGAAGAGCGCGGCTTCATCTCCTCAAACCGTGGCAACAGCCGTGGCTTGGACAACATCTATTACTTTGAGGAGCCGCCCATTCTGTTCACCTTCTCAGGAACGGTCAAGGACGCAAAG
Source organism: uncultured Bacteroidales bacterium (assembly GCA_946185535.1). Lineage (GTDB taxonomy): Bacteria > Bacteroidota > Bacteroidia > Bacteroidales > F082 > Limimorpha. The sequence goes on from CAMHJX010000001.1 coordinate 24,481, forward strand.
ACAAAGCAATATGCTAGCAATGCCGCTGTTCGCCTGATTGGCAGCGATGGCTCCAACATCATGACCCGCACCAACGAGAAAGGCTATTTCAACTTCAGCGACAGCCAAATCAACAAGAACACGACTTACGACATCACTATCGACAAGGACAACTATTTCACTTTGACTGCTCAACAGACCACCATAGGCTTGGAGTTCAGCAAGGACATCGTGCAAGACTTCGACATCGAGCCCATCCCACAAGAGCCCATCATGCTGCCCGACATCCTTTACGATTTGGGCAAATGGGACCTCAAGCCACAGTTTGAAGACTCGCTACAAGGCCTGATTGAGACCCTGCAAGTCAACCCGACCATTACGATTGAGTTGGCCTCACACACCGATGCTCGTGACACTGACGAACATAACGACATCCTGTCGCAGAAACGTGCCCAAAGTGTCGTGGATTACCTCATCATCCGTGGCATCGACCCGTTGCGCTTGACAGCCAAGGGCTACGGTGAAAGAGTGCCTCGCACCATCCAAAACGACATCACTGTAAAAGGCTACACCTTCAAGGCAGGCACGAGACTCACTGAAGATTTCATCAACAAGTTGCCAAATACCGAAGTGAAGGAAGCCGCCCACCAAATGAACCGCCGCACCGAGTTCCGCATCTTGAGCAAGGACTATGTGCCGCGTGATGAAATCAAAGAAGGTGGCACGGTGAAAATCGCCATCAACCCGCAGGAAGAACAAAGCGAGATGTTCACTGTCGACAAGAAAGGTTATTTCAACTTCATTGCCAATGTGGACGGTTATAAGGAGCCTTTCACCTACAGCCAAAATGCTGACTTCTGTGTTTCGGAAAGCCGTGCCTTGCAATTGTTAAAGGACGGCCGCATCACCGCCAGCGACTTCCAAGGCGATGTGGACAAGATCCTCACCACGGGTGGCATTGCCAATAACGCCATTGTCGTCATCAAGGAAGTGAGAATCGCAGGCCGTTCGCTCTACAATGTGGAGTGTAAGGTCGTCAGCAAGATGATTGAGCAATGGGTCATCGGACAGAAGAACATGAAGCAGCTCGGCAACTTCGAGTTTGACACTAAGGAGAAAAAGTTAAAGTTTAAATAAAATGACGGCCTTTCGACGAGCTCAAGGACCTGCTTTTGCAAAAGTTGAGGGTCCCTGAGCCTGTCGAAGGGGCCGATTCAAGCAAAACCAGCTTATGGACAATCGTTACGCTCAACGCGGCGTCTCAGCCGAAAAGGAAGACATCCACAACGCCATCAAAAACCTTGACAAAGGCTTATATCCCAATGCATTCTGCAAAATCATCCCCGACATCCTCGGCCATGACCCGTTGTATTGCAACATCATGCATGCCGACGGCGCGGGAACCAAGTCGTCACTCGCCTACCTCTATTGGAAAGAGACCGGTGACATGAGTGTATGGGAAGGTGTGGCACAAGATGCCGTGGTGATGAACACCGACGACCTCATCTGCGTGGGCGCGACGGACAACATGCTGCTCTCCTCCACCATCGGACGCAACAAGAGCCTGATACCTGGAGAAGTGATTTCCGCCTTGATTAACGGTACAGAGCATTTCTTGCAGAAACTCCGTGACTTGGGCATCGGCATCTGGCTCACCGGTGGCGAGACCGCCGATGTGGGCGACCTCGTGCGCACCGTCATCGTTGACAGCACCGTGACCACGCGTATCAGACGCGATGAAATGATTGAAAACAACCTGCAACCCGGCGATGTCATCGTGGCCTTTGCCTCCTACGGACAAGCCACCTACGAGGACAGCTACAACGGCGGAATGGGCAGCAACGGCCTCACATCGGCCCGTCATGACATGCTGAACCATTATCTGGCCGAGAAATACGATGAAAGTTACGACCACAGTATCCCCGAAGAGTTGGTTTATTCCGGTCCGCATAAACTGACCGACCCCACCGAGGTCCCAGGCGTGGACGTGGGCAAACTCATCCTCTCGCCCACCCGCACCTATGCCCCGCTGATGATCCCGATTCTGAAGGAATTCCGCAAGCAAATCCACGGCATCATCCATTGCAGCGGCGGTGCCCAGACCAAGGTGTTGCACTTCGTTGACAAGCTGCATATCGTGAAGGACAACATGTTGGCTTTGCCGCCTTTGTTCAAGATGATCCAAGCCGCCTCAGGCACCGACTGGCACGAGATGTACAAGGTCTTCAACATGGGTCACCGTCTGGAGATTTACACCAACGAAAAGGCCGCCAATGAGATGATTGCCATTGCCAAGCAGTTCAATATCGACAGTCAGATTATTGGCCATGTGGAGGCTTCGGAACAAAAGAGATTGACGATTAAGAGCGAGTTTGGAACATTTGAATACTAATCATCAACGAAACTTTATATCATTTCTGAATATGAAAAAGTTACTTTATCTCATTTGCATTGCCTGCACTATGGCTTTTTATTCCTGCGGTACGACAAAAGCCTATGTCGGTGCCAGACAAGAAAAGGCCTCACTAGCAACTATCAATCAAGGTACTAACAAACTGACCATCAAAAAAAGAAAGACCCAGGAGAGTGCCCTACTTATCCAAGTCGATTCCATTTCTGTGGGAAACTATTTCAAAGGATATCCTAAACATTGCGATATTCTACCTGGAACACATACTGTTGAAATAAGGCATTTCCAACAATGGAACGACAATCAGGCGGGTGCGGCAGCTGTAGGTGGCGTTCTGGGAGGCGCCATCGGTGGTGCCATCGCTGGCAGCATTGCCGAATCGAACAATCCACACAAGCATTATTTGATTACTTTTGATGCAGTGGCGGGTGAAACCTATAACATTATGGCTGTCACCGACCCAGAAACTATGGATGTAGACATCTATGTCACCAAAGCCAGCAACGGAGAGCGCGTTGAATCCGTTTTCAAACTGAAAGAGAAAAAAGAATAACCTCTTTCCATACCATGGACATCACCGAAAAACTCGAAACGATAGTCACGGGAATTGTCCGAAGCTTTTATTGACGAATTTTGGCAAAAACACCATTTTTCGTCTTTTTTTGTGCTTTAGCACATCTTCCAGCATCACAATTCCCGAACGATGGCATCCAAAGTCCGTCCATCGGAGCCAAAGCCAAGCTTTTCCTTCAATTTTTGTTTCCGCTTGAAAATGGCGCTTTCCGAAACGCAATAGATTTCGGCCAGTTCAAGGGTCGAAAGACCTGATTTTACTAAACAACAAAATTGGAAATCCTTGTCGGAGAGGCCTTTGTCCTGAAGCAATGCTGAAAACGAGGTGTAAACCGCGATTACAACCTCACATAAAGCACTTATTTCCTGATCATTCACTGGCTCAAGAGACGTTCTCCGATTCACAGAATAATAACCTTTTGAGACCAACGACTTATAAGCATCGGACTGGCGAAGCAATTTCACGGCTTCCTTATCTTCGCCTGCTGGCATTACACTCTTCGACCGTTTCTTTCTACTCCAAACTAAACCAACAAATACAATAACTAACAGGCCAATTGTCAAGCCTTTCCAAACCCATGATGATTGTCCTTCGACTTCTTTCTTGCCATTTGCAAAAGTGAGCTGATAAGCAGTGACGCCAGTGATGCTATCCGTCGCGAGCGACAAGTTTTCGACAGGTTCCTCCAAATGAAATCTCATTGGTTTTGCAATGGTATCAAGCATAATTTCTCCTTTTGTTTCGCAAAGATAATAGTTTTCAAGATGCGTCAGGTCTTTTCCAACTATTCGGAGACATAATTCCAGTATTTTTCCAGTAAAATTCCAATGTTATTCCAGCGTTTTGAATGGCCGTTTTACCAATTTTGCCGTCAAATCAAAACACATATACCATGCACAACAACAGAAAAAGCCTTTTGGCACTCATGCTCGTCACAATGACGATTTCTTGCACAGCGCAGAACGAAGAAGTCTATGTCACCGCCAACACTAACCTCTGCCCCAACTGTTTCAACCAATATCGGATGCTCGATAGTCTCGATGAAACCATTCCGCTGCATTTGGTCTTTCAGAACAGCAATCCTAAAGAAGCTAAGAGGTTTTCAGACAAGTTTTTGCACATCACACGTGACTTTGACTTCATTTGCGACGATTCGCTTTACACATCTCTTTCGCACAACGTCTTTCCTTGGCTGTACTACTACAAAAAAAGTGTACTCATTTTCGACGCTAACTTCAACCAAAGTGAAAAATGGATACCTATTATTAATAGGCTTCATGAGCAAAATGACTTTGCAAAGAAAATCGCCCAATTGCCTTATGAAGTGATCCTATCCGAAGACAGTAGATGTATCTTATTGGGAAACAAATACCTATTCATGGATTATACCTACAACGAACTTCACTTGTTCGACTCGGATTTCCGATTTTTGAAAACCCAAGATTTTGCAGATTCAGACTTCTCCACACTTTATCAAAACGTTTTCCACGATGAAAAGACTTGGAAGGACGTAAGTCGTTATGCCACAGAGATTAAATCCTATATTCCAGATTTCGGAAGAGTTAAGATCAATAATGGCTGTATCTTTAATGACACGTTATTTATGCTCATCAATGTCAACTATATCGAAAGCTATTACAACGAAAAAAGACAAGATTCCGCCGTCAGGGCAATGAATGAAAGTGCCATCATCGATTTGGATGAACAGCTTAACATTCAGACAATCTATCCTTTGCGCTTTCGCGATTCATTACGATTCGATGATTTTATAGTCAATGCATACGCACACTGCGTCTTTCAAATCAACGATTGGGATGACATTATTCTGAGTATTTCACAAAAGGAAGAAAGCGAAAAGCATATCCTTTGCAGAATGGAGAAATCGAACGGAGAAATCAGGTTCAAATCACTGGTTGACAACGCTTTCATCCCTGAATTCAACGAAAAGCACCAACTTGGGACAAAACTATGTTTGATTAAAGCTGACGGTCATAACGCCTATTTCAATGCCGCACCCATCATTACCAACTACGAAAACAGCCGTATCCTCGAACTGCCATTCAACAACGACAACGCCCATTTCGACTTGAAACATGGCATTGCTGAAGCAGATTATATCCTTGCGGACGCATTGCAAACAGCTACTGGTGACTATTTATTGTTGTATTATCTCGAATCAAGGAACAATGTTAGCCTCGTGGATACGACAGGATCAATCGTATGGACGCTTCATCTTCCTAACAATTGGTCAAAGGCATACTTGGTTGACGAGAAGCATCTGTTTTTCATTGATGATGACAACTGTCTCTTCAATGCGTTTTAATCATATTTAATCCTATGGTTTCAGCGTTGGGCTTTGAAATATTTCGTACTTTTGCCCAACAAATAACAAACCGTGGACATCACCTCAAAACTCGAAACGATAAAGCACCGCTGGGAGGAAATGGGCGAACAACTCGCCGACCCTGCTGTGGCTTCCGACATGAAGAGATTCGTGAAGCTCAACAAGGACTATAAGGACTTGGAGCCTATCGTCATGGCCTTCAAGGAATACAAGACGCTGAAAGCCAACCTGGAAGAAGCCCGCGAAATCCTCGCCACAGAGAAAGACGAGGAAATGCGCAAGATGGCCCAAGAAGAGTTGGACACCGCCCAAACGCGCAGCGAGCAGTTGGAGCAGGACATCCGCGTGATGATGATTCCCAAAGACCCGCAAGACAGCAAGAACGCCATCATGGAAATCCGCGCGGGCACAGGCGGTGATGAAGCCTGCCTCTTCGCCGGTGACCTATACCGTATGTACTCCAAGTTCTGTGAAAACCGTGGCTGGAAGGTCGAAGTGACCTCGGTCAGCGAAGGTGCAAGTGGCGGTTACAAGGAAATCGACTTCACCGTGACAGGCAACGGCTGCTACGGGATTTTGAAGTTTGAGTCGGGCGTACACCGTGTGCAGCGCGTGCCCAAGACTGAGACCCAAGGCCGCATTCATACTTCTGCCGCTTCGGTAGCCGTGTTGCCCGAAGCAGAGGAGTTTGACGTGGAAATCAACGAAGGCGAAATCAAGTGGGACACCTTCCGTTCCAGTGGTGCTGGCGGTCAAAATGTGAACAAGGTGGAGTCGGGCGTGCGTCTGCGTTATATGTGGAAGAATCCCAACACGGGCGAGATGCAGGAGATCCTCATCGAGTGCACCGAGACCCGCGACCAACCCAAGAACCGCGAACGTGCCTTGGCACGACTGCGCACGCGCATCTACGATATGGAGTACCAGAAATACATCAGCGACATCTCCGCCAAACGCAAAACCATGGTCTCGACCGGCGACCGCTCGGCGAAGATCCGCACCTATAACTACCCTCAAGGCCGTGTCACCGACCACCGTGTGGAAGGGTTGACAGTCTACAACCTCGCCGCCGTCATGGATGGCGACTTGGATGAGATTATCAACCGCTTACAGATGGCCGAAAACGCTGAAAGACTGAAAGAAAACATAGAATCATGATTATCACAAAACCTACAAAACTGTCAAAACAATAATAAAGCGTTGGCGACAGGCACAACCGTGCCGTCGCCGGAAAGCCATCGGTTGGCGAACTTTCCCCAGCAAGAAAAAGAGTTTTGCTGGTTTTGTGACAAAAAAACACCAATATGAATAAACACCAGTTATTTGAGCAAATCAAGAAAAAGCAGTCGTTCCTTTGCGTCGGCTTGGATACCGACATTAACAAGATTCCGCAGGAAATGTTGGCAATGGACGACCCTATTTTTGAATTTAACAAACAGATTATCAACAAGACTGCACCGTATGCTGTGGCTTATAAGCCCAACACGGCTTTCTACGAGGTGTATGGTGCCAAAGGATGGCAGAGCTTAGAGCGCACCATCCAATACATCAAGAACAACTATCCCGATGTCTTCATCATCGCAGATGCCAAGCGTGGTGACATCGGCAACACCTCGGCCAACTACGCCAAGGCCTTCTTCAACACCCTAAAAGCCGATGCCCTGACCGTGGCACCCTACATGGGCAAGGACTCCGTGGAGCCTTTCCTCAACTTCGAGGACAAATGGGTCATCCTCTTGGCCTTGACTTCCAATAAAGGTTCACAAGACTTCCAATACCTCAAAGTTGGCGAGCGGATGTTGCACCAACAGGTGCTGCAAACTGCTACGACTTGGGCCACTTCGGAACAAATGATGTTTGTCATCGGTGCCACACATCCCGAGGAACTGGGTGAGATCCGCAAGATATTGCCCGACTATTTCTTCCTCGTGCCTGGCGTGGGTGCCCAAGGCGGCGACTTGCAGGCCGTGGCACACAACGGCTTGAACGACGAATGCGGTTTGCTGGTCAACTCTTCGAGAGGCATCATCTATGCTTCGAATGGCAGTGACTTTGCCATCAGGGCTGGTGAGGAAGCAAAGAAATTACAAGGACAAATGAGCGAGTTGCTGAAGAAGAAAGGATTGGTTTAATCCCCCCGCCCCCCTTAAAAGGGGGAGTCGCGCGCACAAGCTTTCCGAATTGTTTTGTTTCGCTCGCAATGACGAAAAAAGCCGCTTCGATTGAAGCGGCTTTTTTCGTTGCATTCAGCAGACCGATTAACGGGCAACTGAGAAGGTGCGGTTCAGCACAGCACCGTCGTTGGTACGAACACGGAGGAAGTAGATGCCATTGTTCAGGCTCTCCGTATTCAGTTGGATGTCATTACCATTGACCTCTTGCGTCATCACACACTGACCAATGGTGTTGTACACTTCGATGCTCTTCATGTCTTCACCTTGGATGTTGAGGATGCCCGAAGTCGGGTTAGGATAAATCTTCAGGGTCTCTTCCAGTTCGTTGACACCCTCCATCCAGGTCTGGAAAGTGGTCTCAGCGCCGTAGTAGGTCTCGCCGTTAACGACAGCGTAGGACTTCACCACATAGATGCTGGAGTGTTCAAGTTCGTCAGTAGAGCCAAGGATCTTTCCGAATTCATTCAGGATGCCAGGGATAATCAAAGGCTCGGAGCTCGTCACCTTGCGGCACTCGAAGCCCACTCCTTCAGGATAGCCTTCGTAGACCAAAGAGGAAACAAAATCAGCATGGTTGTAATCTACGTTGCTTACCTCAGTTTCACCAACTTCCACCGCGGCCTGAGGACCTCTCACTGAAAGCAGATGCGAGGCTTCTTCGCCGAATTGTCCATCGTTTTCATCTCCGAAAAGCACATTGCCTTGGCTGTCCTTCACGATGTAGTAGCCATGACCATAAGAGCAGCAGATGCCATTTTGGCCGCCATCGTGGATAGTGAAAGTGACACATTCGTTAGCGGGCACAGTAATATGCTCGATATTGAGCTGAGTAACGGTGGCACCACCGGCAAGCGTAGTATAAGGACCACCTGAAGCGATAACAGTACCATCAGAAGCGGTAAAGCTCCAAGTGATTTGTGCACCATATTTATCTTGCATCAGATCGAGACGAAGTTCTTCCTCCTCGCCTTCAATTTCAAGTTCTGCCCATTCCGCGCAATTGATAGATCCAGAACCTTGATTGGTGTATGATACCCCATTAGCTTCGACAATGGCAGCATTCACTGTATGCGTTCCAAAAGGAACATCTAAGGTCGTTATCAGTTTTTCACCACCATATTGAGGCATTTCGCCTTCCCAATTGATGGTCTTGGTTTGGCCTTCCATTTCAACCTCAACAGTCATGCTGGTGATGGTTTCCGTGCCCAGATTCTGAACATTCACTTCAATATCCTTTGTATGAGAGCAAGTTGTGCCACCTGACTGCATAACGCCCATCACAGCAGGATAAATCGGATCATCACTTCCATAGACTTGTTCAAGTTGACAAGCGTTCAAAATAGGACGTGTTGGTGTGCCTTGCAAACGCTCAGTGACAAAGGCAAGGAAATGAATGTGATCAAGAACCACCTCAGCACCATTGGGAGAGCCAATGACTTCAGGAATCTCGTATTGATAGGTTCTGGTAATCAAAGTCCCCTGTGTGGTGGGAGAAATGGGATCACCCCAAACACTCTCATTAATGACATCACGCATCGTGTGCATGTGTACGTATTGATTGCCAATCCATTGTGAAGGATTGTAGTTGCCATAGTCGGCCTGTGCACCCAGGATACTATCCTGCAACATGGCTACAGTCAGATAGTTCTGATCAGCCGTGCTATTGCCCGTGTAATACACTTCGACGGTAATCGTGGCCATACGAGTTTGCGGATTGATAGCGACAAAGCCTGCGACATTGCATTCAGCGGCCTGGTTCAATTGTTGGTTCGTCAAGCCTGCCCATTGTCCTCTATCGGCAGCAGTGCCAGAGTGACGATTCACAACTCCGGTGGGAATACCATCAAAGCTAAAACCGTTGGAAATGGCAGTGCCATCAGGGCAGTTTAGATTGGGATAGGAAGTAGGCGACAAACTTGTGCAATGTAGATTCATTGCAAAAACTCTACCAGGGTTGGCAGCCATGATTTGATTTGCTCTGGCGTGACCGTCAGTGCAATAGCCGCAGTTACGTCCAGTGAACTCCTCAAGGATAACGTTCCTGTTAGTAGGTTCTGTTGATACATACTGCTGGGCTTTCAGTGAGAAAGTGAAGGCCAGCAAAGCCATTAAGGCAAAAGTAAACTTCTTCATAGTGTTATAGTTTAGCTGATTAATACTTTTCCGCTACAAAAATACACATTAATTAAAAAATGCGCCAACAAGTGGCGCATTTTTTCAAACTTTTTTCAAATAGCCTGTAATTAGAGGCCTTCAATGACGGTCGTCCAACCGAATTCATCGGGCTCGGTGCCGTACTGGATGCCACGGAGTTTGTTGTAAAGCTTCAGGCTCCACGGACCAGGCTTGCCGTCACCGAACGTATAGGACTTGCCGTTTTCGGGGTCGTCGATACGCGAGATAGGGCTGATGACAGCAGCGGTGCCGCATGCGCCAGCTTCTTCGAAGGTGGTCAGCTCTTCTTCAGCGATAGGACGACGTTCAACCTTCATGCCGAGAGTTTCAGCCAACTGCATCAAGCTCTTGTTGGTGATAGAAGGCAAGATGGACGTGCTCTGAGGCGTGATGTAGGTGTCGTTCTTGATACCGAAGAAGTTGGCGGCGCCAGCCTCGTCGATGTACTTCTTCTCCTTGGCGTCGAGATAGAACTCGCAAGCGTACTCGCCACCATGGCAAGCCTCGACGTGCGGGCGCAACGAAGCGGCGTAGTTGCCACCGACCTTGTACGTACCGGTACCCAACGGGGCAGCGCGGTCGTACTTGCGCGTGATGACGTAGGGGTTAGCCATGAAACCGCCCTTGAAGTAAGGACCGACGGGAGTCACGAAGATCATGAACAGATACTCGTCAGCGGGTTTCACACCCACGCGGGCGCCCGTGCCGATCAGCAGCGGACGAAGATAGAGCGAAGCGCCAGTCTCGTAAGGCGGGATGAAGTCGGCATTGAGACGGATGACCTTCTCGACGGCTTCCCAGAACAACCCATCGGGAACCTCGGCCATCATGATGCCCTGTGCAGAACGCTGCAAACGCTTGCAGTTCTCGTCCCAGCGGAACACACGCACCTTGCCGTCCTTACCACGGAAGGCCTTCATGCCTTCGAAGGCTTCCTGACCGTAGTGCAGGCAGGTGGCTGCCATGTGGATGTTAATCGAAGTGTCGGAGCTGACTTCCAATTCGCCCCATTTGCCGTTGCGGAAATAGCAACGGACGTTGTAATTCGTTGGATAATAACCGAATGTTAAATTTGCCCAATCGATGTTTTGCATGATTCTATTTATTTATAGTTGATTGATTTCTGTCGTTTCCAAAAAGTCCACGAAATTACGCATTTTTCTTGACATGGCGGCTATTTTGAAGAAAAAATGTTCCGTTTCCATGGAATTAATCCCAAAGCCGTTTCAAGGTAGTGTGTCTCAATGCCATATTGCCGTTTCAAGTCTGCGATTTGCTGCAAAATTTCTGCTTTTTTCGGCTCTTTGGATGTTTTTCTGCCCACCAAAAGCACATTTTTAGGCGTGTGTTCCATCTCGATGAACTCCATCACCTGGGTCTTGTAGCCGAAATACTCCAGAATCAAGGCACGGATGGTGTCTGTGATCATCACGGCTTGACGCTCAAGAAAGATGCCGTAGCGCGTGATGGCGTCGACCTTGCCCGAGCGCTCCATCTCCTGCCGGATTTGCTTATGGCAGCAGGGCGCGCAGACGATCAGATCCGCTCCCGCCTTGATGCCCGAGGCGATGGCGTCGTCGGTGGCCGTGTTGCAGGCATGAAGCGCAATCAGGACATCCAACTTTTCGGGATGATACGCTTCAATGCTACTCTCCACAAACTCCAAGCCATTCAAATTGTCTGCTTTGATGATCTCGTTGATTTTCATCACCAAGTCAGGACGTATTTCCACACCTTTGATATCCACATCCAAGTTCAGTCGTTGGGTCAGTAGCTCGTGCAAGGCAAAGGTGAGATACCCCTTCCCTGCCCCCATGTCGGCGATGTGGACCGTACCGTCAAACTTCATCGGTTTGACAAGGCTCTCCACAATCTCGGCGTACTTGTAGATCTGCTTGAACTTATGCTGCATGTCGGCAGTGATCTTGCCCTCGCGCGTGGTCAAACCAAGCTGATACCACCATGGATTTGCCGGGTTGATAAGACGGGTTTTCTGTTTGTCATGCTCCAAGCTCTGCTCACGGCATTCCTGAACCTTCTTGGTTTGGAGGGTCGCTTTGCCTTTGGAGGAGACCAACAATGTGATATCCTCGTCGACGGTAAACAGCACGGCATTCAGAAAATGGTCAGGGACCAATTCCTTCAGGATGCTTAGCATTTGCGCTGCATCATAGTTCTTCACCTCGTCGCGACGCTCATAGTGATAGGTGAAGGCGAAAAGGCGCTTCTCCTTGATGAGTACCGGCTTCACGTAGATATTGCGCAGCTCGTCATGCTTCAGCGCGGGCTTGCTCAACGTCATTTTCACCAATGTGCCTTGCTCCGCAGCATCAGCTATTCGGTTGAGGAATATATCGAGGTTTTCCGACATGGTTAAAATATTCGGCAAATAAAGAACCTATACATCATTCCGGCAATGCCACGGCAGGCCAGCCATAGTCTTGCACCATCTTGACCGGAAGGTTGTGTTTTTTCACATAGTCGGCGATGAAGTGCAGTCTGACATCCTCGCGCTTCTCTTGATTACTGTTGAGCTCCCAAAAAGCATCAAAATTATCGCCGAAAATCCTCTTGGCACTTTCCATGTTATCGGCACCGTCCTCCACGGCATCGAAGCCAGTCACCTCAAAGCCCTTGTCGGTCTTCTTCAAGTGCATCAGTCCAGGATGGTTGCCGCCCGAAACGGTCTTCAACGTGTCGCCAGCGACGTTGTAGTTGAACACCCAAAAGTCGCCCCACATCAGAATATCATCCTTATTTGCATCGTTTGTGCTGATAATCATAGGGCAAGGGATGCAATGCTCAGCCTCAGCGTAATTCTTACCAATCACATTCACCAGGTAATCCTCAACGGTCGCAGCACACGCCACTGCATCAGGCACTTTGACTTCGACTGGAGTGTTTTCCACTTGGGTTTCCTTTGGCTCTTCTTTGGCTTTCTTGTTGCCACAGCCAACCAAACTAACGCCGCAAATCAGGATGGCGGCCATCATCCACATTTTCATTGATTTGTTCATCAGTACCTCTAGTTTTATGATTATTTACAATTAATGTCGCGAAAATACGGGTAATTCTCCAATTCGCAAAACAATAATTTTGAAAAACAGCAATTGAGCCTGAAAAGGCATCTCTTTACAGCTTCATTCAACGAACAGATAATGACACCGTTTATGAAAATCCGGACCTCCTTCCACACCCATATCCATTCCTTCCTTCTTTATGATGGCTAGGACTCGTTTATCCATGTATTCACGGTCTCTCATAATGGTGACATAGCCTTGTACCTCAATACATTGCAGTCCTATTCGGCCGAGGTTTTGCCTTAAATAATCCTGCACCTGTTTGGATACGCTTATGCAATAATCCCCATAAGGAGAATCCGACGTTTTTGTGACTGAATACTTCACATCCGACAACACCACACTGTCGTTAAAACTGATGCTGAACCTGTTATCCTCTTCAAAAGTAATCGTCACTTCTTCTCCACGGAAATGCGTCGGGTTAAAAACACCTACGATGCCTCCGACATGGGTTTCAAACCATTTCCAAGTCCCTAACAATTCGGGCATTTCTCTCACCAAATCAACGTTTTTAGGAGTCCTATCCAATGTCATGCAAGAACCCAAAACAGCTAAAAACGCAATTATCAATGACAGTTTTTTCATCTCTTCTTTACTTTTCTAACCATTCCAAACCAAAATTATAGAAAACCATGGAATAACCCAGTGTGTCGCCGTCAGACTCCTCCACATAGAGGCCGATGCTGTGGTTGGGCAGGATGCAGAGCGAGGAATAGGCAGCATCATAAGGCACGATGCACTTGCTCACAGGCCAGGTCTTGCCTTCGTCATAACTAACATACACCGTCACCTTTTCACGGCGCTCGGGTCCAGGCAAGGAATGGAGCAGGATATTCTTTTCATCACCATCTTTTACCGATGAATAACGAATAATATCTCCGTTGCAGGCCGTAGCCACGAGGTCGGGCCAAGCGGAGGTTTCGGGGCGCCAAGTGGTGCCGCCGTCTTCGGAAATGTTGTACCACCGCACGCCCTCGTGACGGATACTCATCAAGATGCGGCCATCGGCCAGCTCCACTACCTTGGCCTCGTCGCCGCGCTGTGAGGCTCGGCCGGAGATTTGCCAGGTCTCGCCATTGTCGTCGGAATAGACGGCATAGTTGCAAGCCGCCCATTCCTCGGTGTCGCGCACGGCGAGGACGAACATAATGCGACCCGTTGAAGTCAATAGGCCGTTGCCCGAGGCGAAGAAGGCCGACCACCAAGTGCGACTCACCTCGTTATCACACTTTGCGCCATAAAGTTCATCGGTAATGTCTTTGGGTTCAGTCCAAGTCTGGCCGTTGTCGTAACTCCTTGCAATATAGGTTCGCAATGGATTCTCAGGTCTCCCTTGCCAAAAGCCGCAACCGCCCACAAAAGCTGCCAAGAGGCCGCCTTCATCGTTGGTACGCACCAAGGCGCAGTCACCGTAGCCCTTCCCCACCCCTTGACCTTCCATCAAGGTGTAAGGCTCACTCCAAGTGCGACCACCATCAGTACTACGATTGATGAGGATGTCGATGTCTTCGGGCAAGTCTATGTCGTTGTTTTTCCTCTTGTCGGTGGCAATGACCAAAGAACCGTCTTTAGCCGTGATGATGGTAGGGATGCGATAGTTCCTTGAGTTGTAATCGCCTGGACGATAGATTACCGTCCGCAAACGGATGGAATCGGGTTCGGGATCGGAGGTTTCGATTGGTTGGCTATTATTGCCGCAGGAGGCCAACACAAAGCCCAATGCCATAATGAAAAGTGAAATTTGGTATTTCATAAGCGTAGTATTTAGGCATCAAAAATACAAAATTCTCCGTCCCAACCCAGTGAAACGGAGAATTTTGAAGTTTTATGTTCAACCAAAGTTTACTGCACCATGACTTTCGCTGTCACTCCCCTGCTCTCGCCGATAGCTTTCAAGAAATAAACGCCCTTTTGGCATTTACCGAGATCGAGGACGGAACGACCATCCATGTGGTTTTCATAAACCTTGCGGCCCGAGATGTCGTATACTTCCACATTCCATTGGCCTGTGCCGAGATTGAGGTTGAAGGTGCCGTTGGAAGGATTGGGATAGACCAATGTGCTGCCGCTTTCCAACTCATTCACACTTGATGGAATGCCCTCACCAATCAAAGTCTCTGACGGAGCCTCGCAGCCATCGCTATACACGGACATGATGAAATACTCCGCTGTAGCGCCAATGCTTATTGTATCCTCAAAATAATACAAGCCACTATAATTAGGATCATATTCTTGTGTAGCAATCACCATATTGTCACGATACACATCAAAATGCTCAAGTTCGCCCGATGAGCCTTCTTCTGGCGCTTCCCAAAACATAACTAATTCGATTACTTCCTTATTGACGGGCTGAAGGAAGTCGAAATAAATCACCGGATTGCAATACACTTGAGGTGTATCGCCCACAGGATTAGCAATCTCTGCCAAGCAAGCAATGTTCATCTGGCAGTACTGTTGAGACATAGCGAAGCTGTTGACGCTCGTACCAATTAAGTCATTGGGTGTGTGGATGAAAGGACTGTGGTTCTGGTAGTCCTCGAAAGGATAGATGCCCATGTAGCCGTGGTTATTGAAAGAGGTGTGGTCGCTGTCGCCTTGGTTGAAGTTGACATGGCGGATGGGCAGTTCAGGATAATACACACTACCAACATTCATATAATAGGTGCCGATGGGCTCCACCGAGTTGGGATAGATGCAGTCGATGTGGATTTGGTCGCCATAAAGGTAACCGTTCATGTCGTTGTTGAAATAGCCGATAATGTCCATGCCCTGTTGTTGACAGCGCGAAGCATAAGCCTCACTACCATACAGACCCATCTCCTCGCAGCCGTATGCGCAGTAGATGATGCTGTATTCGAACTCGTACTGGGTCATGATTCTGGCGCTTTCGAGCACGCTGGCCACGCCAGTGGCGTTGTCGTCGGCACCAGGAGCCGTGCCACCGCCCATCATAGCCTCATACGAGAACGAATCGAAGTGGCTGCCACACACCACATAAGTGTCTGGATAGAGCGTACCACGCTGAATACCAATGACATTAGGTGCCGCAGCACCGCTACCCATCCATGTATTGGCATTGAATGGTTGTTGCTCGACCTCGAGGCCTAGGGCCTCCATACGACTGGCAATCCAATCGGAAGCGGCAAAGGCATTATCGGAGTTCCAAATGCGGCTGTTGTAATCCTGCAAATGCTGAACCGTGGCCTCAAGCGAGTCCATGTTGACTTGATTCAGCATCTCGCGGATGGTAGGATTCACTTCCGTCACCACCGGGAAGTCGCGGGTCAAGCGTGGCAAACGCGCCTCTTTGTTGAAGATGGCCACGGCACCATCGTTCTTGTAAGGTTCGACAGATCCACTCACAATAACATAATCCTGCGTTGAATACAAGGCATTGTAACGCTGCTGATGTTCTTTCGGGCAGTACACCAAGGTGTAGGTTTCAGCATTCGAGAAAGCGTTTTCATCGATCATCACCATATTTGCCTCAAAGCGTTCTGCGGTGGCAAAGACCTCAGAATCAGTGTAAAAGTGCACCGTTAGGTTCGGGTCAGAGAAGTGTTTTTCCAGTTCGGTGCGGCCCGAATAGGAAAGCATCACGAAATTGCCGGCCATCGTCGCCACTGACATAGCCAACACCACTAATGTAAAAAGAAACCTTTTCATATTGCTGTCTATTTAACGAAATTAAAAATACACTTTTGTATAATTCTCTTAGGTGCAAAAATAGATAAGAAAACAACATCATACCTTGTTTCATTAAAAATAATTCCTATTTTTGTCGCGATTATTCACAAGTCACATCAACTACTTAAATATCAACACTATGAAAAAGACAATAATTATTGCCCTTGCTGGCATCATGCTGTTCGCCTTCACACAGTGCGGCGGCGGCAAAAATGAAAACAAAGAAGACAAAGCGAAAACCGAGACAAAAGCGTCCAAGCAATTCACGGAAATGAAGGAAGCTTATGACGAAATTGAGAAGATGATCAATGACACCAAGGATTGTGAAGAGCTAAAAGAAGCGGCCTTTGCCGTGGCCCTTGGAGCCCTTGCCATCGAACTGGGTGGCGACGAATACACGGCTGAAGATAAGATGACAGAGAAAGAAAAAGAACAATTCAACAAGATCATCGAAGACCTCAGCGATAAAGCGCAAAAGAAAGCCAGACAATTGGGGTGCGACCTTGGCCTAGACGAGTAAAGCATCAAAGTCACAAACAACGGCTGGTCACGCCTCAACGGCATTGAGCACCCCACCTTGCAGCTACTCCACGATGCCATCTGCGCCATACGAGACGCCAAACTCTCCGACTTGAAGCAAATTGGCTGCGTGGGGAGTTTCTTCAAAAACCCCGTGATTGAAAGGGAGCAATTTGAGGTCTTGCAGAAAGATTATCCAACGATACCACACTACGACGAGCCCAATGAAAAGGTGAAAGTGCCAGCGGGTTGGCTCATTGAGCATTGCGGCCCTTCGATGCTTCGACTTTGCTCAGCAACCTCAGGCTCAGGGACCGCAGGGACAGCAAGTTGGAAAGGCTGGCGCAACGACTATGTGGGAGTATACGACAAGCAGTCGCTCGTCTTGGTGCATTATGGCGGTGGAAAAGGACACGACATCGTGGAACTCACCCACAGAATACAAGAATCCGTAGAGGAAAAGTTCGGGATTAGGATTAGCCCTGAAGTGAATTTTGTTTAGCGTTGATTTGCTTGTTGATGGCTTTCAGTTCTTCGGCATCCGTCACCGAAGACTTCTTAATAGGACAGGAGCCATTTCCAACCTGGAATCACTTCGATAGTACCGTGCTGGTCGGTGATGCTACATTCTTCTTCGTATGTGACGATGACACGACGACGGCAAGGATAAGCATTAGGCAGTTTCGTAAGCGCACCCACTTCTCTGGCCTTTGTCTGTTCGTCAGCTATAGAATAGGATACTTGCACAGCAAGTTCGTCCTCTGGTATATAAAAATCGACTTCCACGTTGGAATGGTAGAAAAACACACGCTCATTGTCAGGATCATGCCCGTATTTCCTGAATAGCGACAAGGCCACGGCGTTCTCCAAAAGAGCGGTGTCGGCATTCAGTAATTGAAGCGAGAGCAGTCCGTTGTCAATGAAATAGTATTTGCATACGCTTTCTTTCTCCGCAAAGGCAGAAGCGATATTTCTCAGACGCAACAGCAGCCAAGCATCTTCGGCGCAACTCACATAACTAGAAACCGTGGGAACGCTGATTCGCCCTGCAACGCTGGAGAGTATCTTTGACAAACGAGTGTAGGAGATGGGGCGCATCACACTCTCTGCCAGCTTCTTGATGAGCAGTTGAAGCAACTTGGAATTGGCAATGCCATGGCGTTGCACGATATCTCCAAGGTATATCTTCTGGTACACACTTGAGAGATACGCCCTTTTCACTGGCAAATGGATGGATTCAGGCAGGCCACCCCATGTCATGTACTCCCGATAGGCTTTCATGAAACGGGCTTTCGATTCGGTAGCAATCAGCGACGACTCATCGAAAGGCACTTGTGAATAGGAAAGGAACTCCCTGAAACTGAAAGGATAGACCTCAACAGGAATATATCTTCCACCTAAAGCGGACAAGATTTCCTTTGACAGCATCTTGGCATTGCTACCCGTAATGAAAACATGATATTTCTTGTCGGCAAGGTTACGGGCGAATTTTTGCCAACCGTCCACATTCTGCATTTCATCAAGAAACAGCATAGGACGCTTCCCATACATCTCTTGATGACATTCGAGGATAAGGTTGAAATCCTCCGACGAAAAACTGCCAAGTCGCGTGTCCTCAAAGTCCAGATAGAGCATGTCGTCCCATCCATGACCTTCTTGGAGCAATTGACGAATCTTTTGGAAAAGCAGGAAAGACTTGCCCGAGCGCCTAACCCCAACAAAGACTTGCAGAGGAAAACCGTCGAGATCCGTGTCGCGTGGGAAAACATCGTACTTTTCAATATCCTTTTGATTATCGTATAGAACTTGACGCAGTTCGTTTCTTGATATTGCCATGCTCAACCGTTTTAATTTTATAAACTACAACTTTACAAAACGATGCAAAAGTATAAAATTTCATTTAAAACAACAAGAAAACCCAAACTTTTTTCAAGTCGTCAATAGAAAATGGCAAAACATGCGCGTACTAAACTCTTCGTGTATTGCGCTTCAACTAATCCAAATCCCCCAAAATCATCTCATGATAATCGCGGATGGAGTCCCTGTTTAGGCTTGCATAAAGACGGATATCGCTTTTCAGCTTCCCGATTTCTTCCTGCAAGGCGTTGATTTGCTTGTTGGTGGCTTTGATTTCGTCAGCACTAGTGAATAATTGCACGTTCTAAAGTGCAATTTAGTAAATATATTGCACTTTGTAAAATGCATTTTTATATAAATTTCGCGCTTCACGAAGTGCATTTGAAAAATAATTACTATCTATTCTTATGAATTGTTTAATTCAATTACAAATAATTTACAATTTTTATTTAATTCATTAAACAAAAATGCAACAATCAACTCATTTTGTTGTAAAAGGGCTTATTTACATCTATGTATGCGACACTCACTCCAAATCCCCAAGAACCATCTCATATCACAGGAACAGGAGCGCTAAGATGCCAAACAACAGCATTATTCCAACAATGCCAATCAGCCAATACACCATAATCCTGCCCGAAGGGGACATTTTTTTCAGTCCTTTCTGTTCGTTGGCTTCGAGCAGGTGGACAATATCTCCATCATCGGGAAACAGGTATCGTGCCTTTCCCAAACACTCTTTGTATTTTGCAAAATAGGCATCTTTGACCTCATCTGCATCAAAGCCTTGTGTTTTCGGCTTGAGTGCCAAGATGAACTCTATCAAATCAGTCTTGGTGTTTGGAACAGGAAAGTTCCTGATGATTCCTGCCACCACTTCATCTGTGTCGTCGTACACATGATTCTCATCCCAAATGCTCGCCTTTCTGTTTGACTGTGCCTTTGCCTTCTCCATTTCCACCACTGCATTAGCATATCTTTCCTTGCACTCGCGTGTGGCTTTTTCAATGGCTTTAGCCAACTTTTCCATTGAAGAACCAGCTTTCATCCCTTCAAATGTGCTGCCGCAATACGGGCATTTGCCCTGCAGGCCCTCAATATTGGCACCACATGAGGGACATTTCTTCACTGTCAAATTTTTTGTTTTTTCGTTGTACATATTGCAAAATGTTACTTAGGAAACATAAAAGACCCCGCAGGTTGAGTGCGGGGTTTCTACAACATTAAAACTCATTAAAAAAGGTTGTTTGTTTTACTTCAATTATTGATGTAATCATCGATGATGTCTTTCAGTTTCGATGCCAAGAAAGAAGACTGTGGGTAGTTTTTCGCATAGTTTTTGGGGGCGACCAAGTGTCCTTTTGATGCTCTTTTCGCCACAGGAATGTCGGCAACCTTTTTCCAAATGATGTTTTCGGTCATCGGGAAAGTCTTGTCAATGAAGTAATTCATTGCTATGACAGGTCCGCCGTCCGTTCGCGTGGGTGATACGGCAATGTCGCACGGGTTGTCTTCGAAGAAAGCCACATTGCCCTCCACAACGTCCAAAGTGTCACCGTTGAAGGCGAAGTCGATTTTTGAGCCTTTATACGTGATTTGGACACGTGTCTTGTTGGCAGGTGCTGTTGTTCCAGTCAGCAAGTAATACAGTATCCTTAGCGTTGTAGTCTTGCCCGAATTGCCCGTGCCGAAAAGGATGATATTGGCTTTGGAGACAAACTGGTTTTTTATGATTCTTCTTGCCATACGCTTTGTTCTTTATTGTTTTGTATATTTAAACCCTTCAAAATAGTTAATCTGTACATATTTAGCTTTTGAAAGTACATCAAAGTTTCTTTCTTGATAATGAATATTGGCAGATAATCTGCAAACATCCCCCTTTTTAAAATCATTACTGTTCGTTGTTGTTCCATCTGTTCTTTTATATTCGGAGCCATCGCTTTTAATTTCCAGCATGTTTTCATCAAAGAGGGTTAGTTTTCCATAAATATAATTAAAATCCTCCGGCGCATCTTCCAACGCTTCAAGAGTAACAGTAGCAATTACATAACTCGGAACAGCTGTTTCATCTGTTTGAGACAAAGCAACACTTTTTACTTCGAAATAGTCTCTTAATGAAAAAAAACTATCTTTTTCATCAGGAAGTGCTTTCCCGTAATTAATGGCAGGAGTAGCTGGCTCGTATAATTTCGCATCTAATACTGCCTTTTCTTTTTCTTCCCTTTCTCTAACACTTTCGGCAAGGGTTTTGTGTTTGTTGCCTCCGCCACAGGAGACCAATGCCATCGAAATGACGGCCAACATGACTAAAGTTAATTTCTTCATTTTCTTATCCCTAAATCCGTGTCGGGCGCAACTTTTGGTTATTTAATAGTACATTTTGCTTTCAATCATTCAACACATAAGTTACTCTGCGTAAAGGGACTAGCCTCATTCACGTTATGGTCTTGTTTCTGACAATTCTTTTCTCTTGTCCTCATAGATTTTCTCATGAAAGGCCGCCGCTTCTTCAGTAAGATACTTTAAGCAATGACGCACTGAGGTATTATAATATAAATCCAATGATTTGCGGTCAGTTTGCGCCCTCATTGTATTGTCAAGAATACCCCATAATTCATTCCATCTTTTTTGAAATGCATCTTGAATAAGCTTGTACTCTCCCCTATTCGTATTCTTTTGATTGATTATTTTTATGTTCTCATTATATAGATTATGCACTTCATCCAAGTCTTTAGCGTTTTTGAAACTCGATATCACATCATTCAATATGGGCTCAAAAATCTCGGCCACATATTCTGCGACAGAATCAGCTGTAGCCTTTTTTATGTAACAATCGTCGGAAAAAACCTGATCACCATCTAACATGTCACTGTATAATTCAGTAAACTCATAAAAATTATGTTTCTGACAATTTAATTTTTTTTTGCATTCTTCGAATGAGTATAATTGTCCATCAGGTATTTGACGAAGATAACTGTACGTGCTCTCTTGGTCAATAAAATCCTTATCAAATCGTTTCCTGTCTATTTCACCAGGCAAAAGAGGTTCGACTCTGTCGTAAAAATGCATCACATATTTATAAAAACAATAGCCGTTTTCGATTAGTTCTGGCTGGGAAACATCTCCTTTCAATAGTTTGTCGATTAATGCTTTTGCTTTGGGAGTAGGCTGAATGTAGTTTCTTCTTTTATCTAAAATCTTATTGCTAACAATGCCGTTCTGTATTATATGCTTTTCGTTATTGAAAGTTAAATAACCAGATACTTTTCCATCATTATCACGTTTGAAATCCGTACCATCAGACTTTGATGATAGGCTAACTATTCTATTGTTAGCAATATTAATCAAATAATCAGAATTTTCTTTGCTGTTTCCCCAGTTTATATACTTTTTCAGATCCCAAATACCCACAGGAAGGCCATCCTGTAGTTTTCCCTTGGCATGCTCCTCTATGTATCGTGATGCAATGGGTTGTTTTACTTTATAATTACGTGAATAATCACCTTGCAATACTCCATCAACATAGTTCATTGTTTTGGTTTCCATGAATCCTTCACCTTTTTGGTCCATCTGATTTACCTTCTTTGTCCAATTGCCATGCATCACCTTGTTTTCGTTCTCATCATAATAATAGTGATAGGTAATTGTGCCTTCTTTCTCGTTTAAATAGTTTAGCACAGGCTCGGTCTCGGTTAGGATTTGCCAGTTTTGTGCAAATGCGTTTGACGCAATCATCATAGTCACAATAAAAAGCAAAGCGACATCCATTATTGTGGTTTTCTTCATTTTCTTATCCCTAAATTCGTGACGGGAGCAACTTTTAAGTTAGTTTGTTAATTGGGTTAGTTGTTTACCACTTGCAAATAACTTAAAAATAATCCGTTTCCCACCAGTTCATTTTGGTTCACTTCGTTTTGGATTGAAAGCCAGTTGTTTAGTCCGCATCCCGCACCAGACGTACCGAGAGGCCGTCGCCACGGTGACCGCGGGCGTCCATGAAAACAACATCGTTGCCAAAAACCAGATGATAGGCGTCTTCGGCGGCTGCATTCGAAGAGTGATAGCATCCCAAATCCATAAGAACACCATCAATGCTGCGTGCACCAGCCATGGGCAAATACACCGCTCCGGCAGGTTCCAGCATCTGCTGCCAGTCGGAAAGGCTGATGATATTGCTGTTGAAACTGGCTTCCGTCATATTGACCGAATTCAACTGATAGGTGTTCACTTTCCAATAGTCGGGCAACAATACTATCCCATTTATACTGTTTACCTGCGCCTTGGCAAATCGAATGCCCGAGACGGTGTTGCGAACGAAGAGCAAATACACCCAATCCTCCATTCTAGGCGTGCGCCAATGGTGTTCCTTATTGCCGCCGTTCGCGATGGTGTTGTAACCCCAATCTGCCTTGCCTGTTTGGTCGAAAAGATTATAGGATGCCTTGCCGTAAGCCAGATGCATGGCGTTGCTTTGGGTATCCTTGTTGCCGCTCCAAGGCTGCCAGTTCACCGCGCCATGGTCATAACCGCTCGTCGCCCAACCGAACAAGTCAATCCAACCACTATTGGTCTCCGAAATCTTTTCGTTGTCTTTCCCAATAAAATCGTATTGGTGCTCTGCAAAACGCCACGTTCCCGTCGAGGCTTGATACTGCAGGTTGCCTTTCGAGAACCGCACCTGTTTGCCTTCGCCTACGGAGAAAAACCCCGCCAAAGCGCCTTCCTCCATAGAAACGTTAGCACTAGAAGGCAAAGTTTCAAAGACCATTTCGTTGCCGTAGGTCGTACCCGCCGTAGTCATCAGATAGGCCCTGACGAAATAAGTGGTATTGGGGCGTAGCCCCGTCATGACGATGCTATCGCCCTTCCTATTGCAAGAGATATGCCTGCCATGTATGGTTGGACCATGAAGCATTCCCCAACACAGCCCCAGTTCCACTCCCGCGTTATAGCCTTTTCCCAACACATTCATTCCGCCTATTGCAGTGGCATCTGTAATCCCTGCAACGGGCAAGGTCGTTATTGCGGGAGCTACAATCCACTCCAAACTGTCGTAAGCGGCTTGGCTGATCTTGTGCTTCTGATAGTCTTCCTTGTACGACCTGCAACTGCCACATATTTGGTCCATGGCCATTTTTTCCATCGTTTGACGGTAGTTGTTGGTTTGGCCGATAAAAGCCAGCCATTCCTGGCTGTTGCTTGGATACAGCGCTCCCATCTCATTACATAAGGTCGTCACATCCATACTGGTTTTTACCAACCTTGCCAAAAGTACCTCCCGGTATTCTTTACCCTGCTGTGCTTCACGGGCAACCGCCTCATACAAATTATTTGTATGCCATTGGGCTTCATCCAGATGCTTCTTCTGGTCAACGGTCATGCCACTCGTCAAGTTCTCAGAGGATTCTATATTAGCGGCAGTTTTTTTCAAGGCAAGCACAACACAAAGCGTTGCCAACAGCAACAGCCCAATAAAAGGAAGTGCCCTACGCAATCGGTCACTACGCCCCAAAGCCTTGTGCACCGCCTCCATGTCGGCATAGCGCCGCTCGGGATCTTCGCGTGTGCATTTGGTCGCAATGTGGCGGTAACGATGAGGAAAAATCTCACGAAGCAACAAGCCAAACGAGTAAATGTCAGCACGCCAATCAATTACATTCTCACGCCGCTTTTGCTCAGGCGCCATATATTTGTAGGTGCCAGCGGATTGTTTCAGAATGGCATAGTCATCGGCATCGGAGAGGCCGAAGTCGATGATCTTCACGTTGTTGCCGTTGCGGGTGATGAGGATATTGCTCGGCTTCAGGTCGCGGTGCACAACCTGCTTGCTGTGGATGTAGGCCAAGGCGTCAACAAGTTGGTCTACCACCTTGCGACGGGCTTCTTTGGATGGATTGCCTTCCAAAAAGGCGTCGAGTCTCATCCCGTCGACATATTCCATCACGATACAGGGACCGAGTTCGTCGTTCATCTCCTTGGCGAAGGCCTTCACGATGTTAGGGTGGTCGAGTTGTGCAGACAAATCAAACTCTTTCTTCAGCAATTCGATATAGGCCTGCAGGTCGCGGTACTCGGGTTTCAACCCTTTCAGGATGAACCACTTGCCTTGTCGGCGCATCTTCACCACCTGGTTGAAACCCCGCAATGAAATGGACTCGTAAACCGTCATCATGTCTGTCGCGGTGATGAAATTGCCATCGATGATTCCCGAATTGCTGCTTTCGTCCATAGCCAATTTTTCCGCAAATTTACAAGAATTATGAGTACATCGGCAAAATGAACTGAAATGAACTGCGACATTTCGGAAAAGAAATCGCATTTTTGCACCATAATTTGAATCACCATGGAAAAAACCAGCCCTGAGATTGCCGAACTCAAGCATAGAATCGAGGAAAACGTACAGCGCAAGATGAAGACCTCCTCCGATTTTGATTTCCTCAGCGGAGTCATCTGGGACCGCACCCACGAAATCGTCAGTGTCTCCACCTTGAAACGGATATGGGGCTATGTGGACGGCCCTGTCAGTGCACGTCGCAGCACGCTTGATGTATTGTCCCAATTCCTCGGATTCAAAAACCTGGACGCGTTTCTAGAACACATCAGCCAAGACAATGGCTCCGACCGCGTGACCAAACAACACATCAAGACGGAGGAGTTGAAGGTCGGTGACCTCGTTACCGTTTCATGGAGGCCCAATCGCCGCTGCACCTTCCGTTATCTCGGCGACTTCCTTTTCATCGTGGAACAAGCCGAAAACTCCAAGCTGAAAGTGGGCAACATCTTCCGCTGCGGCCTATTCATCCTCGGCGAACCGCTTTATCTGAATGACCTTGTGCAGGGCGACAACCCGCCCGTGGCCTTTGTGGTGGGCAACAAGGATGGACTGTGTGAATTAGGATTGAACCCGTAGAGACGCGGCGCGCCACGTCTCTACAGCAATGCCCCCGTCAATTCAGTGATCTTGGCAAACCCATGCCGTTCACAATAGTCAGCAATACCTATTGCAACCTTTGCCGAAATAGCAGGATCGATGAAATTGGCCGTGCCGATTTCGATGGCTGAGGCACCGGCGAGCATAAACTCCACGGCATCGGTGGCATTGGAAATGCCGCCCAAGCCCACTACGGGGATCTTCACAGCTTTGGCCACCTGCCAAACCATGCGCAAAGCCACGGGCTTCACACAAGCACCCGACAAACCTCCCGTAATCACTGATAATTTCGGTTTCCGTTTCTCTGCATCGATAGCCATGCCCATCAGCGTATTGATGAGCGATACCGAGTCTGCACCCGAAGCCTCAGCTGCCAAAGCAATCTCAACAATATTGGTCACATTCGGCGACAACTTGACCATCAAGTGTTTATGATACACTTTGCGCACCTCAGAGACCACTTGGGAGATGCCCGTCGTGGTCACGCCGAAAGCCATACCGCCCTGCTTCACGTTGGGACACGACACATTCAACTCGATGGCGGGAATCTTTTCCAAAGCATCCACCATCTCGGCACCTTTCACATAGTCCTCCAAGGTTGAACCCGAAAGGTTGAGCAACACATTGGTATCGTAGTCCTTAATGCGCGGATAAATCGTGTCGATGAAGTATTGAACGCCTTTGTTTTGCAGTCCAACACAGTTCAGCATCCCCGAGGCAGTTTCCGCCATACGAGGATAGGGATTGCCCTCGCGCGGATGCAAGGTGGTACCTTTCACGATGATGCCGCCCAGTTGGGCCAAGTCCACGAAATCGGTGTACTCCTCGCCATAACCGAAGGTACCCGAAGCCGTCATCACAGGGTTGCGCAGCACCAGGCCGCGACCCAAGTCTATTGTCATGTTCACCATTTCAACCTCCTTGTATTAAATACCGGTCCTTCCTTACAGACGCACACGTGGCCGTCGACGGTGTCCTCCACACAGCAGAGGCAGGCACCCAAGCCACAAGCCATCAGATTCTCGAGCGAAACCTCGCACCAGACATTCTTCTCAGCAGCCAGCTTCGCCACAGCTTTCATCATGGGTTTCGGGCCACAGACATAGATTTTGTCAAAACTTTGTTGCTGCCATATCAAGTGCATCGTCACAAATCCTTTCTCGCCCAACGAGCCGTCTTCTGTGGTCACAAAGGTCTCGCCAAGTTTTTGATAGTCAGCCAAACGAAGCAAGTCGGTCTCAGTTTTACCTCCCAAAAGCAAAGTTGGTCGTATGCCTTTCTCGTTCAGCACTTTGGCAAAATAATATAAAGGTGCAATGCCGATGCCGCCACCGACAAGCAGGCACTTCTCCCCTTTTTCGGGTATACTGAAGCCATTGCCAAGCGGCAATATGATATTGATGATATCGCCCTTCTCTGCTGCAGCCAAATGCCGCGTGCCTTCTCCGATTTGTTGCACCAAAAGAGTGATTTCATGGTTTTGGAAATCCACATCATGAATGGAAATCGGGCGACGCAGGTAGGTGGACGGTGAGCCGTCGACGCGCACCTGGACAAACTGTCCAGGCTGTATTTCGGGCAAGTCGCGTTCCGAAAATAACCGCAACAGCACCGAGCGACCGAAGTCTTGCTTCTCGACGAGTTTAAAGTCTACTATTTGCTTCATAATATTATCATTACCATGGTTCCTTCATCATTGCGAGCGAAGCAATATAGGAACTCTAGATTGCTTCATCGTTCCTCCTCGCAATGACAGTTAGCACGGGACAAAGATACAAAAAAAGCCGCATAAGCGGCTTCCAATCAAAATATGCTATGAAAAACTTAGTCTTTTTCAGCTGGGGCTTCAGCGTTTTCAGCCTCTGCCTCAGGTTTCGCCTCCTCTTCGGTGAAGTCAAGCAGGTTCTTGTCCATCAGCATCTGATACCAAGCGAAGACCTTCTTCATGTCCGAAGGATAAACAGCATCCTCGTCATAGTCAGGCATGACGAAAGCAAATTTCTCGCGCAGCTCGTCATTGCTGGCCTTCTTGAAGTCGAAGTCCACCTTGTCACCCATCTTCTCATGAATCATCTTGAAGACATCCTTCAGCGGACGATCCTCATCGGTGGAGAAAATGGAAATCTCCTCAAGGGAACTCATACGGTCGCGAGCGAAAGCAGGCGTGCACTTACCATCAAGAACAGATTCCACAATAAGCCTTCCAATGGCTTGAGATTTAATCACATACAGTCCAGGTTTACCGGATATCGAAACAACCTTAGTTAAATCCATAGTTCAATTTTTTTCAAAAACGGCTGCAAAAATAGGGAAAAGATTGGAATTGGCAATTTTTTTCTTCTACTTCACCTTTTTCCAAATCCTATCCACAAGTTTTTTGGGCAACAAGGCAATCAGCGGGGGCAAGTAGATATTCATCAAACCTGGCTTCACGACCCGTTTCTTGCGCATCATGCCTTTCAATGCCTTCCGCACAAGCCATTGGGGTGTTCCAATCAGTCCAACTTTCACGCCGAGCTTCAATAGCCGAGGTTTAAGCTTGTACAATGGCGTGGCTATGGCTGCTGGACAAACCGTGGTAACGCCCACACCATACGGACGCATCTCGAAATAGAGCGACTTGCCGAAGCTCTTCAGATAAGCCTTTGTGGCAGAATAGATGGTGATGCCAGGACAAGGCAACTGGGCCGCCATCGACGACATATTAATAATGTGTCCGACCCCACGCTTTTTCATCTCCTCACCGAAAAGAACGCATAACTTTGTGGGTATCAAGATATGCAAGCGCATCATTGTCAAGGCCTTGACCTCATTCTCATTGGTCAGTTCCTCAAAGAAAAACATACCCGCGTTGTTGATGAGGATGTCGATGGTAAGGTTTTCGGTTTGACAAAAAGATAACAATTCTTCTGCCGCGGTCTCGGTCGCCAGATTTTGGTAATGCGATATGACTTGGATAGTTCTTCCTTGCTGCAATTCCTCGACAGCCTTTTGCAGTTCCACCTCTTGATTGCTGACCAACAACAGGTTGCATCCGATTTCAGCCAGTTGGCGCGCATACTCCAAGCCTATACCAGAGCTACCGCCCGTAACCAATGCCCAAGGTCGCCGACCACGAGTTTCCTCAAACCGATTGAACCATTTTTTGCTGTTCATAGTGTTCTTTCCGCTTCATCAACCTCTTTCTGCAACTTCGAGGGCAGGTTCTCCACACAATGATGACATTTCATCTCCAAAGTGTACATGCGCCCGATGCAATAGTTGGAATGCTTGCACTCGCTGCGCGTCACCGCACCGCGTTGGAGCTTGTTGATGAAATCGGTGTCGTTGACCAAGGCACGTGCCATTTGCAAGGCCACGAAACCAGAGTCAAGCACTTCCTCCATCTTTTCTTTCGAGACCATGCCGCCCACATAGATGAGGGGCATTTTCAGATTGGCGCGAAAGACCTTGGCATCCTCCAAAAAATAGCCCTCACTAAAAGGCACCGTGGGAATCATCAGACGACCTGCAAAAGCCAGTCCAGCCTTGAGCCACCAGAACTTCTTCATGTCCATGTAATAGCGCAAGGTCTTGAGCGGCATTGCACCCCGCATCACCTCCATCGGGGCCTTGCTGACAAAGCCTGCCGTGAGTACAAGGGCATGAACGCCAAGGCGTTCCAACTCCTGCGCCACTTTGATGCACTCCTCCTGCTGCATACCACGCTTGAAGCCGTCATGCATGTTCACCTTGACCACAACGGCCATGTCATCGCCAGCGGCACGCATCACCTCTTCGATAACGAGGCGCATGAAACGCATACGGTTATCCAAAGAACCACCAAACTCATCATGACGACGGTTGGTATAAGGTGACAGAAACTGACTGATGAGGTAGCCATGACCCGCATGGATCTCCACGCAGTCGAAGCCCGCCTCGCGCGCCAAATTTACGGCTTTGCCAAAATCACGCACCAAGTCGTAGATTTCTTCTTTTTTCAATTTCCTATGGAACGTCGGGGAATATAGATTAAAACCTCCTGACGCGCCAACAGGCATACAGCCACAAGTGGAGCGGTGCGTCATGTTGCCGCAATGTCCCAATTGGATAGATGCCTTGGCACCATAAGAATGGACTGCATCGGTGAGACGTTTCAATTCGGGGACAACCTCTTCACGCATCCACAGCTGGCCGTTGAATGAAAGCCCCGACTGGCAAACGGCTGCATACGCCACCGTCGTCATGCCGACACCGCCACGAGCGACTGCCGTATGGTAGTTGAACAAATCCTCAGAAGGACGATTGCCGTAGGCCATATTCTCGAAAGCGGCAGACCGTATCACTCTGTTACGCAGTGTGATGGGACCTATCTGACACGGTGTAAAAATCTTAGATTCCATAAACAAGTTGTTTTACCAAATGAAAGGAATAAAACGTTTTGTTTTTTTCGTATCAAGTTCGTTGCCAAACTCCACCTTATAAGCATCATAAATCCTATGAGCCCGAGGGGCAAGATTGGCAAAAGTCCACAAGGCGAACACCGCGCCTGCCCATGACCATGTCAGAATAGCGAAACCTACCCATTCCACGAACTCGCCAAAATAATTGGCCGAAGTCACATAGCGGAACAGGCCTCCCTTGGGCAGATAGTGGTTCGTGTCGCCATCCTTTCGCAGGTTTCGGACAATGTCATCGGATTGGATATTGATATACATGCCAATGAGAAAAACCAAGAAACCACCGATAAACCTTGGATCGGTCAACCAATCACGACCATAATAGTCATCTGGTGAGACATAGAAAATCCATCCCCCTTGCATCAAAGCGTTCAAGACATTGAAAACCACACCCATCAAAATGATAGACAGGGGCATCACGCTCTTTCCTCGCAAACGGAACGGGAATACAAAGGAACGCTGGAAATAATGCAACTCGAAAAGGAAAAGAAATGCCAGTCTCACCAAGTCACCGCGACGGTCGGATAAAAGCCACAGCAACAGCATGGCGATAAACACGGGCGACTCCATCAGCACCCATCCGAACTTGTTGTTGACCGACGGACCCCATTTCGGGTTATAAAACTTGCCATAGCCCGCATCAACGAAAAAAAGGCTCACATACACCACCAAGGCGATGCTCGCCATAACGATCAGGAATAGGTTAAAGGTATGAATCGACATTTCACTTAAAAAAAGAAAAATCAAAAATAGGGAAAACCATGGTAAGTAGATGATATTTTCACCAAACAATCGAAAAAAAGCACTATTTTTGCACTTTAAACATCAAAACCTGATTAAAATGAATGGATATTGGATTCTCATCATTGTCATCGGCCTTGTCGGGCTGTTGGTACAATGGAAGCTTAAAAGTGTGTTTGCCAAATACTCAAAGGTGATGTCGCCTGGAGGGCTTACTGGAGCACAAATCGCACAAAAGATGCTGAATGACAACGGCATTTATGACGTTTCCGTGACCTGCGTCAAAGGGCAGCTCACCGACCATTATAACCCTAGCAAGAAGACCGTCAACCTCAGCGAGGATGTGTACCGCATGAACAGTGTGTCGGCCGCTGCCGTAGCTGCCCACGAATGCGGCCATGCCGTGCAGCACAAAGTGGGTTATGCCCCCTTGCGCTTGCGTTCCGCCTTGGTGCCTGTCGTCAACATCTCATCCCAATTGTCGATGATTGTCATCATCATCGGACTGTTAATTATCAACATCTTCCCGGCCTTGTTTTGGGTCGGCATAGCCATGTTTGCCATGGTGTTCCTTTTTAGTGTGATTACCTTGCCCGTCGAGTTCAACGCATCGCGCCGCGCCTTGGCATGGCTGCAATCGTCCAATTCGCTCGGCGAAACCGAATTGGCACAAGCCAAGGAAGCCCTCAGATGGGCAGCAAGCACCTATGTCGTGGCCGCCTTGTCTTCATTGGCTTCACTCCTATACTATATAGGTTTGGGAAATAGCAGAAGATAACTTTTGACAAACAAACAACAAAAAAACTCCGAACAACCATTCGGAGTTTTTTTGTTTGCACACATTCCAAGTTATTTCTATTCAACCGCTTGGCTATAAACTTCTTTCACCTGCTTGGCTATATCAGCATTACCGTTGGCATCGATGGCGCGCATAAACTGGAGTCGGGCATTGTCGAATCGCATTTGATCTGCTGGCTTTAGGGAACGGCGGTTCTCCACATAGTCTTTAGTCATAGCAACAAACTGTTCTACAGCGACTTGCCAATCCTCTGCAGAGTAATGCTTCGAGTATTTTTCGGTCTGTTTCACGAATTTTTCTACATGATCGACAAATTGATTTGGATTTTCAGCTTTTTCATACATGGCTGGTCCCCTTTGGCAACCAGCAAAGGCAAACATAATGATCAATAAAAGAGGTAATACTTTTTTCATCTTTCTAAAAATTTGGCGCAAAAATAATACATTTTATAATTGCGAACGAAAAAAATCCGTATTTTAGCCGTCCATTTTGCTGTGGAGTTGTTAGCAGTTGAACTGTTTTCTTGATAAGCGGACAACTGCAAGCCTTCACAACAACCAATGAAACAACATTAAACAAATCAACAATAAACAATCAACATCAATGAGCACTATCAAAGATTTGGAACCGAATGGCGTGTGGAGAAACTTCTACAGTCTCACCCAAATTCCGCGCCCTTCGAAGAAAGAAGCTAAGGTGATCGCCTTCATGAAGCAATGGGGCGAAGAACACGGTCTGGAAACCATTATTGAAGACTGCGGCAATGTCATCATGCGCAAGCCTGCCACGCCTGGCATGGAGAACCGCAAAGGTGTCATCCTGCAAGCCCACTTGGACATGGTTCCCCAAAAGAATGCCGACAAAGTACATGATTTCGAAAACGATCCGATTGAAACCCATATCGAAGACGGTTGGGTGAAGGCCAATGGCACCACCCTCGGTGCCGACGATGGTTTGGGCGCTGCCGCTGCCATGGCTGTCCTCGAAGCTACCGACCTGCAGCATGGTCCCATCGAAGCCCTCTTCACCATCGATGAAGAGACCGGCATGACAGGCGCCAACAAACTTCAACCAGGATTGTTGCAAGGCGACATCCTGATGAACATGGACTCGGAGACCGAAGGCGAACTCTATGTGGGTTGCGCTGGTGGCATCGACAACATCGGTACTTGGACGCCTATCTTTGAAGCCGTTCCTGCTGGCATGAAAGCCTTCCGTCTCTTTGTGAAGGGACTGAAAGGTGGCCACTCGGGCATGGACATCAACCTGGGTCGTGCCAACGCCAACAAGGTGCTGAACACCATGCTGCTGATGGCAGCCGAGAAATACGGTCTGCGTCTTGCCTGCATCGATGGTGGTAGCTTGCGCAATGCCATCCCAAGAGAAGCCGAAGCCATCGTGGTCATCCCTGCCGACAAGGAAGAAGAGTTCAAGCTGTATGCTGCTGGATATGAAGGCATCTGCAAGGAAGAATTCGCTGAAGTCGAACCCGAGCTGGCCATCCTCTGCGAACCCGCCGAAATGCCCAAGCAGGTCATCGACGTGAAGACGCAAAACAACATGTTCTGCGCCATTGCACGCTATCCCAATGGTGTCATCGCCATGTCGGAAGACTTTGAAGGCACCACTGAGACTTCGAGCAACCTGGCTACATGGAAGATGGAAAACGGCAAGATCGAGTGCGTCTCACTGACCCGTAGCCTTGTCGATGCCGCCAAGGACAAGCTGGCCGAGGAGATCCGCAAGAACCTCACGGACAATGGTGCCGAGGCCTACTCCACCGGCGACTATCCCGGCTGGAAGCCTAACATCAACTCGACCATCCTCAACCTGATGAAGAAGGTCTATCTAGAGAAGTTCGGCAAAGAGCCTAAAGTGATGGTCATCCACGCCGGCTTGGAATGCGGCATCCTCGGATCGAAGTATCCGCACTGGGACATGGTCTCATTCGGTCCCACCTTGGTGCACCCACACTCACCCGACGAAGCCCTGCTCATCGAGAGTGTGCAGCCCTTCTGGGACTTCCTCGTTGAAACACTGAGGAACATCCCCGAAAAAGAGGTCGTTGCATAAGCGATTCATTATCATGGATTTGAAAAAGGCAAAATCGGCTTCAGTTTTGCCTTTTTCTTTTTTTTCAAAAAAAATGTTGGAGCAAAGGAAATTCTTTGTACTTTTGCAGCCCGATTCAAAGGGATTCTAGCGAATAGTAACAATAAATAAGATAGAGAGATGAAGCGCACTTATCAACCTTCGAACAGAAAACGTAGAAATAAACACGGTTTCAGAGAGAGAATGTCAACGGCTAACGGCCGTAAGGTATTGGCTCGCCGCAGAGCCAAAGGCAGAAAAAAACTTACAGTTTCTGACGAGTATTAATTTTCGGAAGCCGTTATATTTCTCATTTAAGGTAACGAAGGCGAACCCATTAGGGATTCGCCTTTTGTTGTGTTCCTAGGTGAATTGCGAGACGCAATTCATGACAATGAGCAACGATAGATGATTTCCTCTCCCCTACGCGCCAAGTGCATCCGCTCGCGCTGCTCTTCGGAAATCTCATAGTAAATCCTATCCTCCGTCACCTTGAAGCCCGCCTTGCGCAGCACCTCGGCATAGTCGCGACCGAATTGGCGCACATGGTCGTATTGTCCGTATAAACGCTGTCGTTCCTTCGGGTCGGTGACACTCGGGTCTTCAAAGGTGTCCACATCGGGATTGATGGGAACCAACAGAATCGCCCAACCATTAGGCTTCAGGATACGCTGGATTTCAGAGAAAGCCTTATTGGCATCGCTGACATGTTCAAGGACATGATTGCAGATGACCACATCGTAGGTGTCGCTCGGTTGGTCGATGGCGGTAACATCGAGATGCAAGTCGGCAATGGGAGAATCTAAGTCAGCGGTGGTGTAGTCGAGGTTTTTCAAAGCACGGAAACGCTTCAAGAAAGGCTGTTCAGGCGCAAAATGCAACACCTTGAGAGAAGCCGTGAAGAGATCCGTCTTCTCTTTCAGATAGAGCCACAGCAAACGGTGGCGTTCCAACGAAAGGCAATTGGGACACAACCTGTTATCCATCGCCTTGCCGTAACCGTAAGGCAAAAACTTACGAAAATGCTTGCCGCACACAGGGCATTCCACCTTGTTGCCCCAATAGAACGGGCGGATTAGGATACTGAACACATAGCTCAACCTGATAAGCCATTGGCGGGGAAATATCTTGGTAAAAAGAGAAATCAACTTCTTCATAATCATTTGTCAGATTTGGTGTTACATGCATTATGAACCGACATAATGGTTTCGGTCATGCGAGTCCATGAGTACTTTTTCTTCTCTTCCACAATATGAACCTCAAATTCAGGCATACGATGGTTGGAAAAGAAATCATTGAGAGCATCCGCGATGCTAAGAGGATTGGGATTCACTGCATAACCCACGATCCCGTTGGGGACAATCTCCTCAAGACCTCCCACATTGGTCACCAACATAGGTTTCTCGAAATGGTAAGCGACCTGAGTGACACCACTTTGAGTAGCCGATTTGTACGGTTGCACCACAATATCGCAGGCGTTGAAATAATCCTTCACTTGCTCATCGGGGACGAACTGGTTGACGATAATGACTTTATCCTGCAAGCCAAGCGATTTCATTTTTTCCAAATAAGGCGATTCGTCATCATAAAATTCACCTGCAACAATCAACTTTAAAGGATAGGCCCTCAAACGCTCGTCGGCAAAAGCTTCCAAAAGCCAGTCAAGACCCTTATAGGCGCGCACCAAACCGAAAAACAGCATATACCGAAAACCTTGGTCAAGACCGAGATGCTCCAATGCGGTCTTACGAGGTTCCTTCGCTCCATAATGGTCATAAATAGGATGCGGTGCCCATGCCTTAGGTTTCAGGTGTTTGTCAAGCTTTGCCACCTCTTCCATCACCGACTTTGAAAGCGCGACAAAGCCATCCATCGACTTTACAAAATAAGGTGTCAGCCATCTGTCAATCAGCGAACCTTCATGCGGCATCATATTGTGTATCAATGCAATGCATTTTGTATTTTTGATTCGTCGAGCGATACTACCATAACAAGGTGCGAAAAACGACATCCAATAGGCAAACACCACCATATCGTAATGACCACGATTGACCATTCGCCCGACTTTCTTCCAATTGAATGGATTGATTGAGCTCACGCATCTTTCGATGTGAAGATCCTCAGGGGCTGGGTCGATAGTATATTGCGTCTTCCCAGGAAAAAGGAAGTTCGGATACTGGAGGGTGAAAGTAATGATGGAAACATCATGGCCTTCAGCCTGAAACTGACGTGCCAATCGCTCATTGAAAGCGGCGATACCGCCACGGTAAGGATAGGCTGTTCCCAAAATAACTATCTTACTCATAATGGTTTACAAATAGACTGACAAAAAGACATAATGGCAAGCCACTATCGCCAATTCGTGGCAAAATTATTAAAAAAAGGCTGACCAGACACTTAAATTGTCGTTTTCGAGGGAAAGAACCAATTTTATTCGTAATTTCGCAGCACCTTAATTAAAAGAAAATGGGGGATTTTTGGAAAATACTGCTCATCGCCATCTTGATTTTCTATGTATTTAACATGATTATCAAATTGGTTTTCAGGAGAAAGGTAAGGAAACTCCAGCAACAGATGGAGCAATATACTCAGGGCGAAACCGAGTCAAGAACTGACGAGTCCAAGACTCCCCATGTCGACCCAAATATAGGTGAATACACTGATTTTGAAGAAATTGAATAGAAAAACAACAAAATAATGAAGAATAACTTTTTCAAAAAAAACAAGAAAATCCTGGGCATCGCGGCAGCCATCATTGCTTTTGCGGTCATCACATTGGTTTATTTCTCACCCATCTTTGAAGGAAAGCGCCTTCAACAGCATGACATTGGCATGTATAAGGGTATGTCGAAAGAGATTGCCGACTACCGTGAAAGCACTGGCGAAACCACCCTTTGGACCAACTCAATGTTTGGCGGCATGCCCGCATGGAACATCTCGGCTCGACAGAATTCAAACCTCTTTAACGAAATCCATCCCATACTGTCATTGGGCTTACCGAGCCCGATTGGGTCGGTATTCATTGCAATGTTAGGTTTCTTCCTCCTCATGCTGGTGCTCGACTGTAGTGTATGGCTGAGTTTTGTGGGAGCGCTAGCCTACGGCTTTACATCCTATCTTTTCATCATCATCGGAGCAGGGCACAACACGAAAGCCTTTGCCATGGCCTACATGGCTCCAGTCATCGCTGGCGTGCTCTTGGCCTACAAAGGGAAATACCTTTGGGGAGCACTCCTCACTGCATTCGCACTTGCTCTTGAAGTGAAGGCTAATCACCTTCAAATCACCTATTATCTATTACTGATACTTATCATCATCATCGTTGCCGAATTCCTCGGCGACATAAAGGCAAAGAAGATAGGTCATTTCTTCAAAGCCTCGGCTGTACTATTGGTGGCTGCCATCTTCGGCATCTTGACCAACTTCACCATCCTGTATGCCAACTACGACTATGGTAAGGAAACCACCCGTGGCAACCCTGTTTTGGCGAGTGATGAAAGCAACCAGACTAAGGGACTCGACCGCGACTACATCACCCAATGGAGCTATGGCAAGGGCGAGACATGGAGTCTGCTGATACCCAATGTCAAAGGTGGCGCTTCTGCTTACATAGGCAACCAGAATACAGCTTTGGAAAAAGCCGATAGTCGTTTCCGGTCCAACATTGCCCAAAGCAATGCCTATTGGGGCGACCAACCCGGAACAAGTGGTCCCGTATATGTAGGTGCCATCGTTGTGTTCCTTTTTGTACTTGGAACCTTGACCGTGAAAGGCAAGCTCAAATGGGCCTTGCTCATTGCCACAATACTCTCCATCTTGCTCAGCTGGGGGAAGAACTTCATGGGCTTCACCGATTTCTTCATTGACCATGTCCCCGGCTACAACAAGTTCCGAGCCGTATCCATGACATTAGTTATCGCGGAGGTATGCATGCCACTACTGGGATTCCTTGGCCTAGCTGAAATCGTCAAAGACCCAGAAACCTTCAAGAAGAATCTGCCCAAGTTTTTCATCGCCTTGGGCATCACGGCTGGATTCTGCCTCCTCTTCTATCTCATGCCCAAGACCTTCTTCAATTTCCTCAGCCAAGGCGAAGCCAAACAATTTGCGCAGCTGAGTTCGGGTAAAGAAGGCGCCATCTATACCCAGTTTGCCTCACAGCTCGAAAACGTCAGAGTGGCTATCTTCCGCAAGGATGCCATCCGCAGCTTCGTCTTCATCATCTTGGCTGCTGTACTTCTCTTTATTTATGGCAAGGGAAAGTTGAAAGCTCTTCCCGCCATGGCTATCCTTGCTGCCTTGGTGATTGTTGACATGTATCCTATCGACAGACGTTACCTCAACAACGACAATTTCGTCGACAAGGCTAAGTCTGACAAGCCTTTCGTGGCCTCAGCTGCCGACAAATACATCCTAGACGACAAGAGCCTTGACTTTAGGGTGGCGGACATCACCAAAGACATGTTCAACGACGCCAGCACATCCTATTTCCACAAGTCGATTGGTGGCTATTCGGGAGCCAAGCTCCGCCGTTATCAAGACATCATCAGCAAGTACCTCGGCGCCGAACTCAACCAACTCAGATCTGCAAAGACTGCACAAGACATGATGCTGCTCCTAGAACAACAAGAAGTGCTTAACATGTTGAACACCAAATACATCATCTACAACCCTCAGAGCCAGCCGTTCGAAAACCCGTTCGCATACGGTAACGCTTGGATAGTGAGCAATGTTCAACTGGCCAGCACAGCCAACGAAGAATTCGACGCCTTGGCCACAACCGACATGTATCGCACTGCCATCATCAACAAAGAGTTCGAACAACAGGTGTCAGGTTATAAACCCAATGCGGAAGAAGGCAGCATCACTTTGACCGACTACCAACCCAATCAACTGACTTACAATTTCTCAGCAAACGAGAACAAGTTAGTGGTTTTCTCAGAGATATGGACCAGCAAAGGCTGGACCATGCATATTGACGGCCAAGAACACCCTATCCTCCGTGCCAACTACCTGCTGCGCGCCGCCATGATTCCTGCTGGACAGCACGAAATCGTGATGCGCTACGAGCCGAAGATCTGGAAAGTGGGCGGAATGATTTCACTGGTGAGTTCGTTGGCCATTTTGCTTGCTACTGTGGGTGCCATCATCTTCTCGCTGAAGAAGCAAAAAGTTTCGACAAAAGGATGATTCATGCTCTCCATCATCGTCTGCACATATAACCGCGACAAATACCTTTATGGTGCACTTCGATGCATCGCCGAAAACGGTTTCCCGGCAGAAGCATACGAAATCATTTTGGTCAACAACATGTCGACCGACAACACTGAAAGCGAATGCCAAAAGTTTGGGAAAGACTATCCCGATGTGAATTTTCGTTATTTTGTCGAGACCAACCAAGGTCTGTCGTATGCACGAAATCGAGGCATCAAAGAAAGCCGGGGAGAGACCTTGCTCTTTTTGGATGACGACTCCTACATACAACAAGATTACCTGAAAAACTTACAGCGACAACTAGACGATCATCCTGAAGCGGACGCTTTTGGAGGCAAGATCGATCCCATATTCGAGTCGGGCGAAACTCCGAAATGGCTCTCAAAATGGAACTATTCATGGGTGTCGGCCATCGACATGGGCGACAAGGTTTGCCAATTTGAGGGCAAAGCTTTCCCCATTGGTGCCAATATGGGTATCAGAAAAGAGATGATAGAAAAAACAGGGGTCTTCAACACACAATTGGGGCGCAGCAAAAAGAACCTGATGGGCGGCGAGGAGAAAGACCTCTTTGAGCGCATCCGTCAGCAAGGTGGAAACATTTACTACTTCCCCGATGTGGTAGTGCAGCATGTTATTCCGCCCTCAAGGACCACCCTAGACTATGTGAAACGCTTAGGAGAAGGCGTGGGTAGCAGTGAGAGAATCAGGACATTGGGCGTATCGAAAGGGAAATATTTGAAACGACTGTTTTCAGAACTTGTCAAATGGGGCGGGACTATTATTCTTTGGATGATTTCCGTTTTTCAAGGGAAACCCCAAATCGGCCGTGCTCTGATATTGTTCAGACACCATGTGAGCAAGGGCCTGCTCGGCCATATCAAGGAATAAAATCCCGAAAATACCCTGCCACTCTCTCCGAAGACTGACTCACATTACCAGCCCAAGTTTTACTGACAAGATTTTCCTTTTGTTGCTCGTCTATCTCCAGTTGGTTTTCCTTGAAAGTTCCCAACAATCCCTCAAAATCAAAGACCCTCTTCCCTATGGTTATTTCATCAAATGGCCAAATAAAACTCCTTTCTCCCGTGAATTTGTGATAATCAAACAGATACAAAACCACACTTTTTTTCTCCATCAATAGATAATCATTGAGCACTGATGAATAATCAGTTATCAGCACATCAGTATAGGGCAATATCGGGTAAAAATCGGTCTTTGCCGTAAGTATTCTAACATTGGTAAAACTCGAACCATCAACTTCCGTGATTGTGGTATTGGCATGAGGTTTAAAAATCATAAGTGCGCGGCATTCTCTCATTACCTTATCAATGGCTTTCAGATCAAAGTCTTTTCCTAAAAAATCATAATTCGAGTCTCGCCATGTCGGGAGATAGATATATATGCGATTATAAATTCCAGACTTCAATTCGGCAAGCAGTTGTTGGGTTGTCTCAGGTTCATACCGTTTCACAAAAGCCAAGCGTCTGTCTTCAGGCCAAGTCAAGACATCATTGCGGGGATTTCCCAGCTCCAGGCATTGGCTGACATCGATACGAAAAGCACGTGAAAACATCTCCGAATACATAGGAGAAGCTGAGAGCATATAATCAGGCCGTTTGAAAGACTCAGGGTGAAAGAATCGTTCCTTTAAGGTTTTCTTCACATAACGGTCTGCTAACGGACCCGAATCAATGTCAAACTCTATCTTTTTCATGGGCAAGCCATGCCAAAGGTTGACAAGTGTGGCATTTCCGGATAGGCAAAACATGATGTCGGATGAGTAGGCATTGAAGAACCAAAACTTTGAGGTCAAGGCGAACCAAGCACCTTTAAGGCTGAAAATCCAGTAAGCTTTCAGCCCCTTGCTTCTTACTTCCTTCACTGTCATTTTGTTAGTGCTCAACCATACAGCATCAATCTCAGGCATTTGATCCGACACATGGATGAAAAGATACTTGGCATTGCCATCGAACCCACCACGAAAACTTCCATAAGCCCATTTTTTCCTATTTCTTGGAAACAGAAACGAGAACGGGTAAATGCAATAGCAAACCAAATAAGCAAGAAATTTCATCGGATCATTGTTTATCAACGAACAAGTTCAAGAACGACTCGGCGCACCATAGCTGCCATTTTTGGTTTCCCGTCAGCTGGCTCATTGGAATATCATGTCGGAATTCTTTTCGTTTGGGACCTTCCCAGTCCTTGAAAATCATGTCGACAGGACGAGGCATTGGTATTTTTGTGGGCACCTCGCGTTCTGGATATTTCATTCGGTACAGATCCCTAACGAGATATTTTGACTCGCCGCCCCTAATCCGCTGTAAGTCTTTTGGTTCAGCCATTACCAAGTTCTCGTATGGATCAAAATATGGCAAACCTGATGCCTTAAAAGCATTATAATATGAGCTATAGCTTTCGTTCGTGCACAAATCATCCATAAATCCGAGGAAGTCTATCCCGTCCTTCCCCATTCGATACTTTTCGAAAGGTTCGTAAACATCTACAGGATGCGTGAGAACCAATTCAGGATCCAATGATATATACCGTTGGACAAACTCATCAAATTCCCAATCTTTACTCAGCAACTTGTCCATCCCCCCAAAGACATAATCCGCGCCATCTCCGATAATCATAAGTTGTACGCCATCAGCCTGTGCTCGCTTGGCAGCTTTGTAAATTTGTGGTTCGATAGAGTGAACCGGACCACATTTTTCTCTCATAACGATAGGAGTAAACTTCTTGTAGTCCTCAAAAGTGATGTCTACCAGAACTTGTTTGAGTCCGTATTTCTCAGCATACTCTTTTGACCTTTCAATATCTGCATCAAAGATTTTGGTCTCTTTCGAAACAAAGGTATAGGCAATACTTCCAGGTTTCATATAGGATGCCAACACGGCACTATCCATGCCCCCTGACAAAAGGATGCCCATTTTTTCGTACATTCCATTCAGTCTGTCGAAATCGCGCTGAATCTTTTCATCAATCTCGCGGGCAGTTCTCACAGCAACTTTCTTGTCGTCGGGAATGGGAGGGTAATTCTCATGGCACATTCCTTCAACATAGTCAACACCATCCTTGAAGGTGTACCTATAAGCCATATAGGAACTCAAACAAAAATCTATGTCTGTCATATCATCTATATATGATTATTTCAAATCGCGCAAGTCGTGTTTGCGAACAGCATCCAACGCCTCATTAATCTTTGTCGAAGATATGCCCTTCGTATACGGGAAATAAACAATCTTGATGCCTTCCTTGGCAAATTCCTTCTCGTAATTCTGCCATTTTTCGGTGCCATACCAGTCGTCGCCTACAAACAAAAACTTCGCCCCAAGCTTTTTGCATGCGGTAAGTTTGTCCATATCATATTGAGGCACAGCCGCGTCCACATATTTGCAAGACCTGACTATCTCAATCCTGTCTTCGAAAGGAATCATCGCCTTCTTGCCCTTATAAGCGACCAATTCATCGACCGTTACACCTACTACCAAATAATCGCACATCCCTTTGGCATTCTTCAACAGATTCAGATGACCGATATGAAAAAGGTCATACACTCCCGTAGTATATCCAATAACCAATTGGCCTTGATGGTGATGTTCTCCGGTTTGTTTCGTAGTATTATCCATATTATCTCTTATTTAATGAGTTCTACATTGTGGACATTCTTCATGATTTCCTTTTCGTCAGGCACTTGTCTCCAATTCCCATAGATATTCGTTAGGAATGCGTCCCCATCGTGAGGCACAGGCAATTTCACCATTTCAAAAGCAACCTCACTTAAAGGGAACACCTCCGATTCCCACATATAATGCTTGGCAAACCCCTGTCCAATCCCATAATGCAATTCACCTTTTCTCCTAAAAACATTCAGCGGCCATGTCAATGGAGTCAAACAGTAATAAACGCCCCATTGGAACCTTGTCACAAACTTCCTAAGCTTTTCATTCTTAATGAGATAAGTATAGTGAAGCAATGCAACCCTTAACTTTCCACAAACAAAAGAGCGAATGAAACTGTTCTTATCCACACAAAAAATATCGACCCCTACTCCCTTATATTTGTATAGTTTTCCTCTCTTTGGAAAAGCCCCCAACAGATTGCCTTCTTTTTCGCGGAATTTCGGGAATCCGTTGATATAATTGAAGTCAGAATGACGGTCTTGGAGGACATATTGGTGGCAATCCGACTTGTGCAGAATGTCGACCAAC
This sequence comes from uncultured Bacteroidales bacterium, assembly GCA_946185535.1. Classification (GTDB taxonomy): domain Bacteria; phylum Bacteroidota; class Bacteroidia; order Bacteroidales; family F082; genus Limimorpha. Next base: position 67,712 of record CAMHJX010000001.1, read on the forward strand.
TTCCGGTAATCCTCCTTCGGAAGCGCTATATCCATATCATCGTCCCAAGGAATGAAACCATGATGTCTAACGGCTCCCAATGCGCTGCCACCCGTAAGGAAATAGGTCAGATGGTTGTCCTTGCAAACTTTATCCAAGAACAAAACCTCCTCCAACATTTTCATTTGAAGGTTTCTCAAATCTGAGCCTTCAGGGGCATATTTCCGTTTCAATCCTTCAGTATCAATCATACCAAGCTTTTTCAAGTGCAAAAATAGTTAAATTAATCGTCGCAACACAAATTTTTCCTAATTTTGCGCTCCAATTCAAAACGGTTCCAAAATCATATGAAGGAAGCTTTAGTCATCGGAGGAAGCAACGGCATAGGTTTGGCCATCGCTTTGGAATTACAGAAAAAAGATCATTTCGTACATATCGTCGACAAAGTAAAGAATGACCTGCTAGATGAATACAATAATATCCGTTTTTGTCAAGTCAACCTTCTCGACTCGGACTTTTCGTTCCTAGGGCAATTCAAAGACATCGACACGCTCATCATCACAGCTGGATTTGGCCGTATCGCACCTTTCGAGGAGATTTTGGAACAAGAAATCCAGAACAACTTTCAGGTGAATAGCATTGCTGTACTAAAAGTGTTGCATTTCTTCTTCCCCAGGATGAAAGAAAAGACTCAGTTCCATTGCGCCGTGATGGGAAGCATCGCAGGACTCATCAGTTCTCCCCTATTTGCTACATACGGAGCTACGAAAGCCGCCCTATGCAATGCCATTGAGAGTTTGAACATCGAGCTTGAAATGGCTGGTACGGAAAACCGCATATTGAATGTGTCTCCAGGTTCCATCAAAGGCACAAAGTTCAACGGAGGCGACAACGACTTGAACAAAACAGTAGCGTTGGCACAAGCCATCCTCGAAAAGATGGAAGAAAGACAAACGCTTTTTATTCCGGAATATGAAGAAGTGTTTCGTGGTGTAATTGAGCGTTATCGTCATGACCCTCGCCAATTTGGCTTGCAAAGCTACCAATACAAAATGGAAAGTGGCCGCGTCAGTAGCAAGCCACAGCTGAAAATCGGTTATTTGAGCGGCACTTTCGATCTATTTCACATCGGCCATCTAAACCTATTACGCCGTGCCAAACAGCACTGTGACTATCTCGTTGTGGGTGTGCATAAGGATGCCTCCCATAAAGGCAAATCGACATTCATTTCCTTCGAAGAACGTTGCGAAATCATCAAAAGCATCAAGTATGTCGACCAAGTAATTCCTTCCGAAAAAGAAGATTGCGATGTTTACCTCAAAGGCATTGTGAAATACGATTATCTCTTTGTTGGCTCTGATTACAAGGGCACCGAACGTTTCAACAGATACGAGCAAATCTTTGCCGACAAAGGCGTGAAAATCATCTATTTCCCTTACACACAAGGCACCAGTAGCAGCCAACTTCGCGAAGCCTTATCAGCCATTCGGGGAAAATAAGGATTCCATAGGATCTTCAAGGTTTTCGCTTTTGGAAACATCTAAGCTTATCTTTTCAGATGCATCTGAATCAACCCTTTGTCAATCAAGCTATTCACCGACTGGGAGATCTTCAATTTATAAATAGAGAGCAACCCAACCACAAGGAAAATCGTGGACTTCAGTACTGAATCGATAACCAAACCAATCACCGGCTTGCCAAATTGTTCGACAAACCATGGCGTCAGCGTCTTCGACCATAGCCAGTCAAGTCCAAACAAAACGCCCACAACCAAAACCACCAACAGTTGCTTTGACGACAAGGGCAAGGTGCCGATTTTCCAGCGAATCAGAGCCAAGAGAAGCGTATAGTGCACCATATAGGCCACCAAGGTCGCCATGGCCGCGCCATTCACGCCCCAATCTCCAACCCAACGCGCGTTGAGCCACCATGCCAAAACGGTCAGCAAGATGGTGAAAAACAGCGAGTAATAGTAGATTTTGGAATAGCTCAGCACCGTGGTTCCGACATTCAGCGTAGAGTTGACCAAGCGACTAAGGCCCAAGATGAGCACAGCCCATTTGCCTGCCGCGAACACTTCGCCGTTGGGCAACAGGGCAAAAACCGTGTCGATATTGATCCAGATAAAGAAAAAAACCAACGAGCCAACAAGAAACTGATGCAGGGAAACGCTCTTGCAGATTCGGTCGGCCTCCCTCACGTTGCCATCGGCCATGGCCTGCGAAATCTGTGGCTTGCTGATGGTTCCCAAAGAGCGGTAAGGCATTTCAACCAACGAAGCGATATAGATGGCGATAGTCAAGATGCCACCCACGGCAAGGCCTTGCTTGCCCGCAACAAAATAGCGGTTGAGCAAGGGGGTAATGTTGCCTGCCAAAGCTGAAGTGATGAGGAAGACCGTATAAATCAAAAAGTCGCGTTTCAGTTTGGGAGTAATATATTTTTTTTCGATGCGGAACGACACTCGATGCAAAGTCAGCAAATATACGATGTTAACTACTGTGGCTAAGCCATATGACACGCAAAACGCTATGACCATGCCCGTGAGGGAGAGCACATGGAACCCATAGAGCAGATAAATGACCAGTGTCATCACCCGTAAGCCTACCTCGCGGATGAAGCGTGGCACCACGATGCGCATCAACAGGTTGGAGTTAGTCTCGAACACCGAGATGTAGAGCATGAAGAAAGCCAGCGGAATTACATAATAGATGTAATCGATGAACAAGGCCGACTTCTCGGAGAAAAACGAAGCGATGGGACTTCGCAACGCAAAGAAACAGCCCAAGAAAACGGCGAAACCGATTAACGGAACAATTAGCGTCCAGCCAAAAAAGCCGTGGTCACGATTATCTTCATCCTTGAAATAAGGATAATAACGCATCGCAGAGGTGTTGGTACCCAATTGTGCCAAACCCGAAAACAGCAAAGCTGATTGAAGCAACACGTCTACAAGGCCGATTTCCTCTGTAGTCAGGTATTTGGTCTGCACGAAGAAAGTCGTGACGATACCCACCGCCACACCAACATAGGTGGCAATGGTACCCTTGATGCTCTGTCGTGCTACGATACCCATGACAATGGTCTAATCTTGTTATACTGGCTCATTGGCCTCGCCGTCCTCGTCGAAACCTTTGTTGTATTGTTCATCGGAGTTCTTACGCTCTTGTTCGGCATAGTCCTGGTATGCCTTGATAATCAGCTCGTAGTCCTTTTTCTTCTCCTCCAAATCCCGAATGAGAGCTTGTTTTGCCTCGACCTCTTTTTTCAACTCCTCAATCCTGGCGTCACGATTCTGATTGGCCGCTTGATAAGCCACAACGTGTTTTCTCAAGTCCTCAATGACGATTTTCTTTCTGCGGGTGACATCTTCGGCCGAGCTCAGTTTCATGGCCTCGCGACGTATGCCCGAGTTCAAGTCGTTACCTGCCAAAATCAAAATGGCGACAATCCAAATCCAAAGCAGCAAGATGATCAGAGTACCAATAGAGCCATACAACACGTTGTAACGTGAAAAGTTGGAGATATAAGAGTTGAATCCCACTGTGCCTAGGACGAAAAGAGTTGTGGCAAGTATCGTTCCCGGGCTGAAAACGACAAACTCGCGATATTTCTTGCCGTTTGCTCGCGGGTGCTTGAGTTCCTTGCGATAATGTTCATTGAACCTGACATTACCAAAATAATACAGCATGGAGATACCGATGCTCAAGGCAAAAATACCGACCACCCATCGCAACACAATGAACAGGAAGAAGGTAAACGAGCCCCATTCAATGATATTATTATCCACCAAATACTTGATAGCTGTGCCACCCAACGAAATCAGCAGTACAGAAATCACAATCAGTATGCCTATAATGACGAGCATAATGAGAGCAAAGACACGTTGGATGATCCACCCCTTAACGCCCAATCCTTTGGAGGTGACATAGTCGGCATACACATTACGGAAACCATTGAAGAATGCCACGACACCGCCCGAACCGAAAACCAAGCACAAAACGATACTGATGGAGAGCAATCCGTCGTGAGGTTGTTTCATGATGCCGTCGATGGTCTCTTTTACGAAATCGAGTGTCCCCGAGGGGATGAAGAAATCGTTGAGGAGCATCATCACGCGCTCATAGAGGTGTGGAATGGGAATATAGGGTATCAGCGTGAAAAAGAACAAGACTAGCGGGAACAACGCCACAAAGAAGTTGAACGCCACACCCGCCGCTCGGTCAACCGTACGGCCTTTTGTAAACGACTTGATAAAGTTAATCAATACGGTCAAAAGAGGAAGTTTGGTACCAGGAAAGCGAACCCGACGCAAGTAATTGTCATCCTTGTTGTACCAATCCGTCACCGCCTTCACCTTGGCCTGAAACCAGGTCTTCAGTTTACCGTTTTTCTTCTCTTTTTGGGGCATAATTCCAATGAATTAATTTGCAAAAATAGTGGTTTTTGGTTGAATGGTGAAAAAAAAGTATTTTTGCAGCATGAAAAACGCAGAAACCATCTCCCATGAGGGTATCGTCGCCAAGATCACCGACGATGAACTGGAAATCAAGATACTGGCACAGAGTGCCTGCGCAGCCTGCCACGCCAAGAGCGCATGCGGTATGGGTGAACAAGCCGAGAAGATTCTAACCGTGCCCCGTCCTAAAGATAGGCACTTTGAAATCAACCAAAAGGTTAATGTCAGGATGGCCATCGGGCAAGGCAACAAAGCGGCCATCTTGGCGTATCTGATTCCGATAGTTTTGCTTTTGGCCGTGCTCTTTGTCTGCCTCGGACTAGGCATGAATGAAGGCCTCGCCGCGCTCATCAGCATCGTTGCACTTGTACCTTATTATATTGTGCTTTACCTGAAGCGCGACCAACTCAAGAAACGGTTTGAATATACCATCGAATAAAAAACCGAAAAATTTCCTTTGTCAAAAAAAGGAGTTTCCGTATTTTTGCAGGTTTAAAATCGAAAACAAACTCAAAATTCTATACAAATGAGTAATACTTTACTAATTTCCCTTGCGGTTCTCGGAATCCTTGGAGGCATTTTGGCCGTGGTTCTGTACATCGTGGCACAGAAGTTCAAGGTGGAAGAGAACCCATTGATTGATGAGGCGGAGGCCTGTCTGCCCGGCGCCAACTGTGGTGGCTGCGGCTTTGCAGGCTGCCGTGCCTTGGCTGAGGCTTGTGTGAAGCAAGCCGCCGAGAAAGGCAACATCGACGGACTGGCCTGCCCTGGCACCGATATGGGCAAGGTGGCAGCAGTCCTCGGACTGACCGCTGGCACCTTCGAGCCTAAGATTGCCGTGGTGCGCTGCAACGGTAGCTGTCAGAACTCACCCGCCAAAGTGCATTACGAAGGTGCCGACATTTGCGCTTTTGCCAACACCCTTTATGCTGGCGAAGGCGGTTGTTCGAAAGGCTGTCTCGGCCTCGGCGACTGCGTGAAGAAGTGTAACTTCGATGCGCTGCACATTGACAAGGAGACGGGGCTGCCCGTCGTCGACCCCGACAAATGCGTGGGCTGCGGCGTATGCGCTAAGACCTGTCCACGTGGCATCATCGAAGTGCGTCCGCGTGGCAAGAAAGACCGCCGCGTCTATGTATGCTGCTCCAACACCGACAAGGGTGCCTTGGTCATCAAGAACTGCTCGGTGGGCTGCATCGGTTGCCAAAAGTGCTTGAAGGAATGCCCCTTCGAGGCTATCGAGATGCGCGGCAATCTGGCCTACATCGACCCAGCCAAGTGCAAGGCCTGTGGCAAGTGCGCCAAAGTATGCCCGCGTGGCACCATTCACGCCATCAACTTCCCTGCTCCCAAGCCAGAAGCTCCAGCCCTTCAAGGTGCTGAACCTGCTGTGAAGCCCCAAGCAAAACCCGAGGCAAAGCCTGTGGAAGTGAAAACTGAAGTCAAACCCGAAAACACCGTCACAGCATGAACCCGATAAAGACCTTTAAGAAGGGCGGCGTCCATCCGGAAGAGAACAAGCTTTCGGCCGACAAGCCCATACAAGACTTCCCGATGCCCAAGCAGATCATCGTCCCGCTCGGACAATGCCTCGGCGCACCGGCTGAATGCATCGTCAACAAAGGCGACCGCGTACTGACGGGTCAGCTCATCGGCACGGCCAAAGGCTTCGTCTCTGCCAACATCCATTCCCCTGCCACCGGCACCGTAGCCAAAGTAGACGTGGTGATGGACCACACTGGCTACTACAAACCCGCCGTCTTCATCGACCGTGAAGAGCAAGACGAATGGGCTGAGGGCATCCTCGTCACCGACGAGTTGCTCACCGACATCAAACTGGACTCCAAACAAATCATCGATAAAGTAAAGGAATGCGGTATCGTCGGCATGGGCGGCGCCACCTTCCCCACCCATATCAAGATGATGGTTCCCGAAGGCAAGAAAGCCGAATATGTCATCATAAACGCGGCCGAATGCGAACCTTACCTGACTTGCGACTACCGCCTTCTTCTCGAAAAGACCCAAGAGTTCCTCATGGGTGTGAAGATCGTGATGAAAGGCGTGGGCACCGAGAAAGGCATCATCGGTATCGAGACCAACAAGATGAAAGCCATCGAGCTGCTCGACAAGACCATCAACGAGCATAAAGACTTGTACGCTGGCATCGAAGTGCAGCCTTTAAAGACCAAATACCCACAAGGCGGTGAAAAGCAAATCATCAAGGCCATCACCGGCCGCGAGGTGCCTTCAGGCAAACTGCCCATTGAGACGGGGTGCGTCGTGGTCAATGTGGCTTCGACCTACGCCATCTACGAGGCCGTACAGAAGAACAAGCCTTTGATTGAGCGTATCGTTACCGTCACCGGCAAGTCGGTCAAGAAGCCGGGCAACTTCCGTGTGCGTTTTGGAACCCCTGCCGACCTCCTCATCGAGGCCGCTGGCGGTCTACCCGAGGACATCACCGATGTCATCAACGGTGGTCCTATGATGGGTAAATCTGTCTCCGTCACTAACTTCCCGTGCATCAAAGGCACATCAGGCATTCTGCTGATGACCCTCAAGGAAGCCCAAGACCGTCGTCAGACCAACTGCATTCGCTGCGGTCGTTGCGCAGGTGCCTGCCCGATGGGATTGCAGCCCTTCCTGCTCCACAAGATGGCCAAGCAGAACAATTTCGACGAGACCGAGAAGAACCACATCATGGACTGCATCGAATGCGGTTCCTGCGAGTTCACCTGTCCCGCCAACATCCCGCTGCTGGACTACATCCGTTACGGCAAGGCCAAGACTGGCGCCATCATCCGTGCGCGTAATCAGAAATAAGCTATCAGCCATCAGCTGTCAGCTATCAGCCAGGTCAACACCTGCTGAAGGCTGATTGCTGAAAGCTGAAAGCCAAATAACTAAACGATTAAACAATTCAACAATGAATAAATACACAATATCCGGTTCGCCGCATGTGCATTCAACGGAAAACACGAGGAAAATCATGTATCGTGTGCTCCTCGCCTTGCTTCCCGCCTTGCTTGTGGCCATTTACTATTTCGGCTGGTATGCCCTTCGCCTGACCCTCATCACGATGGCCACCTGCATGCTGACTGAATGGCTCATTCAGAAATTCCTTATCAAAGGCCCCTTGACCATCAACGACGGTTCGGCCGCACTGACGGGTCTCTTGTTGGCCTTCAACGTGCCTGCCAACCTTCCCATCTGGATGGCCATCGTGGGTAGTGTTGTCGCCATCGGCATCGGCAAGATGGCCTTTGGAGGCTTGGGCAAGAACCCCTTCAACCCCGCCTTGGTAGGCCGTGTGTTCATGCTCGTGTCGTTCCCGACCGCCATGACTACCTGGCCACAGGCCGCACCCATCTTTGAGAAAGGCTTTTTCGCAGATGCCGTCACGGGTCCCACCCCACTTGGTATCCTGAAAGAAGCTGGTGTTGGTTCCCTTGCTGAAGCTGGAAACCTGCAGTTCCTCGACATGGTATTAGGTAACCGTGGAGGTGCCTTCGGCGAGGTCTGCGCTATAGCCTTGTTGCTCGGCGCCATCTACCTCATCTGCCGTAAGGTCATCGACATCTGGACGCCTTTGAGCATCCTGCTCACCGTGTTCATCTTCACAGGCATCTGCTATCTCATTGACCCGACGCAGTACATAGCTCCTTGGTATCATCTGGTATACGGCGGTCTCATCCTCGGTGCCTTCTTCATGGCTACCGACATGGTGACCTCGCCGATGACGATACGAGGCAAACTTTTGTTTGGCTTTGGCATCGGTGTCATCACAGTCGTCATCCGACTGTGGGGTGCCTATCCCGAGGGTGTGTCGTTCGCCATCCTGATCATGAACGCCCTCACACCGCTCATCAACAAGGCCTTCAAGCCCAAAGTGTTCGGCGTTGTCAAACCCTCTAAAAACTAATCGCCATGGCAAAGAAACCATCCACTTTAATTAATATGCTCGTGGCACTGCTCGTCATTGCAGCGGTTTCGGGCGGCGTACTCGGCTTGGTGTATGGCGTGACCAAAGACACCATCGCCCAAGTCGATCAGAAAAAGAACGAAGCAGCCATCCAAGCCGTGTTGCCTTTGGAGGGCGAAATCACCTATAAGGCCGACACGATGCAATTCTCTTATGAAGGTGTCAACACGACATTTCCTTGCAACTTGGCTTTCGACGCCAATGGTAACTTCCAAGGTGCCGCTGTGAAGACCAGCGAAGGCGGCTTCGGTGGCAAGATCGACATGATGGTCGGCTTCCTCGCCGACGGCACCATCAAAGGCACGTCGGTGCTGTCACACGCCGAGACTCCTGGCCTAGGCGCCAACATGACCGGCAAGTTCAAGGACCAGTTCGTTGACAAGAACCCCAACAACTTCAAGCTGATCGTCAAGAAAGACGGCGGCGACGTCGACGCCATCACAGCGGCCACCATCACCTCGAGAGCTTTCTCGAAGGCGGTCGACAAGGCTTACCAAGCCTTCATGGCCAACAAGGCACAATTCATGAACAACGCTCCCGCCAAGGAAGAAGCTCCCGTTATGGAAGCTACTCCCATCGAGGAGAACAATGAAACGGAAGGAGGACAAAGCAATGAGTAAGAACCTGCAAACCTTTACCAAAGGCCTCATCAAAGAAAACCCCATCCTGGTGTTGCTGTTGGGCTGCTGCCCGACCTTGGCAACGACCACCAGTGCCATCAACGGCATGTCGATGGGTTTGGCCACCACCTTCGTGCTGGTGCTGTCGAATATCTTCATTTCACTTTTGAAGGGCTTCATCCCCGACAAGGTGCGTATCCCCTGCTTCATCGTGGTCATCGCCTCCTTTGTGACGGTGGTGCAACTCGTCATGCAGGCCTATGTGCCCGACATCTATGAGACCCTCGGCCTGTTCATCCCCCTCATCGTGGTGAACTGCATCGTTCTGGGTCGTGCCGAAGCCTTCGCTTCGAAGAACCCCGTGTGGCCTTCGCTGTTGGACGGCCTTGGCATGGGCTTGGGCTTCACCCTCGCTCTGACATTGTTGGGCTGCATCCGTGAGTTCCTCGGCAGCGGCTCCATCTTCGGCTTCGGCATCCTGCCCGAGACGGCCAACATCCTGGTGTTCATCCTGCCTCCTGGCGCTTTCATCTGCCTCGGCTTCGTTATCGCTATCGTCAACAAACTCAAAAAAGAAAGTCACTAAGCCATGAAATACCTCATCATTATCTTATCGACCATCTTGGTCAACAACGTGATCTTCTCCCAGTTCCTGGGTATCTGCCCCTTCCTGGGCACTTCCAAGAAGACCTCAACCGCATTAGGTATGGGTGCTGCCGTCATCTTCGTGTTGACCCTGGCTACCCTCGTGACATGGCTGACGAACCAGTACATCCTGATTCCCTTGAAGCTGACCTTCTTGCAGACCATCGCCTTCATCCTCATCATCGCTGCTTTGGTGCAGATGGTGGAGATTATCCTGAAGAAAATCAGTCCGTCACTGTACACCGCCTTGGGCGTGTTCCTGCCGCTGATTACGACCAACTGCGCCGTCCTCGGCGTGTCGCTGACCGTGGTCACCAAGGAGTTCAACTATGGTGGCGTGGCCCACATGCTGAGCCTCGGCGAGTCCATCGTCTATGCCGTCGGCATCGCCCTCGGCTTCGCTATGGCCTTGGTCATCTTCGCCGGCATCCGAGAGCACATCGACCTCATGGAGCCTCCCAAGGGCATGAAGGGTACCCCTATCGCCCTGATTACCGCTGGCATTTTGGCCTTGGCGTTTATGGGATTCACAGGGATTGTGTGATTCTATATGGCCGCGCGGCCGTACAGGCTATCCGTCCTGTATGGCAGCGGGCCATGCGTAAAAGCAGGGACTCACGTCGCCTGCTTACTGATGTGTCGTCCCTATGGGACTAAACTGAACGAAAAGAGCTGCCATTTGGTGGCTCTTTTTGTGCATTTTATAAACATTTTTCCTTGTTTTTTCCAATAAAGTTGTACTTTTACAGCCTCATTTTGTGGTCATTACAAAAACACTCTAATATGAAACGCTGTTCTATTGTTCTCTTACTCATGATGGTCATTCCTTTGTTCGCCATCGGGCAAACCTTCACCATCACTTCCTCAGACCGTGGCCATATCAGCCTCCACTTTGAATTGAACGACTTCAGCGTCGACACCATCAACCTCGAAGGTGAGCTGATGCACACCATATCAAGCAAAGGCATTGTCATGCCCAACGACTACGGTCTGCCCGACTTACCCACCTTCAACCGCTTCATCGCTGTACCACAAGGCGCAACAGCCATCGTGGAGGTCAGGACAACGCGCGACGAGGTGCTCTCAGGCTTCAATATCGCACCCTCCGATGGTAGCCAAGCCGAAAACGATGCCAAACGACCATTTTTCAAAGACCCGAAAGTGTATGCCAACAACGCTTTCTACCCTTCCGAAACCGTGATAACCACTGAACCACAGTCACTTCGCGGAGTAGATGCCATACACCTCGGTGTTTGTCCCGTGCAGTTCAACCCTATGACGAGAGAACTCGCCGTTCACCGCCAAATCGACATCAACATCCGTTTTGAAGGCGGCAATGGGCATTTTGGCGACGACCGTTTGCGCTCACGTTACTGGGACCCAATCCTAAGAAACAACATCCTCAACTATGAGTGTTTGGAGCCCATAGACTACGATGCACGGATGCAGCAATGGACACAACCACGAACCACCGGCTGCGAATACCTCATTCTCACGCCCGACAACGATGCCTATTACAATGCTGGAAAAGAACTTGCCGATTACCGCAACAAACAAGGCATCCTAACCAAAGTGATGCGCGTCACCGAGACAAACGCCTACGACCACCTCACACTAAGACAATGGTTCAGAGACATCTACGCAAATTGGGACATCCCCCCTGCGGCCATCTGTATCCTCGGCAAGAGTGGTGACGACCTTCAACAATATGTGCCAGGCTATCGCACACTGCATCCTAAAGATAATTTCATCATCTCCGACAACCCCTACGCTGACATCAACGACGACCATTTGCCTGATATCTGCTTTTCACGCATTCTCGTCCAAAACGAGTCGGAGCTCCCAATCATTATGGGCAAACTCTATGAATACGAATACACCAATGTAGTCACTGACCCGTATTATTACGAACATCCCTTGACAGCGGCGGGATGGCAAGACAACAAATGGTTCCAAATCACCATAGCCACCATCAGTGGCTACTTGACTCAACATGGCAAGACACCAGAACGAATCAATGAGATTTACAGCGGAACGCAAGGTCCCAACTGGTCGACAGCACCCGGCACCAACTCCGTAGTCAGCTACTTCGGCCCAGAAGGTGTCGGCTACATTCCAGCCACACCTGACGAACTTGGGGGCTGGACTGGTGGCAATGCCCAGCAAGTCATCCGTGCAATCAACCACGGTTGCTACCTCATCCAACACCGCGACCATGGATGGAATGCCCATTGGTATCAACCCGAGATTCACACCACCGACTTTGGTGAAATCAACAATGTTGACAAACTCACCTACCTCATCTCAGTCAACTGCCGCACAGGCATGTACGACAATTCTGGCGGCTGTTTCATAGAATCCCTACTGCGTATGACTCGAGACGGACAAAATGCAGGCATCATGGGTGCCATCGGCCCTGTCGGACAGACCTATTCCTATGCCAATGACATCTTCCTTTGGGGTGTTTGGGACCTCTTCGACCCGACCTTCCTCGCAGAATACGGCCCCTTCGCCGACCATTTTGACTCATGGATGCCCGCCTTTGCATGCGTCTCAGGAAAATACTTCCTTGATACTCATGTTTTCCCGAGCACCGACGACAACATGTGCTCCACCACTTACAACACATTCCACACCTTTGGTGATTCCTTCATCAGATTGTTTACAGAGCTGCCTCAACACATTACCACCACGCATGATGAGGGCATACAGTGCTACTCTCCTTTCCACATCACCGCTCCCGAAGGCTCATTGATTGCCTTGACGACATACACGAACAGGCAATGGCACATCGTGGCCACTGCCATTGGTACAGGAGAAGAACAAACTATTACCATTTTAGAGAATATCCCCATTGGTACAATCCATCTCACCATCACGGGAGAGAATCTCATTCGTTGGGAAGAAGACATCCCTTTGGAACCTTTCAATAGACCTTTCGTCGTAATTGACAACATTGCCTTGAACGGATGTGAACTCACGCAACACTACAACCAGTCCATCGTTGCTGACATCAATGTCACCAATGTGGGATTGCAAGACTGCGACGGTGGCACGGTCAGCATGACCTCCGATTCACAGTTGCTGACCATCTCACAAGGCGAAACCTCATTTGATCCCTTAGCGTCGAACGCGAGCCAATTCATCAGTGATGCGTTCCAATTTGCACTTAGCGACAGTATTCACGACAGGACGCATATTCCCTTCACCCTCACTACTCATTTTGGCGACGAGGACTATTCACAAGCATACGAAATCGAAGTGCTTTCCCCAAACATCACGGCTGAGCTCATCAACATTAACGACTCGCAGGGCAACAACAATGGTCGACTCGATCCAGGCGAATATGCTAGCCTCACCTTCCGCCTCACTAACACCGGCCACTATCCAGCCGATAGTCCCCGTATCTCCTTGAGCAACGACGAAGGTCACATCCATGTCATATCACCCGAAACGCCCATCAACGACTTGGAAATTGACGAATCTGCCGAGGTCACTTTCGACATCTATGTCGAGTATGCTGCAGGCGAAGTGTCATTCGTTCATCTCATGGTCCATTCCACCATTAACAACCTAAAGATACATCAAGATATACTTTGTGAAATGGGGTTTGTGACGGACAGCTTCGAACACGGCGTTTTCGATCCTGCCTATTGGACCAACGACCCACAGCATCCCTGGACTATCACCACAACACATCCCTACCATGGAACTCACTGCGCCATGTCGGGCGACATTGACCACAACGAGTCTTCCCAACTCATCTTGACTTTCACTTCGACGGAACCAGAGAAAATCCACTTCTTCAGGAGGGTGTCGAGTGAAGCCAACTGGGATTATCTCATTTTCTATATTGACGACGAAGAGCAGGAGCGTTGGTCGGGTGATCAATGGTGGACGGAACACACATACCAAATCACCCCAGGCCGTCACACCTACAAATGGGAATATGTCAAAGACCATTCCGTTGACGGCGGTGCCGATTGTGCTTCTATCGATTACATTACGCTGCCACCTTGTCTCGACGAAACCAACGAGCAAACCGAACTACCACTGACTCTGCACCCCAATCCCACAACCGACCAAGTCATGGTCGAATTGGATCAAGAAGGTGATTTCAACATCCTTGTATACGACACCGAAGGGAAACTCATCCTCTCGAATTGCAACACACAAGTCATTTCTTTTAAGGGTCTACCTTCGGGCATATACCAAATCATGGTGGAGCAAAACGGTCAACGGTGGAGTCGCAAAATCTTTAAGATTTAATATTTTAGCACAAAAAATCAGCATTTTAGCAGAAAAATGCTTTTAGGTTTCAAAAAAGTGCGTATCTTTACGCGCTTTTTTTATTCTAATAAGATATAAAACAGAACAATATCATGAAAAGATTTGCAAAGACCTTGATTCTCGCCGTCATGCTGCTTGCCATGCCGTTGAAGCAGTGGGGACAACAACCTTACAGACAATATGCCGACGATGGTATCTTGCTGAACTTCCAAGAGATAGACAATGTTGATTTCCGAGTCTTTCTCTTATATAATCTCAGTCAGAACAATCAATTTGTTCTCACTGTGAACGATGAACCTGGACAATTCAGCATCAGTTCGAACGAAGAAGTCAATATAACAAATCTTTATGAAGTGTTTGAGACGTTTTACAACAACACCTATACCGATTTTGGATTGCTATCCAAAACTGACATTTCCAATCTCATATCCAATTGGAAAGGCTGCATCACGCCCCTATATTTCGCTTCGATAATGACAGATATCGCTTTGCGTGATGGTAGACCTTCCAACAACCACTGCGTCGACTCCGACCCATTCTGTACCTCGGATGTCATCACTTTTGCCGCTGCCACATCATCCCAAACGGCTGATGAATTGGAAGGTACGACCCTGCAAGATGGTTGTATTGGCTCATCCTATAGTCCTGCATGGTATCACATGAGAATACAAACCGGTGGACAGTTTATTATCCACGCTGAAGGCCACGACCCAAACAATAGTAATACGACCAGAGACATTGACTTCTGTATCTGGGGACCTTATTCCGACCCAACCTCACCTTGTGTGGCTCAATTAACCACCAATAAGATTATTGACTGTTGCTTCTCTGCTTCCTATTCCGAAAACATATATCTCGGTTATCCTGCTGGACAACATAACCATGGCTCTTCTAGCCACGGCACGATTACTGAACATACGCCAACTGCTGGAGAGTATTACATCTTGATGATTACGAATTATTCACAACAACCTTGTACGATTTCGTTCTCCAAGACAGCAGGTAGCGGTCCTGGTGAGACCGACTGCGGTATTCTTCCTGGAATTGTCACCAACGATGGACCTTATTGTGTTGGCGAGACCATACACTTGAGTGTCAATGCTCAAGATGGTGCTACTTACAGCTGGACAGGACCCAATGGTTACAATTCCAACCAGCAAAACCCCACGCGTCCAAATTGCACTTTGAACATGGCGGGCATTTATACCTGTACAACCACGGTAGGCACACAAACCACTTCTGATACCACAAACGTGGTCATTTATCCCATGCCTACTGCCAACTTCAACTTCACATCTGCATGCTTAGGCGACCCCACACAATTTACCAACACTTCAACGACCAATCCTTCGGGGCAACAAATCGATAGCTACCAATGGAACTTTGGTGACGGGCAGACCTCGAATCAACAAAACCCATCACATCAATATGCCGCTGCGGGCACTTACACCGTGACCCTTACCGTAAACACAGGCGGCCATTGCACCAGCACAAAAACCCAAACCGTCACCGTGTACACCCAACCTGCCGCCAATGCCGGCCCAGACCAGACCATTCCTTACGGAAGTAGTGCACAATTGAGTGGCTCGGGCGGTTCCGGAACGTTTAACTTCCACTGGGAACCCGCCAATATGGTGACCAACCCCAACGCCCAAAACACGCAGACCGTTACCTTGACCCAAGACCAAACCTACACCCTCACCGTCACCAATCCCCAAGGAGGATGCTCCAGCACCGATGAAGTGACCATCCACATCAGCGGCAGTGCCATGACAGTCAATGCAGGTCCTGACATCAGCATCTGTCAAGGAGGTAGTGGGGAAATCTACGTTAGTGCAGGCGGAGGGACAGGCAACCTTACCTACTCGTGGACACCCACTACAGGTCTCAGCAACCCTAATATCTCCAACCCCATTGCATCTCCATCCCAAACCACCACATACACCTGTCATGTCACCGATGGTCAAACCTCACAAAATGTAAGCGTCACCGTAACGGTGAATGATGTCATTGTCGAAAACGAATACATGACCATCTGCCCCGGTGAGGTCTATCAGTGGCACGGACAGCCTCACAACGAAGCCGGAACATACCAGTTCGACACCGTCACCAGCCAAGGATGCGACAAAACCATATACTTGCACCTCGACCAATACCCCTCCTATGACGAAACAACAATAAATGCTGCTATCTGCTCTGGTGAAAGCTATTACTTCTATGGGACCGAATACACTACTTCTATCAACACATACGTTACAGACCAGACTATACATGGCTGCGACAGTATCGTAAGACTGAACCTGACCGTTTGGCCTGAACACGAAGATACAGAATTATATGTCACCGTATGCGAAGACCAACTCCCGTACGAGTTTTATGGTTTCGAATTCTACAGCGAATGCATACACACCTATCACGATACCGACATCCATGGTTGCGATAGTACCGTACGGCTCTATCTATCTATCAGCGACTATTACATGCCTGCAGTCCAAACAGAGTACATTTGCTATAATGAAGGTGAAACGCCCACTTTCGACTGGAATCCTGTTGGATCATACCACTTTGACCTTCATGAGGAAGGCTTTTACTCAGACACTTTAGACACCCCAGATTCAGACTGCGAAGGTATATTCCGTCTTGATCTACATTTCATGCAGATTCCTGAGGTGATACACACTTATGACACTGTATGTGACTTTTATCATTGGGATGTCAATGAAGAGGATTATACCGAATCCATTGAAGATGAACATCGCGTTTCGCTGGCGCCTTTCCCATGCTATCAAGTTTACAAACTCCATCTCATCGTCAACCACGAAAGCACCAATAACACAAGAACTGTTGATGGCATCCAAGACAACATCTGCGATGTTTACCCTTACCACAACTCTAATATCAACCCCTATATTGCCGATGGAGACACACTCTATTACTACAAGAACATTGACACCACGTTTATCGGCAAAACTCCCGAAGGATGTGACTACAGAGAACATCTTCAAATCAAAAACCTGCAATACACGCCCCACCCGGTAATCTACTGCCCCGACCTCAGCATCCCTAATCCCCACTGGCCCATCACCGCGACGGAGTTCAATGTGAACCGTTATACCTACCGCGTATCAGACACCGTATCCGACATCTCCAGATGGAACCTCGGCCAATGCAAATGGGAAATCTCCAAGAACAGCTGGCGCATCGTCCCCAACCCCTCCGGAAACGACCCACTCGAATGCATAGTCTACGCCATGGACTGGGTGCCCGACTCCATCTGCCTCAGCTTCAAGGCCGTCAACAGCTGCTCCAGCAGCGAGGGCGTGCTCGCAGAATACTGGCTCCATCCTTCTTTCTATGGCGTGGAAGAACAAGAAGCCTATCCTGCCTCTGTCAGTGTCATACCCAATCCCAACAATGGACAGATGCGACTGCAATTCGACAACATACAAGGTGACTTGGATATAAAGGTGTACAGTTTGACAGGTACCCTAGTAGATGCTTTCGAATTGAAATCCATCGAAGTCGGCCAAAGCCATGAGTATTCAATGAAACGACTGATGAACGGCATCTATTTCTTCACCATCAGCGATGGTAAGCGAAGCGTCACCAAGAAAGTCGTTGTCATCCATTAAAATGGACTATACAATAATACCTTTCGCTTAGAGTTATATATTAGACATAACTGAGATGAACAGATTTTTAAAAATTGCAATAGCCGTCCTGCTGCTGACGGTCATGCCCTTGAAACAATGGGCACAAACGCCCTATAGCCAATATGCCGACGAAGGCATCTTGTTGAACTTTTTCGAGATTGGCAACCCTGATTTCAGGTTATTCTTGTTGTACAACCTCAATCAAGATGACCGCTTCATTGTCACCCCTGATGAGCAATTCGGTTTGTTCACCCTCACACCCAGCAGCAACGGACAAGAAGAAGGTTTTCTTGAAACATTTGAAACTTTCTACAGCGATGCCTTTGCCAACTTCAGGGTCATCGACAAGGTCTTTCTGCAGGATCTTGTCACCCAGTGGAAATCGGCCGTTCCACCCACACATTTCGCCTCCATCACCATGGATCTTGCCCTAGGTAGAGCCACAACCATCAATAACCATTGTGTGGATTCCGACCCATTCTGTACCTCCGATCTAATCCAGTTTCAGGCTGCCACCACTTCTCAAACCGCTGATGAGCTTGAAGGTGTCGAATTCGATGATGGCTGCATCGGCAGTTCCTTCAACCCATCCTGGTACCACATGCGAATCAATACACCAGGACAATTCATCATCCACATGGAAGGCCGTGATCCGACGACGAACGAAGAGAGAGACATTGACTTTTGCATGTGGGGACCTTTTGATGACCCAACAGCACCTTGTGTGAGACAATTGACTACAGACAAAATTATTGACTGCAATTATTCCGCTCACTATTCAGAAGATATTTATTTGGGTTATCCTGAAAATGAGCACTATCACCAAGCCAATCATGGAACTGTAAATTATCACATGCCAGAGACTGGAGAGTACTACATCGCAATGATTTGCAACTTCTCGCGCCAGCCTTGCGTCATCACATTCACAAAAGCTGAAAACTCTGGCCCCGGTACCACCGACTGTGGCATCTTGCCCGGCATTGCCACCAACACCGGCCCGTATTGCGTTGGCGAGACTATCCAATTGTCAGTCACCACACAAGCTGGTGCCACCTATAGTTGGTCAGGCCCCAACGGATTCATTTCCAGTGAACAAAATCCCAGCATTCCCGACTGCACCTTTGAAATGGGGGGCACCTACACTTGCGTCACGGCCGTTGACGGACAAACCACCTCTGGCAGCACCGAAGTCGTCGTATTTGCCGAGCCCATTGCTGACTTCAGTTTCAACAATGTTTGTGAAGGCAATGTCACCCAATTGACCAGCACCGCAACAACAGAACCTGCTGGCCATGAAATCGCGAGCTACCATTGGGATTTCGGTGACGGCGAGACCTCCGAAGAGCAAAATGTAGAACACACCTACGCGACAGCAGGTGAATATGAAGTGACACATAGCATTCTGGTTGGTCGCAGATGCACTGACGAAATCACCAAAATCGTGACCGTCTATGCCCAACCGATTGCCGATGCTGGAGAAGACCAAAGTCTGCCCTATCCTGGCCTTTCGGCACAATTGAGCGGCACAGGTGGCGGTAGCGGTTTCACCTACCACTGGGAACCTGCGAATATGGTGGTGAATCCAAACAACCAAAGCACCCAAACCGTTACTTTATTTGAAACCCAAGGATATATACTGACTGTCACCAACCCACAAGGCGGCTGCACCAGCACCGATACGGTTTTCGTATACATCGGCACCGCTCCATTAAACGTTGATGCCACTGCCACTCCCAATGCCCTTTGTAAAGATGAAAGCACACAGTTGCATGTCAACGCTGATGGCGGCTCTGGCGATTTCACTTATTCATGGTCTCCTACCGACTACCTTAATGCCAGCAACATCAGCAACCCTATTGCCACCCCACCCCACACAATCACTTATACATGCACTGTAACCGACAACATAACCACTGAAGTAAAGCAAAAAACCGTTACGGTCATAGTTAACATGCCCATGTATTTAAGTGACTCCACTATTAGGGAACAATGCGACACTGTTCGAATTACCTGGAGGGATGGACAAGACATCGAACAATATGCCGAATTCCATGAAAACGGTTTTGTCAAGTTCGAAGGCCTTACCGAAGCAGGATGCCACCTTGAACAGACCTATTACATTGAGGACATGCAGTATTCGCCGCATCCATACATCGAAAGCGAAGACTCGAATCCCCACTACCCCATCACTGCCACCGAGTTTAATGTGAATCGCTATACTTACACTGTAAAAGACAGCATTTCCAATATTCACGCATGGCATTTTGACCAATGCAAATGGGAAATCTCCAAGGACAGTTGGCGCATTGTACCTAACCCCAGTGGGAACAACCCGCTCGAGTGCACAGTCTATGTCATGGACTGGACAGAGGACATCGTATGGCTTAGCTTCATTTCGGTGAACGATTGCAACAGCGATACAGTAAGATACGACCTCCATCCCTCGTTCTACGGCATTGAGGAAAACGAAGCCAACCCTGTTGAAGTAAGTATCATCCCCAACCCGAATGACGGTCACATGCAGTTGAAGTTTGAGAACATGGAAGGTCACTTGAGCATCAAAGTGTACAGCTCGACTGGTATTCTTGCAGATAGCTTTGAGCTTCTCTCTTCTGCTGGAGAAACATACGATTATTCCGCGAAACGCCTCAACAACGGCATATACTACTTCCATATCACTGACGGTAAAAGAGCTGTCACCAAAAAAGTCGTTATCATTAACTAATCTTTATGAAAACACAAATGCATCGTTTCAGAAAAAAAGCATTGGCAATTACCGCTATAGCAGCCTGCTCGCTATTTTTTGTGGCTTCGTGCCAAAAATACGAAAACCTAAATCCAACTCCTGAGGAACTTGACACCATTAATGCACATTCGATTGACTATGCCTTGCAGGTCATCCCTGACATCCATGAGGTGATACCTATGGATCTCGTTGAGGCAATGAATGCAGTGCATGACACCATTAACGGGATACCGACTGTCATATGTGCCCTCCATTTTGGCGACAACCCTCCTTCTTTGGTCTTTAAACAAAACGACTCCCTGCTTGGGTTTATGAAAGATGTTTTTATCGTTAAGGAATATCTCCCCATAGACCCAAATTGTGGCTACCGACTCTCTTGTTACCCAGGCAAGTACCTATTACCTATTAATTGCTTCCGCTTTCACGACCAACACAGAGGAATTGCCCAAGTGGATTACAAATACAACTACATCAAGCCAGAGCAGGAAGGCCCAAATAACTATGCCTATGAATTGTCCATAGTTTCAGACTCTGTTTTCATTATGGGCGAAGGCAACGATTTCACTGTTTATTATTCGCAAAAGAGAAGCTTTGAGGCATCACAAAACAATGACAACCCCAATTACATGAAACCCAGTGAGTATGTCATCCTATCTGGTACAGTAACGAGCGGTGGAATTAGCAATTTGTATTTCGGTACCAAGATTAGAAAATACGATAATCCTGATCCTATTTTGATTGGCGATCGCTATCAAAATGTAGACGACATATTGATTATACACAAAGATTTTGTTCCTTTACAATACTGGGATCCCAACCAATCATTCACCAACTAAGATTCGAAGATGAAAAAGCAGCATATCCTTCTTTCGTGCCTTTTGGTTTTCATTTGTGGCACAGCAACAGCACAATTCAACAAGGCTCTGCCCAACATGCGAGGCAACGGACAAGTGAACGACGCCAAAGTCAACGTTGGTATACTCGGCGGAGGCAACTTCACCTATTGGCAACATTTCAACAGCTCCCAAGCTTCCGACTGGTATTTGGCTGCCTATAAACCAACACTTCGCTTTGGGTATTTTGGCGGCATCGCCGTGGAATATATGTGGAAGAGCGACCTCTCTTTGGGCCTCAATGTCATCTATGAACAACATAACGCAGGCTTGAAATATCTGAATGAGCATTTCCCAACTGCACTCAACCAGTACATCAAAAGAAACTATGACTTCACCGCCGATTACAATTCAATTGAGGCCTACATTCCTGTGACCTACTACATCTCCACTGGTTCCAAGAACCTCAAACCTTATTTCTTTGTCGCCCCACGTTTCTCTTACATTCTTGGCGGCACCATGGAGTACACACGAACTGACACAGACCAAACAGGTCAGGTCATCAACACCCAGACTTCAACCACCGAATTCAGCGAAATCTCTTACGCTTCGTATTATGGACCAATCAACTTATTTAATAACGAATACGAGCTTAACTTAGGAATGCTCAATATTGGTCTTATGGCTGGAGTCGGTACACAATTCAGATTCAATACGAATAACTACTATTTCCTTCTCAAGCTCGATTTGTCGGCCAATGTGAATGGTTTTCAAACCTTCACGAAGTATGATTTGATGAACGAATTCAACCATCTGAGATACAGTGCCGATGCGCACCTCACTGCAACCTTCATGCTGCCCATCAAGAAGCGTTTGATGGGGGCTTGCATCAGGTGGGGAGAGTATGATTGAGTTTAGAGTTTAGTGTTTAGTGTTTAGAGTTTAGAGATTGTGGTAATATGATTAAAGAATAAGGATATAGTAAAATGGAATAACACAAAAAAAATCATATCACCATGAAACTGCTCCGAATACTATTGACATCACTCTTTGCCTGTCTTTTTGCCTTGCCCACGGCATTTTCGCAGGACGTCACCACCCAAGGCACTGAGTTTTGGGTTTCCTTCATTGGAAACGGTTTCAAAACCAGGTTTGACCCATTGACAGGACTTCCAGATTTTACTTGGCTTAGAATACAGTTGATTGTCAGTGCCAAACGAGATTGCAACTGTACCGTCACGAATCCCAATACCAATTATCAGCAGACCTTCCATGTGAATGCCAACAGCACCTATCTGTTTGACGACATCCCTTGGGACGAGGCCTATATGGAACTGGAAGAGCATGGGCAAATCCTGAACAAAGGGCTACGCATCACCGCAGACGATACAATTTCCGTGTATTGTGCCAACATAGCCGAAGTTTCATTCGACGCTTCCTACATCCTACCGACACCAGCTTTGGGCAACGACTATATCATACAAACCTACGACCAATCTTCAACCAGCAACGCTTTTTATGGCAATTTTTACACTTCCGCCTTTCTCATTGTTGCCACCGAAGATGGTGAGACCACGGTTGACATCACTCCTACCGTAAACACTTTGGACGGTCATACCGCCAACAATGAATACAGCATCACTTTGCGAAAAGGGGAAACCTATCAAGTGCGTTCCCACAACAACTATTCAGGAAGCCGCGACCTCAGTGGAACCCGAGTGACCGCTCACGACTGCAAGAAGATTGCCGTGTTCAACGGGAACAACCTCACTATGGTACCCAATGGAGGCAACGACTCCGACTGTATTTTTGAACAAGCCATGCCCTTGACGGCTTGGGGGAAAAAATTCGTCGTCACCGCCTCGCTCGGACGCCAACTCAACGACATCGTAAAAATCACCTCGGCTCATGACAACAATGAAATCCTCAGAAACGGTGAGGTTTTGGCTTCCTTAAATGCCGGTGAGTCCACGACTTTTGAACTAAGGCAGTCGAATAAATCTTGTTTCATTGAAGCCTCACAAAGTTGTGCGGTGTATTTGTACAACCATTCAAAAGATGATGACAGCTGGTACGATGAAGGCACTGGAGCTCCCAGCATGGTGTGGATTGCTCCCATTGAGCAACGCATTAATGAAATCACATTCTCAACATTCAATTATGAGAGCGAACACGACACCCACATAGACGACCATTATGTGAACATCATCGTTAACACAGACGACATTCAAAATGTCTATCTCGACAACGAGCTTTTGCCTTCATCAGAATTTGAGCCTGTGAATGGCACCACGGAATATCGCTTTATCAGAAAACAGATAGATCACGGTGCTCACCACTTGTCATGCACCAATGGCTTTAACGCCCATGTATATGGTTTCGGCCATGCCAAAGGCTACGCCTATCTCGTAGGATCCAAAGCCACCGACCTTTCCACAACGATTCTCATTAATGATGAAACTGTCCAGCAACTTGACACAATAAGCAGCTGTTCATTGGAATCCATCACCTTTGATGCAGAAATCAACTACCAAAACTTCGAGGTAGAATGGGATTTCGGCGATGGAACACCTCATAGCCATGACATTAATACCACTCACACATACAACAACTACGGAGTATACGAGGTCAACCTCACTGTTACTTCCGAAGAGAGTCCTTGCCAGGAATCGTCCTCAACCACCCAAACCGTTTACATCGAACTATACCACACGTCCGACACCACCATTTATGCCAGCACATGCTACAATGGACCAAGCACCTATACCGAGAATGGCTTCAACATCCCTTACGACGAGCCAGGCTCCTACGAAGGTTCCAAGTCTATTCTCTCATCACATGGCTGCGACAGTATCGTGCATCTCTTTCTCGAAGTAGGCGAAGTGTTTCATGCCGAACCCGATACCGTTAGGATTTGCTATGACAATAATCATCCCAAAGAATACACATGGGATAAGGACGGTGAGACCTACTATAATGATACCCAAATTACCAAGACCCTACCCTACGGCGACTGCCAAGGCATCTTCACCCTCGACCTCAGTTTCATCAACAATGATATAAAAGACGAATACGTTCCAAGCAATGAGAACGAAACCGTTTGCAACGAGTACTACTGGCCAATCAATGATTCAATCTATACTAAGTCAGGTGTTAAATACTATGAAGAGGATCTTTCTCCTTTCGAATGCAAGCGATTGCATCAGCTTCATCTGGTTCTTTCCTTCACGCCTGACCCTTACATCGATAGTCCCAATCCCAATCCGCACTGGCCTATTACTGCAACCGAATTCAACGTAAACCGCTATACTTACTTTGTGAGAGACAGCATCTCCGATATCAACAAATGGGACATCAACCAATGCAAATGGGAAATCTCAATGGACAGCTGGCGTGTGGTACCCGATGAAGACAACCCGCTCCAATGCTATGTTTATGCCATGGACTGGACCGCCGATTCCATCTGCCTCAGTTTCAAGGCTGTCAATGCCTGTTCTGGTGAAGAGGGTGTGATTGCAGAATATTGGCTCCATCCATCGTTCTACGACATAAATGACAATGTGACAGCTTCGGCTGACTTCAGCGTTATCCCCAATCCCAACCATGGCGAGATGGAACTTCACTTTGAGTATCTGACCGGTATGTTGAACATCAAAGTATATGATATGAAGGGTACGCTCATAGATGTCATCGAGGAATACAACGACTTGGATTCCAAAACTTTGCATTACACATTGGAGCACACCTCATCAGGCTTCTATTTCTTCGTTACCACCGCCAAAGAAGGCACCATCGCAAAGAAAGTCATCATTGAATAATAACTTACTCACCACACTATAGCAGAAAACGGCTGGCACTAAGTCAGCCGTTTCTGATTACAAGGATATGAAAAAGTGATTTACTTCAATTTTCTGCTTCAACGAACAGGTGATTCCAAAGCCTTAACCCTGCCCCCTACCTTGTCGCCTTCCAACACGGGATTGCCGTAGTAAGCAATATCACCAGAACCAATGATACTATATGTCAGCTTGTTACTGACATTGGCAGTGATGTCACCCGAACCAGCAATGTCGGCTTCCATAACATCTATCGTGCAAGCCAAGTCACAGTCGCCAGAGCCTGCAATACTAATTTCAGCAATGTTTACCATACCACTGTCAATCTTCGCATTGCCCGAACCAGCCACATCCACTTCTAATTTGTCGCAAGCTAGGTCAGGCATGCTGATATCACCCGATCCAGCAATCTGCAACTCCAAATGTGAAACGTTCACGGCTTCCTTGAAGACGATGTTACCCGAACCTGCCACAAAGAATTCCATCTTGTCGCCATTCAACGGACTCATCATATAGATATTGCCACTTCCAGCAAGGCCAGCCTCATTCAAACTTGGGGCGGTAATGTCAATGACAAATTCCGTCGGACGAAGATTGACGTTTTTATGCTTCTGTTGTCGCTCCAAAATCAGTTCTTTCTCTTTCACCTTAATGTCAAGGTATTCCAACAGGTTCTCATCCACACGAAAAGTGCAGGAATAATCATCTGAAACAGTGAAATTGACCGTTGCAGGAAGAAGCAGTGAAAAGTCTTCAAAAGCGTTCACATCACAATTGTGGGTGACGATGTTGCCATTGCCTTTAATAGTTTCTCCGCCCAGCGACTCACCGCTAATGGCTATGCTACACGATTGGACAACCATAGTGACGATAGAAGCTGCGATAATCAAAAAATGTCTTTTCATAGTGCTGAAGTTTTAGTTGATTTTCTGTAAGACGGAGTTACGCCGAAAAAGTTACAGTATAGTGGAAGTTTTTCATTTATTTTGAAAACATCACCTTCTCGCTGTTGAACATCTTTGTGAGTACCCAGATACCCAACCCCGTATAGAGCGCGTTGGCGGCAATCGTGATAATGATGGGCATCAGTTGGGCTTCATGGGCAAAGACTTGCGACATAGCCAGCACACTGTTGTAAATCGGGATCAAGTAATAAGCGATACTGTCCACTTTTGTGCCCGACATCATCGGAATCATGCCCACCAACATCACCACCAGCATCAAAGGAGCCATCACAGCCGAAGCTGCCTTTACAGACTTGGCCTTGGCAGAGATAATGGAGGTGACCGAGACAAGGATAAGTACCGTGCTGAAAATCAACAACAAGAGTGTCACATAATCCGACACTTGATAGATGTTGGCATCCAAACCCATCTCATCGGCGTGAATCAATTTGGGCAACGAAAGCATCATGCCCAGGAAGCTCGACAAGCCGCTCAACATGGCGAAGAACGAGAGGCTCAACACCTTTCCCAAAGCCAGCTCACGACGCTTCAACGGTGTCACCAGCAAGGTGGCGATGGTGCCGCGCTCCTTTTCGCCCGCAATAGAAGGAGGGGCTATCGACATGCAGCCCGAGAAGGCCATCAACAAGAGCAGCATGGGAATCAGTTCACTGAAGAAATTGCCCACCACATCCTCATTCGAGGCAAGGTCATATACCGCCGAGCCATCCACCGTGTTGTTGATGTCAAAACGGTTGCAGATGGTGCTTTCGTAAGCATCCAATGCTGCACTCACCATTGAATAGGCCTGCTGCGACGGCTCTGAGGCAGAGTTGTAGAGCAACTGCACATTGGGTGCCATTTGATGGCCACTGATTGGGTCGTATTGTGCAGTCAAGGAATCAAAGTCTTTCGGAAAAACCAGAAGGATGTATTTGCTATCTTTCAGGACAAGCTCATTACGGAGCTTCTCTACATCGAAATTCTCCGTCACCATCTCCAGTGGCAGGGCTTCCAATACGGGATGCACGCTTTCAGGCAGGTTCTCAACATACATGATGGCAGGCTCCTCATCCTTAGGTTGCATGAAGTTGTTGCCCATGAAGGAATAGATGAGATAAATCAGCAGACCCGGCATGATGACTGTGGTCATCAGCATGGTACGGTCGCCAAAGAAGCGGGCGCATTCCTTCTTGATAATGGTCCAAGTGTTGTTTTTCATCACTCCATCCCTCCTTTCTTTTCCTTATAGATGTCGAAGAAACGGTCTTCGAGCGTCTGGCCGGCACAGATGCCTTCCAAGGTGTCGCAATGCGTCAGTTGTCCATCAATGATGATGCCCACACGGTCGCAGAGTTTCTCTACGAGACTGAAAATGTGGGTGGAAAGGATAATCGTCTTGCCTTGTTCGCGCAACTCCTGAAGATAGTCTGTCACTGTTCGGGCAGTGAGCACATCCAAGCCGTTGGTCGGTTCATCGAAGATGACAAACTCAGGGTCGTGCACCAACGAAACCACAAGCGAAGTCTTTTGTTTCATGCCCGTCGACAAGTCAGCCACCTTGACTTCAGCGAAACGGTCGATGCCGAAACGCTTGAACAATTTGGTTTTGCGTTCCGCAATCACTTCAGGTGTAATGCCATAGAGTTGAGAGAAGAAGTCGAACAGGTAATTGGGTGTAAAGAAGTCTTCCAACTTCAGTTCGGAGGTCAGGAAACCAATCTTGGCCCTCACCTGCTCAGGCTGGCTCACAATGGAGTAACCGTCAATGAAAGCATCACCCTTGTCGGGAACAATGAGGGTGGCAAGCATACGCAAAGTGGTGGTCTTGCCCGCACCATTGGGGCCCAACAGGCCGAAGATCTCGCCCTTGTTGGCGGTAAACGAAAGGTTGTCGACTGCGACAATCTCCTTTCGTTCCGTCCTTTCTATTTTCTGTTGTTTGCGCGAGAGCTGAAAGGTTTTGCTGAGGCCCTCAACGCGAAGAATTTCGTTCATGATAAGATAGTATTAAGACTATTGAAGGTGTTTTTACTTTCCCTCATCCTTTTTCTTCCTGATAACAAAGCCAATGATGAGGCCAATAATGCATCCTATTCCGGTGCACAAGACACTTATGGCAACATTTTTGCTCAGGGTCAGTGCCACTATGATGACCGTTATGGCCACACATACAGTGAGCAGGATAATGTAATGATAGGGTTTTAGTTTCTTCATGGCGATTGATTATTTGTTGTGGTTCTATCAAGGTTGTTGAGTTTCCCGCTGCGCGCCAGACTGCCACTTTGCGTCACTGCGAGGAACGAAGCAGTCCAGAAAACCAGCTCCCTGGATTAACTCCGTTGAATCTGCGATTTGCTTCATCGTTCCTCCTCGCAATGACGCGAAACGCGTATTAGAGCAAAGCCCAGACTTGGAATCCTCTAAAACTTAATCTCCTCTATCCCTATGCCCAAAAGTTTCATCTTCTTGACCACCTCGGGCAGTTCCTTCTCGAGGAACTCCTCACGCATTTGCTTGAGGACGATATCCTTGGCCTCGGCGGAGATGAAATAGCCGATGCCGCGTTTGTTGTAGATAATGCCCGCATTTGTCATGGTCTCGTAGGAACGCATGATGGTGTTGGGGTTCACGCCGAGTTGGATGCCGTAGTCGCGCACCGAGAGAATGCGGTCGTCGGCCTTCAGCTCGCCGCGCAGGATCTGCTCATAGAGTTGGGAGCAAATCTGCAAGTATATGGGTTTATGTGCGTTAAATTCCATGGTTTAGTATTTTTGGGTTTTAAGTTTGAAGAATATACCGATATATAGTGCTATGGTCAGCACACAATTGATGGCAAAGCTCACCCACATCATGCTGCCAATCATGTCAGCGATGCTCTCAAGATTCGCATCTGAAATGAAATTGAAGATGTTGGAGGAAAACATTACCACCTGCATGATGGTAGACATAATGTAGGAAACACCCATCATGATGCCGAAGGTGGCACCTGTCTTATGGTGTTTGAACAACAGATTGCCCATCATGAAGAAACCTATGGTGAACAGGAAGCCCACAAGGTAATTCCAGACCTCTATAGTGCCAACCTTATTCATCATATTAAGTCCAAAATAATAGTCTTCTGTCAAGTTAGAAGGGTCCAAAACACCTGAAGGATCGGCAAGTTGTTTAAAGAAATCCGACATTGTGTTCATCATGCCAAAGCTTTTGATATAGCTATCGAATCCTCCTACAGGAAGCAAAGTCAGCAGTGAGTCGATGCCATACGACACTAGTATCACAACGACGGGAGTCATGACACAGTAAAGCACATAACTCAGGTATTTCTCCCAATTGGAGACGGGCAACATAGCGTAACGTACGCCTTCACGCGGTAGGTTGATATCACCAAAGGCCTTGGCCGGCACGAGGATGCACGACAAGAAAACAGCCACATAGATGACCATCCAGCGGACAAACGTCGGCATGGCGAAGCCAAACACAGCCGTCAACAGCCAAGTGGCTACATTGAGGCTGCACAAGATGGCCAAGGTGATGCCGAAATTACGGAGATACTTCTTGCCGTCCATGGCAAGTAGTTTTCCAAACCGATTGAAATTGAATGTATTATTCATGGTTAGTATTTTTGCGTTTTGATCTTACGATAGGTTAGCACATAGAACACGATGGCGATGACCAACTGGAAGGCACTGTAGATCCAAGGGAGAAAACGCTCTTCCAGCCGGGAACTGGTTTCAGTGACCCACATGCCGAAGTCATCCCACAAATGGAACAGTTGCATCAACAGGGTAAACGAAAAGACAATCAGCAGGCCCCAAGCAAAGGTCTTGCCTGCCTTGCGGCGTTTGAAGACCATGTTGCCGAACATGAAGATGGACGACTCGGCCCATGCGGCAGTAACCAGCGAGACAGCCAACATCATAAAGTCGCCGAAGCTGATATTCCTCAAGAAATCTTCATGCATGGCGAACTCCTTAAAACCACCGAAAGGCAAAAGAGTCATGAGGCAGTCCACCAGCCAGCTGCCCACCAGAGTCACTGCGGGGGTGACAAGTGAGCAATAGAGGAACATGCTGAAGAACTTCTCCAAATTGGTGGCGGGCATCATGGCGAAGCCCACACCCTCTCGTGGCAAGTTGACCTTGCCATAGATACGCGACGGTGCCGACATGACGGTGATGGCAATAAGGCCGAAGATGATGACCTCGCGGAACTCTACGCGCAATTCAAAGTCGAAGACCAGACTCGTCACCCAAAACATGACGGGCATACTGATCCACACCAGCAGCGTGATGCCGAAGTTGCGGAGGAAGCGCTTCCAGTCATAGGCCAGCACCTTATTGAAACGGTTGAAATTGAATGTGTTATTCATAAGGCACGCCCTTTCTTATCCGAAGATTTGCTTGATGGTTTCCTTGTTCTTCATCACCGTGTTGAACAGCACCTCGATGCTAATCCTGCTGTCGTAGTGGTTGGGATTGCGCGTCACGCTGACATAGCCGCCAGGAATCATCTCGCTATAGAGTGCCTCGGGAGCCTCATCCATGCCATAATCGAAATAGAGTTTATCGGTAATCTCGCGGAACGAGGCCTTGAGCAACACCTCGTCGTGGTCGAGGATGATGATGGGGTCGATGAGGTTTTCCACATCCTTCACCTGGTGGGTGGAGATGATGATGGTACGGTTTTCGGTAGCGTGCTTGGTGATGACCTGACGGAAAAGGGTCTTCGAAGGGATGTCGAGACCATTGGTGGGCTCATCGAGGAGCAGATAGTCCGTGTTGAGCGACAAAGCCGTAGCAATCAAACATTTCTTCTGCTGACCGAAGGAAAGTTCGCCATATTTGCGCTTTGGATCCACTTCAAGTTCCTCACAAAGTTCAAGGAAAAGCTTCTCGTCGTAGTTGGGATAGAACACACCCAACTCACGCACATTATTAATAGGTGTGTTGTCCGGGATGGCGAAATCCTCCGAGATGAAGAAAATCTTTTGGAGGGTTTCAGGATAGCGGTTGAAAGGTGCGATGCCGTCCACCTCGCAGGTACCTGCTGCAGGCTTCTGCAGACCGCTGATGAGTTTCAGCAGGGAGGTCTTCCCCACTCCGTTTTCGCCCAGAAGGCCGTAGATGTTGCCTTTCTCAAAGCAAAGGCTGATGTTTTTGAAGACGGGCTGACTCTTGTAGCCGAAGTCTAAGTTCTTGATTTCAATCATGTTGTTATATTTAGTGTTAGTGTATTAGTCAAATAGAACACTGCAAAAGTACAACAATTTTCATTACTGTCAAGAAAAAAAGTGGATTTTTTGAAAAAAAATGAAAAAAAAGATTCCCGCTGCGCGGGAATGGAGGGTGGGTCATTACTTAATATGCGGCGGCTTGAGAAGTCTACAATGCGTAGAATCCACCAGCCGCCGCGATATTACACACTTATAACTCTCCATTCCCCGCAGGGGAATCTCCTACTGTTTTATCTTATTGTAATGGCAAACCATCATTTCCCCCTTGTCTTTCGCATGCAGGTGCATCGCGCCACCGAGACAGTTCTTGTACACCTTGCAGTCGGCGCAAGGGCCTTGTTTCATCCATGCACGGTCGCGGAAAGTTTGGAAACGGTTTTCCCAAACATCGAGGAAGTCATCTTGATAGATATTGCCTTGCACATAGCTGCGGTCGATGTTGGGACAAGCGGAGATGGAGCCGTCAATCAGGACAGAACCGATGGTGATGCCAGCGCGGCAGAAATAATACCAGTCGCGGACCTTGCGCTCATAGGGACCGACATAGGCCTCGCAACTGAACATGCAGTCGATTTTTCCCTCTTTTCGGGTCGCGACGATAAAATCCATCATTTGGCGGAGTTGCTCGTTGCTGAGCTGCAAACCATCGTCGGCTGCAGCGCGACCAATCGGAGCAATGGTGAACAGACGCCATGCCTTTACCTTGTGCTCGATGAGCTGTTGCTTGATGGCCTCCAATTCGCCGAAATTCATCGGACTGACGCAAGTGACAATATCGTATGTGGGAAGACGCTTTTCGTTGGCAATCAAGTCGATGGCACGAAGGGCATGGTCAAAGCTGCCTTGACGTTTGCGGAAAGCATCGTGGGTGTCGCGCAAACCATCGAGACTGATGGTGATGCTACACATTCCAGCCTTCATCAGTTTCTCGTGCATCGCCTTGTCGTAGGCATAGCCGTTGCTGACAATGCCCCATGGAAAGCCATGCTGCCGCAGCTGACGGCCACAGTCGGCCAAGTCGGGACGCACCAAAGGTTCTCCGCCGGTAACAACAACTAAAATGGAATTGCGCTTGAACTTGGTTTCCAAAGGCTTAATCGCGTTCAAGAAGTCCTCGAAAGGCATGTCTTTGTAGCGCGATGAAGCCAAGCAATCAGATCCGCAGTGCTGGCAATTGAGGTTGCAGCGTTGCGTACATTCCCAAAAGAGATAGTTCAACTCATGAAGTTGGGTCTCTTTGCGACGAAAATAGTTATGAAAGCCTTGGAGCATCATTCGGCGGATTGCATCTCCGCTTCAACCAATGTGTCGCTTACAGGCACTTCAGTATCCAAGACTTCATCCGTCATCTCCATATCATCTGGCATTGCTGGCATATCCTTATCCTTATAGGGAGTGCCATAACAAGCCTGCATGACGAACATCACCGTTGTCAACGCCGATGCTCTCAAAAGCCATCTGAACAATTTGTAGGATTTCATAACACGCGTGTTTTATTATTTTGCAAAACTATACAAAAATCAGCAAAATACAATACCATTTATGAATAATCTTACTTAATACTTGACAAACTTATGTGCATACGGCCCAATCTTGACGAAATACACTCCCGAACGCAAATCAGAGCCCAAAACTAACTCTTCACAAGCAGACAAACAGGTTGTTCCACCCATAATTACACGCCCCAAGGCATCGCAAAGCAGGAAACCAGTTTCACGCGACCTCCCATCAAGCATCATGATATGAACCTCATCCTCTGTCGGATTGGGATAAATGACAAACTCATCCGTATTCGACTGGTAATCATGGATCTTGCACGGCTCATATACCTCGTATGCGGCAAGATAGTCCCCTACCCTGTCTTCAAGAAAACCTCGGACGAGCGAAATGCCCCAATTCCAATAATGGTAGCTCACCGGATTACCAAAACGATGCACCTGATTGGGGATCTCGGGCTCCAATGCAGATACAATGTTTTCAAAATAGGGTGAAACGGATTCATACTTCAAATTGCTGTCGCACAAATCATAAATCCGTTCGCGGAACTTCAATTTAAAATCGCCATTCTCCAACAAACGTCTGAAAAGCAATGTTGACTTGCCTCCCGTATGCCAATCGTCACTTGGCACATAACATGCATTACCAAAAACATCGTATTCCTCTTTCAACAATGTATCGTCGCCATCGAAAAAAATGAAGCGCCACTTGTTGTCGTCAGCCTGCCAGCATCGCATATTGTTTGCTGGCCAGTCAGCATTGGCGATAAAGGTCTCAAGGATTTGGTAATCGATAAAATTGTCGATATCAATAACGGAGCTGACATAGGCATAGTTGATGCTGTCGGAAAGGTCGGCATCCTTCAACCAATCCAACAACTGCAAAAACTGAGAGCAGTCACCCGACTCCTCTTCAAGGGCCCATTCCCAAACCTGGCCTTCAAAGCCGTTTCCACAAAGGATGTTACACCTCTCAGGCTCAATGTCAAAATGATCCTCAAGATAGTGGTCGTCGAGCTTCTCTTGAAGGAAATAGATTCCCCAGTATTCTCCGTTGAGATATACCACCACCGGCCTTGAATTGGGTGCTTCCAATCCCAATCCTAGCGCCATACGGTTGGCTACATAATCCTGCACTCCTATCCCAGGCCATAATGTCGAGAAAGGTTTGAGCACCAGATGTTTGAAGCTTTTGATCTGGGTAGTGTCAAAGAAGCGTCCTTTGAAGCGTTTCTTGCCGTATTCCTCACGGGCATAGAGTTTCATCCCCTTGGCGTACGCCTTCCTTGCTCGGTTGCCGTGTGTCCGAAGGCCACATTGTTGGTTGACACTCTCACCATGGGGCAGATAAAACTCCACATTGGCCAAGCGTTCCCATTTCATACCACGTTCGTAATAGTTACCCGTCCAATCGGGATAGTCCGGGTCGAATAGTGCCCCAGGAACGAAAATACCCGTGTCATAGTCGAATAAAGAGAGCGAATCGCAGCACACTGACACTACGGCCAAACCATGATGGTCACAGCCCAAACTGTGAATGAAATAGGTATGGGTCACCACTTCAGAAATGCGCTGACCTTCATCATCGAAGGCAGCAGCACGGATAACGATGGCATGTCGAACGGAATCCGGCTCGTAAGGCTCGAAAACCGGCGCAATAGGAAGCGTATAAATGTCGGAAGTGGAATAAAGATGCTCGTCGAGAAACAAGGGGGCTTCGTAGAGGTTGGAATTCGCAGTGGGCGTATCGCCGTTGGTAGTATAGCGGATTTGACGTTCCCAATCGTTGCAACTCAAAAAGAGCGCAAACGACTCATTGTAGAACCCGCCTGGCTGCGAGAAGAAGACCTCGGTCTGGGCAAAAAGCTCAACACGAAGAGCCGATAGCACGAACAGAAGCCATATCCCTCTCCTCCACGACATCTCCCCTACTTTTTAATGCTCAGAATCACGCCTAAAGCCACACCGAGCAAGGCTGCAAACAGTACCTGAAGCGTAGGTGGCAGCAGGAAAGTGATGGTATGGGCAGGATACCAGAACAACGGGATAGTCTTGGCAAAGACAAAACCATATTGGATGTCCCAATTGATTTTCTTCGAAAGTGTCTCCCTGATTTTCAATTTGTTACCAAAGAAGCCGCCCAACGAACCACCCGTCTCGACAATATGGATGTCGGTGATCTTGTGGAAGGTCATGAAGACCGGAGCAAACAAAGTGTTCATCAGCACACTGACGCACAAAGCCACAAAGGCCTTACCCCAACTGAGGTCGCCTGCAAACCAACTGGCTGCTTTTCCATTAAGGTGGAAACCGCCATCCAACAAGGCTACAGTACCTGTCTTGAAAATGGTCATAGCGGAGGCAATGACCACACCCAAAACACCCCAAACCAGCATCTTAGGCAACAATCCGAAGCCTTTCTTCATATACATGCCTTCGCGAATGCGCAAGGCCAGCATCTCACCAAAGGTGCCAAGGATGGCAAACTTGAAGAAACTCATCAACAAGCCATGGTTTTTGGTGGTCGTGTTGAACCAGTCCCAAGCCCCCGGGATAAAGGCGAAGCCGCACACCACGGCGGCCACAATAATCAAAGTGATGACATCTGCTTTTTTCATGACCTCTTGTCTCTTCTGTCGGCCTCTTTATTCTGCCAATAACGGCCCAACAGGCACAGCAGGCACACACCGCAAAGGATGCCGCCCAGCACGAAGCCCGTCTGGTCCTCGCCTTTGACCTTATACAACCAAATGCCAAAGCCAAACATGGCCAAATCGACGATGATGCTTAAGATATAGCCTATGGTGCGGCTGGTCTTGTCGGGTTTCTTCAACAGCATCATGTCGATTACGAAGGTGATGACGATCAAGACGGCATAGACTAGATAATAGATGGCTTTTTCGGTAATCATGATTCATATGGTTTGGTTGGTAGAGACGCGATTAATCGCGTCTCTACAAGCCAATCAATTATTTCTCAATTCTAATACGTGCATCCACCGCAACCACATTCTTCGGGTTGCCCAGCAGCGGGTTGAGGTCCATTTCGGCAATCTCAGGAGCAGCCATCACCAAAGCGGCCACTCTTGCAATCTGCTCGGCATAGACATCAACATTGACAGGCTGCTGACCACGCACGCCTTGAAGAATCTTATATCCACGGAGTTTGGTGAGCGCTTCTTTCGCTTCAGAGGCACTAATCGGCACAAGAGAGCTCTGCACGTCTTTCAACACCTCGATGAAGATACCGCCCAAGCCAAAGAACACCTGATGGCCGAACTTGGCATCGCGGATAGCACCGATATAGACCTCAGTACCGTCAAGCATCGGGTACATTTCCACTGCATAGGTGTCCTTGATCGCCATCAAGCGGTCAAACTCCTTGCCGACGGTCTCAATGTCGCGCACGTTCAAGGTCACGCCACCGACGTCGCTCTTATGCACAGGACCGACCACCTTCATCACGAGCGGATAACCCACCTCATTGGCAAAGTCCAAAGCCTGCTGCTTCTTGTCGACGACGCGGATCTGCTTTTGGGCGATGCCTGCTGCGTCAAGCAGTTCATAGATCTTATCGGGACCGATGTAGCCGTTCTCGCAGCTATCGATGCACTTGCGGATGCGGACCGTGTCAATCATCGGCATCTCCACGTTCTCGGGCTGTGGCTTAGGAGTGTTATAGACCTTGCAGATGGCATTACCAAGCACACACTCTTCCGGGAAGTTGATGCGACCCTTGGCGATGAAGTCCTCAATCTCTTCCTTCACGTTGATGATGGAAGGCAGCACGGGGAAGATAGGCTTCTTGCAGGTCTTCATCTTCTGGTCGAGCAAGTCGTAAACCTCTTTATTGCTGAACAAGCCAGGCGAGCCGAAGATGACCACCGAGAAGTCGATGTCAGTGTATTCGTTCTCGACGGTGTCGATGATATATCCGAGTTGTTCGGCCGTTCCTGTCGCCAAGAAATCGATGGGGTTGCCCACACTTGAGCCAGCGAAGAGCTTCTCCAACAAGGCAGGGCTGGCAGGATGCTCTTTCAATGAAGGCACTTCCATGCCACCGTTCGACAACACGTCGGTAAGCATAACGGCAGGACCGCCAGCGTGGGTGATGACGGCGCAGCGTTTGCCCTTGATTTCGGGGTGCATAAACACACCACACACTGTCGTCAACTCCTGACGGTTCTGGCAACGCACGATGCCTGCCTTGCGGAACAACGCGTCGACTACGGCGTCGTTGGTGGCCAAAGCGCCCGTATGTGATGAAGCAGCGCGGCTACCAGCAGCCGAGCCACCCGACTTGATGGCAGCGATATGGCATCCCTTGTTGATGAGACTGCGTGAGTGTTTCAGCAGTCTTTGCGGGTCGCCAATCTTCTCCATGTACAGCATGATGACATGGCTGCTCTTCTCGGGGTCAAAGGTCTCATCCAAGTGCTCCAATACATCCTCAATGCCGAGTTGGGCACTATTGCCCACTGCCCACACGCTATTGAACTTCAAGCCGTTACTCATGCCATATTCCTTGATAAACACAGCGGTAGCGCCTGAACCTGTGATGAAATCAACACCTTTAGGATCCAATGTCGGAATGGGCGTATCGAAACAGCCAGCATAATTCACGTTGAGGAAGCCTGTGCAATTAGGGCCAATCAAGCTGCCGCAGACGCTGTTGATGGTATCGACAATATGCTTCTCGATAGCGGCGCCTTCGGCGTTCTCCTCCGAGAATCCAGCACTGATGATGATGAAGCCTTTACAGCCTTTCTCTTTTGCCAACACATCGACAGTCTGGGCACAGAACTTGGCGGCAATACAGAGGATGGCGCATTCCACTTGAGGCAAGTCATCGACCTTGGCATAGCATTTCACGCCTTGCACTTCAGTCTCTTTCGGGTTTACTGCATAAACGGGGCCTTGGAATGGGCTTTCCAAAAGGTTTTTCAAAGCTTTTCCACCAGGTTTGTGAATGTCTGACGAAGCACCGCACACTACGATGCTTTTCGGATTTAATAATTCTTTTGCTATCATATTAATTAGGTATTTGTTGCAACAAACATAATTTGCTGCAAATATAGCCAAAATAACAAAACGGGAAAGCGTTCAATGCTTGTTTTGCAATCTTTCTTCGCAATCAAGCAGCAATTGGTAATGGATTCTATTGAAAAGACCCATCTTGCAGAGCAGTTCGATATCCTCGTGGCTCATCCACATCACAGAATCCACTTCATCTTTTTGCAAATGCAACATTTCAGCAGGCACATTGCTTTTCAGCATATACAGAAAAGTGAACTTATAATCATATCGTCTGATCTTCACCAATTTAAGTTCACTCTTGGTCGCTGAAAGCCCAATTTCTTCCTTCATCTCGCGCAACATGGCTTGAGCAAAATCGCGCTCGCCACTTTGCACATGCCCCGCAGTAGTGGAATAGAAATTGCCCTTATTGGGCGACACCTTCTGAATCAGGTACTGACCCTGGTCATTGTAGACATACACCGCCACGATTGGAATCATCAAGCCTGGCGGCACCCGCTTCCCACGTTCAATAGTCTGGCCTGTAGGTTTCAGGTCTCTGTCATACAAATCCAGAATTTCCATAATTGACAACTGTTTGTAGAGACGGCGTGCACACCGTCTCTACATCATTTATTTTGCAAATAAATCTTTGATGCCGCCCAGCGAACCCAGCACATTCGTGGCCTCGTAAGGCAGATAAACCGTCTTGTTCTCCTGTCCGCTCGCCACTTCCTTCAAAGTCTCGATGTATTTCACAGCCAACAGATAGTTTACAGGGTCGGCACCACGGTCGGCTACGGCTTCGGCAATGTTGCGAATGGCAGCAGCTTCAGCTTCGGCTTGCAGCACTTTGGCACGAGCTTCACCTTCAGCCTTGAGGATGTTGGCTTGCTTGTCAGCCTCAGCCGCATTGATTTCTGCCTGCTTCTCACCCTCCGAATTCAGAATCTGAGCCTGCTTCTCACCTTCTGCCTTCAAAATCTCGGCACGACGGTTACGTTCAGCTTGCATCTGGAGTTCCATCGTGCGACGGATGCTCTCAGGAGGAGTAATATCCTGTAATTCAACACGGTTCACTTTCACTCCCCATTTATTGGTTGCATCGTCAAGAACATTACGAAGCTTCGAGTTGATCGTGTCACGCGAAGTCAAAGTCTCATCAAGTTCCATCTCACCCACCACATTACGGAGCGTGGTCTGCGTCAGTTTCTCGATGGCGACAGGAAGGTTTTGGATTTCGTAGGTGGACTTCATCGGATCCACAATCTGGAAATAAAGCAAGGCGTTGATTTCGGTCATCACATTATCCTTAGTGATAACGCTTTGTTTGTCAAAGTCATACACCTGTTCACGCATATCAATGCGATTGGCACGGTAAAGTCTGCCATTCTGTTGACGAACGATGACCTCTTTGGCCTGCTCAATGATGGGCAACACAATATTGATACCTGCATTCAAAGTGCGGTTGTACTTTCCAAGGCGCTCCACAATCATGGTTTCCGACTGCGAAACAATTTTGATGCCTCGAAGGATATAGATCACAACGAGGATGCCCAATACGATTAAGACGATGTTTAAGACAGTTAAATGCATAATTATTGTTTTGATGATTAATGACAAGGTTTAACCGTAACGATGATGCTGTCCAGCTTGATGATTTCGACATCGGTTCCCTTCTCGATAACCGATCCGTCCTCCGAAACTGCTTTCCAGTCGTCA
The DNA here is from genome assembly GCA_946185535.1 of uncultured Bacteroidales bacterium. GTDB lineage: Bacteria > Bacteroidota > Bacteroidia > Bacteroidales > F082 > Limimorpha. The sequence continues at coordinate 107,168 of CAMHJX010000001.1, forward strand.
CCATCGATGGCCACACGGCCCGTATGCTGCGATGCATCGATACGTTCAGAAACAATGCCTTTCCGTCCAATGATGGCTTCGGCATTGGTCTTCACATCCTTAGATTTCTTGTCCAAAAAACGCACAACCACAGGCCTTAAAAAGATGAATGTCAGCAATGAAACCACGACGAAAACCAAGATTTGCCAAGTAAAGCTACCACCCAATCCAGAGACTAAAGCTGAAAAGCCGGCGCCAATGGCAAAACAGAGGGCACCAAAACCAGCGGTGCAAATCTCAACAATCACAAGTACGATTGCGGCGATAAGCCAATAGTAATAATCCATAGCAACATAGGTTTGATTTTGCAAATTTACAAAAAAAGGGCGACACCCATAAGGGTGCCGCCCAATTTTTTGCGGGAATCAATCCCGCAGTGTCAATTATTGCATGACAGTGACGCGCTTGACGGTCACACCTTCCTCAGTGTAGACGCGCACCATGTACATGCCAGAGTTGAACTGAGCCATGTTCAGGGTGTAGACATCAGCATCGAGTTCGGTGTCGAAGAGCACCTGACCGAGCATGCTCACAACAGTGATGCGGCTCATGCCGTTGGCTTCGATCGTCACATTGCCCTTTGTCGGGTTAGGATAGAGGGCAACCTTGTCGCTGTTCTCGTTGATGCCAGTCACACCAACCTCAACATAATCGTTGTTCGGGTTGTCGAAGGCAGCAGCGGGTTCAGACTCGCAGCCGTTGTCATAGACAGTAGTCACCTGGTAGTAGTAAGTACCAGCGCCAGCAGGCGTGTCGATGTACTCGTAGTAGGTCTGGCCAGCAACATAAGCCACAGTGCCGACGAGGTCATAGTTGGCGTTGTCGGTCGAACGATACACCTTGAAGTTCACGATGTTGGCGCGGTTCTTAGCACCATTGGCCAACTGGATGTCGTCGACATCGAGGATGAACATATCGGTGCAGTTGAAGTGACGGATGGCGATCTTACGACCTTCGCCAGCGTATTCACTGAGGTCAACCGTGTACTGATGCCAGCTGCCTTGAGCGCGGGTGTTGCCACCACGGCCGAAGCTCATGACATCACCACCAGCCTTAGCAGTCATTGTCCACTCTTGGACCATAGCAAACGTGTTACCACCGTCCTCAGAGACAGCCACGCCGAAGTGTTCAGCAACGTAGCTGGCGTCTTGACCGCAAGCCCAGAAGCTGAAGGTCGAACCTTCGCAGAGGGTCACGGCAGGCGAAACGAGCCAGTTGTCAGGAGTCAGAGCTCCAACAACATTGCTGTAAGAACCAGAGACGATGAGATCTTGTGATGCATTGTGACCGGCACCAGCGAGGTTACCACCATTCAGATAGATACCATCGCAGGCAGAGCCAAGGATCCAGTTGTAGCCATCACCATCAACGTCGATGGTTGTCCAACCAGCAGGCATCTGACCGTTGTCGAAGTTTTCAGTGAACTCGTCACCTTCGCAGCCACCAGGACCTGGGCCAGGATTCTCATCACCCCACCAGATCTTCACCTGGTCGGTAGCATTGAGAGCCTCGCCGTGGATAGGCATGTAAGCGGCACAAGAACCACTGGTAGGACCGAACTCGCAGACCGGGCAACCCATGGACCAACCATAATTGTGGTCGGGCAGGACCATCTGGCCAGGATAGATCGGGCGGACGCAATATTCGTGGTCGCCGAACTCACCTTCAACGGTGTACTCGCGGTCGTCAGGACCAGCGAAAGCAACAAACTCGCCGTCTTCCGTGATCAGGAAGCCGATGAGGTCGGGAGTCACGATGTCGCAGTCGGTCTCACCTTCACCTTCAGTCTTGGTGAAGTTGATGACGCAAGGTTGCTGTGAATAGTTGGTGATCATCAGGATGTAATACTCACCAACTTCAGGCATGTGGTAGTTGATGCTGCCGTGGCTCGTGTTGTGCTGATGTTGACCTTCAGCATAGCCGAGATAGCAGTTTTCAGAGTAGGAAGCTGAGTAGCAGCAGTCCATGATCTTGTTGCTGGACAAGTTGCTGCATGCTGTGCCAGACATCACTTCTTGTTCAGTGTAGGGACCCCACATGCAGAAGTCGATATCTCTATCGGTACCACTGTTCGGGTCATGGCCTTCCATGTGGATCACGAATGGGCCACCCGTATGTATTCTCATGTGGTAGAACGAAGGATTGTAAGACATACCGATGCAACCATCGTCCATACCAGGCTCGTCAGCTTGGTTACTGGTGTTGGCAGCTTCAAACGTAATCGTTTCTGAGGTGCAGAACGGCAGCGAGTTGATGCAATGGTCATTGTCAACTCTGGCGTTGCTGATCAGCACATCCATGATGACCGAGGTAAAGTTAGCGGAAGAAACACTGCTCTTCCAACCAGCAATACGTTCGGCGATGTCAACCTTGCTCAGCAAGCTGAAGTCGGCGATGGCGTTACGATAGACCGTCTCAAACTCATCCATAGAACCAGTGAGGATAAACTGGCCATATTCGTCTTCAGGAACCAGCGAGAAGCGGCTGTCATTGCTGAGGACATAGAGCAAGTAAGCTCTAAGGTCGACATTGTCGAGAGCGAAGAAGTTCAGCATAATGCCGTCTTCAGCATATTGCGTGTAGAACTCACCACCCTTGGCGATGCTCATGCCACCCTTAGCACCAGAGGTCAGCTGGATGTCATCAACATTCAGGATGAACTGGTCGCTGCAGTTGAAGTGACGGATAGCGATGTACTTTTGACCAGCGTAAGCACTCAGGTCAACAGTGTAGTTGTACCAGTTGCCTTGAGCACGGGTAGCACCACCACGGCCATAGCTCGTAACATTGCCACCGCTCTTGGCGGTCATCGTCCATTCTTGAACCATCGTCCAGTTGCTCGTACCGTTGTCGGAGATAGCAACACCGAAGTGATCGGCAGGATAACTGGCATCCTGAGCGCAAGCCCAGAAGCTGAAGGTGCTACCAGCAGCGAGGTTCACTTGAGGTGAAACGAGGTAGTTGTCAGGATAAAGGACTTGTCCGGTACCATTAGCCCAAGAACCTGAAATCACATAGTGAGCAGAACCGTTATGGCCTGTACCAGTCAGGTCAACACCAGCGTTGTGGTAGTTGCCAGGAGTCATGCTTGAAACCCAAGTGTAGCCGTCGCCATCAGCGTCAACAGTCGTCCAGCCGGCAGGCATGCCAGCGTCGAAGTCCTCGCTGAAGGTGTCGCCAGGACCAGGTTGTGGACCAGGAGTATCACCACCGTAGGGGTTGAAGCCGTGTTCAAACACCCACTCGATGTGGTTGCCTTGTGCGCTGGCATTGACAGTGACTTCGTCAACAGGTCCCCAGTGATCGCAAGGTTCATACACCCATTCAACGGGTTCGCTCCAAGCGCTCATACCAGTGCTGTACATCACAGCAACCTTGCAGAGGTAGTGTTCGCCTTCAACCAGAGGAGCATTGTAAGGCTCGTCGGTCGACAGCTGGCAGAACGGATGGACAGTGTTGTGGTTGAAGATCGGCACACCGTCGATTGAGGTGCACATCACCTTATAATATTCAAAGTGACGGTCACCACTCTTAGCACCAGAGGTCAGTTCGATGTCGTCGACGTTCAGGATGAACTGGTCGCTGCAGTTGAAGTGACGGATAGCAATGTACTTCTGACCAGCGTAAGCACTCAGATCAACAGTGTAGTTGTACCAGTTGCCTTGGGCACGGGTGTCACCACCACGGCCATAGCTCGTGACATTACCACCGCTCTTGGCGGTCATCGTCCATTCTTGAACCATCGTCCAGTTGCTCGTACCATTGTCGGAGATAGCAACACCGAAATGGTCGGCAGGATAGCTAGCATCCTGAGCGCAAGCCCAGAAGCTGAAGGTGCTACCGGCAGCGAGGTTCACTTGAGGTGAAACAAGGTAGTTGTCAGGATACAGGACTTGTCCAGTACCATTAGCCCAAGAACCAGAAATCACATAATGAGCAGAGCCGTTGTGGCCAGTACCCGTCAGGTCAACACCAGCGTTGTGGTAGTTGCCAGGAGTCATGCTCGAAACCCATGTATAACCGTCGCCATCAGCATCAACGGTGGTCCAGCCAGAAGGCATACCAGCATCGAAGTTCTCGCTGAAGCTGTCGCCATCGCCTTGTGGGCCAGGACCAGGACCAGGAATGTAAGCCTCATCCCACATGGCCCAGCCAGTACGAGAGACATAGACATCTCCAATACCATTGAGGAGCTCAATCATCACATAACGGAGATCGGTGTTCTGCCAGATGCTGACAGTGTCGTCGATGGGCTCATAACCTTCGTGTCGCACCTTGATGGCATAGTCGCCACGGCGGAAGGTCTCGAATGCATAGAAGCCGCTCTCGTCGAGGGTGAGCTCAGCAACAGGATAGTTGAGCTGTTCAACTTCGTTCAGGTTGGTGAAGTTGACAGTAGTGCCTTCTGGGCTGTCGGCGCTGTTGAGCAGCACGTTGACAGTGACACCATTGAGCCACATATCCTTGTCAAGGCAGTTCGACCAAACGATTTCACTCTCACGAGGCAGTTGCAGACCAGTGCTGCCACCAGGAACACCCGTGAAGGTAATATCGTCAACGAAGAAAGCATCACCAGTCGGGTTCACACTACCATCCTTGGTGTAAGACCAGCGGAAGGTATGCGTACCAGCAGCAACATTGAAGCTATAGGTATCCCAAGACTGGAGAGCACCATAGCTGAACTGCTCGTTGCCATCGATGAAGAATTGGCACTTATCCCAAATGGTTGAAGTACCTTCACCCCAGCAACCACCGAGGAAGCTGACGGAACCATCTTGTACGAAGTTCACTGTGGCCTCCATAGCTGAAGTGGAGCTTGCGATACCGCTATTACCACTCATCATGCAGGAGTTACCGTTATAGCCAGCATAAGAAGGAGAAGCGACAACCCACGGATAAGTGGCATCGTTGTTCCAATCAGCAGGAATCACACCATCTTCGAAGTTCACAAGTTGCGTACCGCCAGTGCCAGGAGTAGGAGGTGTAGGCGGAGTCGGAGGATTCGAGTTGCTCGTGATGGTCACGTCAACACCGTCGTTAGAGCCATGCATGCTCATGACAAATTCATAGACATTGCCTTCCTCGAAGACATAGTTGTCTTCACGGCCACCCACGTTACCCGTGCTAGCAGCAATCCAGATGCGGTCGCCAGGAGTCGGGTTGGTAATGCACCAGTCGTAGGTACCGGCAGGAATCTCAATGCTCACGCTGTTGTTGATCACGATGTTGCTGGTCGAGCAGTTGCCGTCAGCGTTGGTCGGGATCTTATACTCAAACTGTGCATAGATAGCATCGTTGCCAGAACAGCTTGTGCTCAAAGCACCAGTTTCAGGAATGATGGTGCCGTAGGCAGTTGCATCGGCATCAAGCAACATTTGATAGCCGGAACCGTCGCCCCAAACATCACCAGCAGTCAAAATGACCGTGGCATTGCCTCTGGTAGGCTTGTAGCCAGCAATGGCTTCGGTGTTGGAAACAGGCTTGTAGTTGTTTTCAGGAGCTTTGGTACCTTCAAATACACGGCAATTGTTGTCAACTACGACAGGAGCAGCCCAGTTGATGGGGCCAGCGATTTCTTCACCGCGGTTACCGCTATACACGGCACCGACACCCCACTTGTAGACACCAGGCTCAAGGTCAGCCCATTCAACGTCGATATAGACGGTGTCAGGCATCCAGACAGAGGCCAGCAATGCAGTGTTTTCAAGCGTATAAGGACCATCGTTGTAGCAGTTGGTACGATACACTCTGTAGTGATCCAAGCTACGGGTATTGTTAGCAATACTCTTACCAGGTTCACCGATGGTGATATCATCAACGTTGAGGTAGAACATGTCGCTGCAGTTGAAGTGACGGATAGCCACATAACCCATGCCACTATAGGCGCTCAGGTCAACGGTATATTCATACCAGTTACCTTGCTCACGGCCGCTGCGGCTGCCCTTGACGGGTTTGCCAGTGCCATCACCCATGCTCTTGGCGCTCATCGTCCATTCTTGGAGCATAGTGAAGGAACTCGGGTTGGTGTTGGTCGTCGAAACAGCAACACCGAAGTGTTCGGCAGCATACATATTATCTTGTGCGCAAGCATAGAATCTGAGAACGCCACCAAGTTGCACTTGAGGTGAAACGAGGTAGTTATCAGGATAGAGAACCTGACCCATGTAATAGCTCTGGCTAATCACGAAGTCATTCGAGGCATTGTGACCAGGTTGACCAGTCATAACCTCACTGGCAATCAACCAACCATTGCCATCACCGTCGGCGTCGACTGAAGTCCAGCCTTGCATGGTGCTATTCTCGAAGTCATAGGTCATGCCCGGGATAGGAGGTTCGGGTTGCTTGTAGAAGTTAATGTAGTCGACATAGAAGCAGTCGTCGTTGCTGTTCACGCTACCATCCTTCGTGTATTGCCACATGAATGTGTGTTCACCAGCGGTGATGGGATAGGTCTTTTCAACCCAGTTGCCAGCACCAGTGAAGCTGCCCATTTGAGCACCATCGATATAGAAGTAACCATAGTCCCAGCTGCTTTCGCAGGAGATCTTGGCGAAGAAGCTCATTTCGCCGTCAGCAGGAATCTCAACAGCCACAGACATGTTGCTCACCACGTTGGCCACGCCAGCGCCACCGCTCTTCATGCAGTAAGTGCCTTCGTAAGGATTGGTGGTGGTAATGCTCCAAGGATAGTTGTTATCCAGCTGCCAATCGAACTTGCTGAAGTCGCCAGTCTCGAAGTCTTCGATAATTTCTTCACCAGGCAAGCCACAGCCCCAAGAAACCTTCACATACGGGCTGTTGACATCTTCAGGATCCGGATAATACTCGGCAAGCACTGAGCAAACAGGATTGAAGTCCTCATCGAGGATGTAGTCGTACGGGCTAGCCGTCTCATTGTAGTTGACCACGATGGGTTCACCCTGGACAGGTGCAGAAGCAGTCTGATAACCATCTTTAGCGGCTTGGCCGTCGTAGGCAGCACCAGCATAGATGTGACCAGTGTAGTAACCATCAGCATTGGTCTGGAAGTTGTAGGTGTGGTTCACACCAAACTCGTCTAGACCAACCATCGTAACGGTAGCATTAGCGATACCAGTAGTACCGTCTTGCTCATAGACATGACCGTTCACGTCGCCATAGCCAGAGACTCTCACGGTGACAGGATCTGAAGGAGCGCTCTCGCCTTCATCGTAAATAGCAGTCACATAATAGGTGTAGCCATTCATGTTGTAAGCCAGAGGACCATCAGTGAAGGTGGTGTTACCAATGTTGTTCACCTGAGTATCACCAACCTTCACACCGTCACGGTAGATGAAGTATTGACGATAGGTACGATCAACAACAGCGTTCCAGTTAAGAGTGATGGTTTCGTCATTGAACACAGTATAGTCAACAGCAGTGAGGTTCTGCGGGATATTGAGGTGGGTCGTGAAGCCCCAGACCGGGCTGCTCACGCCTTCAGGGCAGGAACCTTCGTTGTTGAATTCCACTCTCCAGAAGTAGTTGGTATTATTCCACAGGTTGCGCACAGTATAGCTGTTGGCCATAGTGGTGCTGAAGCTACCGTCTTCAGGATAGATGACAGTCTGGACATGACCGGGTTCCGGGTGATAGGTGGAACCGAAGATCAGTCTCCAACCAGTGGCATAATCCGGGATGTTCCAACGCAGAGTCACACTACCGGGCTCAACTCCGTCTTCATTGTCGGCAGGAGTCGGGTTGAAAGCGAAGCCTTCAACAGCCGGGCAAGGCATAGGATTGGCATTGATCGTGACCTCGAAATTGGGAGTCGTCGAGGATGCAACCAGATAGTAGGTACCAGCAGGTACGGCGGCATCTGTGATGACAGGACCATAGGACATTTCATAAGTAGGAGTTGGAGTGGGAGGTGTAGGTGGAGTGGGAGGTGTAGGAGGTGTAGATCCGTTACCAGTGTTCACAGTAACATCATCGATCCAAACTTCATACTCATCATAGTCCTGATGGTGGAAAGCGATCCACACTTGCTGACCTGCATAAGCACTCAAGTTGACGTTGACATTGCGCCAGTTCATATAACGGTTGCCATTGTGGCGAATTGAGGCTTTTTCAGAATTGCCTCTCATGTTGACATTCCACACCGAGGTGAAATCGTTGGCGCTAGGATTATTGGCTGTGGCAACGCAAACCTCAAAGTAGTCAGGATAACTGTCAGAGCCATAGTCAAAATAGAAATTCAGCGAAGCATTGTCTTCCAAAGTGTACTTTTGGGGAGAGACCAAGTAGTTGTCGGCTGCATAGGAATTATACGTCACATCGGAGTAAGAAGCCGATACCATAAAGCCGTCAGAGCTATTGTGGCCACTGCCAGTATAGTCATAGCCACTTTCGGTCAGACTATTGCTGCTGTGGAACCAATTGTTACCATCACCATCAGCATCAATGGTAGTCCAGCCAAGCATGCCACCTTCAAAGTTGCAGGTAAACTCGTCACGATTGCGACCGCCGCCCTTAATGATGATATTAGCACGGTTGGTGGAAGAAGTGTACATGCTGTATGAAGTAGTGGCAGCATTGTAGACCTCATAGTCGTCATAGTCGTAAGCCATGGCAGTGAAGCCCGGGTTGTGGGTCTGCCAGCTGATGCTGCCTTGCCATGCACCATTCAGTCTTTGGCAAACGATCAGCACGTTGCTGTGTCCGTCCCAAGCGAAGCTGCCAGCGTTGAACACGAACTCGTTCCATTGACCAGCCACAGGAAGTACATCAGTACCAGTATAGACAAGAGACATGTCAGAAGTGATGTGCGAAGTGGAAGTCAATTCGGTATCGCTCACATTAGCCATCCAAATGTTGATGCCATTTTGAGGTGTAGTACATGTAGTCGAACTCACATACCAGCTCAAGCTGGTCATCGGAGCGGTGGTGACACCAGCCTCATTCAGCTCGGAGGCGAGGAAGAGGTTCTCACCAAGCGAGTAGTTCCACAAGCTGTGGAAGGGGAAGTAGGTCGAAGTGGTGGTACCATCACCAATCTGTGCTTCAAAAGGAGCACCGGCAGCGCCGCCGCCACCAGCAACAATACCAGTGTAATTGTTGTCAGCCATGGGGCCGCCTTCGCCTTCGAAGCCTTCTCTATAGAGGGCAACCTTGCCGTTTTCACCAAACGTGACCTCAGCATTCAAAATCTGATCTTGATCAAACACGAGTTTGTAAACGGCATCCTCACCTTCCGGAATCTCCGGGAAAGGAAGAGTGTAGTCGTTGTGAAGAACCGTGTTGTGAGCATTAGAGGGAACCTCCACGAAGGGGAACGTGGTGGCTTCAACACAGGCCTTCTCCCATACATCGGGAACCTCGGGAGCGTAGAGCTCAACCGTCACAGGCCAAATGTGAGCAGCACGGTCACCTTCGGTGATGGCCACAAACTGACGCTCAATCAAACCAGCTTCAGTACCATTGGTCGTCATCATCAGGTCAACGTCATTGTTGCGAATCACCTGGAAAGGCAGATCTTCACCACTGACACTGAACATGCCATCATCCGGCGTGAAGTCAAGGACGTTGACAACGTAAGGAGCACCCGTGGTGTACATGCTGAACTCGAAGGGAGCCATCCATGCACCAGCAGGGCGAACGCCCAAGTTAAGCTCATCGATGACTTCAACATCACCAGCCATGTACTTCACATGGAGTTGGTCACCGCCACCAACGCTACCGCCTGTATAGGCGAACATGGTCTTGGGGATGAAGTTTCTCTGGGTAGGGGAAACTCCGTCCAAGCTGCTGCTATTGTATCCAGCAACAGAGGCGCCATTTACGGTTTGGCCATAGAAATAAATGTTCTTATAGCCAGCATCCGTAATGTTTTCGCAACCAATAAGAAGGTTGCCACCGTTATAATGGTAAGGTGTGCTGAAGGTAACAACACACTTGCCGCCTGCACCTTCGGTGACGAAGTCAAGCGTACCATTGTAAACGATCTGGCAGTCTGCCTTCGCAACAAATGCTGAGATAGAGGCAGATGCCACTTCCGTGACGTAAACGTCAACGGTCGAAACTGACGTGTAAGGAATGTAACTTGACGTCGTGTACCAAGTGATGGACTGGATGTCACCGCCTTCCATCGCAGCAAGGTCTGCTGCGGGAATGACATACTGTGACTTCGTAAAGTCATCAAAATAGAACACGTACGCAGGCACATAATTGTTAGTAGTTGTGCCTTCATACACAGTCAGTTCATTCGCTCTTGCAAAGCCGAATAAGGCCATAAAGAGCATCATCAAAGAAAAAACTTTCTTTTTCATAATGAATTGATTTGGTTAATAAATAGGTGAATTAATAAGTTTCTTTGTTTGTAAATGAGAAACGCACCAGTGCCAAAAGGCATGGTGACAGCATTTTTGCTAGGCATTGTGGTAAAAAAAGAATGCATAGTAAACGCGTTTAACATTTTGTCGACACCTATAAGACGCGCGAGAGACGTTTTACCCTTAGTCGAAAATGCATTTTTTATAAAAAAAACGCAAAAAAAACGGGAAAAGCGATCGCCATTCCCGTTTTCTCATCTCGAGGTTAAATCCACTTCACCAAGGGGAAGTCCTGCCTGTGCGGTAACATCTTGTTGGTGGGAAACACTCGGAAGGTGAAATTGTACACTCCAGCCCGAGTAATCGGCACTTTAATATAATACTTTACCCATTTGTCACCTGAGTCAACGAGCTTCATTTTGTAGACAGATGTGATTTCATCCACCATTTCGTTGTTCTTCTTGCCAAAGAGCAACTCGATGGCGAGGTCACCAGGCTCGAGGTCGGGTGTGAGCAATGTGATCTCTGCAACAAACTGCTCGCCAAAGGTCAAGGGACGCACATTGGTATCGGGCAGAATCAGCGACTTCACCTCCACTTTGTCCCAATTGTTACGCACTCGCATCTTCCAAGCATTGATCTCAAAGGCCTTCTGATAACGGTTGGCACGCATCCAATGGGTCCGCTCGATGAGTTTGTTGTAGTACCTCTCGAAATAGTCGTCCATCATACGTTTCATGGTGAAACGGGGTGAAATTTCATTCAAGCATTTCTTCATAGCTGCCACCCATCCTGTAGGCACCTCATGAACATTGCGGGCATAGTAGAGCGGAACGATCTCATTTTCAAGCGTGTTGTAGATGGTCTCAGCATCCATCTCGTCTTGATAACGCTGGTCTTGATAGGTACGCTTCTCCTGAATGGCCCAACCAGCATCGGGGCGATAGCCCTCAGCCCACCAGCCGTCCAAGACGGAGAAGTTGAGTACACCGTTCATCACGGCCTTCTCTCCACTGGTGCCAGAGGCTTCGAGCGGACGTGTCGGTGTATTAAGCCACACATCCACGCCACTGGTCAAACGGCCTCCGAGTTCCATATCGTAGTTACTGATGAACAGTATCTTACCGATAAACTCGGGTCGGCGAGAGATGTCTATAATCATCTTGATCAGGTCTTGGCCCGCCTTGTCGTTGGGATGCGCCTTACCAGCAAAGAGGAAGATGACAGGACGCTTCGGATCGTTGACCAACTGCGACAGACGTTCCAAATTGCCGAACAGCAAATGGGCACGCTTGTAGGTGGCAAAACGACGGGCAAAACCAACAACCAATGCATTCTCGTTCAAGCTGTTGACCGTCTGCATGATGAGTTTAGGACTCTCCTGACGCTGGCGCATGTCTTCCTTAATCTTCTCTCCCAGATATGTGATCAATTCGTGTTTCAATTGTTTGCGGATGTTCCAGATCTTCTCATCCGGCACTTCATTGATCCGCTCCCACATCTTCACGTCCGATTGGGTGTCGATGTAATCAGGACCGAAGGTGTCTTTATAGAGGCTCTGCCAAAGTCGGTTGCTCCAAGTGGGCAGATGCACGCCGTTGGTGACATAGCCGATGTGGTTTTCCTCAGCGAAATAACCCGGCCACAGCGACTGGAACATTTCGCGCGACACACGGCCGTGGATCTTACTCACGCCATTCACCTCTTGGCTGAGGTTGGTGGCCAACACGCTCATCGAGAACTTTTCGTTCGGGTTATTGGGGTTGAAACGACCCAAGCCCATGAAGCGTTCCCAACTGATGTTCATGCGGTTGGCATAGTGAGGCATATAGGTGCGGATGAGATGCTCCTCAAAAGCATCGTGACCTGCTGGAACAGGCGTGTGAGTTGTGAACAAGGTGGAAGCCCTGACCAACTCGAGCGCAACATCGAAGTCGAGGTTGTGCTTGTTGATGTAGACACGCAGACGCTCCAGTCCACTGAAGGCGGCATGGCCCTCGTTACAGTGGTAGATAGTAGGCTTCATGCCCATGGCTTCCAAGAGACGGATGCCGCCCACGCCGAGGAACATCTCCTGCTTGATGCGCATCTCGCTATCGCCGCCATAGAGTCGGCTCGTAATGCCACGGTCCTCGGGCGAGTTCTCCTCGATGTCGGTGTCCAACAGGTAGAGTCCTATCCTACCCACATTGACACGCCATGCCTTGGCATAGACCGAGCGGCCTGGGAAGGCTATGCTCACCTTCACCCATTCACCTTGTTCGTTAAGCACCGGTATCAGTGGCAACTGAGAGAATTTCTGCGGGATGTACTCGGCGCGCTGTTCGCCAGAGACAGTAATCTCCTGGGCAAAATAGCCGAAACGATACAGCAAACCGATGCCCACCATATTGGCGTTAGAGTCGGAGGCCTGCTTCATGTAGTCGCCTGCCAGGATGCCGAGACCACCGGAATAGATCTTCAGGCTCTTCATCAGGCCGTATTCCATACTGAAATAGGCGATGAGGTCCTTCTGCTGCGTCGGCTGCGACATGTATTGCTTGAACTGGTCGTACACTTTGTTGAGGCGTTCCACAAAGTCACTGTTGTTCTCCAAGTCCTTGATCTGCTCCACCGACAGACCTTCCATCATGGCGACGGGGTTTTGCTCCGTGGCTTTCCAAGCCACCGGGTCGATGCTCTCAAACAGTTCGATGGCATCCACGTTCCAGCACCACCAAATGTTACGCGAGAGCTCTTCGAGCTTCTTCATCTCGGGCGAATAGACGGGTTTCACCAGCACCTTCTTCCAACTCGGCGTGTCGTTCTTCTGGTAGACTACCTCATGCATCATATCAGCGTATGGCACAGGCTCCAACATGTAATGGCGGCCACCTGCTTTCTCCAAAGCCACATCCCAAGCCTTCTGATAGTTGACAATCAAGTCTTTCCAAAGCAGTTTTTCTGCCACTTGCAAGGCGGCTTCCGACACTATTGCCATGCCTTTGTCAGTCAAATTTAAGAAACGGCGCAAAGCGGAAACAATCTCTTCGATCACCTTGTCATTGTCGCCCACCTGACGCGAAACCACGGTAACAGCTTCGTTGCCCTTGCATTCCTGCTGGACAAACTTGCCAAAACCCGAGACATCTGAAGTCAAGGTCGGGATGCCCAAGGCCACGCTTTCAAGCGGCGTATAGCCCCAAGGCTCATAATAGGATGGGAACACTGAGAAATCAAATGCTGAGAGGAACTCGGAATAGGTTATATTGAAAATGCCGTCGTTGCCGTTGAGATAGGCTGGCACAAACATTACCTTCACTTTGTCGTTGGCATCGTTCTGCAGACCCGAGCTACGCAAGGTATTCAGAATCGCATCGTTTTCATATTCAAAGATATGGTGCGTGGCAGGGAAATCGGTATGGCCCATGATGGCGTTGGTGCCGTCGAGGCGGTGTTGCAGGTCTTTTGAAGGGCCTGCGATGTTGGCCGGCACGGCAATCACTGCCACTACCGTACGCGGCAGGTTCTTGTCTTCATTCAGACGTCGCAAGGCCTCGATGAAGAGGTCGATGCCCTTGTTCTTGAATTCGTAACGGCCGCTGTTGATCACCATAAGGCAGTTGGGGTCGAGGGTCTCGCCGCACAAAGTACCGGCAATTTTCAAGATCTGGGCTCTGGTGGCTTTGCGTTTCTCCTCGAAGGCGGCTTCATCTTGCCTAAAGGTATGGTCGATGCCATTCTTCGTCACCACATCGGGCTTGCGGTAGAGGAACTGCTCGCACTCCTGGGCCGTGATGTCGCTCACCGTCGTAAAGGAGTCGGCATTCTTGGCCGCTTTCTGCTCCATCGACTGCTGCGAGACCACATTGAACTGCATGGCCATCACCGAAGGCAGGTAGGTCTTCAGGTTGTCGTACAGCGGCAAGCCGTTGCCCGAGATGGCACGGCCGAGGTAGGTAGCGTGCGTGGTGAACACCGTGGCGATGTGTGGGCAATGCTCCTTCAGATAGAGCACGCCCGAACCCGTCATCCACTCGTGGAACTGCGCCACAATGTGGCTGGTCTGCTGCAGATAGAAGTTGCAGAAACTCTCGATCACCTGGCCGGCGGCATAGCCGAACAACACAGGTTCGATATAATCCCACTGACCGCGGATGCTGTCCAGTTCATACTGCTCCCAAAGGTGTCCGAGGATCTCATTCTTCGACTGGTAAAGTGGCGTGTAATCCACCAAGATGGCGATGGGGCTGCTTTCGATTTTCCATCTTCCGATACGGCATTTCAAGCCTTGGCTCAATGCCCTTTCGCGCCACTCGGGAAAGAGTTCATTGTCTTCCACAAAATACAGTGTCTCATGTGATTCCTTGACCACATCAGGACCAACGGTAATATAATGGTCGTCAAGTAGTTGACGCATCGCATTCGACTTCGTGGAGAGCACCGTATAGATGCCACCCACCATGTTACACACTTCCCAAGAGGTTTCAAAAAGGTATTCGGGGGTTTTCATTTCAGATTTAAGATTCAAAGATTTAAAATTCAAAATTCAAAATGGAGATTCCCTTCGGGAATGGAAATTTGTTCGTGTCGTTATTTGCGGCGGCTTCAGGCACTTTCAACTCTGTAACATCCTCAAGCCGCCGCAGAGTAAACAAACAGCTTTATTCCATTCCCCGCAGGGGAATCTTTTACTCTACTTTAGCCGCTTTGCGTTTCGACAGCTTCGTCACCCTATCGGCGAAGTCTGTCAGCACATTCATGTAGTTGACATAAGCATCATAGGGCGAGGCATAGTGATTAAAGTACTTATGCACCACACCGTCGGAGAGCCACTTCGTGCACATGTAATAGAAGTGGTCGGAGGTTTGGAGCATGGTCCAGTCTTGCTGCAGTTCCTCGTCCTTGATGCGATGCACCTTGGCCGTGAGGTCGTAAAGGGCGCGATAGGCATCGTCCTGCAGGGGGTTGCCGAGCCAAGCCGTGAGGTCGCGCTCCTCGTCGCTCCACGAAAGCACGTTGGGCACGTTGACAGCGCTCACCGGCTGCAAGGTCTTGGCCAACTCCTGCGGCGTGGCGAATTTGAACTTGCTGCCTTCCAGAACCGCCTTGGGCAGACGTTCCATGAAGTCGAAGATGCCCGTCTCGGCCTGCTGGTGCTCGCCAAAGGTCTCGTAGTCCATGAAGATGTTGACCACCTCTTCCTCATCGGGTAAAGCGTTGAGCCAGCTGACGAAGTCCTCCGTGCGGAAACCGTCCTGCACGAAGCGGAAGGCAATCTCGTCGCTGAACTTGAAGTTGCGCAGCAGCACCTTTAGCTTCGGGTTGATGGCGTTGGCGTACATGTAGTTGGGACTCTTCCAGCCCAAGATGTGCTTCGCGCCTTCGGTAAGCATGAGGTTGTAGCCCATGTCGGCCACCGTCGCCCCGATTTCGTCGCTGTAGATCAGCTCAGTGTTGCGGAAGGTCTTGGGCGTGACGCCAAACACTTCCTTCATCTTGCGCTTGTGGGCCAGCACTTGCCGTTTGAACTCGTCGGGGTTGTTGAGCGAGGCGAGGCTGTGGGCATAGGTCTCCGAAAGCACCTCCACCCTACCCGTGGCCACCAGTTTCTGGAAGCTCTCAAGCACCTCGGGGGCATATTGCTCCATCTGCTCGATAACCACGCCCGAGAACGAGAAGGCGAATTTGACCTTGTCGCCCAACTTCTCGATTTGCTTCATCAGCAACTCGTTCATGGGCAGGTAGCACTTCTCCGCCACGCGCCGCATGATCATGCGGTTGCTGTAGTCGTCGTAGTAATAGTGTTTCTTCCCAATCTCGAAGAAACGATACGTGCGGAGCCTGTAAGGCTGATGCACTTGGAAATAGAAACAGATTGATTTGCTCATATTTAGTTGGTTTATATTTACTTATTATCAATATCTACCAGAAAAAAGTGCTTCCATGGAATAGCCTACACTAATCATGTGCATGGTACCAAACCCTTTCGTACCATTACAAGGCGAAATACCAAACATATAATTGATATTCAGCGACTCATATCCATTCAGACTAGTCCTGAACCTAAAATCGAAACTGCATCCACCACAATAGGAAAGCACGTTGTAATCCAAGTCGGAAAAATCAAGTCTATCAGGAACAGTTGGATGCCTAAACAACAAACCACCTACACCAATATAAGGTTTCATCCTAAACTTTTCTTTTTGGACCAAATAATACCCGAACGAGCCTTTGGGCATAAAGGCAGTAACAGTTCCGCCTTTTTCAAAAAGCCCGTTGTTCCCCGCCATGTCTCGGTTTGTCCATGTCGGCATAAAGTTGATACCTGCTGTCAGCGCGAACCTGTTATAAGACCCTACAAGTTCGAATCCGAACGCGCCGAAACCTTTATACGAATCAGCCAAATCACCGGCAAACCAACCTCCACCCAAAGAAGCCACAAAGCCAATTGACCACACATTCCTATGGCGGAAACTTGGAGCAATCATTGTACTGTTAGGCAGCGATTCCATCATAAGTTTATTTTCAATAAACCATTTGTATCTTGAATCTGGATTCACTGCAAGGTGTGCGACAGCATGGTTATGCATCTCGGAAGTCATCATTCTTCCTGCTCCATTTTCAAGCCAATCAAGAGTCATACGTAACACATTCATCGTTTCAATGTCAATCGTAGAAGACTTTAATCGATTGTTCAATTCTGACTTGTTCTCTTTCAATGCCTTATTCAGCACATCATCCAATCCATCTATACTCCCCCGAACACCTCTCAAAAAATAATTGTCATTATTGACTGCAGCGATGTCGTTACCCAAAGCCTCAAATTCATTGGTCAAAAACATAATTGACCACAACTCTGAACGCGAAAAAGGATTGGTATTCTCTTCTTTCAAAGTCAACGCATAATCCTTTGCATCCTTAACTTTGGCGAAATCACCAGCTACAACCTTATCCTTGATGTAATCACGTGCTTTCACCATCAACTCCCTATTCGACTGATAATTGGCTATTTCATCCTCAATCTGCGCGAAGGCCGAGAAGGCGGTCGACAGGAGGAGAGTTAGTATTAAGATTATTCGTTTCATAAGGATATTCATTTTATAAAAACTGACTGGGAAACACTAACCTAACGCTACTTCCGTCATGGCGGAGCTGCATCCGCCATCTCCTGCGCGGGAGAGAGTCCCTTTCGCATAGGAGATTGCGGGTCAAGCCCGCAATGACGGTTAAAGACTCAGTCTTGTGTTTCATAGCACTGATATTATACCACCGACTCATAAACTGCTTTGATCTTCTTCGCGGCCAGTTCCCATTTAAGGCTATCCACTTCGTCCTTGCCTTCGTCCTTGAAGCAGTCGGCCAAGGGCTTGTAGTGGCAGAGGCCATAGATGGCGTCGGCCAAGCCGTTGATGTCCCAGAAGTCGACCTTCAAGGCGTGCTTCACCACCTCCGAAACGCCCGACTGCTTGCTGATGACCACAGGCACGTTGAGACGCATGGCCTCCAACGGCACGATGCCGAACGGCTCGGAGATGGACGGCATGACGAATACATCGGTCATGGCGAACATTTGGTCAACGGCCTCTCCCTTCAGGAAACCCGTGAAGTGGAAGTGACTGCCCATGCCGAGTTGAGCCACACGGCGGATCATCTTCTCCAGCATGTCGCCCGTGCCCGCCATCACGAAATGGATGCTCGGGTCGACTTGATGGATCTTGTATGCCGCCTCGATGAAATATTCCGGTCCTTTCTGGTAGGTAATTCTGCCGAGGAAGGTCACCACCTTGGCATCCAAGCCACTGCGCTCGTACTCCGACTTGGGCTTGTCGTTAGGCTCGACGGCGTTGTGCACCGTGACGACCTTGTTCGGGTCGATACCGTATTTCTCAATGACGATGTTGCGCGTCAGGTTGCTCACCGTGATCACGCGGTCGGCGGCTTCCATGCCACGTCGCTCGATGGCGTAAACATCCGTGTTGATGTTCTCGCCCGAGCGGTCAAACTCGGTGGCATGCATGTGGACCACAAGCGGCTTGCCCGTGGTCTCCTTGGCGGCGATGCCTGCCGAATAGGTCAGCCAATCGTGGGCGTGGATGACGTCGAAGTCGTATTTCGTGGCCAACGACGAGCCAATCAAGGCGTAGCGTGCCACCTCCTCCATCAGGTTCATGCCATATTTGCCCGAAAACTGGTAGTTGCGCGCAAACACCGAGCCGCTGCGGTTGAAGTTCTCCACCACATGACGGTCGTATTCCAGCACGTTGGCGAACTCCTCCGGCCCGACATACGGGATAATGTTGGACCCGATTTCCATGTATTGCACACGCTCCCAATAACTTCTGTCGGCCTCATGGTCGATGTCGATGGTCACGTCGCTGGCGTTGAGCAGACGGACGTTGCTTTCGTCCTCGTCGCCATAGGCACGAGGCACCACAAACAGCACCTCAACACCGTTTTTGGCCAGGCCTTTGGTCATGCCGTAGCAAGCCGTTCCGAGGCCGCCAGTGATATGCGGGGGAAACTCCCACCCAAACATCAGGACTCTCATTTTGAGCCTCCTTTCTTGTTTAATTCCTTGATAAGATAATGGAGATAAAGCAAAGCGCCCACGCTCGTCGACTGGGAGATGCAGCCACGCGCCTCGAAGGGCGGGTTGCCGTCGTAAATCTCCGAAATCGTCCCGATGCCGTTCTCCTTGATGGCCACTTCAAAGCCTTCGTAAAGGTCCTCAAGATAAGGCAAAGAGGTCTTCCCGAACAGCTTCACAGACAAATCGGCATAAAACGCTATCAGCCAGGGGAACGCCGTGCCATTGTGGTAAGCCCTTTCGCGCTCCGAGTGGTTTCCAATGCTCACGCCTTTATAGTTTTCGTCGTTGGGCGAAAGTGAGCGTATGCCTCTTGGCGTCAGCAACTCGGAATGGGCAATATCGAAGGCGCGTTTTTGCATCGTTTCGGTCATCGGCGTGTAAGGCAAGGCCGCCGCAAGCATCATATTGGGGCGCACCTGCGCGTTGCACTCGTTACTATTCACGTAGTCATAGAAGCCATTGGTCGCCTTATTAATAAAGGTGTCGGCAAACGAGGCTTTCACCTTGTCGGCCAAATCTTTCCATTTCTTCAGCAATGCACTCTTCGGTTCAGCTGCTTCCAACAAATCAACTGCATAGCGTAAAGCATTATACCACAACGCATTGACCTCAATAGCAAGACCTGTTCTCGGTGTCCAAGGTTTGCCTTGGGCGAAGACGTTCATCCAAGTCAAGGCCAAATCGCGGTTGCCAGCATAGAGCAAGCCGTTGTCTAAGGTATGCACGTTGAAATCGGTGCCCGCAATAAAACTCTCCAAGATGGTCGTCATCGGCTTCTTGTATTTCTTCCAGATGTCCTTCTTTTCCTTGCCGAGCATCTTCTCGTAGAGTTGCATCACATAGAAGAACCACAGCGGCGAGTCGACTGCCGTGAAATACAAGCTCTTCTGATAGTAACGGTGCGGGAAGAAGGGTCCTTGCATCCTTGAAACGAGGTAGTCCAACGCTGCGATGAAGGTCTTTTCGTCGCCTTGCGCCAACGTAATGCCAGGCAAGGCAAGGAACGTGTCGCGACTGCACGAGCCGAACCACGGGAAACCAGCCCAGAGCTTTGTGCCTTGTTCATCGCGGATGATGAACTGGTCGGCAGCCTTCAACAGGCAATCTTCGTAACTTGTTTGAGGCAGCAAACGTTTCACCTCGGCCTCGCATTGCCGCTTGATGGCCGCTGGATTTTCTTCCTGTAGGCTCACCGAAAGAATCACCGAGTCGCCTTGTTTCATCGTGAGTTCGAAGAAACCGGGGACAAACTGATCCTCGGCAGCCTCATAGCCGCGTTCTTGTTCACGGATGTAGAACATGTTGTAGTACCAATGCGGGATGTGCGTGTATTCCGCCGACCTGCTGAATTGCAGGAACAGCCGCGAATAGTCCTTATAGAGCTGCCACGACGCGCCGTTTTTCACCAATTCCGCTTTGCGGTTGGCCTCATGGTTCTCGTGCGTCAGCATGTGGACGTTACGGAAGGCCAAGAAAGGCAATATGCGAAGCGTGATGGGCACCACAGCTTCACGCAAGGTGTAGCGCACGAAGAGTCGGGCTTCGGTGGAAGAGAAAATCAGTTCCTTGTCGAGCACCACGTTGCCGATGCGGTAGGTGAGCTTCGGCATGGGGTCGGCGGTGAAGTCGCGAAGGTATTTGTGACCGCGTGGAGCGAAGATGCCATCGGGGTACATGTGTACGCCAAGGTGGAACTCCTCCTTGTTTTCAATAATGGTCTCATCAAGGCTCGACAACAACACGTGGTTGTTATTGTCCAATTGTGGTTGAGGCACCACTAATAGTCCATGGTATTTCCGCGTATTACAGCCAATCACCGTGGTAGCGAGGAAGGCACCTAAAGCGTTGGAACGCAACACTTCACGGTTGAGCGTAAATTCCAGATTGACCAGTTTTCGTTTATCCCAAGAAATGTAACTCATATATATTTTTTCAAATTTTGCATAATAAACCGAGTACAAAGATAATGTTTTTAGGTTTTCGCAAAGAAAAAAACAACATTTTTTATCTTTGCAGCCTCGAAAACACACTAAATTTCAATATAATGACCAAAAAACTTATCAACATGATCGCATTAAGCGTCATCACATTGGCTTCTTGCACCTCGAAGCCCGAACAAAAAACCGAGGTGGTCAGCCCCAATCCCTTCCTCAGTGAGTACACGACACCTTTCCAAGTGCCGCCGTTCGGCCAAATCAAGAACGAGCATTACATGCCTGCCTTTGAAGCGGGTATCGCCGAACAACAAGCTGAAGTTGACGCCATTGTCAACAATGCCGAAACACCGACCTTCGAGAACACCATTCTGCCTTTCGACAAGTCAGGCCAAACCTTGAATCGCGTGAGCAATGTGTTCTTCAACCTCAACGAATGCCTCACCAACGACGAGATGGTGGCCATCGCAGAACAGGTGTTGCCCATGCTCTCAAAACACAGCGATGCCATCATGATGAACCCGAAACTCTTCGAGCGCATCGACTATGTGTTTCAGCACTGCGATGAGATGGGCCTTGATGACCAGCAGATTCGTGTGGTGAAGAAATACCACGAAGACTTCATGCGTCATGGCGCTGGTCTGCCCGCCGACAAACAAGCCGAGTTGAGCCAAATCAACGAACAACTCTCCACCTTGAGCCTGCAATTCGGCAACAACCTCCTGAAGGAAAACGCTGGCTACAAACTCGTCATTGAGAATGAAGCCGACCTTGCGGGTCTGCCACAGACCAGCATCGATGCCGCCGCTGAACAGGCTAAGACTGACGGCATGGAAGGCAAGTGGGTGTTCACCCTCAGCAAGCCCAGCCTCATCCCCTTCCTGCAGTTTGCCGATAACCGCGACCTGCGCGAACAGATGTACAAAGCCTACTACAACCGAGGCGACAACGGCAACGAGTACGACAACAAGCAACTCATCAACGAGATGTGCAAACTGCGCGTCCAGAAAGCCAAATTGTTTGGCTATGACAACTATGCCGACTACGTCCTTGCCGTCAACATGGCGCAAGACTCCAAGACCGTTGACAAGTTCCTCATCGACATCTTTAACCCTGCGCAGCAACTTGCAAAAAAAGAACTCGCCGAAATGCAGGCCATTGCCAAAGCAGAAGGTGCTAACATCAAGCTGGAAGGCTGGGATTGGTGGTACTACGCCGAAAAACTCCGCAAGGCCAAATACGACTTCGACGAGAACTACATCAAGCCTTACCTCACCGTGGACAATGTCCGCAACGGCATGTTCACTGCTGCCAACAAGTTGTACGGCATCACTTTCACCCAAAATACCAACCTGCCAGTGTATTATCCTGGTGTGGAAACTTACGAGGTAAAGGAAGCCAATGGCGATTTCCTCGGCATCCTCTACATGGACTATTTCCCGCGTGAATCGAAGAGCGGCGGTGCTTGGTGCACCAGCTTCCGCGAAAGCGGTCACGACATCAACGGTAAGAAGATTTATCCCGTCGTTTCTTTGGTGATGAACTTCACTCCTGCTTCGGGCGACACACCTGCCCTGCTCACTTGGGACGAAACCGAGACCATGTGGCATGAGTTTGGTCACTCCTTGCACGCTTTCTTCTCCGACGGCCTCTACACCCGCACCTGCGGCAATGTGCCTCACGATTATGTGGAAATGCCTTCGCAAATCATGGAAAACTGGGTGGCTGAGCCCGAAGTCATTCGCATGTATGCCAAGCATTACAAGACCGGCGAAGTCATGCCAGACAGCCTCATCGCCAAGATTGAGAACAGTGCTTTGTTCAACCAAGGCTTCATGACCACTGAACTCATCGCCGCCTCCATCCTTGACATGAAGTATCACGAGCTCACTGAAGTCCAAGACCTTGACGTCGACGCTTTCGAGAAGCAGCAGATGGATGCCATCGGCCTGATGCCAGAGATCCTGCCACGCTATCGCAGCACCAACTTCAGCCACATCTTCAACGGAGGCTATAGTGCTGGTTATTACGCTTATACATGGGCTGAAGTGCTGGACAAGGACGCCTTCAACTACTTCAAGAGTTCGGGTAACCTCTTCAATCCTGAGCTTGCAGCTTCGTTCCGCAAGAATTGCTTACAGGAATGCGGCAACGACGAAGGCATGGTGCAATACCGCAAGTTCCGCGGCCAAGATCCCGATTATGAGCCTTATCTGAAGGCACGTGGTTTGAAACAATAATGGTTGCAGGTCCACCATGACATGGTAGCACTATGCCTAAACGCAAACAATCCCGGTGAGGAAACCTCATCGGGATTGTTGTTTTAACAGAGGAAATAATAGACAAATTGAAATCAGCCGACCAACTTCTTATTATTCTCAATCAGCTGTTCCAATCGCTCAATGTCTTTATTGCTCAAACGAATCTCAGGAAGGAAACGCTCATAATTACTTAATCTATGCATGTCGGAACCCACATAATCATACAAGCCCTCTTTTAGCAGGTAATGCGACTTGGCAACAGCAGTGCTTCCATAAGCACCTGCAAGAGACAGAATATTCAGTTGGAACTTGTACCTTTTGTCAATCCACTTGAAATAATCATCTTTCCTGGCATATTCGTAGCGTTCGGGATGGGCAATGACGGGTTGGTAGTCAGCACACATAATCTCATAGAGCATATCAGAGACGCCATGTTCACACATCAAATAGGAAGTTTCGCACAGCACATGAGTGCCTTCCTTGTCCAAGGTCAGAAAACCCTGTTTGAAATGCTCCAAAAACCGAGCATCCATCATATACTCAGCAGCAAGATGCAACTCAATGCCACATGCTTTGGCAGCTTCAGCCTTGAAGTCTTCAAACTTGGCAGTGATAGAAGTGCGGTCATTGTCAGGATAATCCTTCATGAAATGGGGTGTCAGCACCATTTTCTTTATGCCATGTTCTTCTAGTTTCTTCAAGGCATGCAAGGATTTCTCTACGGTTGAAAAACCATCGTCAACACCAGGAAGAATGTGGCAATGCACATCGCATGCACCCTCAAAAATGCCTTGTGGCAGCTTTTTACGGAGACCAAACATAACTTTTATTAATCCTTACCGTCATCACTCATCTTGCTCACATGCTTGCCAGAATGATGGTGGTGATGATGATGCTTCTTTTTGAATATACGTTGATACCACTTCTTCTTTTTCTTCTTCTGTTCTTCTTCATCACCATAACCGTAGCCATAGCCGTAGCCATATCCATATTGATGACCGTAGCCATATCCATAACCATATCCATAGCCATAACCATAACCATAGCCATAACCATAATAACCGTATCCACGTCTCTTCTTATTCACGCCATTCAGGATTACGCAAATATTAGGATAGACCTTATCCTTGTAGAACTTATCCACATCGAAAAGCAATCGCTTATCGGTCTTACCAGCTCTGAGTACCATGATAGTAGTATCAGCCACACGTTTCACAATATCCGAGTCGGCTACCATACCCACAGGAACGTTATCCAGGAAGATATATTCATAACGTTTGCGCAATTCGGCCATCATATCTTCCAAACGCGTACTCATCAACAACTCGGCTGGATTTGGCGGCACGGGACCCGAAAAGATGACGTCAAGGCCTGGTGTATTGACATCGGAATGAATGATATCGTCAAGCGAATCAGTCTTACCGGACAGATAGTTGGAAACACCCGCTTTAGTAGAAACATTGAACACTTTGAACAAAGTACCTTTACGGATATCCAAGTCAACCAGCACTGTCTTTCTCTTTGCTAAAGCGAAACTGGTAGCCAAATTGGTAGATATAAACGTCTTTCCCGAAGAAACCATGAACGATGTGAACATGATGGCATGTGCTCCATCTTTTCTATCCTTCATATACTCCAAACTCGACCGAATAAGACGGAACGATTCGGAAAGTGAATCTCGACCATTCTCTCGCACTCTGATGGCATAACCTTCCATATCTTTTTCGAAAGGTACATCTCCAAGGAAGGGAACATTGGAAGACTTTTGCACATCCACTCTGTCGTGAATCGTCGTATCAAGCAAATTCTTAAGTACTAAAATGACAATTGGAACCGCCAATCCAATAAGGATGCCAATTAATGTAGATCTTCGCTCATCTGGTGCAACAGGAGTACTAATAGGCTGTGCATAGTCAATCACCTTACCCGTAGCTTCCAATTGAGGACTTGTCATCAACAGTTCTTCACGTTTAGTCAGAAGCTGCAAGTAAAGATTTTCTTTGATGCCTTGCATACGCTCAACTGAGCCTAACTCCAATTGGGCAACGGGAACACTCTGGATTTGGGAATTGGCAATGCTTCTGTCACGATTTGCTGCATCAATACGATCTTCCAAACCTTTGAGATTGGTTTCGAGAACTGTAACAATGCTGGCATGAATACTCACTTGTTCCTCCATTAAATTCTGAGCCACTGGATTATTAATCGTACCGTCAGCCTTATATTTTTCAATTTTGACCAAATTGTCATTATATTTGTGAATAATTGATGAAGCCTCGGCTGATACATTAACCGCACCTATGGGAATAATCTGGTCTGTATTGCTCTTGACAAAACTGAGCAGATAACGCACCATGTCAGCCTGAGCATCCAGTTTTTTTGCCTCTTCTGTCAAGGCTCTACTGTCAGCCATATAGGCCTGACCATAACTCTTCGTATCGATAATATTATGACTACGTTTGAAATCGACAAACACTTTTTCATTCTCATTTATGTCGTTCATCAAATACTCGATACGTTCGTTGATAAAATTCTCAGTGAAGTCGAGCACGCGTTGTTGATCGTCAATAGACTCCTTATTATAGGTTTCCATGAGAGTATTAAGCACATCGGCAGCACGCAAAGGAGAGGTGTCGCTAACTGAAAGACGCAAAATTGAATTCCTTTCACTTTCTCTTCTCACGGAGATGCGTCCACGATAGTTTGCAGCCACTGCAGAAACAGGAAGATGGTTGACTGTGATGGTAACATCATAGAAGTCACCAAATCGCCATGTGGGTTTTACAACAAGTTTGCCAACTGGAGAAATCACTGTATCATTCAAGCGCACCGTCATAGCGGGAATATCACCACCAAAATCGTCAAGAATCACATGATCCTGATCGATCGGCTTCACACTGAAAGAAGCTCTTCCCTGCTCGTCCATTCCTAGAAAAGCGACCTCAATTGGCGACTCTTTGTAAAGATCCTTGTTACGCTTTGACACCTTAGTCTTATAAGAA
The DNA here is from genome assembly GCA_946185535.1 of uncultured Bacteroidales bacterium. Classification (GTDB taxonomy): domain Bacteria; phylum Bacteroidota; class Bacteroidia; order Bacteroidales; family F082; genus Limimorpha. The sequence goes on from CAMHJX010000001.1 coordinate 133,265, forward strand.
TAATAGACATTCAAATGTAATCCGCGCACCATACTTTCCATAAGCGACTGAGACTTCAAAACCATAATCTCATTGTTGATTGTGCTAACGATAGGCCCACCTCCAAGACTTCCCAAAGTTGAAGATGTACGAAGAGACTCTGATCCACTGTTTGTCAAAGTAGTCTTAATCAAAATAGTAGCGCTACTCGCATAAATTCGTTCCTGTTGACTGACCTTGTAGTAAGCAATAACACCACCAATCAAGGCGCAAAGCACAAACCAATGCAGGTGGCGCAATACAAGAAAGACCAAATCCTTGAATTTGAAACCACTATTGGCACTTTCATCAAAAAAAGAATTAAGGTCTTCTGGCCTCTTGTTCACATTGTTGGCATCGTTGAGATTGTTGTTAGTAGCCATAACCAATTGTTATTAATATGACGGTGATAAATTCTATCAAAAAATATTGTGCTAAAATCACCAACTCCAATTTTCAAATAGTTTATAAAGTGTAACTACAGACACCACAGAGGTAACAAGTCCTGTGATCGATGAAATGAAACCAAGCACCGTGTTCAAATTGGCACTGAAGAATTTATATGGACGTTCTTCGGTAAAGATGATATCATTCTGCTGAAGCACATAAAACTCATCATTGAAAACATCCGTGGAGCGAGGATCAAGATAATGTATTACCCGTTTGCCATTCACCTCTCGCATCACACCGATACGGTCACGTCGTGTATACCAATCCAGCCCACCAGCCATCGACAAAGCTTCAAGAAATGTGCAACGTTCATTGGTGACATTAATAACTTTACCACCTGAACTGCTTAAGAAAAAGACCTTAAAATTTAAAAAGCGCACAATAACCAATGGATCTTTAAGCTGCCCGTTACGAATAAGTTGAGATGCAATAGTGTCTTGCACCTGCAATCGGGTCAAACCTTCAACATGAAGTTTTCCCAAAACAGGAAATTCAATATTTCCCTCAGAATCAACAAGATACCCAGAACCACCTATAGTAGTTCCCATTGTCAAACCCTGAACAGCATTGAAAGGCTTGAGTAACTCATCATCTCTTCCTGCCGAACTACTCAACACATAAATTCTCAAATCATCGTAAGGGGCCACCGTGGCTTGCAATGTCTCGTTTATGGGCATACCAAATTTGGGCATGTCCTGTAAATAACGAACACTTTTTGGCGTGACACATGACGAAGTAGAAACTGCCAATAATACCAAGAGGAAATAAAGGGTAATTCTATATGTTTTCATCACTATAAATATTTCTTTACTAATTAGCCTGCAAAAGTACAAATATTTTTCGGATAAAAAAGCATTTATATCACGGAAAAAATGCTAAAAAAAACAATTGAGCCTCACCATCAATCCTTTTACCATATTTTTGGTTGATTGCATGGCCTTTTCTTTATGCCATTCTACAACATGATCCGTCCAACGTTGAGGGTGAGTCGTCATCATTAATTGCTTAGGTAATTTCTCATTTTCGATAGCATCAATAACTTCATCGGTACGATGGAAAACCAGTCCTTGCTGAACCCATTCATCCTGATAGACAGGCACCTTGTCGCGCAAGCTCACATTGAAGCCATCCCACCGGCGACCTGTATCCGTAAGATAGAAAACTCTTGAAAAGTCAACATCAAAATACGGCTCACCGATGATGCCAAAATCATGATAGTCATATCGTTTCCACAAGTCACGCCCATCATATTTGCTGCGTGGTGCGCCATGCATACAGATGGTTTTCACAGGATAGAACTGTCGAAAATAGGCCAGTTGCTTCTCAAAATGCTCGACGGCTCTGTCCGCATTGCCGCCACAAATGGTCATGTCTTCGTAATGATAACCGATTTCGTGACCCATCTCAGCAATTTCCCTAATGATTTCAGATTTGTTACTTTGCTCAACGACTCGGAAATAATATGATGCTTTTATTTCTAACGAATGTTCGATTTTAGCCGTAGCGAGAGAGTTTTCAGCTTTCAAGTCCACATCGTGACGAAGGATAATGAACTTAACAGTATCCAGAAATTCTTTTTCCAAGCAGTATTGCTCAAATGTCAAAAAACGATAGCCGCCTGCTTTCAAGCTCTGAAGCAGTTCTGTGTATTTCTTCAATGTGAAATCTCTGCTCATCTGAATTGGAATTGAAATTCAGGTTGTTCCACAAGAGTTCGCCTGCTTTGGGGATAGTTCTCAACAAACCATACCAAAAAACTGGTATAGTCAATCTTCTCGGAAAATAGGTGTTGTCGCCGTCGCTGCCACTCCCCTTTCAGATCAGGCATGGCCAGCAATTCTTCTATCTTGGCAAAGAAAGCCTCCTGTTGTTCAGGCAAAAACGAATAGCATAAACCATAGTTTTTTTCCAACTCATTGGGCACAGCCAAACGACCTGCAAAGCTATTGCACTTGACAGCAGGAGTGCCCAACACTGCAGCTTCAGATGTCATCGTCTGGCTATCGCCGACAAACAATGTGGCATAATACATCAACGAATGTGCCTTATCAGCCGATACCATGAGTTGATATGGCTTGAATTCGTCATCAATGTTTCGCTCTGTTGTGATGAAGACCTTCCCACTAGCTGACAAGCGTTCCACTAGCCGGCGTTTGTTTTCGATGGACAATCCCTCAGCACCAATATCATGATGTGCCTTGAAGGCATTGAACCTCAAAATGAAATAGGGTTCTCCTTTCTCAATGCCAGCATCGCGCAACACGCTCGGGTCAGGAGTGAAGCGGTTCGGATGGAGATAAGCCAACTCATGGTAGGCATCTACATAAACTGCTTTAGATGACTTTCGTTTGATGGCAGAAGGTGTCAATATGGTGTCAGCAAAAGGATGTCCGAACTTGACAAACAGGGGCTCCACTTCGTCGTCGTCGTCATCCAAAATGACGCTTTTCATCCTGCTCAACCTGCTGACATGAGGAATGTTAATTGACGAGCCAACGCCCAAATCGACATGATGTTTGCGGACCTGTTTGAGCAAACGTCGGTCAAAAACCAGCTGATCCAACCCTTTCTTTCCAATCGCATCGTCTTTCTTTCCGATGTTGACATACGGAATGCCATACAAATCGAGCAACTTCATCGCCGAAGGAATCTCCTTGACAACGACAAGCACTTCATGGCCCTTTTCAACCAGCATCTTATATGCATTCCGAAATAGATGCACATGGGCTGGATGGTTGATGTCAATCAAAATATTCATGCCTTCTTCAAAATTCTTACGGCCATTTTTCCGATACTGAATAACAAACGGTTGCACACATGAACATAACGCCCGTATTCCACCAAATCACCACCGAATTTCAACTTAAAATCACGGACTCCATAGCCTCCGTCATCAGGTTTACCTGCTCCCATGAAATCAAACCGAGGTATTCCCTCCCTCGCCGCATAGCTGACACCAGCATAATTGACCATCACAGAAGGAGATAACGACTTATAGTTGTAATCGTCACCACAAGCCAACCATGCATATACTGCGCGATGTTCCAATTCCACACAAATCAAACCGCCAAGCAATTGTCCATCTGCGTTTTTAGCCAAGAAAAACCTGGATGATGGGACGTTTCTGAGCTTCTCAAAAAACTCGAATGGAAACAACGGCGTTTTGACCTTTGTAGTATATAATTCCTCAAGCATTGAGTACAACTGCTTCAAATCCTCTGCATTTGGTTTTTCATCAATGACAACACCATTTTCCAATGCTTTCTTAATGTTACGTCTCCTGTTCCTATCCAACTTGCTATTAACCAGCTCCATAGAAGACGTATCCACTTGGACATCATAATGTGGTTCATAGTCGAACCTCGATTGTTCGAAAACCGAGTGCCAACGACTATAGTCATTAAAATTACGGGTTTCAATGAATATGGCTTTTCTCTGAAGCTTCTTTATCAGAGCAGACAGCAGAAAAGAAAGTTCTTGATCAGTAATCTCATCCGACAATAAAGGCCCACCAACAATAATAGCCCTTCGGGAAAAAAACTGTTTGATTTTTCCTCCATCCTTTTGGATATAGCCCGTAATTAACCCTTTTAGCTGCCCATCCGTCTCAACAGCGACTGCAAATGCCTCAAGAAAAGAGAGGTCTTCAAAAAACGTATACGCTTCTTGGGTTTGAAACCATGTTGACCATGGCGATTGTTTCACCAATCCCGACCACAATACCGGATCAATGTGTTCACCTTCAATGATTCTCACTTCTCAACACCCTTTCATATATCTCAATAAGTTGTTTTGCCACTTGACGATTATCAATGCCATCAGCAACGATTTTATCATGTCCTTTCGTTCTTCCTTCAAAAGACAGTGCTCTCCGCAGCAGATTTGCCAATTCTTCAGGTTCGCAAGTGTTAGCCACATAACAGCCTTCAACACCTGCCATCCTCTCCATAACATCCCCTACATCTACACTCACAATAGGACATCCACAAGCCATGGCTTCCTTGATGACTTGAGGAGAGCCTTCCATGAATGAGGTCAACAGAAAGGCATCAGCGGCACACATGAGCAAGGTCACCTCTTCTCTCGTATAACCTTTCAGCTCAAGCAATTCAGTTTGGTCATCTTGCAATAAAGCGACCGCTTCTTTTGCCAACGGAGCATTTTTCACTTCAACGTCAAAAGCACCGGCAAACAAAATGTATTTTCCATTTGCCTGTAGATTCATCTTTCGCCTTGCCTCAACTTTTTCTGTCAGCTGCGAGTCGGACAAATCAATTCCACAAGGCAAAACAATGTAGTTTTTCTTAGGCCCCACTATTTCCATTGTCTTTCGAGAAACAAACACATTCCATGCAGACAAGCGAATGGCAAATTTTGAAAAACGCAAAACCTTTTTGTCGTTGATGTCAGAGCCATGATAAGTGGTCACGACAGGAACAAGACGTTGCAAGTTGGCTAAAAGTCCAGACAGACCATAATGCGCATGAATGACATCAGGACAAAACTCTTTAATTTTCTGCTTCAACAAAGGCAAATTCTTCAAATACCCCTGTAAGCCTTTGCCTTGCAGTCCAAAGAAACTAGTTGTACATCCCCGCTTTTCAAGTGCCTCAACTTGCTCAACAATGAAAGGGGCAAAACGGCCTTTATTGAATGATGCGACAATAAGTATTCTCATACCAAACCTCTACCCGCCAATTTAATCCAAGTCCATAACATATTCGCTATACAAATCAACACTATCCAAATCATGTAAATTCGTTTGTGTTTATTGGTCACTTGGGTAACACCATAAGCTGCAAACAGCAATTCAAGAGCCAATACCGGGAAATGGAAACGCTCAGAGTGGGCAAAATTACTAAACACCAAAACCACCAAATAGCCACCCATGAGCGCTAAAGGAAGCACGTGGTTTCGCCACTCACGCCGTTTTACCAGCATAAACAACGCTAAGATGGTCAAACCAGAAAGAATATTTTTGATAAAATTCGCTCCATTCATCATCATCTGATTCTCTTGTTCAAAAATCTCCACCATTGTAGAAAAAGGAATGGTGAAAATCAAAGGAGCAAACACAGCAGCCGAAGCATATTGTGCAAATGTGTTAGTCTCAGCACGCCACTGATAACCAGATTCCTGATTGGCAGTTCTGTTCGCCCATAATTGAGCGCTCTCTTGAAACAACTCAACACCTACAGTCATAATCAACCAGACGGCAAAAACAATTGCCAAAACAGTCTTTTGCCAAGCTTGCAATTGTTTCTGCGATCCGAGAACGAATGCGAGTCCCAACGAGGCAACCATCACTGCCGCCAAAGCAGTACGAAATGTCAACATTGCTGCCGCCGCCATCAATGGCAATATCAAATTCTGTATCTTAAGCTTAGAAGAATGTAGTGCCGAATCTGCACGTTCAACAAATAAGATAATCAAGAACGACATCTCTGTCTCTTTCAACGTAACACCACAATAAAACCAAGCATTTGGAATAAGCATATAAAAAATGGCTGCTATACGTCCCGCTGCGTCTCCAAAATTACGTTTGCCAATATTATATAGTAACATGCATGTCAATGCATCAATAAAACACTTCGCAACACGACCAACCAATACATAAGGACCAAAAATCAAATACAATATCCCTAACCACCAACAATAACCAGTGTCAGAAAAATCAACATCATTTTGAATGGAATCCTGAAATTCCTCGTAGCCGTAGTCAGACCACAACCTCGCTATGCCATTGTACAGACCTTCATCACCCTTATGATAAGCATGAGGCTCTCCCGTCTCACTAATATAAAAGTAATAAATAAAAATGACATAAACAAGACGGATAATCAATGCCGTAATGAATACCCTCCTCTGAAAAACATGCTCTGAATAGCGTTCCCAATTCATGGTCAACTTGCTGGAATACGTGAAAAAAATAATCACTGCAGCAAAGCCAAATATAACAAACTTTAAAGGAAGCATGTAGTCTATAAACAACACACTCACTAAGGCAATAGTAACGGCATAAGCCATTATAGCACGCCTCGAAAAATAGTTAGGAAAAAAGGTTAGCATAACAATGTATTCAATTTATGTGCAAAGCCCTCGGCTTCAATTCATCCAATAATGCGCCTCTTAATTTTGATCAATCGAGTCATATTTTTTTGTCCAATAATCCTACAAAGCCATCCTTGGTTTTTATTATCGTCCCAGGTACCCATAAAATGATGGTCACAATAGGTATTCTCAGTCAAGAAAAATTCTCCTGTGGTTTGCCGTGGACAGAAATAATCTGTCGGAAACACATGCAAATCCTTATAAATACGATATGTTCCATCCTGTACAAAACCCTTATCACGCATGATTCTTGAAATACGTATCGTATTTGTAGTCATATCAAGAGAACCATCACCATTAATAAAATGAGCGTCTTGGTATGAATCCAGTTGTTCCCTCACCCACTCGCCATGTGGCTCACTTGCCATAATACCAGTCACCGGAGGTTGACTCTTGCTGCCTTCATAACCAGTAAAAGCAGACAAATGCATCAAATCATCCAATGACTTTAGGATCTCCACATCCGTATCCATATAAACCCCTCCTTCGGTATAAAGAGCCCAAAGACGAACATAATCCGTCACAAATGCAAACTTTTTTGCCATGTAGGCTTCCTTGGTATATGGCACAGAATTCACATCAAAAACATCCTCATTCCACAATTTATACTCATAATCAGGCATAAACTTATGCCAAGATTCTATGCATTTCAAAGCCAGTTCAGGCATTTCGCCCTTTCCGAACCAACAATAATGTATTACTTTGGGAATCATAACGCTAGAAAAAAGTTAACAATACGTTTACATGCCATGCCATCTCCATATGGATTAACCGCCTTGCTCATTTTTTCATATAAAGCGTTATCATCCAAAAGAGCAGAAACACCCCGCTCTATCCTTTGTCTATCGGCACCCACCAACAAAACTGTTCCTGCATCAACCGCCTCTGGTCTCTCCGTCGTATCGCGCATCACCAAAACAGGCTTACCCAACCCTGGAGCTTCCTCTTGTATTCCTCCACTATCGGTGAGAATCAAATATGACTTCTCCATCAAATAAACGAACTGAAGATACTGTAGAGGTTCTATCAAAAACACATTTGGGACATCATTACCTATCACCTCCATGGCTGGTTTACGAACATTGGGGTTCAAATGCATAGGATAAATGAAATCCACATTAGGATAGTTTTCTGCCAATGACCTGATTGCATGACAAATATTCATAAAACCTTCCCCGAAATTCTCCCTACGATGCCCAGTAATCAAGACCATACGCCTACTCAGATTCAATCGGTTAACATCATACCCCATCAACTTTATCTCACGTTTAGCCAAGTCCCTTAAATGAGAATTAGACGCAATCTCATTCACCACCCATTGAAGAGCATCTATTACGGTATTCCCTGTCACAAAAACAGATTCTTCAACCACATTCTCCTTAAGTAGATTCGTTTTCGAGCACAATGTCGGAGCAAAGTTAAAAGAGGCAATACGACCTGTAATAGAACGATTCATCTCTTCCGGCCATGGACTATAAATATTTCTCGTACGCAACCCTGCCTCTACATGAGCCACTGGTATTTTTTGGTAGAACGCTGACAACGCTGCCGCCATTGAGGTTGTGGTATCGCCATGCACAAAAACCACATCTGGCACCGCTCTTTTCAATACATCCCGCATCCCCAGCAAAACACGACTTGTAACATCATACAAATCCTGATTTGGTTTCATGATGTTTAAATCATAATCTGGAATGATTTGAAACAAATCTAGCACCTGATCCAACATTTCTCTATGTTGACCTGTAACGCAAACCCTTGTTTCAAATCGGTCAGGGTGCTTTTTAAACTCATTGACCAACGGAGCCATTTTTATAGCTTCTGGTCGTGTTCCAAAAACAAGTAGTATTTTTTTCATTCAATTGCCTAATTACTCCCTCCAAACAAACGCCATGTTTGCTTTATTAAAGCATCTGACATAAAGTGTAATACAGTTTCGGAGACCAATCAATTACCCTTAGTTTATTTCTCACTCTTGGGGTGGTATTCTTCGGCTTCAATTCCAAAGGGAACACATCCAAACCGCTCACCAATGCAATTATATCTTTTTTTTTCTCTTCGACAGCGAACGACATGATTGCGAGAACGGTCAAGGAAATCATCGAAAAGCACCAGTGTTTCACCTTTTCAGAATGGGTTTGACTTGCGAAATCCTTTAAACTACTTATCAAATCCACCTGACCTTTTACTTTCTTTTGTTTGGCTTCCTCGGTCATACTATTCACCAAAGACCCACTACGCTGAAGGTAATAATAACCTACAAAATCAACACTATCTATCCTATCAGCCATGCTGCACACCCTTGGAAGCCAATTTGTATCGTCAAAATAAGCCCCTTCCTTGAACATGATTCCCGTCTTCCTAAGGAACGACAACCTGTACACATAAGACCAGACAAAGCATCCGTAACCTAACCGATCATCCAAAAAAGCCTCACCATCCATAATTTGCTGCGAATAATCAATTACAGTCCCTTTAGGCTTATTGATGATTTGATAGTCTTCACTCACCATGTCATAATTGAACCGCAACATGTCAAGAGACTCCTCGTCCATCATCCCCAACAACTTTCCATAGATACTGGGATGGACATAATCATCAGGATCAACAAAACACAAATAGTCGCCCGTAGCCGCCTCAAGTCCTGTATTTCTAGCTCCAGCCAATCCCTTATTCGCATGAGATAACACTTTAATGTTCTTATGACAAGATGCATATTGCTCGGCAAGTTCCAAACTGTTGTCAGGACTGCCATCATTGACCAAGATAATCTCATAATCCTCTTCGGACAAATCTTGATCCAACAAAGAATCCACACACTTGGGCAAATACTTCGCCGAATTATACATCGTCGTTACAATACTCAATCTCATCTCCGCTGTCTTTCCCATTCATACGTCAATTTTATTCCTTCGTCCAATTTGACGAAAGCATACGTCCCAATATATGAACTCAATAATGTTGTATCCAACTCAAAATGCGAAACGTCCAATTTAGAGGCTTCCTTGTATTCCCATGAAAACGAAGGAATCATTTGCTTAATCTCGCCTAGAATCTGATTCACCGAAGCAACCTGTCCACTACCGACATTGATGACTTTTGAATGAACGCCACAGTCAACAAGTTGAAACATGACAGACACGAAATCCCGAACATAAATGTAATCCTTCTCGGCAGTCCCATCGCCCCACACAACAAATTGCTCATTTCCAAGTGCTTTAGCCAAAGCCACATTGACAAGCCCCTGTTTCATGGAATAATGGTAAGGTCCGTATGGATTAGACAATCTCAACACCAAAGGCCTTAACCCATAAATTGCCGCATAGTGCATCAAATACTTTTCTATCGTCAATTTGACAACTCCATAAGAGCTGATGGGATACGTGTTCTCATCTTCCTTATGTGCACCCTCAAAGCTATTGCCGTAAATGGCTCCGCCTGATGAAATATAGACAATGTCGTAAACCCGATGTTCCAACATGCAATCCATCAGTTTTATTGTTGGAACAAGATTGGATTCGATGTCGAATCGGGCATTATTCGTTCCCAAAGGAATTGTTGTGCTCAAGGAATGAATCACCAGATCAATATCATTTTCCTCAAAAATGCTCTTCAGCAGCGATTCGTCAGAAAAATCACCAACATAAACTCTTTTTATGCAATCGAACTTCAATCCAGAAGGATGTGTCATCATCCTATCCAAAACGATAACAGTAAACGATTGGGCGAACGTATCGTCAATCATCTTGATGATATTGGTTCCCAAAAAGCCGAAACCACCTAACAATAAAACCGTCTTCATTTCCTTTCGTATTTTATTCCCATTTTTGGATGCCTAAACGTTTGTTCTTATTCTTTTCGATTTTGAACAGCACTCTTTCGATAAACCACACTATCTTATAGGCTATCCGATGCCTCCGTACACGCCGCATAAGATATATATCAGATGCATAATTGTCATAATCATGAAGAAAACCAGGTTCTATCAACTGGATTAAAACCGCCCTCTTCTCATGATTGATAAGGTCTCGGTTTTGTCCGCCATTCTCGCTAATTCCCGTCATGTCGAACAGGGTGACATCCATATCCACATATTTTGGTTTTTCACCGCCAAAAACAACGGCTTGAAGATACCATTTCCAGTCGGAGACAATCTTCAGGCTTTCATCATAATAGCCATATTTCTCAAACAAGTCGCGACGAATATAAGCGGGGTCATGGTTTAATGTCCCGGTATACATTCCCAACATGGTGATTTCCTGTCCTGCGAAGCATTTATCCACCAAACGGCGTCCATCGGGAAAACACTTCACCATATTCCCGTAAAGGATGGAAGGACTGCCTTTCTCTTTCAAGGTTTTCAACATTCGTTCAGTCACATCAGGTGCAGCAAGACAGTCGCCCGAGTTGAGGATCTGAATGTAATCTCCCGAAGCCATACGGATGCCTTTGTTCATGGCATTATAGATGCCGGAATCCGGCTCTGAAACCCATTTCAGATGAGCAAAATCGCTTTCATGCACTTTGATAACATTGACGCTATCGTCGGTTGAGCCACCGTCAATGACTATGTACTCAAACTCCTTGAAGGTTTGGGAAGCCACACTTTGCATAGTCTTTTCTAGACCAGTGGCATTGTTCCAGTTGATAGTGACAATGGATAATTTCATTTCTGTTATTTCAAGAATGCTTCAACATCCCAAAAATTCCGTTCCACCTTTTTTACATCTTCCTCCGTTCCATTCCACCATTGCTTTTCGAGTAAAGCTTTAATTGTGGCCTCATCAAAACGGTATTTCACCACCTTGGCTGGCACACCCACTGCAACAGCGTAAGGAGGAATATCATCCACCACCACCGCTCCGGCACCAATTACTGCACCATCGGCAATAGTAACTCCATCAAGAACAGTGACATTGGCGCCGATGAATACGTCGTTACCAATCATTGTTTGTTTTGCTTCAGATGCCTTATTTTTCTTACACAGCGTTGTTCCATTCTGCTTTGCCGCAGAATAGAACATTGGTGCCGTTGAGATGCCATTAGTCGGATGTATTCCCAATCCACAGCAAAAATTAGGACCTATCGAGCAAAACTTGCCAATCTCACAGTGGCGAACGGTACTATTCTTCGCAACATAAGAGTACTCGCCCAATCGCACATCATGCAAGAAAAAGGGCGGATAGACTTTTGCATTATCACCAAATTCAGTATTTGCCTTCTCCGAACGAACCAATGAATACCCAACAGTTTTCCCTTCAGGAATAATGGGTGTATTGAGCAGGTTCCCCAACAGCTTCTGTATGTGATACTTGAGTTTCATCTCCAAAACAGAACAGTATCTTTTACCTTCTTAATCAACGCATTTCTGCGTCTTTTGTTATACCAATGCCCTTGGTAAAAATCATAGATTACCCTAGTGGCTTTCTTATTGACAGACAAGGGGATTCTCTCCACTTTCACATAATCCGTCGGAACTACGTCAAATTTTGTTGTCGTATAGCAATTTGTAGCCGAACCATCAAAACCGATGTTATTTGTCAAGGAACATCCAGGATACAAAGTCAAAGCGTCTTGTCTTCTCATCACGGCATACCATTTCACAAACCACGTCCGCATCGTCCCTTCCCTATTCCTTTTCAGCTGTTTTGACAGATAATCGCCACCATAGATGTCAAACAACTCCCACTTACCTTTCCAATAGTCAAAAAGCTCTTGAGCATCATCATTATATTGGTTCCAGGCCCTTTGCCAAGTAGCCCAACCTCCTCCTGGATAAGGAACCGGATAAAAAAACGTCTCAGGCAAACGCGACTTGTGTGGATACATATATGCCGAAACATGCATCACCTTCTCTTCATCGGCATACAACTCCAACGCCTCATTCATATATTTCAAGAATCCCACCGAAGTCACAACATCGTCTTCAAGCGTAATGACACGTCCATATTGATTCACTATTTCAGTCACGGCACCAATAATGTTGTCTTTGAGGCCTATATTCTGCTCACGCTCCACCACATGCACTTCCTTGAACCCCATTGCGAAATGGGCCGCTTCCCTATTCTCCAAAACCCTTTGACGCTGCTCTTCTGTCGCATCAGGCTTTGCTCCATCACAATAAATGTAAAGCGCACTATCATGAGCCAAATCATTCATGGCTAAGGCTTCCAATGTGCGATGAAGATGGTCGGGACGGTTATAGGAAAAAACAACGATAGGTGCGAGTTTCATCTTAACATATTGTTGTCGTCAATTCTTTGTATTATAATAGAATCGACACATATCCACCAGACACTCTGGATTGTAGTCAAATTCATAGCATCCAACAGGCGTAAACGTCAACTCTCCAAACAGCACCTTTCCATCAATGTCATATAAATCCACCCGAACATACTCGAAATCCTTACTCAATGTCTCCGCTACATATTTCATTTCATCAAAACAAGCGGGTTTAGGCAGTAATCTCCTGTTTTTGTGATACTCTGGTTTGACGCAATCTGTACGTTCCCAAAGCGTACTATATGTGTCAAAATTAACCGCCCCACTCTTAACATCCCTATCACTCACAGTGTCAATATGATACACTTTACCATTAAAGCAATGCCATTTATAATCAATCAGTGACAATGATTCACCCAACATCGACAAATACTTTTCAACAATCAAGCGAGGTTTGATTTCAACATAGTGCCACTCTGCTGTTTTTAAACCGAAATCTTCACATGCAGCATACCATTTGGCAACTGTCTCACGCAGTTTGTCAATATCAAGGGCACTTTTGTCCCGGCAAATAAAATTCATTCCACAACCAGTCGTTAACTTAAGCACAAACTCATTGGGAAGTTCATCAAAGTTAATCTCATCAAAAGAATCATAGACCCCATAGCACTCATTCAAAATGCGCTCCAAACCTTTTTCTTTCACATAATCCCTAACTGCATATTTATCGGCACAGCGAATCCTTATCGACCGGGCAAACGGATCCTTTCTCGCTTTTAGGTTTATCGACATAAGGAGCTCGTTGAAATTTTTTGGATGCCTAAAATTAGGCAAATCACCCTCATGGATGGCATACCAAAGTGACGCCATTATTTTAGGCGATTTGTAAAAAAACTTAGGAGGGCATCTGTTATAGAGTATCCTGTATAGAGCTCGTTTTTTGCGTTTAAAGAAAGACCTAAAACTATTCATTTTCCAATAAATTGTTCATCACTTCTTGATGCGATTCACATTGAAAATAACTCTTAAACAACAATTTCCTCTCTGGCGTCATGTACACTGGCAACAGTTTATTTGCCAGTTTGTTAGGGACAAAATGGCAATTCACCATTTTCAACAAAGGGCCATATTGATATGGCTTTAGTGGACGCATGTATTTGTCCCTCACACTCTCAGTCATTTGCACCATAGCCTCTTCCAATCGTCCTGGGTCAGAAATAATGCCATTGAGTCTTTTCAACTTATCTTGAAAGACTTTCACTTGTTCATCATTCATCAATGTGATGCCTGTAATCTCGTTATTCTGAATATAGGGAATCAATTCAAAAGAAACAGAGTCATTGAATTGTAACTGCACCATGTACCCCTCGTTCCATGTACTATTCCTAACCCCTTTTTCATCAAACGAGAAATTACCTAGTCCATAGAAAACAGGGCATCCTTTATAAATCTCATATCCACTATAACAATGCTGGTGGTGATTTACCACTACAGTTGCGCCGACGTCAACAAAGAAACGATACATTTGTTGCATCCTTGGGGAGGGCAGTTGATACCCTTCGTGACCACCATGAATAATCACAATAACATTCTGTGTTTTTTGTTTGGCTTCAATAATACTATAATACAACGAGATTGCATTAAGCGGGTTACATCCTCCTTTAGTGGAAGTAGCGATGGTAAACTCATGTTCACACGCATTTATGAATGCCACATTAACACCATTAATTGTTTTATATAGGATTTTTTGGGAATCACACAGATTTATGCCAGCACCCACATGATCAAGATTTCGGCTCTCAATTAGTTCCAAACTCTCTTTCACAGCACTCTGCCCGAAATCAGCGAAATGATTGTTGGCCAACGTCACGGCATCAAAACCCATAGACCTAGCCAAATCCAAAACTTTATCATTATTGCGCAAAGCTTCACCAGCTTTTCTGATTGGCTTTGCGGAACAATCATTTGTGACTGAACATTCAAGATTGACCACGGAATAGTCCACAGCCTCAGTTAGTTGTCTTACTATGCTATGACAACTACACAAATCTGCAAAGGACATTCTCGCAGTTCTGTCTTGTAGACACAAATCACCTGTTATGATAACTTTTGCTGACATTTTCTATATAATGCTTCCAACAATTCGCGATGAATACAAGATGCATCATTATAATTCTTCTCTCCATCAACAAGTATTGGAGTCAAATTATATTGACGCAGCACTTCGTCTGTGTTCCGGTTATGCATTCCATATTTATATGTATAAAAAGGAACGTAGTGTTTGTTCGATGCAAACTTTTGAATACAAGCTTCCACATCCTTCCTAAAATCATCTAATGAAATCTCAGTAGCTGCCTCGTCATGGTTTACACCATGCAACGCGAATGTTACAAGATTGCTTTCTATCCTTTGTAGTTCGCTTTCTGAAATATATAATTGTTCAGCATATCGTTTCTCAGTTTCCTTGTCCTCTATATGATACCATTTACGATATGGCAAACCACATGTTTTATTACTCAAACTCAACACATTAAGACAAAGGGTAATTGGAATGTTCTTTTTTTCTAACCATTCCAAAACATTCAATTGACATTTTAACCCATCATCAGCTGTCAACACTGCATATTTTTTAATTCTTATCTTATCTTTCTTAATATGAGCGTGAGCTTCTTTCAATGATATGAATCTATAACCACTATTTAATAGCTGTTGTACTGACTCCATCAAAAAAGACATTGGAATCCTATCAGGGTTATTCTCCTCAGTTTCACCCACTTCATGGAAGCAAAACACCCGTACTGGCTGTAAACGAAGGCGTAACAGCCTACGTTTTAACTTTAAAACAATTTCCTTTATTTTCATCTAAACCAACTAGCAAATCATATCACCATCGCCTCCATGTATACGCAACGAGGCATCTACCTCAAACCTTGAAGGCACTGTCAATGAAACTTGTTCCACAAAATTTTTAGAAAACTGGCTTTTAACACCCATCCGACCCATAAAATCGAATAAGTTCTTGTCAAAAGTTTTGAACTTGAAAACGTCTTTCAATTGTAAAACTTTTGTAGCCACAGATGCAAACACTTGTTCGCGAGCTGTTTCATTATAATACAAATACCAAGTTGAGCAAACAGAATCCACAATCCTCAACACATAAAAACCACACATTTTGCCACCAGAGAAAACCTGAACCATACAGGTCTGAAGCTGATTGACACACTCACCAAACTCACACCTTTCGGAATCTATCTCCTTATCACCTCCAGTAGGAACCACAAAAGGGTAACGCATCTGCCAATTCAGATAATCCTGCTTCCTTAAAAACAAATCCTTTTTGCTATGCTCAACAATAAACGAATAAGTCTCATCGTCTATCAAACTCACATACCGATTTGTATAATTGAAACCCGTCAAACTTTTCAAAGCTTTCTTTTTTGAAAGTGTCGATTGGACATTCTTCACCTTTGACTTGAAAGACTTGTCATTTCCACTTAACACGATAAAATAACGTGGATAGTAAGATATGATGGAACCCTGTTTTTCATCCAAACGGCACGAAGCGGGCGATGAATCCAATGCTACATACTTATCCGCCACAGCATCCTTTATCATCCTCATCATCTTTCCTGACACACCTTTTCCCCGATACTGAGCATCCATCCACTGCGTTGAGCCCCAGAAATATCGTCCTTCCACTATTGGCCGACACCACTCCTCGGCATAAGCTCCCGTATAGCCAACGGATTCACCTTGTTCATTATAAACCACCACAAGAGCAGCATCGTCCAGTCGTGCATGAGGATTCTTAATAAACGCCAACGCTCTAGACCGAGAAACGACTTTGTCTGACAATCCGTTTTCGGCATTATGAATCAGCCACTGTTCAAGGTCTTCGATTGAGAACAATCGATATGTAAAATTTAAATCTGCCATATTCTATTGTATCCAATTAGGTTGTTTTATCATGTTCGCTTTACGGCTGTTTTCTATGGAATGCCTCATCTTTCGGAGGTATTTCATCTTATACACTGCTAATTCTCTTTCGTTGGCATTACCTTTGAACAGACCTTTTAGATACCGCCGCATCCAGGTCATTCGCAAAGAATGATAATTGAAAGGGACATTCAAATCAAGAAGCAGCTCCAAATCATCAACGGCCGACTTTCTGGCCAGTTCACTACTCCAAGCCTTATATTCTCCCGACTGATGGTCATGAATAATTCGCGAATCAAGGCTGATACCCACCTTAATTCCATGATAACGAGCCCGATTCAAATAATCATCATCCTCTCCATAATGGAATATCAAAGGATCAAAGCCTCCTAATTCAGACAAAGTTTTCCTAGGCAAAAGCCAAGCTGCTGCATTTACATAATTTGTTTGATAAATATCTTTTACCGTGCCACAATACAAATCACTCAAAATTCTCTTAGTATACACAGAGCCGCCGTACTCAAGCATCATGTTCAGCGATTGCTTATCTGGCGAAAGATGCATAGGACTCAAGATACCGTATTCAGGATGTCTTTGTGATAGCGATACCAATTTGTTCAATGCATCTGCATCATCCAACCATGCATCTTGATTCAACAAGAACACGTAATCGCAACCATGTTCGTATGCATAGCGCAGACCCAAGTTATTCCCCTTTCCAAAGCCCAGATTCTCCTTCGATTCAATCAGACGTATCTCAGGATAATGCTCTTTTATATACTCCACCGATCCGTCATTGGATGCATTGTCGACCACAATGGTCTGTAGTGGAATGGTCGACTCTCGCAGCGACGTAAAGCAACGATCGTACCATTGCTTGCCTCTATAAGTAACTACTATTACAAACAATTTCATTTTTTAGTCAATAAATACTTGACCCTAAAAAACTGTCCTACAAGAAACGCCCACAATTGAGGGAACGGCATAGCATAAATCTTATAATATGCATTCTTCACTACATCCATTTTAGCAGGAACTTTCCTGCAATAACGCATAAGCCATCCTTCATTCTTTCCAAATCTACAGAAATTGTGATATTCGTTCCTGTGGCTTACTAATTCAAAATGCTCCGAGTTTCTCACGCACTTCCCTTCGCCCAACATATAATGACACGGAACCTTTTGTTTCCACAAAACAAAATTGAACGAAAGCTGGTCTCTTCTCGAATTGCCTTCAATACACTCCCACCAATAGGCATCAATGGCTGAAATCTTTTCATTATGCTTACGAAACAGAACATTGGTTTCACATAAGCCATTATTCACTGGATAATTCTCTTTACGAATGCGGCCGCACCATTTCAGCACGACAGACTCGTGTTCAACCATCATGTGCATAACGGCAAAAGCCTCATCATAAATGCAGTTCCGACTTGGATGGCACATGCTCGAAACTTCAACACCTTCCTCCAACAATCGCACAACACAATCGTACAAATAGTGGGTTTTGATCGAAACATTCATATCCATCCAAACTGAAGCTTCATATTCAGGCAACAAAGTCTCTGGATGCGTCTTGACGTACCGACAAATCCTAGTATTGTTTTCATTATGATACTCGATGGGACGAATCTGCCACACACCAACTTGAGAATCGGCAATATCATTGGTGAACAGAACAAAGTCGAACCTATCGTCAACTGTCAAAGGCTGAAGGATTGGGTCATATCCTCCCACCATGGCACTAAAAATCACATAGCGTTTCATTGATTTATCTTAAATCAATTCACTTTGACCTTTGAAATAGATACTACCGTTATAAGATGGCCAAAAAGCAAAAACGTCTTTTTTAACAGCATCAGCATAGTTAACGGAAAAAGCCAACACGTTGTGGACTACATCAAAGTCCTTTAATCCCACATGGATATCTTTCAACCCGATATTGAAACCAACTCCATATTTACCTTTTGCCAAATCATGGTGCTCAATAACTGTTCTGCACACAAACTCATCGCCGATTTTCACTTTCGAGATATCAATATAATCTGATATGTAGCAGCCCACACGAATATCCGATTGGTTGTTAAGCATGACTTCAAACGTAAACTTGTCGACCGCCCTATTCTTGCGCATCTTGACTTCAAACTCCAAAGGTTGGTTGGATGCCACCTCGTTCACATCACCCATCATTTTAGCTGTAAGTAACTCGAGGTCTCTACTCGTGTATTCATAATTTCTATGCGCATCTGTAATATCAGCATAAGAACACAATACTGACAAATTGCTTCCTATATACTCATTCACACACTCATCTGCCGTACCCATCATTTTCACACTACCCTTATCCAGAACCACACCAGAAACACATAATTGTCTGATACTAGCCATATTATGACTCACAAACAGCACTGTCCTTCCTTCGCCTTTGCTCACATCCTGCATCTTGCCGATAGCCTTCTTTTGGAACTCAGCATCACCAACGGCAAGCACCTCGTCGACCACAAGAATCTCGGGATCGAGATGGGCAGCCACAGCAAATCCAAGACGAACGGTCATACCACTTGAGTAACGTTTGACAGGAGTGTCGATATAACGCTCACAACCCGAGAAATCAATGATTGCATCTATTTTACTATTGATTTCATGTTTGGTCATTCCAAGAATAGCACCATTCATATAAATGTTCTCTCGGCCCGTAAGCTCAGGATGGAAGCCTGTTCCCACTTCAAGCAACGAACCGATTCTACCTCTGGCTTTTATGGTACCCGTAGTTGGTCCAGTCACTTTGGAGAGCAGCTTCAAAAGCGTGCTCTTTCCTGCGCCATTCTTACCAATGATGCCCACCACATCGCCCTGTTCAACCTTGAAGTCGATGTCCTTCAAGGCCCAAACATATTCGCTATCGGCAGCTTTAGAACGGTCGTTCACCGATCCCACCTTCAAAAAGGGATCTTCCTTACCCAATACACTCATTTGCCACCATCTTTTCAGGTCGTTGCTCAATGTACCACTTGACACCAAACCCAAGCGGTATAGTTTGCTAATATTGTTGAATTCTATTGCTGTTGACATATAATCAGTCTTTATCTTAATATAGTTTCTTTAACACTTTATCTATTAAGCGAATCGCCTTTTTATCCTTCGTCATCGCCGTCTTTCTTAAATAGGAATGAACCCACTTGTCGACCTTTCGCTGCGGATCATCCAATTGATAGGTAGTAAGGAACACCTTATCCCATATATCTAGTTTCCGCAACACCTTCATTGAATGGCGAGACAAACGCTCCACGATATAATCATCCATATAGCACTTGGCCACATTGGTGTCTACTAGTTTCAGTAAATCGAAGCCATATTCATTCTCATGATAAAGGAACTCATCAGGAAGGGGCAATACTTGTTCACCTTTTTTTGTCTGTGTGTAGCTCCTGCTCAAAACTATCGAATGCCTATGATTCATTTCCCAATCCACAAACTGATAGAAACGTCGTTTTGAAGCCACCCTGTGTTGATTCAAATAGGCAAAATGAAGCACCCTAAAATCATCAACATAATAGATTTGTTTTTCCTCTATCGGATAAGGAATACGCATGGAGTGCATGTTGCGCACATAATTGCCATGCGGCTCTTTACCATCGTCATGGAAAAGCCAAGGATAATATGTGGTGGGTGACAGCCAATATTCCTTTTGGTCGGGACAAATCTCCGCCCATTTGAAACAAAACACATCGCCAGGAACGGAATTCATAATATGATTCCAGTCCACAGTTTCCCTAAAGTTGGCAGCCAACACCTCATCGGCATCCAAGCCCCAAAGCAACGTGTCGCGGCCAGCAGCTACCTCGCGAGCTTTAGCCACCAGCATGGCTTGCCGCTCCGCCTCATTGAATTCTGGATTCTTGTTGTCAATGAGAATCACTTTTTCATAAGATTTAGCTATCTCACGGCTGCCATCAGTCGACATCTGGTCGGCAATGATAATGTAATCTGCCCACAAAGAAGTGGTCTCTAAAAACGAACGCAGCACCCATGCCTCATTGCGAACCGGGGTCATGACTATATTAAGAGGTTTATTCATGATGCTTACATTTTAAGGCAATCCATAAGAACACACAACTAATGGGGCCAAACAAATAATGTGAATAACTCTTTTTTCTATAAATTTCTGTTTTTAAAGCTTTTTTATACTTTTTTGCCTTAATCCAGTTCATTCTTTTTATCGCATAGATCAAACGGATATAAGTTCCCCTATCCTCCAATTCGTCTTCATTCCAATTACAATCATCTGGAAAGAGAACGTTCTGATTCCTTCTACAATTCACATACCAATCATTGTATCTCAACGCCTTTTCCAAATTATCACCTGAAGATGAAACACCAACTCCTACCCTATAAACACTTGCATACCCCTGATAGAACGCATATTTAGAGTATTTTGCAAGAATTGATTCAAGCATAATATCACCTGAAGCATATTTTGAATAGGGCTGAAGCACCTCTTTTCTATATACTACGGAAACCGTACGAGCAACAGGACCGTATTTTGCATCCTCAAACACATCACCCATCAAAACAAAATCTCCTTCAATTCTACCCGAAGAAAAATATGGGGGTTCTTGTGATAAGACTCCGTTAACGTTAAGCCATACATTGGTTCCTACAAAACCATACTCTTCATGTCCTTCCAAGAAATCCACCTGTTTCTGCAACTTCAATGGATCAGTCCAGTAGTCGTCGCCTTCGCAAAGGGCGATGTATTTCACGTTTGTCGTAAACCCTGCAAGATTCTTGGTCTTGGCTTTACCTATAGAATAGTGATTGTATTTCAGGAAGAGAACACAGAAATAGCAATTCTTGTTCTCTTTATGCTGTGCATATATGCGAAGATACTCATCGGTTTCCTCTGGCGTCGAAAGGCCAATTTCTCTCCTCTCGAAATTATCGTCAAAATATTTCTTTATTACTTCGGGTTCACCATCTGTACTGGCATCATCAATTATAATGCACACGAACGGGAATGAGGTTTGCTGCATCACAAATCCGTTCATCGCATCTGTAATATAATTGACATGGTTGTAAGTCATGCATGTCACCTGAAGAAGAAACTGATTGGTATCCATAGATCAAAAAAACATCAAACAAATGGAAAAGCTAATCCGAGGCCACTTTATTGATTTGCGAATAGCCTTTTATCACAGCAAATATAACTCCAACTCTCATCTTTCCGATAAAACTTGTTCAATACAATCAAAACCGAAACGTTCACCTTTCATTAAACTACGGGCAGCCTTTTTCCCAAGGATTTCATTCAGATATTTGGGATGCAAGCCATATCCCGGTCTAACACTACGAACATTCCTTTCCGTAAAAACCTCTCCAGCTCTTACATCCTCTGCAACATACAACGATCGGCAATAGTTTCTCCCTTTTATCTCGGAAGGATTGGTTGGATATTTCACTTCTCCCAAAGCATTTTCAACCTGACGAATACTATCCACCATAACTTTAAATTCAGGTGCCTCCATTGAGAATGCACTATCTGGTCCACCTATCGAACGGTCAATAATAAAATGTTTCTCCACCACTTCAGCTCCCAAGGCTACCGCAGCCATTGGAACTACACAACCCTCGGTATGGTCGCTCAAGCCTACTTTTACGCCAAATCGCTGCTTCATATCAGGAATTGTCAACAAGTTGGCATCTTCGATAGGAGCTGGATAGGCCGAGGTACATTTGAGCAGCGTAATATCTTCGCACCCTTCGCCACGAATCGTATCCAAGGCAAGACGGATATCTTCTTCCATGGCGATACCGGTGGAGAGGATGATTGGCTTATGCTTTTGAGCGATATATTTTATTAGTGGAATATCCGTGATTTCAAAACTGGCTATTTTATAAATCGGGTTGCCAAGTTCTTCGAGGAAATCCACTGCCGATTTATCAAAAGGTGTAGAGAAGCAAACCAAGCCTTCTTCATGAGCCACACGGAACAAATCTTCGTGCCATTCCCAAGGGGTATAAGCCTTTTGATAAAGCGTGTAAAAAGTCTCTCCTTCCCAAAGACCCTTCCCCAAACGAAAATCAGGAGCGTCGCAATTAAGCGTTAATGTGTCAGCCGTATAGGTTTGCAATTTGACCGCATCAGCACCTGCTTCCTTTGCAGCCCTGATCGTATCCATAGCAATCTGCTTGCTGCCGTTATGATTGGCTGAGAGTTCTGCTATGATAAATGTTTTGCTCATGATAATGTCAACAATAAGTACAAATAATCGTCATCCCGACCATGTTCTTGATAGCCCAACTTCTCATGATATTTAATGGATCTAAGATTATCCAGTTTCACTTTAGCTGTAACGGCTTTGATACCATATTTTGATAAACCACGGAGGATTTGTTGTTCCCATTGTTCCGTTTGCCCTGTTCCATGTGTGGAAGGAGCTGCGATGATTCCCCTTTCCCACACACCATTCCCTTCATTGGTAAGATTGTAAGTGCCCACCAACATACCATTTTTAAATATGGCAAAATAGAGCCTATTTACATCATTTTTCAGTCTATCAACGAACTTGAAGTGACTCTCTTCGGAAATTAGATCAGGATTCACCATCCAAAATCTCACACGGTCATCATTCCGCAACGCAAGGATTTCACGCAACTGTTCAATAGTGCAATCCGTATAATTAACAATCTGATAAGAGTCATTTCTAAGAGAATGAATCACCACATCTTTATATTCACAATTAAAAACGCAATGCTCCTTAAGTGTCGCCTCCCGAGTGAAGCCATTTGTTTCCAACACATCATAGAGTTGTGGACGCAAATCGAAAGCGTATGTGTAAACCTTATGCAAATTAAGGTCATTGAAAGCAACTTCTTTCAACATGGTCAAATAATTGGACCAATGAGCCGTAAAGCACTCTTTTTCAAGCCTAGTATCCATAATGAATGACACTTCAGCATTGTTATCAATCCAATTAATATGAACCAAACCGCCATAACCAACGCATATGTCTTTCTCCATGTAGGAGAAAAGAATCTGGTCTGGTTTAGGGTTATCGTACAATTTGGCAACCACATTGTCAAAATAACGTTGCTGGTCTTCTTCCGTTAGAGGGTAAGCCTGGCGCAAATGGTATATCTGTTCATTTCGCCACTTCATGATGGTGAAACGATCTTCGTAGCGAATCGGAACAATGGAATAGTTGCCAAGATGTTGTTCTTGCTTTTTTAGACAAATGTATGATGGCATAAGCGTTATTTCTTGTACATGAGTTCGTACTTCATCTCAGCCAACTTCCAGTCGGTTTCAGTATCAACGTCTTGAATAGTAGTTTCATCGACCTCGATCCCTCCTATTTTGACTTTGCCCGTCAACCATTCTTTTGTTTTGTACCAATAAAATGTACCCGTATCGTGATATTCTTTTGGCAAATCCTGACTACGACTATTCTCAAATTCAGGCCAATGACGAGTCATTGTTCCATCTTTTGCAAGATCGAGGCAACGCCAAATAGGATAAGAAAATTGAACTACTGGATAAACACAAGAAAAGTTAGACTGTTGCAATAGTTCGAAAGCCGAAACCACATCCTTGCTCTGCACAAGAGGTGCCGTGGCATAGAAGCAGCAGAAATTGTCAAATTCTATACCTCGTTTTTGATATTCCGCAATCACTTCTTTTAATACATCTGCAGTGGTAGCATAATCACCAGCGGTTTCAGCGGATCGCATAAAAGGAACGTTTGCTCCATATTGGCGTGCAACCGTTGCGATTTCCTCATCGTCGGTTGAAACCATTATTTCCTCAAACAGGCCTGTCTCTTGAGCAGTTTCTATAGAATATGCCAACATGGGCTTCCCCAAAAATGATTTCACATTCTTTCGTGGAATACGTTTACTTCCACCACGGGCAGGAATAATGCAAAGATTTTTCATTTGAATAATAAACGTTTTGCTTTCTTCAACAACCGTTTTGCTTTCTTCAACAACCGTTTTGCTTTCTTCAACAACCTTTGAACCAGACTCCCATTATGCAGTTTGTAATATTTATACAACCTCCCTACAGCAGGATATTTCCCTATCAGCTTATACGCACCATAATTTCCATCATTTTCCATATAAACATTTGAAGGGAAATCACCAGCATTTTCCATGTATTTTTTATATACTTGCCGTATTAGATCAGCACGGTAGTCTTTCCTTCTAAACAACAGCAAATAGATTGTATTAAAGTAAAAAGTCATAAAAAAACGATAGCTGAATTCTTCCTTATAAATATCCGCAAGATGATACTTTCGATAATTCTCCAACATCAGCAACTGCATGCGAAGTCTATCTGAGAATTTTCTGTCAGAAAAACTGCTATGAACAATGGATGAAGGATTGATTCGATACCACCAAAATGAAGACTTGTTATCAATAACAACAATCTGATTGGCAACCAAAAACATACACTGAACTATCGGATTATCCTCAAAAAAGACACCTTCAGGAAATTGAAACTGATTCTCAATGACATAAGACCTCCTAAAAATGCTAGCAAATAACCGGCAACCGTAAGCTGCAATAGACCTTTTAACACTGTCTTGATTATCAAGATCAACCGTGTCATTGAATTGATACAACTGTTGTTCTGAATGCTCATCAAATCTCATGGTATATTTTGTGGTGACGATATCTATACCAGGCTTTAATGCATCCACTAAAGATTGATAGAAGTCATACGAGACATAATCATCCGAATCCAAAAAACCCAAATATTCTCCGATTGCAGCCTTTATCCCAATATTTCTAACTGCCCCCAACATCCGATTCTCAGGAAGGTCGATGATTCGGATTCGTTCATCCTTTTGTCCCCATGACTTCAAGATTTCCAAGCTGTTGTCAGTTGATGCGTCATTAACACAGATGATTTCAATATCAGAAAGCGTCTGGTTGACTAAAGAATCCAAACACTGATCCAGATATTGGCTCACATTATAAACCGGCACAATTACACTGACACTCGGAGTTTTCATCATTACCAGCAGTTAAACATAAAATAAGTTACTTCTTATAGTAACAGGCTATCTTCCTAACAGCAGCAATCACATCATTTACATCTTCATCCGTCATCATAGGATACAGCGGAATGCTCATAATACCTTTATAGACTTCTTCTGCATTGGGACAAAGGCCTTTTTCGTACCCCATACGGCGATAAAATGGGAACCAATATACAGGAACGTAATGAATCTGTGGTTGGATATTCTCGGCGCTCATAGCGTCAAAAAACTGACGACGTGTGCATGTTAACTTGTCAAGATCAAGTCGAATGATATAGAGATGACGACAAGTATCGGATTCTGGAATCTCTTTCTGGATGATGATGCCAGGGACATCGCGGAAAGCTTCATTATACTTATTGACAATTTCCTGACGACGTTTCTTGAAATCTTCTATCTTCCCGAGCTGACTCAATAACATGGCTGCCTGAAAATCAGTCATACGGTAATTGAAACCTAAACTAATTTGCTCATAGTACCACATCCCTTCATGAGGCGCTTCCTCCATCAATTCCTCGTCATGCGTAATACCATGAGTATGAGCCAAGATGAGTTTTTTGTATAACTCATCATTGTTGGTAGTGATGGCTCCCCCCTCGCCGCAAGTGATAGTCTTAACAGGGTGGAAACTAAAGCAAGTCATATCTGCAAGATTACCTACATGGACACCATCATACTTTGTGCCTATGGCATGAGCTGCGTCTTCAATGAACACCAAGCCATACTCATTGCAAATCTCGCGAATTTCCTTGATCTTAACAGCCTGGCCCGTATAATCCACAGCAATCACAGCTTTTGTTCTTGAAGTGATGTGGTCACGAATGCTTTGCGGATCGATATTATAGGTCTCAAGATCAATATCAGCAAAAACAGGCTTGGCTCCACAATACACAGCACAATTGGCACTGGCGGCAAAGGTTAATGGAGTAGTGATAACTTCTTCACCTGGGCCGATACCTGCCGCAATACAAGCACAATGAAGTGCTGCGGTACCATTACTGCACACAACAGCGTGTTTTGCACCCATGTACTCTGCTAGTCTCTTTTCTGCCTCGGCCACCTTGGGGCCGCAGGTGATAAAAGGACTCCGAAGCACTTCGGATACGGCCTTTATTTCATCTTCACCAACACATTGGCGGCCGTAGTAAATCTTATTGACACGGACGGGATTCCCGCCCATTATGGCTAGCTGTTCCATTTTATTTCAATAATTAATTTCGCTATAGTTTCACTTAAGACTGATTTTTCACCAATAGTGGGCGGAAGATGGCCTTCTTCCCAGAGTAATAGGAGTGGTGATTATTTTATCACTTGGCCTAATAACCACAGCCATCGCTCATAGATGTAAAGCCGCTGTGCCGTTACTCACCATATAGGCGTATCGGCATACAAGATACTCGGCAAACATTTTTTCGAATTGCCCGACAAGCGGACATTGGGACTTGTGGTCAGACTTCTAGGCTGAGATAACTGCCTGCACATCCTCATCGGTGATATGCTGATGACCAAAAGGGATTATATAATCCATTGCTTGGATGTTTGTTGTTTTATTTTATTCAATTTTCAAACCATATTTATTCATCCATAACATTATTGCATGAAGGGCAAATTTACGGTTAAACCACATATAGTCGCCATCTTTTCTGATGCCATCTGTTAGTGGTCCGAAGTCGGTACTGTAAATTCTTTCCAAGAAGTTTTTGTTCCATTCAACACTCTGCATATATGGATAAACGATCTGTTCATAAGGGACACTGCGACTATGATTCTTATTTCTATATGCGACTTCTTCCGGCATATTCAGAAACCTGTGACACATGTCTTTTTGTATTTTTTTGTCGATTTTCCATTTCTCAGGTAACGAAGATTGAAAATCAAGAAAATCTACTGAAGAAAAAGGAAGACAATATTGCATACCAGATAATGCACACGAATCGTTTGCCATAGAAGTATTTGAAAACTCTGAATACCAATTTGATAGCATTGTATCTATCGCTGCTGTCCATTTATTTGTTTTTAACGCCTCCTCAAATTCGCTAAACACGCCCTTATACAAACGATCCCATATATGGGTTTCATAATCCTTTGACAAAAAGGAAGTAGTGAAATCTGGTATCGGATAAAGGCCGCCTTTCATTCCGATTTTCATGCCACCATACCACAATCCAGGTCTTCCTGTCGAGTAAAGCAATGATTGCAATATTCTAAATCTATAGTTCAGTTTCTCTACACGTCCTTTAGGATGAACCCCTCTGTATTTTTCCCAATCAACAAAACAACCATCAGGCAACACTTTTAATCCCTTGGCAAAATAACGGCCTCCTCCGCGATATAACCAACGACGGAAATTACGTGTTTTGTCATTCTGTTCAGAAAAACCTGAATCTAACAAACAAAACTCACCTATCATCGCCGTTGATCCTTTGTCCACTACAGTACCCAAATATGACCCTGACAATACATGAGACGGGATTGATATTCCTAATGAATTCAATGTTACATTTAGAAGACTATGGTCAACATATTTTCTCCACTCCTCTGACCGAACATCTGGCGTAACATTTTTCAGATTAAAACCAAACGCATCCCTAAGTGTGTTAACGTCGTCATGTTCAAAATCAAAATTGCCCTTGTAATACATGTGCGCCGCTTGCACATTTTTAACATTCATTCTGTGCAATGCTCCCATAATGGCGGCACTGTCACTACCACCTGAGAGCCAAACGGCCACTTCATCGTTTTCAATATTGTTATTAATTGAATCAACAAGCAAATCACCGTACCGTTCAATCGCTTTATCATAATTGGAGGGTATCATACAAGGTTCTATTCTCCAAAATACACCTTCGTGCCCCACCCCAATGTAAGGGAGTACATGATGCAAGAAATGACCCGGAAGAACGGCTTTGCTGCCCTTAAAAAGGGGCAATGCAGCCATCACTTTGATATTGTTCATTAGCATCATGTCGACTGCTTCTGCATCAAGTACCTTGGTATAATTAACCAGCTGCGCATCGTCAGTAGTATAGTGATGCTGTTCTCCATCAAAGAAATAATAGAGATGGGATGCATAAGTGCGGTCGCGCCCCACATATATTTCACCGTTTTTCTTGTCTACCAATGCAAATGATCCATTGGTATAACGAGAAGGCGTCCAATTATTGCAACCACATTTGCAATAATCCAATGCTATATCTGCTGCAGCATCCGTTTTCTTCCATGATGTTTGGGTTACCACAAATACATTTTCATCCTCATACTTTCTGACACTAAAATCATCCGTATTTATTGTGTACTCCAAAGCATTTTTCCCATTAGAGAAAGAGAGGGTAAATCCGTATAAAGTTCTCATTTTAGCCTGAATTTTAACGAACACTTAAACTCGCATCTACATATTTCTTGATATTTTCACGCATACAACAGAAACTTAATATATTTATTATATCTGCTCAGCAATTGCATCAACTATATTATTAATGCATTCTTCTTCATTAAGTCCAGTCTCTTTTTTATACACTCCTTTATAATAATATGCAAGTTTTGTATTCTTTCCGACTGAAGCAAGATATGCCAACAAAGAATGCTCGTCATATCGATAATTCTCAATGAACTGATTCATATTCTTGGCAGATTCTTCATTCGTAATACGCAACACCCCTTTCGAATAATTCTCATACCATGCTAGTCCAAAAGCAATCACAGGTTTCTGACGCACCATTGCTTCCCAACCTACGGTACCAGTTATAGTACTTACTGCTTTGGCATGCTTAATCAACTCAAAAGTGTCCACTTCGGTAGGAATCAACCTAACACGATCATTTTTTACCAAATCATCATATAAATCACGCATGCGGCTCGTATGACCAATATGATATCTTATGAACTGATGAGGATGTTCCTTTACATATACCTTCCATGTTACCGGCAAATACTTCAATAGCAATTCCACACATAATCTTTGGTCAACAAAAATGTCACCTCCTGGGTTTGAGGTTGCCTCTGGCTGATAATGCAAAAATAAAACAGCATAGTTTTCCTTGTAATCAGGTTGACTGCACAACGAATCATACGCTTCCTTCAATTGTTTTTTATACTTGTTTATCTTCAGCAGCATACGCTCGTGCTGATAAATATTCCCCTCACTCTCCTCATATTTTTTATTTGGTTTCTTATCAGTGGCGCACAAACCTATAATATTTGTATCTGCCGGTTGCCCCAAAAGATAAGGGCGATAAACCGTCGAGAACTTTCTGATCCATCTCTTCACCATGAAAAAGCTACTTTCTGTAGCTTTTTGAGTTTTTGCGATTGAAGCCATATAAGCAGGAGCAGCCTCTTCATAATCTTTCTTCACACAATCATAACGCTCCTTGATATCGCTTGGCAGTTTCTCAATAAGATTTTCTTTCTGCTCGAACGAATGCCAGTCTTGAACAAATCTATCTTCAATAGTATAAAACTGATTTTTAAATAAATAAAACCGCCCTGGAAATTGAGTGTGTTGCATGGTGAGATATGGAATATTACGCTCTATACATAACCAAAACAATACATAATCATAAAAGCGATGAGGTATAGCCGTATTTATAACCAAATCAGGTTTAAACAGCTCAATAGCAGCCATCCACTTCTTTATCATGTTGCGATAATGACGTTGCCTTTCCATAAAGTTGAAACTGTGTAAATCCTGATCTTGACGGTCAAGCATTTTCATAGCTTGCAGTTCATGGTCAGCGTGGCGTTTCAAAAAATCCACATCAAGATAACAATCATTCGCTTTTTCTTCAATTTCTTTCGCGAAACGTCCTTTCCATCCGTCTGTGAAGCTTTGGTATATTATGCCAGGAAACTCTTTTGGTATCAAGACATCAGAATCGTCTTCTGGAGTATATCCCACCCAATACACAGGTTTGTACCCAAAAGATTTCTCCATCTCATGAGCCACTCCAATCCATGGTGTCACCCAACAATTAATATAAAAAGCATTTTTCATACTAGTTTTCCATAAAATCGATAATATCACCTATTGTTTTGAATTCCAAGATCTGTTCTCCAGACAATTTTTTGCCACATTCATCATCCATCAGTACTATTAAAGACAACTTCGACATCGAATCCCATGGCTCAAAATCTTCCAATATAACATTCTCCTGGATTTCCTCTATTTCAACTTCAAATAAATCAGCAAGCAATTGCTTTTTTTCTTCTAATTCCATTTTGTTTGTATTTATACGTTTATACTGAGGCTCCCCCGTCAATTCTGACAGAGGTTCCCGTTATTGTTTTTGTCGCTTGGCTTAATAAAAAAGCTATAAGATTAGCCACTTCATAAGGTTCGGTTGGCCCAAGAGGCTGGTTCACAATCTCATCCGTACCTGAAAGCAGAGCCATTTCTCTTGCTTTTATACCCATAGGAGTTAACACTTCTCCTGGCATGATGGAATTAATTCGTATTCGCTTACTTGCCAATTCTAATGCCATACATCTAACGAAAGAATCAACAGCAGCCTTGGAGACGCAATATTCTGTTTTGGCCTTATAGCCTTTAATGCTGGATATGGAAGACATAACCACGATACTACCTCCTTCACAAAAACATTTCTTCTTCGTGAGATGTTTGACTAATTCAACAAAAGAATAAAAATTTACATCCATGATTTTTGAGAAGCCTTCTTTCTTTAATACATTAAGCGGCTTTCTGCTGCTTATCCCTGCACAATGGACAAGTCCATGTATCAAGGACTTTTTAAGTATCACGTCGTCAGCAAATTCTTTCAGGGCAATTTCGTCCGTCAAATCAACTACATATTGTTCATGATTTTGACCGACCATTCCACTTCTGGTTTCCTCCAAACCATTCTTGTCTATATCCAAGCAAATAACATTGGCGCCCAATTTGTCTAAAAGCAAACATGTCTCTCTTCCAATGCCAGAGCCAGCACCCGTTATTATAATATTATTATTTCGTAAATCAATTATTTGCATACTTATACCACTGATTGCAAAAGCTCATTCTTACCAACATCATCAAGACATTGAAGAAAATCATGACCGCCAGGGAAATTTACTTCAATAAGCTCCGGGCCTGTTGGAGTAATTGCTATGTCCAATCCTGCGAACAAAACCTTCTTATTAAGACTTGCTACACGTAGAGCAAATTGCCTAACTTCATTAAACATAGGAATGTGGTATCCCACCATACACACATCCGTACCAGGATGGAAAACATGGAAATATCCTTTTTTGTCTCTCCCTGGACGATCTATCACGCCATAACTTAAATCAATGTTATATCCGACACCACCTGCTCCCCAATTATCAATGTCAGCATCGCTCTGACCGCAACGGAGAGCCATTGTTACAATATCGGGACAACCATCTTTATTCACAATAATATATACGCGCACTGTGTTAAGAGATCTCGCATGAATAGCATTTAACTCCTCACAATTATTCAAGCTTTCCTCTATTATTACATTTCGACCTAAATAATCATCACAAAACGACTCACACTCTTGTCTAGAACTAAAAGTAAATTTGCTAATGCCATTCCCCTGATCTGATGATACAGGTTTTACAATAACTGTCTTATATTTCAACAAAAAACCAGCTACCTGTTCCCTGCTCTGACTCCCATCAAGGCACATCCAATTTCTTTTGATGAATTGACCATAATCCTCATACATGTTATTTTTCAAAGTATATCTCAAAAAAGTTGCCTTGTCAAACTTCTTAACCATTCGATAATACCTGCGAAAGGTCATGAATGTATTTCTTTCATGCCCATTCTTCTTGACAAAATCAAAGAGAGTATAGTCCCGAGAATGAGAGGCTCCATACCTTAAATTACACCATACCATATCCAGAACAATCGCCCATTCGTGCCTTTTTGTTATTTGCGCCAGCTCTTTTGCCGTAATTTTCGCATATTTTAAAAAGGTGAAGAACCGTTTAAAAGAATACAATCTGTAATTGTATATTTGTTCGCCTCTTGATTGTCCCTTCATCAGATTATTAAAGTCGAAGTAATTTTCTGAGAGTATAGCTATTATTAACCACTTCTTCAATGACAGGTTGAGGATTTGTACCATAAAGCGGACCATTTGCAAGTTGATGCGAATCAACACCACTAAATGTAAGGTTCATCTCAACCAACACAGGATCACCTTCAACATCCACGGCAATATCCCAAGACATCAATCTTGTTATGCCCGAAAAACGAATTGCCATCTTTGAAACAAGTTCGGTACACCTCTCAAAGTTGGGGATTCTAATATCCGCAAACCTATATCCCTGGGGGCTAAATTCATATTTTTGCATTTTTTGATCATAAACCCGCCCTTTCAGGGTACCGTCTTCATTTATGCCACATGCCATACCACCACCTGTCAAATTATCAACCTTTGAGCCTTTCCTTCCCACTCTAATCAAAGGAGACAGAATCTGAACTTTACCGTCCCTAACCAAAGTCATAATTCTTATAGTATTCAAACTAGTATCATTTAACTTGTTTATCTCAGGATGTTGTTTGATGATGTCCTGACAAATATATTGTTCCCGAATAGAAACTAGAGAATTCAACAATTCTTGATCGGAAATATCTGTTTTAATAAACGAAACGCCTTCACCCCCTTGGGAAAAGCGAGTCTTCTTTATAATAACCTCCTTACGAGTTTTGCATATCCTGACCACTTCTTCGTTCGAAATCGGTTCATATTTATCATTCAAAAAAAACTGGCCAACTTTTCTAAACAAAGTAGTCGGCTTTTTCATTTCAGGAAAATACAAATCATAGAAATTCTTGTCATCACATGGGGCTGAATGCTGTGGATTTGTATAATATTCATCGATAAATGTATAATAAAAATCAAATGGCATATAGAATTTGACCAAATCCTTATCATCTTCTATGGAATTGAAAACATCAAACCAACGAAAATCAATCAGATGAATATTTTTGCCCAAATAAGACCTCCAAAAATCTTTGATTTCCCTCATGAGAGAATTACCGACTTGTTTGACATTTCCGTTATCCAGAAAAGATTGTAATGCATGATGAGAATAATTAATCCTTGGCTCAATTAATCTTACATAATATGCTTTCCTTTTAAGAAAACTATTATCATCTTCTCCTATGTTACGAATCAATCTCATTTTTATTAGGTTTAAAGAAAATAATTGCAGAAAACTATTTATTGTTTATTCTCAATATTTTTTAATTTTGTTATCAAGTTACAAATATTCTCTGCTGAATTAAAGTTTTCCGGGTCAAGCTCATTTATTCGTATTTGCACATCAAAAACATCATCTATTTCTGAGATAATGGAAACAACATCGAAAGAATCGAGTATCCCATTGTCAATCAGTTCTGTTTCATTCTCAAAATCCACATCAGGACGAATGTCCTTTAAAATAGCTAACAATTTCTCCATTGCCATTAAAACTATAATTTTATCATTGAAAGTGTTGACTTATTTAGAGGAATAAATCCTTTGCTGCGATACATATCCACTGCATTTTGGTTTTGACGCTGTACCCATAACATATATCGACTATTATCTCCATTGATATGTCCCTGTTCTATATAGGCCTCCATCAAACCACGCCCCACTTTCTTTCCTCTCGCCTCAGATAAAACAACCACATGATTCAACCAACAAACTCCTTGACGATTCTCAAACTGAAGAGCTCCTATCAAATCTCCATTCCCATCTCTTGCTACAAGTATTTGTTGCCCTCTAAACAGGTATTCACATTTATCAAATGAAATATAATCTCCGCTCCATTTATCAAAACTATCATTAAACAACATCACTGCCCATTGTACTTCATGTAAAGTTTTGGCTAGTTTCACTGTAACATTGGGTAAGAAGGTCGATTCTGTAAAAGAAGAATACTTTGCAAAATACAGATCACGAACAAGGTTTTTACGGAAACCTAAATCCTCCAGCCATTGTACCTCTGCATTAGGAGCATGAGCACCTCGAAAAAGAATTTCCGACACAAGTTCCTCATCAGGAATATCTAGTCTTTCTTCAACATTATTTACATAATAATACAAGCGGGAAAAACCATCCTTTTGCACCAAAAGAACTGCGTTGTCCAGACCACAAATGGAATAAATACGGTTATGGGTAATTAATTCAGCCACTTCATATTGAATATAATCGTTAGACAATCGTCCCTTGCGATTATATTTCTCAACCAAATCATTGTACTGCTCAACAGTCTCAATCTTTATTGGCCTTTTCATATTGCTGCTTCAATGCTATACGATCAATCTTCCCATTGAAATTATACGGCATTTGAACTAAATGATTCAACACCTCTGGGAACATATATACTGGAATTCGTTCTTTCACAAGGTTGATGATGTCCATGGGCAGTCCATCAGCAGTAGTATAATAGAGCACCAATTTATCATTATGTTGGTCAAAAATACAAACCGCATTTGTTACACCCTCGATGGCATTGACTGCCACCTCAATTTCACCAAGTTCAATGCGATTGCCTTTATGTTTTACTTGGAAGTCCTTGCGCGAAACAAATACTAAATCGCCGTCTTCGTTTATGCGTACCAGGTCGCCTGTGCGGTATATTATATCGTTGAACAACGAATTAAGTGGGTTTTGTACAAAAACCTCGTCAGTCTTGGAACGATTCCCATAATAACCTAAGGCTACTCCACTACCACGTACGCACAATTCCCCTACCTCTCCCACTTCTGCTTCAGTTCCATCCTCCTTAAGAACCAAAATCTGCATATTACGACAGGCTCGTCCAATAGGGATATATTCATCATCAGAATAGGTGCGTGTAACCTCAAAATAAGAGCAATCAACAGTAATTTCCGTAGGGCCAT
Source organism: uncultured Bacteroidales bacterium (assembly GCA_946185535.1). Lineage (GTDB taxonomy): Bacteria > Bacteroidota > Bacteroidia > Bacteroidales > F082 > Limimorpha. The sequence continues at coordinate 168,907 of CAMHJX010000001.1, forward strand.
AAAGGTTTACATATTGGACTTCTGGTAATTTCTCTTGCCAAAAGCGCAATTGTTTGGCAGGCATTGCTTCACCAGCAAAGGTGATAAGACGTAAATGCTCTGGCTTAGCCACATCAAGAATACCACTGTTTCCTACCAATACAATAGCCGAAGTGGCCCACAAAATAGCAGTAATCTTCCTTTCATTTAACAAAGGAATCAGTTGTTTCGTGAAGGTAAAATACTTCTTCCCTATTACATTGAGCGTTGCTCCGCTCTTCAGACATATACAAACATCTTTCACTGAGCCATCAAAATAAAATGGTGTTTGGTTGCCCAATGCATCGGCATCAGTAAAATTAAAAGTACTGACAAGCCAATCCGCCAAATCAATCATACCACGTTGACTGACGACCACCCCTTTAGGGATTCCCGTTGAACCACTAGTAAAAATGCAATATACTGGATCAAGGTCTATGATTTGTTTCCGTATTCCATACAATAATTGTTCATCAACAGAGCGTTCTTTCACATCATTAAAAAGAAACCTTGGTTCAGCAAATTCTATTTCGTCAAGTAAACGAAGATCTGAATCAGTGGTTGCAATTGCTGCAATAGGCTTACAAACATCCACAATAAGACGAACTCGCTCAAAAGGCATTTTACCATCAATAGGAACATAAAAATTACCGCTTTCCACTACACCCATCGCGCCAACCAATCCTTCAATACGACGATCAACAAACACCAGCACTGCATGCCTAATATTTTTATTGGTCGTCTGAGCAATGGCTGTACCTATACTTTCTGCTTGTTTCAGCCATTGATCAAAAGTAACGCAATGCTTATCGTCTGCCAAAGCAATCTTGTCTGGCAAACGCCGAGCAGTTTGCTCCAAATATTCAAGAATGTTGACTATCATTTTTCTTTTGGTATAACTGGTTGGGGTCAGTTATCAAGCCGTCTTCATAAAAAGAGTCATCCTCAAATATGGGAAGGATATCAGCTGTGTTTATTTCGAAGGAAGTCACTCCGAGCGAGATACCTATCCCAAAACCACAAGCCATAACCTTTACACTCTTCTTTTCGCTGTCATTGCCATATCGATCACAAAGCGACACAATGGCCGATGCCCCAGAAGTGTTTCCATATCGGTCAAGCGATATGGGCATCTTTTCAAAATCAATCTTGGCCTTTTTTGCAATCTGTTTAAGTATGTATAAGTTTGCTTGATGGAATGCAAAGCAATCATATTGGTCTGAGGTAGTTTGCGTCAATTCAAAAAAATCTTTAATAAGACGGGGCACGTCAAAAATAGTAAAGGTAAACACTGATGTTCCCTGAATAAAACTATTCATCAATGTACGAGGGTTACCATCCTTACACATAACCACTTCTTCACTAGCATGGAGGTTCCTATACCCTCCCCCAGGAATAATCATATAACGGAAACCACTGCCATCACTGCGTATAAGCGCATTAATTTCATCAGAAGGGTTTCCCGTTTTTTCCAACAGCATCACAGCGCCTGCCTCACCAAAAAGCATAGCAGAACTTCGATCCTCTGGATAAACGGATTTCCCTGCTGTATCACCCACAAACAACAAAGCCTTACTAATATCACCACTGTTCATTATGGATGCGACTGTTTGCATTCCAACAACCAAGGAAGAGCAACCTAAACTAATATCATAACATACAGACTCCTTAGGGATTCCAAGTCGGTATTGCAAAACAAACGCTGTGGATGGACGACGATAGTCTGGACTATGAGACGAAAAAATAAGTGCACCTATCTCTTCTGGCTTTATACCTTTATGAGCCATAAGTTCTGATGCTGCCCTAAACCCTAAATCACTACATGTTTGGTGCTCAAAGGTTCTACGAGAGGCATGAACACCTGTCATCTCAATAAACTTCTCCACCTCTTCGTCGCCAAACAAAGATTTATAAGTCTCTGACTTTACTTCATTTTTGGGCACTGCACAAGCTACACCCGCGACCCTAATACTATTGAATTTGAAAAATGCCATAAAAAGGCTTATTTATCTTGGTTTTTATTCTTTTTCCTATAAGCCAACCTTCGAATCACCTTATCAATTTCATAATCGCCATTATTCTTATGGCTAAAATAATCTTTCGCTAAAAGTGCCGCAGCATATAAGTCGACGTATTTTCCATCATTGAAAACAGCCTCTCTAAATATACCTTCCTTTTGGCTAAACATAACAGGACTCATCTGCATAGATAACTTATGATCCACTCGACATGTGCCATAGACTCGATTGAGCCTCAATATTTCAAACGCCTGTTCATAGATAAAAAGATAAGATTCAATCCACGCTAATCCATTCCGATAACGAGGGTCTGCAATAACTACTCCATGGAAGCAAGCACTATGATTGATTTTATCTATATTTGACAAACTCACCCATCCTATTATTCGCTGTTCCTGATCATTAGTACAAACAGCCCAAAATCGATACGTTTCATGCACTCCCATACATCCATGTACCCATTCTACAGCCTCCTCGTATGTAAAAGGATGATAGTGACCAACTATCAAGCTATTCAGTTCTTTATCATTCTTGCACTTGTAAATAAAGTCAATATCTCTCTCCTCAAAGTCTCTAAACGAAACTGTTTTTTTCATTTGCATAACATGTATTAGTATTTAACAGTTTTAATCGTCTCAACAATTCTCCTCATGTCTTCTTTATGATAACGTTGATCTATGGGGATGAAGACTATGTGATCGGCCAAATCATACTCCCAGTCATCCTGCTCACACCATTCAAATACATTTGGCCAATAAGTGGCCACAAAAATCTTATTTTCAATCAGCTTCTGCTTAAGCGAACTATTATCTGTCATATATGGATACACCATAGGGGCACATTCCTCCGTTATATCAAAATGTATTCGATTTGTACTCCCTAATGCCGTATCCAACCAACTGTAATTCTCTCTTCTTCTGTTTCTTACATCTTCATAATCAATCCCCATCAGGATCGTTTCTGTTAATTTCGACATTTTCTTGATATCCTGATGGCGAAGTGTGCCTTCATTATTACGAAAATCCTGGTATCCAGTTTCTGCACTTAAATCAATTCTTTTCAACAGATGGGACATCCTCTCGCAAGAATAATCTTGCTCAAAATCTAACATCAAAAGGCTGGTAGTATATAAATAAGCGCCATCAGGAACCCCAAAATACTTTCTCGCAGAATAAAACGTGTCAACTCCTTTTATAGGTTCGGCATAAAAAGCCTGTGCATTGTCCACAATCAATTGTTTCCCATATTCCGAAGCCAATCTTTTTACACATTCTTGTTTTAAACCGAAATAATTTGTGTAGAGGAAAGACTCCCCTTCCTTTAATTCAGGTAGTTTAACAGGTTCTAGATATTCATTGATATGATAAAACTCGTAATCTATTCCCAACTTGTTGATTAGCTCCAACATGACATCACAAGTGTAATAGGGGATATACACCTTGCTGCAATTCTTGGAACGTAATACATACTCAAAACAATTTATCGCTGTATTAAGGCGCAAGGCATTCTTGTGATAATGTTCGCCTTTGCGTAATTCCAATTCAAAATAGCCACCAATTGCGTCTCTCATAATTCGACTAATTATAAAAAGAATTATGTCAAGAACCTTAATCCACTATTACGTTTATGTACTTTTCGAAATTATAAGTCTTTTCCATCATCTCTTCGTAAGATGAAAATTTCGAAATCATTGTTCCCATGGCCCCGTTTGAGCCCGAAAAAACAATCACTTCATCACCAGGTTTAAACCCTGTTTCAAACTCTATAAAATTGTTGCTTTTGTATTCCTCATCAATATCAATACGAACGAACCTGCCTGCTTTATTACTATGTACCATGTATGTGGACCAAAAGCCATCCACCTCTTTTTGCCGCAAATCCGAGCAATCCATTCCTAACGCCGCTTTGATTGTATATTCAATCATATCCACACCTGTTGCGTATTTTGTAACTTCCGGAATACCATTCCCCCCGTTTCGGGGAGCCACTTCCATCAAATAAATATTATCATTCGAATCAATTCTTGCTTCGAGGTTATATGCAACAGTTTTCATGTCAAGAAGAGCCAATAATCTATTGATCTCATTAACAATTCTCAGTTGCATCATCTTTGATTTTGAATAAGGATAAGTTTCAGATATGGGCGCTAAAGGATTTCTAGAATTCATATCAAAATGGTCATCGCTAAACGCCCAAAAAGCCAACTTTCCATCCACTGAGAAAGCATCACCAGCTAAAGGAGCACCTATAGACTCCACGCACTCTTCAACAATTATCCTTCCATCTCTTGTAAAACGCTTAGCTGCATCAAAACTTTCTTTCAATTCTTCTATTTTCGTTATTACAGAAACGCCTTTACTTCCAGATGAATCGACTGGTTTGATGATTACTGGAAATCTCAACTGTTGGATTTTTTGGAATAAATCTTCGAAATCTGTAGAACTCACCGTGTTAGGGGTGCAGAAACCATGTTCTTTCAAAAACTTCCTAAATTTATACTTGTTACACAAGATATCAACAGATTTATATGGCGATGTGGGCAACCCCAACGACTCTGCCACATAGGCTGCAGTTGGAGCTGCGGGATCTGAGGCATAGCAAACAACGCCATCTATATCTAGAGTTTTTGCCAATTGCAGCACTTTATCTTTGTCGACGGTACTTATGTTGTGATACTCATCTGCAAATCTATGTCCCGGATTGTCAGGAAGATAATCACATGTAATCACATACAGACCCATCTCTTTAGCTTTCTTGATAGATGGAACTTGTGCTAAAGACCCGCCTAACATTAAAACCCTTTTCTGTTTATTCATGCTTCTCCAACAATTAGTTCGAGTATCCTTGACATATCCTCATCACTCAGCTTGTGGTGCATAGGCAAGCAAATCACCTCATTCGCAATACGCGTCGCTATGGGCAAATTCTCTGGACTTGCACTCGGCAAACCACGATAGGTGCTGAAAGTGCTTATAAGCGGATAGAAATATCGTCTGCCTAAGATACCCTGTCTCTTCATCTTGAAATAGAGTTCGTCGCGTGTCATGCCGTATTGTTTCGCGTCAACAAAAATGGGGAAATAGCTGTAGTTATGCCTTACGCCAGGCATGTCGTCATAGAAACGGATGCCTTTAACTTCACGCAACGCTTCTCGATAGCGAATGGCCACTTGATGACGTTTTTCAATTGCTTCATCTACTTGTTTCAAATTCAGCAAACCGTATGCGGCACGCACCTCGTCCATTTTGCTGTTAATGCCAGGCGCAACGACTTCCGTTTCCCCTGCAAAGCCAAAGTTTTTCAAATAATCAATGCGTTTCTTGGTCTCGGCATCATGCATCACCAAGGCTCCTCCTTCCAAAGTGTTGTATACCTTGGTAGCGTGGAAACTAAGCGATGCCAAGTCACCCTGATCCAACACCGACTCTCCATCAACTTCCACGCCAAAGGCATGGGCGGCATCATAGATGACTTTCAGATTATACTTGTCAGCAATGGCCTGGATACGTTCCATATCGCAAGGTTTGCCATAGCAATGCACGGGCATGATGGCTGTAGTCTGGGGTGTAATGGCGGCTTCAATTCTATCAGGATCCATGCCACAAGTAGATTCCTCAATATCCACAAACACCGGTTTGCAGCCATTCCACCAAATGCTATGCGTGGTGGCCACAAAACTATACGGCGTTGTAATCACCTCTCCTGTTATGCGCAAAGCCTGTAAAGCTGTTAGCAAAGGCAATGTTCCATTAGTGAAAAGGCTGATAAAAGGTACCTTAAGATACTCACAAAGTGCAGATTCCAATTGCATATGGAATTGACCATTGTTAGTAACCCATTTGCTGTCCCAGATCTCTTTCAAGAGTTTGTGAAACTCATCAAGGTCAGGCAACAACGGCGATGTAACTGTTATCTGTTTTTGATTCATCTATTCCAAGCTATTTAATCCCGACTGGCAACAGTCAACTAGACCGTATCCATAAAGCTCTTCTGTACCTTGTTGAAAATCAAGATGCCGATAAATAGAATGACCACCATGAACACGAAACTATAGGCCAGCCAACCCCAACCGACAAACTCACCTGCCCCCAAGGCTCCATGTTTGAAGGTCTCGATTACAGGTGTCACTGGATTGAGACACATGATGTTAGCAAGGCTAATTCCAAATTTCTTTATTCCTGCCACCTGACTCAAAGGATAAACAATCGGAGTGGCATACATCCACAATGAGACAAAGAAGGAAAACAGAATCTGCAAGTCGCGATACTTGGTCGTCATTGAAGAGATGATAACACCGAAACCCAGAGCAAGTCCAGCCATTATCACCAACAAAAGTGGGAAAAGCAACAAATACCAATTAGGAGTTGGTGCCTGCCCTATAATAAGGTAATAGATATAGACCAACACAAAGAGCCCCAGTTGTATACCAAATCGCACCAAATTACTAATAATTCCCGAAAGAGGCATAATCAACCTAGGGAAATACACCTTGCCAAAAATACCCGAATTAGCCACAAAAGTGTTGGAAGTTTTAGTGAGGCAATCGGAGAAATACTGCCACATGGCGACACCACCCAAATAGAACAAAGGTTGAGGGATACCATCGGTAGGGATGCCCGCAATACCTCCAAACACCACCATATACATGATAACCGTCATGGCGGGTTGGATAATCCACCACAATGGGCCTAATATGGTTTGCTTGTATTGTACCGTGATCGTGCGCTTCACAAAAAGTGTCATCAAGTCACGATAGTCCCAAATTTCTTTCAAATTCACCTCAAAAAGCTTGTTTCGAGGCTTAATGACGGTGGTCCAATTTTCGTTTTCTGTTGTCTGACTCATTTCAAAAAAGGTAAAGCTTCGCCACTTGACTCACATCAAGAAAGCATAACTATTTATAATTAAGTCACTTATCTCACTCAAAAGATGGCGACATTTTAGTACGTAATCATAGGCATAATATGCCCTAACTACAGCCTGCAAAAGTATAGATTTTTTTTCAATAAAAGAACAACTATATTTTTTTTATTTTGACCTCTTTCCCTTAAAGAGAATATTGCCTATTATTCTCCAAAAGTAGTTCCAGTCAGTACGGAAGGGGTGTTCCAAATACGCCTCAAGATAACGCGTCTCGCTCTCCTGAATCTCATCAAGGGTTTCGGGCATATCGACATAAAATGGAGGAAGAAGCCCTGGCTTAGTCTTGATTCTAAGCTCTTGTAAATCTTTACTATACAAATTAAAATACTGTTGGCTAAGTGGCCTCACTCCCACTATTTTCATCTGCCCTTTTAACAAATTAATGACCATCGGCAATTCATCGAGCCAGGTCTTTCTTAGGAACCGTCCCCATTCGGTCACCCGATAGTCGTCATAGAATTTGCCGCCCACATCCAAGTCGTTGTTCTCATAGATATAGGTCTGCAGGTATTCCGAATAGGCATACATCGTCCTGAACTTGAAGACATTAAAAAGCTTACCGTCTTTCCCGAATCTTCTCAACCGAATCAGGGCGCCATAAGTATGTTGGTCCTTACTAGGCAAACGCTTTTTTTGGGCGATTACACAATACCGGTCGTGGATATACTGTTCACCGACCACCTCGAAACCGCAATAATACAACCTGCCTAGCACTTCCGGCCTTGGGAAAACCTTTCTCACTTTTCGCGTGCAGAAATAATAGAATCGGCGGGTCAATCCGACCTTGGGACAAACTCTATGCCACAGGAAATCAAAGAAATAGATAAAATAGGCAATTATCTTAGGATACCTGCTGAAAATCTGGGCTCTCCGTTTCTGTGATGTATCAAAAGCGCATACAAAATAACCATCTTGCTTTAATTTGGCGTTGGCACTACGCAAGTAACTATTCAGATGACGAACGGCATTCAGATGTTCTTTAGCAAAAAGCACTTCGGCTTCTCCATCAGGCACTGCCCAAGTCTTATCAGCAAAATCGTTGAGCCATTGCGAACGCTCGGTACCCCGTGGCGTTTGGGCCACTTCAATCAACTCACGAAGCTGTTCGGGAGCATGGTCAAACTCAAACATCGGGGCATGCTGGGTCTCGGTCACGGCAAGATACTCCATTACCTCGTCGTAATTGTCACGAGCAATCATATTGCTGATAATTGACCTAAAACCCATTTCTGTCAACAGTTTACTTCTTCAAAAACTGACGCACGGCATCGCAAATCGAGTCTTGATCCGCTTCAGAGAGATAAGGATGTATCGGCAACGAGATGACTGTATCAGCCAATTTGTCGGATATCGGGCAACGGTTGTCGTCAAGGTTCAGATAGTTGAACGCTGTCTGACGGTGCATCGGGATTGGATAATAGATGGCAGTAGGTATATCAAGTGCCTTCAACGCAGCTTGCAAGCCAGACCTAACCTCCTTATCCTTTACCTGTAACGTATATTGAGCCCAGCTGGAATAGAAGCCTTCAGGCACTATTGGGGTCTTCACCACACCCTTCAGTTTCTCAGAATAACGAGCTGCCACTTTGTTGACATCAACCAATTCATATTCCTTGAAAGCTTTGAGCTTCACCAAAAGGATAGCCGCCTGGATGCTGTCCAAGCGGGAGTTCATACCGATGCGAACATTGTCGTAACGGTCGCTGCCCTTGCCATGAATGTGGTAAGACTCCATCAATCCTGCCCACTCGTCGTTGTCGGTAAACACCGCTCCTCCATCGCCGTAGCAGCCCACCGGTTTGGCAGGGAAGAACGAGGTGGTGGAGATGTCACCAAAGGTGCAAGCCTTGCGGTCGCCGATTCGGCCTCCAAAGCCTTGCGCTCCATCTTCAAGGACATAAAGCTTGTGTTTGTCGGCTACCTTTCGGATGGTCTTGAAATCGGCAGGCAGACCGAACAAATCAACAGCGATAACGACGCGAGGTATAAGTTTGCCAGCCTTTTTGGTCTGTTCAATCTTGCACTCAAGGTCAGCTACATCCATGTTGAAAGTGTCTTTGTCAACATCAACGAAAACAGGTGTTGCACCTTGCATGGCAATCACTTCCGCTGATGCAAAGAAAGTGAAACTGGGAACAAAGACAGCATCGCCAGGCTTCACATCCCACACCTTCAATGCAAGGAGCAAGGCATCTGTACCGCTATTGCAAGCCACGCAATGCTTTACGCCAACGTAATCGGCGAAAGCTATTTCCATCTCCTTGATTTTCGGGCCCATGACATAGGCGCTGGAGGAGACCACATCAAGGATGGCCTTATCCATTTCGTCCTTGAGGACATTATATTGAGTTTTTAAATCTCTAAATTGCATCATCAGTTGGTCAGTTATAAGTTGTTCAGTTGTTCAGTTAAACAACCATTATTCTCTTCATATCGGCGACCACATTCGCATTGCAGGGATGAGTCGAGGCGTTTGCCGCATTCGCACACCCAGCCTATCTGTCGAGCAGGCACACCTGCCATCAAAGCATACGGTTTCACGTCCTTGGTCACCACGGCTCCGGCAGCAATGAGAGCGCTTTTGCCCACGGTGTGGCCGCAGACCACAGTGCAGTTGGCACCCAAAGAAGCGCCTTCGCAAATCTTGGTTTTGGCATAAACGCCATGTACGGGAAAATGTGCACGCGGCGTGGTTACATTGGTGAACACACAACTAGGTCCGCAAAACACATTATCCTCAATCTCAACACCTTCATATATTGACACATTGTTTTGCACGCGAACGCCATTGCCAATCTTCACATTGTTGCCCACGTTCACATTTTGGCCAAAAGAACAGCCTTCGCCAATAACAGCGCCTGATTGGATGTGACAAAAATGCCAAATCTTAGTTCCTTTTCCGATGCTCACGTTGTCGTCAACGTAACTGCTTTCATGTATGTAGTAGTCGTTCATTTTTTAACTCTTCATAATAACAAATAGGTCCTTCGATGCTTCGGCTGTGCTCAGCAACCGCAAGCTCAGGGACCTCACTTCTCATTCCCACCCCGAGGCCAACACATCGGCGATATGAATCACCTTGATGGGCAAGCCTTCCTTCTCAATGTACGCTTTCTGATGCATCAAACATGTCATGTCGGTAGAAACGATATACTCTGCACCAGTATTCAATGCATTTTTCACCTTATGGCTTGCCATGCCCATGGCCAATGTCTCATTGTTGACCTCCAGTGAGAAATCAGCACCGCAGCACATGTCGGTCTGCTTCATCTCCACCAATTCAAGACCTCTCACCTTTGATAGCAACTGTCGCGCCTCCTTGCCGAGTCCCAAGCCCCTCAAAGCACTACAGCTGTCATGGAAAGTCACCTTATAGGGAAACTCCGCACCGAAATCGTCGAAATACACCTTGTTGACCAAAAAATCGGTCAATTCGTAGACATTAGCCACCATGCGCTTGAAATTCAAGTGATTGGCGGTATTGAAAAACAACTCGGGATAGCGTTTTTTGATGTAATGCACACACGCCGCCGAAGGTGCCACTACCGGACCATCGTAAGAAAAATCGTTGAGAAACTTGTCACCCAATTCCTTCGCTTCCTCAGTAAAGCCAGCATTATAGGCAAAGCGCCCGCAGCAGGTCTGCTCAGGATTGTACTCCACCTCAACGCCCGTACGCTCCAACAGTTTCATGGTATGGGCAGCCACAGTGGGGAAAAACTGGTCGATGATGCAGGGGACAAACAGTTCAACTTTCATGACATAGTATGCAAAAATCGCGCAAAAGTACGGATTTTCTTAATACTAAGGCCAATAATTCTTAAAAACTAGTGTTTTTACCTCATTAACTGGCAAAAAGAGGCATCTTTCCAAAACTTGGGATACGATTTTTCCACCATTTCGGGATGGTCGAAATGGACAGGACCAATGAGCATCGAAAGCGGTGCCAAAGCCATCACAATGCGATGGTCGTTGTGGGAACAAAACCGTATTGGCCGACTGCCTAATTTCGACAATTCCTCCTGCATCGCCTCCACTCTATCTGATTCCTTAAGATGCAGATTTTCAAGACCTAAAAACCCAGCTTCAACACCCAATCCCGCACAAGTGGCCGCCATGGTGGGATAGAGGTCGGGATGGGCTGAGAAATCGAAACACACGGGCTGTTTTTCAAAAGGGATTTTTTGCAGGACAACGGCGTCTTTTTCAACAAAAGTGCCAACTCCCAATTGCTTCATCCAAGCCACAATGACCACATCACCTTGAAGCGACGACAGAGACAAGCCTCGCAGCCTTATCTCGCATTCCTCACTCAATGCTGCTATTTCATACCAATAGGAAGCTGCGCTCCAATCTGCCTCAATCTCAAAATCCATTGAATGATAATGTTTTGGAGATACTTTTATCATCCTATCATTTTGCTCAATTGCCGCACCGAAATGCCGCATCATAGTCAAGGTCATTTCGAGGTAAGGCAAGGAGGTGAGTTCACCAACCAGTTCCATTTCAATACCTTGTGGCCACATCGGTGCAGCCAAAAGCAACGATGAGGCGAACTGACTGCTTTGACTCATGTCGATAATGACTTTCCCGCCTGAAATTGGCTTCCCAATGATTCGTAATGGCAAGCATCCTTTTTTTTCAACACATTGAATATCAGCTCCTAATTTTCTCAAAGCGTCAACAAGCGGTGCAATGGGACGCTGTTTCATACGTTCCGTACCCGTCAGAAGCCACTCGCCTTCGTGACAAGCCAAATAAGTAGTCAGGAAACGCGCTGCCGTGCCGCAGTCAGCAATGTCGACAACAAATGGACTGCCTCCTATAGATTCCAACTCGCCCACATGCCAGCGCAGGAATGACATAGGAGGTAGTCCTTGCAGCACTTCCTTGAAAATGCAAGTATCTTTTGAATCCGAAAGATTCTGGAAATCCAGAGCAAATCCACCATACGCTGCAATCATCAAGGCGCGGTTGCTTTCGCTTTTGCTGGCGGGTAAAGTGATATCGCACTGAAGTCTCATTGGCACGACAATTTTATCACATATTGCAAAGCCATTTTCACCCTTTCAGGTTCGACTTCCACATCCCAAACAGGTTTACCTACCGCCTCAAGCAAAACAAATTGCGGTTTTTCACCTTTATTTTTCTTGTCATGGACGAGATAACCCAATATCGGCTCAATATCAACTTCCGAAAGCGAAATTTCCGCTTCCGAAAGCAACATAGGCAACTTTTCCTCGAAATCCTTCAGAACTTGTTCATCGAGGCCACATTGTTTCACAGACAGCCATAATGCCCCTGCCATACCCAGCGCCACCGCCTCACCATGAAGCAATGGATAATCCGTTGTTAGACAATGGCTTTCGATGGCATGACCAAGGGTGTGGCCGAAGTTCAGGATCTTTCGAAAGCCAGCTTCGTAAGGGTCTTGGGCAACAATTCCGCGTTTGATTTCACCTGCACGCAAAACGTAATCCTGATAATTTTCGATACTGGTTTCCAACAACTTTGCATCAGCGACAAAGCCGTATTTCAGCATTTCGGACAAACCAGAGAGAAGTTCCCTGGTTGGCAGAGTTTCCAAAAAAAACGGGTCAATAATCACTTCTTCAGCCTCTGCGAAAGTGCCAATTTGGTTTTTCGCCCCACCGAAATCGATGCCCGTCTTCCCTCCTATCGCCGCATCGACCATACCAAGCAAAGTCGTCGGTACATTGATGAACTTGATGCCGCGCTTGTAGGTGGAAGCCGCAAAGCCGCCCAAGTCGGTAATCACACCGCCTCCGAGGTTGACTAACAAGGCGTTGCGGTCGGCGTAATGCCGCATCAAGGTCTTCCAGATACGTTGTACGGTTTGCAGGGTTTTGTGCTTCTCGCCAGGTTTTATCACGATTTCGACCGCGTTTTTGCAGCCAAGCCAATATTCGGTTTCGGGCAGCCAAAACGGAGCCACGTTCTCATCGGTGAGGATGAAGACTTTCGAGGCTTCTGCGACAATTTGTTTCAGCTTATCGTTCATTTCCAACCAATTAAATACGGATAAAGTAATCCATAAACAGAACTTGATTCCTTATCGCCATTCCAATTCAAAATCTCACCTTTGCCATTGCAAACCAGCCGTACAGGAACATAATTAACTCGTTTATAATCCCTTAGCAACTTCTTACACTCATTATTGATGAACATCCTATCAAAGAAGCCTCGGCGTGATGCCTTGTTGAACAAAAACAAGTTTTCGTTAAGCCCATTCAGCCTCATGACCTCCTCCAACTCGCCGACGCAAACGATTACAATTGCCTTTGTATCAGATGCCTTACTAAGAAATGGTTTCAAATTCCTTTCAAAATCAGATTGACCAGCACCGCACCATGAAGTCATAAAATAGAGAATGGTCGTGTCATGGGCAGCTATCACCTCGGCAACCTTATGCCGATCGTATGTCGTAGAAGTTTGGTTTCCCGTGGAATTACACGAGACCCATCCTAACGCCAAAATTGCTGCACAAAACAAAGACAATCTTCTCATAATCATTCGTTTACGATTTCACAGCAAATCAATCGTTCATCATCGGTTGCGTCGTGCTTGATGTCAACGCGAATGTATTTTTCGGGAAGCAACGGTTCGATCATCTCGGGCCATTCGATGAGGCAGAGGTTGCCGCTGTCGAAATAGTTCTCATAGCCTATGTCGTAGGCCTCTTCCAATTTCTTAATACGATAAAAATCAAAGTGATAGACCGATTCTCCTTCCTCGGTGACATACTCATTGACAATGGCGAAAGTCGGGCTGTTCACCTCATCGGTGACACCCATTTTGTGGCACAGATTCTTGATTAGTGTGGTTTTGCCTGCGCCCATTGAGCCGTAGAATGCGATGATGTCGGCTTGATCACGCAGAGAAATCAAGCAATCGGAGACTTCTGAGAGTTGCTCTACACCGCTAATATGGAATTCTTTGGAATTCATTTCTTTGGAATTTGCGCTGCAAAGATAATACTTTTTTAAAGATTCCCTTCGGGAATGGAAGACGGTTTGTTTTGTAAACCGCGTCGGCTTGTGGAGCCTACGCATAGTAAGCCCTACTTGCTGCCGCTGGAAACGTGTTAAAGATACTCCATTCCCGAAGGGAATCTCATCTTTTACTTCGCCGTGAGATGCGTCACCGGAATCAGCATTTCGTTCATGGAGATGCCTCCGTGCTGGAAGGTGTTGCGGTAATAACTCACGTAATAGTTGTAGTTGTTCGGGTAAGCAAAGAAGTCGCTTTCACCAGCAAAGACATAGGTCGTGCTTAGGTTGACCTTCGGCAAGAATATCTTCTCGGGGTCTTTCACCTCGAAGACTTCTTTGGGGTTGTATTTCAAGTTCTTGCCGTACTTGTAGCGCAAGTTGGTGTTGACCTCACGGTCGCCAAGGATGCGGACGGGCTTTTCAACATAGGTGGAGCCATGGTCGGTGGTGATAATCATATCGCAGCCCTTCTCCGCGATGAAACGCATCATATCAAAGAGGCTGGAATGTTCGAACCACGAGTACATCAGTGAACGGTAGGCTTCCTCGTCATCGGCCAGTTCACGGATGATTTCCATCTCAGTACGAGCGTGTGAAAGCATGTCAACGAAGTTGTAAACAATGACATTCAGCTTGTTAGGCATCAGGTTGGCCATCTGTTCGTAGAGTTTCTTGCCCGCTTGCAGGTTCAACACCTTATTATAAGAATACTTGATGTTCTTGCCGAAACGCTTCAGTTGCTCGCCCAAAAGTTCACCTTCAAACTGGTTCTTGGTGCCTTCGTCTTCCTCATCGACCCACCATTTCGGGTAGCGGCGGCGAATTTCAAGGGGCATCAGTCCAGCAAAGAGGGAATTACGAGCATACTGGGTAGTGGTAGGCAGAATGCTGTAATAGATATCATCGGCCTCAACGCGGAAATAGGTCTCAATCAGCGGCTGGATGGCCTTCCATTGGTCGTAGCGCAAATTATCAATGACAATGAGGAAGAGTGGTTTGTCGCTGTCATCGAGGCGCGGGATTACCTTGTCGCGCACTACGGTATGCGACATGACGGGTTTCTCCGACTTACCTTGGATCCAGTCCACATAATTGCGCTCGATGTAACGTGTAAACTGCGTGTTGGCTTCCTGCTTCTGGTCGGCGAGGATGCCCTTGATGCCTTCGTCAGTGGATTTTTGAAGTTCCAACTCCCAGCGCACCAAGTTCTTATAGAGGTCCACCCACTCATCGAAGTTGAGGTTGTTGTTGAGGTCCATGCTGATTTTCCGGAACTCCTGCTGGTAACTCATCGTTGATTTCTCATCGCGGAGTTTCTTGTTCTCGAGGTTACGTTTCAGCGAAAGCAAGATTTGGTTCGGGTTAACAGGCTTGATGAGGTAATCCGCTATGTTTGACCCAATTGCATCTTCCATGATTCGTTCCTCCTCGCTCTTGGTAATCATCACCACGGGGAGGTTGGGATACTCTCGCTTGATGACTTCGAGGGCCTCGATGCCTGAAATACCCGGCATCTGTTCGTCGAGGAATACGATATCAAAATGGCGTTGGCGCACGAGGTCGATGGCATCGGAGCCGTTGTTGGCAGTAACTACTTCATAGCCTTTTTGTTCCAAAAACATGATATGGGGCTTCAGGAGATCAATCTCATCATCTGCCCAGAGGATTGTCGTTTTGTCCATAGTTTAAGTGTTTATGGGTATGAAACGCGAAAACAAGGGTTTTGTTTTAAAGACTTGAAAAAAAATGCACTACCTTTGCGGCAAAATTAGCGGCACATGACAAACGCATCCAACAAAAAGAAAATCTTCAACGACCCCATTTACGGCTTCGTCAGCATCCCTGATGAGTTGCATTTCGACATCATCGAGCATCCTTATTTCCAACGACTTAGGCGCATCAAGCAGGTCAGCATGACCAATTTGGTGTATCCTGGAGCCAACCACACCCGTTTTGCCCACAGCCTTGGTGCCATGCATCTGATGCGACGCGCCATACAACTGTTGCGTGGCAAGGGCTATGAGATTACGGATGAGGAACTGGAAGCCGCTTCCATTGCAATCCTGCTCCACGACAGTGGTCACGGACCGTTTTCTCACACTTTGGAGAACAGCATTGTTCATGGCATCTCACACGAGGAACTCTCGTTGAAGGTGATGCAGAAGTTCAATGCCATCCATGAAAATCGTTTGGACATGGCCATCGAGATCTTTACTGGAAAGTATTACAAAGGTTTTCTTACCAAACTCATTTCCAGTCAGTTGGATGTCGACCGCATCGACTATCTGAAGCGTGACAGTTTCTTCACCGGTGTGGCCGAGGGCAGTGTGAATGCGGAGCGTCTCTTAGAGATGATGGAAGTCGTCGGTAACGAGTTGGCCATTGAAGCCAAGGGCATCTATTCGGTGGAGAGCTTCATCGTGGCGCGCCGCATCATGTATTGGCAGGTGTATATGCACAAGGCTGTTTTGAGCGCCGAGTATATGTTGCGCAACATCCTGAAACGCGCCAAGATGCTCAGCCAGGAGCGCGACTTGTTTGCCACCCCTGCCCTGTCGTTCTTCCTCAAGAACCAACACCCTTTCGACGACGGCCACGACCCCGATTTCGTGCTGGACAAGTTCTGCCAACTAGATGACTACGATGTAATGACGGCAGTAAAAGCCTGGTGCGACGATGAAGACCGCGTCCTTTCCGAACTTTGCAGGCGACTGACGGACAGACATTTGTTCAAAATCGAGATGCGTGAAGGCGCGTTCGAATCAGACTATATCGACGACATTCGGAACAAGATTGCTAGACTGTATGGTTGGTCGTTGGAGGAGGCAGATTTCATGCTGTTGCAGGGCGTTTCTTCCAACCACGCCTACCATCCCAAGAAGCCGGCCATCAACATTTTATACAAGGATGGCACAATGAAAGACATCAGCGAGGCCTCCGACCAACTGAATATTTCGGTGCTCTCGCAGCCCGTGGTGAAGCATTTTATTTGCTATCCAAAGGAGTTGGTGCAATAAGAGATTACACTATCTCCTCAACAAAGAACCTTTCTTATATTTATAAGATTTTGCCTGGTTTATAAAGCTTGTTGGTTTCGACTTGTCAGGAACAGATGTAATTCTTCTAAGATAAGCCTTTTCGACATAATCTTGGGCATATTCATTTTCATAAACAAAAGCATCTGCATTTTGTTCCACAATCTGAAGCACAAAAGCCCGTCCATCTTCCCTATTCATATACAAAATGGAAGTCTCAAAATCAAAAGAATAAGTGTATCTCATCACAATAACAGTATCAGGACAAACAATGTAGTTGTCATCCATCCAAATTGTATCAATAGCACTATCTCGAATTTCACCCAATCCGTCTTCCCTGAAAACCAATTGGATACCGTTGTCAATGTCGTATGGATTGAAATTGAGTGTCTCCAAGGAAGCAGCAATCGGATTGCCAGCATAATCAATGTTGTAGTAATCAATTTGTTCGACACCCCATACTCCAAAGAAAGGGTTCTCTGGCATATCAACAGTAACAATAGCAGTATAACTGGCTTGAGAGCCGTCTTCAGCAGTCACCGTGTAGGTTACAGGTTGGGTGAAGTCAATGGACACACCCGAGACTGGGTCAATACTTGCTCCCATAGATACTGTAATGGTGGGCACCAAAGCTGAGACATCAGTACCCATCGGAACTGTGACTTTTATTTCTTTCGTGCTTTCATCAATGGTAGCATTAAGATCTAAAGAAGCAAACCTAAACGATAGGATTCTTTTCTCGCTACTCTTAGCCTTAACAATGACAATAGCTGAATAAACAGCTTGCGAGCCATCTTCGGCAGTTACCGTATAGGAAACTGGCTGAGTGAAGTCCTTAGGTTCACCCGAAGCAGGATTAACCGTTGCTTTATCGGAAGCCGAAATGACCGGTACTAAATTCGTCACATCAGTACCAGAAGGCATTATTGCAACGATATTCTTGTCATCAATTGATGCCTCGATGTTAGGAGAAACGAACTTAAATGAAAGGATGTCTTTTTCACTGCTTTTTTTCTGGCAACTTGACAATGCCATCAATATGGTCAAAATGACGATGGAAATACTTACTTTTTTCATGGCGTTATTGTTTTGAATTTGTTTCTGCTGCAAATATAATGATATTTGATAATCTAGCACTTTAATACTTTTTCTCATTCATTGCCTTAGCTCTACGCTTCGAGTCTTCCATCACCTCCAAAGCTTGCTGCTGCAAAAAACGTTCCTCATCCGTTTCAGGCTCCAGCGTGATGCCGTGTGGGCGGGAATGGTGGTTTTCATCCAAATAGGAGAAAGTGGCGAAGCCATCAGCGGCGATTTTTTCGGGTTCGCGGCTGCGGTACATTTTCGTGTAAACGGTCAAGGTGCTGCGACCCACGGAGATGACTTTGCTCTCGAAGGTAACGATGTCGCCCGCGAAAATCGGGAACTTGAAATCGATGCCATGGAGCACAAGCAGGACGGTGTCTTTCGTATCAACATACTGCGCCACAGCGAAATAAGAACTCTCCAAGAAATACTCGGAGCAACGACCTGCAAAAAAAGTCTGGTGGTGGTTGAGGTCGGCGAGTTTGATCAGTCTTTGGGAATAGGTTGCTTTCATATTTCAAGATTCAAGATTCAAAATTCAAGATTCAAAATTCAAGATTCAAAATTTAAAATTCAATGATTCTAGATTGGCATTCAGCTGTCAGCCGTCAGCTTACAGCTTGGTTAAATCGGAGCTGATAGCTGACTGCTGACAGCTGATAGCTATATCTTTATTTTCAGTCCGTCATAGGCAAGCATCATGCCGTCGGGGAGTTCACGGTTGACTTCAGCGGCGAGGCCCATGCTGTGGCTGCAATGCGTGAACCAGGTCCTCTTCGCTCCCACCCTTCGGGAAATTTCAATCGCCTCATCCAAAGTGAGATGCGAATAGTGTTTATTCTTTTGCAAAGCCTCAATAACCAGATATTCAACACCTTGCAGTTTTTCAATCGCTTCTTCGGATATCTCACTCAGGTCGGTGACATAGGCGAAATTGCCAACGCGGAAGGCATAACAAGTCAAGGTGTAATGCTTCAGTTTGATGGGGATGAAATGCAAATCACCAATGTCGAAAGGCGTCTCATCAAGACGGTGAATGTCGTAGGTCGGAGCACCAGGATACGGATGCTCATCGAAAGCGTAAGAATACTCGCGTTTGATTTCCGGCAAAGCGGTATCATCAACATAAAGTGTCATGGGCTTTTGCTGCTTGAAGATATAAGGGCGGAGGTCATCGAGGCCGCCAATATGGTCCTTATGCTCGTGCGTGATAAGCACCGCATCAAGCTTGGTGACATTTTCACGCAACATCTGCTGGCGGAAGTCGGGACCGGCATCCACGGCCACCGTCACTTCATCGGTCTGAATCAAAATAGAGGTGCGGAGACGCTTGTCGCGCGGGTCCTTGGACTGGCACACGGGACAAGTGCAACCAATAACCGGGACACCTTGCGAGGTTCCGCTTCCTAAAATAGTGACAATCATATCCTTATCTTTTTTCAAGCATTCATGAATGCCTTGACAAAATTTTAGTGCAAAATTAGCGTTTTTTGCAAAAATAAGCGTTATCTCATAGAAAAACACTACATTTGCAGCATGAATTTTTCATCCTACCTCAGAAACAGGGCCTTAAAAAAAGCCTTGGAGCAGTTCCTCGCTGAAAAACCTATGGTAAAAATGCCTAATCTTCAGCGACTTAGCTCTATTTTGATTATCTTGGACGAAGGCGACAAAAGCATCGTCAAGAACATTGAGAGCAGTGCGAAAAGTCTATTTGGTGCCAGCCGATGCGGATTTGTCATACTTTGCAACCAGATGTCAGACACTATCCTGCAAAGCGACCTCTATACCGAGATTACGCCCAAAGACTTCGGTTTCATGAGTGTGCTGAAACCTGACAAGCACGAATTCATCAAAAAGCTGCCTTTCAGCGCAATACTCATCAATATGGCGGGCAAGAATGCGGATGTCAGCGACTACCTCTGCACCCTGCCCAAGACAGACTTCAGAATTTGTTTCCACGAGAGCAAGAACCAAGCCATCTATGATTTGATCATCGAGAATCCTCGAGCCACCGACCCTGTTTCGAACATCCATGTGTTGCATAATTACCTGAAGGCTCTATCGGGGCCAACTGCACAGAATCCATAAATACGGGCCTTTCGATGCTTCGGCTGCGCTCAGCAACCGCAGGCTCAAGGATCCATCCTTAACTCAGCATATAACTATGAAATACAATCCATTTAAAGGTACGGGCATCGCCCTCATCACTCCATTTAAAGCCGACCATTCCGTCGATTTCGAGGCTTTGACAAAAATCGTCAACCATGTCATCGACAATGGTGCCGACTTCTTGGTCGTTTTGGGCACCACCTCGGAAGCCCCTACCCTTTCAGTTGAAGAAAAGAAACTGGTTATTAGCACAATATTGAAGGCCAATAATGGTCGTTTGCCCATCTTGCTCGGCATGGGTGGCAACAACACACAAGCCGTCATCGAAGCCATCAAAGCACAAGACTTTACTGGCATCCAAGGCATTTTGAGCGTCGTACCCTACTACAACAAACCCAACCAACGCGGCATGAAAGCCCACTTTGAGGCCATCGCCAATGCCAGTCCTGTGCCTGTCGTGGTTTACAATGTGCCAGGCCGCGTGGGCGTGAACCTACAAGCCGCCACCTGTGTGGAATTGGCAAAACATCCCAACATCATCGCTGTGAAAGAAGCTTCGGGCAATCTGCAGCAAATCATGGAGATCCTGCGCGACAAGCCCACTGACTTCGATGTGCTATCGGGCGATGACGGCATCACCCAGCCCCTGATGACTTTGGGCGCTCAAGGTGTGATTTCGGTGGCAGCAAATGCCTACACGAAGCCCTTCAGCCGCATGATGCGTGCCATGAAAGAAGGTCGCACCGAAGAAGCCTTACGCCTTCACTATGCCATGCTCCGCATGAACCAACTTATCTTTGCCGATGGCAACCCTGCGGGCATCAAATGCTTGATGAACCACATGGGACTTTGCCAGAATGTGTTGAGGCTGCCTTTGGTTCCTGTGAACGAAAAGGTGGAATCGGACATTATTGAAGAATGGAAACAATTGAAAAACAAATAAATGAAAGCTTTACATTATTTTATCCTATCGCTCGCCGTCATCATTTACGGCAGCGTTTTCGCTCAGGAAAGCCAAAATGACCTTGAGCAACTGATGAAGAACCGTGGGGAGTATTATTTTAGTCTGACCGCTCAGAAACCCACCGAAATCCAAGCCATCAGCGACCTTTGCTCCGTTGACGGCACCGATGGCAAGACCGTCATCGCATACGCCAACCAACGTGAATTCGACAACCTTATCCAAAGAGGCTACCAACCCACTTTGATGACTCCGCCTTCGATGAGGCAGCAACCGGTCATGCACGACGCTACTCGTGCTGCTTATGATTGGGATTCGTACCTCACCTACGGTGAATATGAAGCCATGATGCAACAGTTCGCCACCGACCACCCTGACCGTTGCACCTACCTTGAGCTCGGCACACTTGCCAGTGGCCGCAAGATGATGGGCGCCCGCCTTGGTCGCGGCGAAACCGACGGCAAGCCCAAATTCCTCTATACCTCGACGATGCACGGCGACGAAGTGACCGGCATGATCCTCATGCTGCGTCTCATCGACGAGTTCTGCACCAGCAACGAGGAACGCATCACCAATATCTTGGACAGTGTGGACCTCTTCATCTTCCCCTGCACCAACCCCGACGGCACCTATCATGGGGGCAACAACAGCGTTTATGGCGCCACTCGATACAATGCCCACAACATCGACCTCAATCGCCACTTTCCCGACTTTGACGATGGTCCCCACCCCGATGGACAATCCTATTACCAGGACGAGTGCCAATGGATGATGGACCTGGCACAGGAACACCTCTTCACGATGAGCGCCAACTATCACGGGGGATCGGAAGTGATGAACTACCCTTGGGACACCTACCAGCCCCTTCATGCCGACGATGCCTGGTGGCAATTGGTCTGCCACGAATACGCCGACCTCACGCATGAAGTCAGTTCGAACTATATGAACTCCTACAACAACGGCATCATCAACGGGTATTCGTGGTACACCATAAACGGTAGCCGTCAAGACTACATGAACTACTACGCACAATGCCGTGAAGTTACCATCGAATGCTCCAATGACAAGACTCCCAACGCCTCACAACTGCCCAACTTCTGGAACTACAACCACAACAGCATGTTGACCTTCATTGAGCAAGTGCTCAACGGCGTGCAAGGCACTGTCACCGACAGCATCACTGGTGAGCCTATCAGCGGCGCTTTGGTGACCGTCAGTGGCCACGACCATCACGGTTCGGAAGTGAGTTCTCACACTGCTGGCGACTTCTACCGTCCCATCAAAGGCGGCAACTATACTTTCATCGTCAGCAAGGACGGCTATTGCCCGAAAATCTTTGACGTGACCATTGCCGACGGCGAAACGAAACATTTTGACATTCAACTCGTCCCTGGCAGTTGCATATTGCCTTCATTCAGCGCATCGACCACGCAAGTCGCCCTTGGCGGCAGCGTCAACTTCACCGACGGCTCATTTGGCGAAATCAGCTCATGGAGTTGGACCTTCGAAGGCGGCACCCCTGCCACTTCCAACCAGCAGAATCCCACCGTCACCTACAACGAAGTCGGCGACTTCGATGTGACGCTCACCATCACCGACGCCAACGGCGACAGCCAGACCTTGACCAAGGAGAACTACATCCATGTGGCCGAAGCCTACAACATGCAAAACGGCTCGGTGGAGACCTGTGGCGCCTTGTTCTATGACGATGGCGGCGCCAACAGCAACTACACCAGCAACAAAGACTACACCATGACCTTCAGACCCGCCACGGAAGGCAGCATGATTCGAGTCGACTTCACCGAATTTAGTACTGAGAGCGGCTGGGACTTCCTTTACGTTTACGACGGTGCTACGGTGCAACCCGACACCCAAATTGGACGATACAGTGGAAGCGACTCACCCGGCACCATCACTGCGACCAATGCCGAAGGCGCCCTGACCTTCCACTTCATCTCCGACCAAAACACAACCGCTTCGGGCTGGGTGGCCACCATCAACTGTGTTGGCAACTACGAGCCGATGATCATCTCCGTTACGGCCAATCCCGATATCATCAATGAAGGTGAAAGCAGCCAACTCACCGTGACTGTTACTGGTGGTTCGGGAGAATACACCTACCTTTGGGAGCCGGTCGAAACCCTTGACAATCCAAACATTGCCAATCCCGTGGCCAGTCCTGTTGACCCCGAAACGGTCTATAAAGTCATTGTGACCGACAGCGATGGCAACACTGGAATGGGAGAAGTCACAGTCACTATCAGAGATTATTCGGTGGACGAGATGACTTTCCGTCCAAGCATCTATCCCAACCCATGCCATGACAGCTTCACCATCCAAGCCCAAGGTAACGTCAAATATGAGCTTTACAACAGTCTCGGTCAAATTGTCGTTTCAGGACAATTCAACGACAACAGCCACCAAATCAGTGGCGAGAACCTGAACCCTGGCATCTACTTCCTTCATATCAATTGCGAGAGTGACAGCTTCGTTGAAAAGATAGTCATTGAAAAATAAAAGCAGAAACCACTCGTTAGTAACGTAAAAATGAGTAATTTTGCAGCCCGATGAAAAATAGGATATTGATATTGACAATTTTGGGTCTTGTAGCCTTCACCTCGTGCAACGATTTCAACCGTTTGGTAAAGAGCACCGACAACGAGATGAAGTATGAGGTCGCAGTGGATTACTTTGAGCGCGGTGACTACAACCATGCCCTTCAGTTGTTCGACCTTTTGCAGTCCTCGTTCCGCAACACGCCTAAAGGCGAGTCAATTACCTACAAGACCGCTTTGTGTTACTACTATCAAGACGATTTTGAAATCGCGGGTTACTACTTTAACCGTTTCGTGCAGACCTATCCTTTCTCAAAGGATGCCGAAAAAGCCGCTTACATGAGTGCCTATTGCAGCTATCGGGTTTCGCCCGAGTCGGGATTGGACCAAACCAGCACTCATAGTGCCATCAAGCAGTTGAAAGGCTTCATCGACCAATATCCAAACAGCGACAGCCTGAGCAGAGCGCAACATTTGTTGACCGAACTCAACGATAAGCTGGAAGAAAAGGAATACAACATCTGCAGATTATTCTATCGCATGGAAAACTATAGTGCTGCCATCACTTCGTTTGAGAACATGCTGAAGAAATATCCCAACACTTCGCACCGCGAGGAGATACTCTACGACATGGCCAAGACCTATTACGACTATGCCGAGAACAGTGTCACAGAAAAGCAACGCGAGCGTTATGAATCATGCGTCGAGCAGTGCAACACGCTGGCTTATCTTTATCCCAGCAGCAAGTACCTGCAAGACGTGAACGGCATTGCCGCCAAAGCAAGAAAGAAATTAGAAAACATCAAATAACTATGGATTTTAAGAAGATTAAAACCGAAACGACGGTGGTCACCCGTCAGAAAGACCAATTCTACAAAGGCACAGGTAACATTTACGAGACCGTTGCCATCCTTTCCATCAGGGCCAACCAAATCGCCTCTGAGATGAAGGCTGAGCTCAATGAGAAGATTGAGTCGTTTGCTGCCGCCACCAACGACAGTCTGGAAGAAGTGTTTGAGAACAAGGAACAAATCGAAATCGCCAAGTTCTACGAGCGTTTGCCCAAGCCCACGCTGATTGCCATCCACGAATTCCTCCACGACCAGATCTATTTCCGCAACCCCGCCAAGGAAAACCAGGAAGCTTTCTGATTGGAGTAACATCATAAAGGGAGATACCATGAAAAGAGTCTTTGCCACACTACTCGTAGCCTTCGGTTGCCTGCTGAACTTCAGCACTATGCAAGCGCAAGAGCTACAATGCGACGTGCGCGTCAATTCCAACAAGGTGCAAGGTAGCGACAAGACCATCTACCAGAACCTGCAGACCTCCCTCTATGAGTTTATCAACAACACGAAATTCACGGAGATCAACTTCAGACAAGCTGAAAAGATTGAATGCTCAATGCTCATTGACATCCTCAGCCGCGAAGGCAACTACTTCACCGCTGAGATCAACTTGGCATTGCGTCGTCCGGTTTACAAATCGAGTTACAACACACCGATGTTCAACTACATCGACCGCAAGTTCTATTTCGAGTACACTGACGGACAGACGCTTGACTTCAATCCAAACACTTACATCTCCAACATCACAAGCACCATCGGATTCTACGTCTACCTCTTCCTCGGCCTCGATTTCGACTCCTTCTCCCCCAATGGCGGCGAGCCCTTCTTCGCTATTGCGGAGACCATCGCACATACCGCCCCACAAGACCCAGGGTCGGAAAATGGCTGGAGCTCGACGGGACGACAAAACCGTTACGCGATCATCAGTGACATCAACAATCCTACTTACCAGCCGCTGCATCAGTTCTTATACGACTACCACCGTTACGGTTTGGACATGATGTCAGAGAAACCCGATCAGGCACGTGAAGCCATACTTGGCGCCATCGTACAATTACAGAGTGTCTACGAGCGCAACTCGATGTGCTATTTCCTTCAACTGCTCATCGAGAGCAAACGAGATGAAATCATACAGATTTTCTCTCAAGGCGACATGAAAATCAGGACCGAAGCTTCCAACATCATGAAGACCATCGATCCTTCGCAGACCTCGCGCTATGAGGATATGCTGAAAAATACCGGCAGGCTATAAGTTTTCACATCATTATGCTCAAGCAACTGCACATCAGTAACTACGCCTTGATTGACGAGCTGAGTGTCAGTTTCGAGAGTGGTTTCAATGTCATCACTGGCGAAACTGGTGCGGGCAAGTCCATCTTGCTCGGCGCCTTAGGTTTTGCCTTGGGCGACCGCGCCGACACCAACGTGCTCTTCGACAAAGACAAGAAATGTGTCGTTGAAGCCCAGTTTGAACTCAACGATGAAAACCTGAAGCCCCTATTTGAGGCTAATGACCTTGATTTTGAAAGCGAATCCATCTTCCGCCGCGAACTTAACCCGCAAAAGAAAAGTCGCGCTTTCATCAACGACACACCTGTGGCCTTGCAAACCATGAAAGAGATTGGAAGCCAACTGGTTGACATCCATTCACAGCATGATTCCCTTTTGCTCACCGATGCCGACTTTCAGCTCAAACTATTGGACGAAATCGCTCAAAACGAAGCGGTTTTAGCTGATTATCAGACAGAATACGGCAATTACAATATCCTCAAGCGTAAATTGGACGACTTGAAGGAGATGGCGACCAAAAACACCGCCGAGAACGACTACTTGAAATTCCAGTTGAACGAGCTCGACAAAGCCCAACTCAAGGAAGGTGAATATGCCGATATAGAACAGACTCTCAACGTAATGGAGAACGCAGAGGAAATCAAGACTTTGCTCGTCAACGCCAATGGATTGATGGACGACTCGGAAAACGCCATTCTGGGGCAAATGAACGCCTTAGCAAGCACTTTGCATCGTATGCGCCAACTCCTTCCCGACACTGAGAGCATTGAGGAGCGCGTCGAAAACCTAAAAGTGGAGCTGAAAGACATTGCCTACGACCTACGCCGCAAGGAAGACGACACCCAATTCGATGAAGAGCAACTGCAAAGCCTTCAAGAACGCTACGACCTGCTCAGCCGTCTGATGATGAAGCATCGCGTGAACGACTTTGATGAACTCATCACCTTGAGAGACGGTCTAAAAGAGAAAGTGAATGCCTTCGAAAACATCGATGAGGCCATTGCCAAGGCAGAAAAAGAGCTGAGAGAAAGCGAAAAACGGCTTTCAAGCCATGCCAAGGTCTTGCATGACAAACGTTGCCAAGCCGCCATAGCTTTCAGCGAGAAAGTCACGGCACTAGTGCGGCAATTGGCCATGCCTTTTGCCCAATTCCAAGTCTGCGTGGATAGTCAAACCAACTATGGCAGCAAGGGCTGTGATGAAATCCGTTTCCTTTTCTCTGCCAACAAAGGCATTGCCGTTGATGACCTCCGCCGAGTGGCCTCAGGGGGCGAACTCTCACGCTTGATGCTCTCCATCAAGAGTGCGATTTCAAGCTACAACTACATCCCCACCCTCATTTTCGACGAAATCGACACGGGTGTTTCGGGCGAAGTGGCGGCCAAAATCGGAAGCATCATGCGGCAAATGGGACTTTCTCTCCAACTCATCTCCATCACCCATCTGCCTCAAGTGGCCAGCCAAGCCGAGCACCATTATTTCATTTACAAGGACAACGAAGGCACGCGCACCAAATCACATATCCGCGTTTTGCAACACGAAGAGCGCATCACCGAAATCGCCAAGATGCTCAGCAACGACCAAGTGACACCCGAAGCTTTGCGGGCGGCAGAAGTGTTATTGAAATAAGCGGGAAATCAGTCTTCGTTACCGATGGCATTCTTCATGATGCCGATCTTGGAATTCTCAATGAAATCAAGGATGAAATCGCGGTCTTCCGAAACGGGAAGGTTCTCACGGATATATTGCACCGACTGGCTGATATTCATTCCGACGCTGTAAATCACTCGATAGACATCCTGAATCGCATTGATGCGCTGACGGCAGAAGCCACGACGCATCAAACCAATGGAATTGACGCCAGCATAACACACCGGATAGCCTGGACCTGTTTTCACAAACGGAGGAATGTCCTTATTGACCAAAGCCCCACCGCAAATCATCACGTGGGAGCCGATACGGCAGAACTGGCTCACAGCTGCCAAGCCGCCAAAGATGGCCCAGTCATCAACAGTAATATGACCCGCCAAAGTAGCCGCATTGGCCATGATGACATGGTTGCCAAGGTAGCAGTCGTGCGCGACATGGGTGAAAGCCATGAGCAGGCAATCATCACCCACAACAGTCTTTCCTGAGGCAGCCGTGCCTTTGTTGACCGTTGCCGACTCGCGTACCGTTGTACCGTCGCCGATATAGCAATAGGTGGTCTCACCTTTGTATTTCAAGTCTTGAGGAATGGCAGAGATAACCGCACCAGGGAAAATCTTGCAATTCTTTCCGATGCGGGCACCGTCCATAATGACAGCATTGGGACCAATCCAAGTGCCCGAGCCAATCTCAACGTCTTCGCCAATCCATGCGAAAGCCTCGATCTTCACATCTTCAGCGATGCGGGCATTCGGGTGAATATAGGCCATGTTCATAGTTTAGAGTTTAGTGTTTAGAGTGGAACGGGGCACAAAGTCTTTCGTTTAATATAATAAGGTGTGCTTAATCTTTCGTGCGAAAGAGGTGTTGGAGAAGTGGCCAGGCTTCACAGCAGTCACTTTACCAAGAATAGGACGACCGACCAAAGTGAGGTCACCGATGACATCCAACAGCTTGTGACGGGCAGGCTCGTTTTCGAAATAGAGTTCCACATTGTTCAGGATACCGCATTCCTTGACCGTGACTTTCGGCTTCTTAAAGAAAGCGGCAATATGGTCAAGTTCTTCGGAAGAGACATTGCGGTTGACAAACACAATAGCATTAGTCAAGTCGCCACCCTTGATGAGGTTACGGCTAATAAGCGTCTCAAGTTCATGCAGGAAAACAAAAGTACGGCAAGGTGCAATCTCGCTTTCGAAGTTCTTCAGATCGTGCAAGGAAGCATGTTGCTCATCAAGCACCCTGGTATTGTATTTCACCTTTACATCGATTTGGAAAGAATCGGCCGGCTCAATCTTCAATTCAATGCCCAAAACTTCATTCTTATAGGAAATCGGCTCTTCGATGACAAGATAATTGCGAGGGGCATTCTGCTCAACGATACCCGCCTGATGGATGGCCTCAACGAAGAATTTGGCGCTACCATCCATGATGGGAGTCTCTTCAACATCGATGTCAATCAGTACATTATCGATACCCATGCCACGCAAAGCAGCCAAGACATGCTCAACGGTGTAAATCTTCACACCGCCCTTGCCGAGGGTCGTACCGCGAGCTGTATCAATCACATTGTCGACATCAGCCTCAATAATGGGTTGGGTTTCTATATCAATTCTACGAAAGCGAATTCCAGAATTTATAGGAGCCGGATTGAAGGTGAGGGTGCCGCACTGACGCGTGTGGAGACCTGCCCCTTTAACACTGACTCTTTTTTTGAGCGTACATTGTTTATCTTGCATAAAAACGAAGTTGTGTGGAACATTCCCACAAAAAACGGGCAAAAATAGGAAATTATTCTACAAGCGCCAAAAAAAACCGTATCTTTACACACTTTTAGGAAGCATTTCAAACAGAACACACGCACAATGAAGCACTTAGGAAGAATAATAAAAATTACATTTTTTACTCTCGGAGCACTGTTTTTCGTGATGTTAGTTTTAGCTTTCACCTCCGTGCCATTTTACGCTTATTACCGTTTGGGGCAGAACCCGAATGAGAGCGATACGCTTATGCAGCCCCGACACATTGTGATGTTCGGCGGAGCGGGAATGCCCTCCGAAGACAACCTTATACGGCTTTACCACACGGCAGCATTGTCCACGCATTTTGAAATCCCAGTCATTTTGGTGCATCCTGAAGATTCCCTCTGCCAGGCTGAAATGACCCGACTTCTGCGCCAAGATGGCGTTGACAGCATATTATATATGACCGAAGGAGCCAATACACGTTCACAGGCATTGGGACTCATGGCGAACTATCCAGAACTGGCTGAAAAGCCTTTCATTGTCATCACCTCACCCGAGCATGTCAGGCGCACGGTGAAATGCCTCAACAAGGCAGGATTCCAAAACGTCATCGGGAAAGCAGCCTATCCCGCCACCGTCGATTTCGACCTGTCGCTGAAGAAACGGGAACTCGGTGGAAACGAAGCGATTCCATCCATTGAAAGCGTCAAGATGCGCTACACGTTTTTCAATTACTTGAAGCTGGAGATTACCTGCGCGAGAGAATATTTCGCGCTGGCATACTATAGGATAAAAGGTTGGATCTGAATTATTTGGGGTGAGACGTAGCACGCTACGTCTCTACAGGTTTAGGATTGTTTTTTCAATTCGGCCAATTCCTTTTCAAGGGCATCCAATTTGCGAGCCATTTCGTCAATATGGCGGAATCGGGCATTGGAGACCAGATACTGCCTCAACGGCTGTATCGGCGTGCCCATAAACTCCTTGTTTTCCTCCTTGATGCTGCCCATGATGCCACTCTGTCCGCCAAACTTTGAACCATCGGCAATGTTGATATGCCCCACAAAACCCGACTGGCCGCCAACAACACAATTCTTTCCGAGATGCGTCGAGCCGCTGACACCCACCTGGGCCGCCAAAGCGGAGTTTTCACCAATCTCTACGTTGTGTGCAAGATGGATTAGATTGTCCAATTTAACCCCTTTACAGACACGCGTCGAGCCCATGGTAGAGCGGTCGATGGTGGTGTTGGCACCGATTTCCACATTGTCCTCAACGACCACATTACCTACCTGTGGGATTTTCTCATAATGGCCGTCAGGCTGTGGCGCAAAACCGAAGCCGTCGGCACCGAGTACCGCACCTGCATGGAGGATACAATTCTTGCCAATGACCGTATTACGGTACAGCTTGACACCAGGATACAAAACCGTATTGTCGCCAATGACGCAGCCATCGCCGACATACACCTGAGGATAAAGCTTCACATTGTTGCCGATTTTGGCATTTTCACCCACGAAGGCGAATTCACCGAGATAGACATTCTCGCCACATTGCGCCGAAGATGAGACAAAAGCCAGCGATGAACTACCCTGCTTGTTTTGGGTCATCTGATCGTAAAAGGCCAGCAATTTGGCAAACGAAGCGTAGGCATCGGGCACGCGAATCAAAGTGGCGCTGATGGGCGCCGTGGCCTCGAAATCATCATTCACGATGACAATGCTCGACTGGGTCTCATAGATATAGTGCGTGTATTTAGGATTCGCCAAAAAGCTGATCATGCCCGGGGCGCCTTCTTCGATTTTGGCCACGTTCCAGACTTCGGCATTCGGGTTGCCTTCCACCTTGCCTTCAAGGATTCCAGCGATTTGAGTAGCGGTGAATTTCATTGTTTTAGTGTTTTATAGCAGCCGTTCAAAATCACGCTTCAAGATGGCTACGGCCTGCTCCACCATGGGATTGGGCAAGGCCACAAGGCTCTGTGCCAAAATGGAGACATCCTCCTCGTCCTTCAGCTGCTCAAAAGTCGTATTGATTTGGTTGACAAGCTCTTCCTTAGCGTTCACCACAGCGTTCCAAGTGGAGGTGGAAACATACAACTGCTGGGCGAGGTTGTGCTCAAACTCCTCGCGGACGTTTTGCAGCAATTGAAGATGGAACGCGCCTTTCTCCATGCCAGGCGTATAGACACGTTTCACCAACTGGGGCAATTGAACCCTTTCGAGATAGAGCAGAAAACGCTCATACGCCTGCACTTTCAGTGGCATAATGATTTTCAAGGCTTGCACCTTCAGTTCCATCTTGCTTCCATTGCGGAGTTCAGCGTCTTTCATCCTAATCAGTCGAGACAAAAGGATCATGGCAGCGACCATCAACAAAAGGCCCGCGCCCATCAATGAATAGATTATCCAGGTGTTCATAGTTTTGAAATCCAGTTATAATGGAAAAAACACTCAGCACATGTTTATGAAATCCTTTTTCCACGCAATACATACGTAGAAATCAAAACACATGCTGAGCGTTCGTAATGACGTTTATCTCACGCCTTACTACAGGCAATGAAGTTGCAAGATTTAGAAATCTTTCACACTCCTGACGTATCTGGAAGACGTCTTGCAGTCGTTGAAACTGTCGGAGGTGTTTCCAAATCCGCCGATAGAGCACATGTACCATGCATCATCAGAATCGTGCTCTGTGGAAGACCAATAGGTATATCCATTGCGCTCGAAAATCGTGCCACCAACTTTCTCAAGCGTTTTATTCACTTCGTCGAAGCTGGCATAGAGGTATTTCATTTGGCCAACTGCAGGAAGATACCAGCCGTTTTCGAAATCCATAAGCTCGAAAGCCGGATAGCCTGCATTTTCCTCAAGAATAGTCTCAGTATGAGCTTTACCATCCATGTCGCGAGCAGCTCTGAAATTGCTTGTCACATTGTCCAATTTGGTGTCTTCATCATAGTTTCCCCAAGAGCATTGGCCCACGTTATCCAATGACACTGCCCATCCGTGCTGGCCTGTTCCATCCACATAAAACACAACGCCAATGGCTGCGTCGTTGGCTGCATCATAATCTGACAGACTGACCACACGGTCGCCTTCACAAAGAATGTCGCCCACTTGCACTTGAGCATTCACAAATGGCACTGCCGCAACGATCAGGAGGGCGGCCATAAAGAGTTTCATAACGTTTTTACGCATAATTCTTATTTTTTTAATTATACAATTCATTCAATCAAACTGCAAAAATAGAAAAAAAACTATTACGCAACTGTTTCTTTGCATGAAAAGAATAAAATTTAGCAATTCTGCCCTACCTATTAAAAAAAGGCCTACCTTTGCCCTTCCAAAGACGCGGGTCTTAGAGACTGCGAGACGTGAATCGATCCGAAGTCCCGAAGTCCCGGAGTCCCGAAGTCCCGCGTCAAAACAACGATTAAACACATAAACAATCAACACTTAAACATAAAATGAGCGAAATCATCCTTTCCAACAGAGTTTTGAACATGGCTGAGTCTGCTACCTTGGCCATGACCAACAAGAGTCGTGAACTGAAAGCCCAAGGCATCGACGTCATCAGCCTGAGCATCGGCGAGCCCGACTTCAACACACCCGAATCGGCCAAGCAAGCCGGTATCGACGCCATCAACGGCAACGACACGCACTATCCGCCCGTTCCTGGCACGCCCGCACTGCGTAAGGCCATCGCCAACAAGCTGAAACGCGACAACGGCCTCGACTACAAAGAGACTGACGTGCTGGTTTCGAACGGCGCCAAGCAAGCCATCAACAACGTGCTTTTGGCTGTCGTCAACGACGGCGATGAAGTCATCATCCCTGCCCCGTTCTGGGTCTCCTACCCCGAAATGGTGAAGCTGGCTGGCGGCGTGCCCGTCATCGTCAAG
This sequence comes from uncultured Bacteroidales bacterium, assembly GCA_946185535.1. Lineage (GTDB taxonomy): Bacteria > Bacteroidota > Bacteroidia > Bacteroidales > F082 > Limimorpha. The sequence continues at coordinate 202,062 of CAMHJX010000001.1, forward strand.
AGCAACATCGCCCACGACTTCAAGATTACCGCTGAGCAACTCGAAAAGGCCATCACGCCCAAGACTAAGGTCTTCATGATCAACACGCCTTGCAACCCCAGCGGCAGCGTGTTCACCAAGGCTGAGCTGACTGCCATCGCCGAGGTGCTGAAGAAATATCCGAACATCATCATCATCTCCGATGAGATTTACGAGTTCATCCAATACGAGCAAAAGCACGAGAGCATGGGACAATTCGACTTCTTAAAGGACCGACTTGTCCTCGTCAACGGCGTGGCCAAAGGCTATGCCATGACGGGTTGGCGCATCGGCTACATCGCCGCTCCGCAAGCCATCGTGAAGGCCACCAACAAGATCCAAGGCCAAATTACCTCCGGTATCTGCACCATCGCACAAGCCGCCGCTGCCAAGGCTATGGAACTCAGCCCAGAGAACTCGAAAGAGATCCAAGACATGCTGGCTGCCTTCCGTCACCGCCGCGACACCTTCGTGAAACTGCTGAACGAAATCCCTGGCGTGAAGTGCAACACACCCGCCGGCGCTTTCTATGTCTTCCCCGAAATGAAGTCGTTCTACGGCAAGACTGACGGCGAGACCGTCATCAAGGGTAGCGACGACCTCTGCATGTGGTTGCTCTATAATGCTCACGTAGCTTGCGTGGCTGGCAATGCCTTCGGCAACGACGACTGCATCCGTCTGTCGTATGCCACCTCTGAGGACAAACTCATCGAGGCTGTGAAGCGCATTAAGGCCGCTCTGGCGAAACTGCATTAAATCAAGTCGGCCCTTCGACGGGCTCAGGGACCTTCGCTTTTTTGCAGGTGCCTGAGCCTGTCGAAGGCCCGTCCTTTTTAAGAAACATTGAAACATACACATCATGATCATCCTCTCCACCGAACCCATCCTCCCCATCTTCAACCAAGCCATCGAAGACTATCACAAGTTTGACGATGTGGACCATCCTTGCGAAAACCCGTATGAAAAGCTGACCATCGAATGGTACCTTTATAATAAGGTGTGGATCGACACGGTGCAGTGGCACTTGGAAGACCTCATCCGCAACCCGAACATCGACCCCACGGAGGCCCTGGCCTTGAAGCGTCGCATCGACAAGTCGAACCAAGACCGCACCGACATCGTGGAGATGATTGACGGATACTATGTACTCCTTTTCCAACGTGTTGAGCCACAGCCTAATGCTACGCTCAACACAGAGAGTCCCGCTTGGGCTATCGACCGGCTTTCCATCCTGCAACTGAAGATCTACCACATGAAAGCCGAGGTGGAACGCACCGATGTGAGCGAGGAGCACAAGGCCAAGTGTGAGGAAAAACTACGTGTCTTGCAGGAACAAAACACCGACCTCTGCACCGCCATCGACCAACTGATGGAATGCTACAAAAAAGGCGAAAAGGTCATGAAGGTCTACAAGCAGATGAAGATGTACAACGACCCCGCATTGAATCCAGTGCTTTACGGGCAAAAATGAAAAAGCTCTTAGTCATCCGGTTCTCAGCCTTGGGCGACATCGCCATGACGGTGCCTGTCGTCCACGACTTGGCCATGCAATATCCCGAGTTGGACATCACCATGCTCAGCCGCGAGATGGCGAGACCGTTGTTTGAGCGCATGCCCGGCAATGTGCATTTCATTGCCGCCGACCTAAAAGGACGGCACAAAGGCTTGCTCGGGCTCTGCCGACTTTGGCGCGATGCCCATCTGAGCGACTTCGACTACATCGCCGATTTCCACGATGTATTGCGTACCTGGTGGCTGCGCAGCGAGGGCTGTCTGCGCCGAAAAAAAGTCGCCAAAATCGACAAGGGACGCAAAGGCAAAAAGGCCTTGACGCGCCAGAAAAACAAGGTTTTTATGCAACAGGCCACTTCCTTTGAGCGTTATGCTAAGGTGTTGGAGCAGTTGGGGTTTCCAATAAAGCAACAATTCGTAAAGCTCGACTATTCAGCTTTTTGCGTCTCGCAAAAAGCAGACAATGAGACTTGGGTGGGCATCGCGCCCTTCGCCAAGCATCCCGCCAAGGTTTATCCTATGGAAAAGATGGAGCTGGTCATCAAGGCCTTGAGCGAAAGGGAAAACACACGCGTCTTTCTTTTCGGAGGCGGAGCAGAGGAGAGCCGACAAATCGAGAGCCTTTGCGGCAAATACAACAACGTGCAGCCTGCCAAAAGCCAGCAAGGCTTGCGAGGCGAGCTTGCCCTGATGGGCCAGTTGGACATGATGCTCAGCATGGACTCCGCCAACATGCATTTGGCATCGTTGGTGGGCACGAGGGTCGTCTCCATTTGGGGCGGCACACATCCCTTCGCCGGTTTCCTGGGCTGGAACCAAAAAGCAGAAGATTGCATCCAGTTGGATTTGCCCTGCCGACCCTGCTCGGTGTATGGCAACAAACCGTGCTCCCGCGGCGACTACGCTTGCATGAACGGCATTACACCGGAGGTGATTGTTGAAAAAATAGCAGGCTATAGCACTGCAACATTGTAGAGCTGCCGCGTTGCGGCTCCCGCATTCCATTTGCGTTTATACACATTCTATTTACAATCTTAGCGGCTGCCACGATGTGACAGCCCTACATTCTCACGCTATGACAATCTCATTTCCAAAACTTTTTTTATCTTTGCCCCGTAATCTTTGATTCTTAAATCTTGAAATATGAGAAAGCAGTCAGCCATCAGCAGTCAGCCATCAGCCTTGCCTCCAGCGAGCTGACAGCTGATTGCTGACAGCTGACAGCCACTTTTGAATCTTAAATCTTAAATCTTAAATCTTTAAATCCTCGAAACCTTGAAAAAACTCTACACCACCCTCACCACCCTCGTGCTGCTGATGACGGCACTGGTGGCAAACGCGCAAACTAAAGTTGAAGGCACGTTAGAGAACGACAGGCATAAGATGAAGTGGAGCATATCAGGCGTCACGGTAACGGAAAAAGGGAAGCCGCAGTTTGAAAAGGTCATCTATGCAGGCACAAACGATGGCAACCTCAAACAAGAACTCAGTGGAACCGTTGCTCCTGGTGCCACCATTACAGCCAATCTGCAGAAAATATCAGGAAAAGGCAAACCGAAGGTTTACATCCAGTTTGATTATTATAAGAAGGGATCCGCTTTCTCTGTTTATTATGGCAGGACCATCACTTTTGAGGAGAAAGAATACGAGACAAAGATCTTTAGGGTTCCAAGCGATGCAACAGAAGTTCTTGTATCGATATTCTACCGCACTCCCGATCCACAGCCCAGGGCATACGCACTCCAAATGGAGGTTCTTGGAACTTTTGAGGTTGGGAATAAAACTCCCGAGCCCGAACAGCAAGGGTACGATAGAATAGATGACCCTGATTGCGAGTGCATGAAAAGGCTAAATAACCAAAAGACCGACAGCCATATCCGCTTCAACGACTTGTATGGAGAGGTCTCAATCCGACCTAATTGTGAAGACGATGACGCTTATGAATATGCCGAAATAGAGACTATTATCTACGAATGCGACCGCATCAGAACCAAGGAGGAATCTGGGGCCATCTTGGGTCTGGAAGACATGAGCACGTATTGCATTGGGCCTGAGACTGAATTGGTTATCCAAACAGAAGAAGAAAACATCTCTAAAATTGAGATACTGCTAGGCACGATGTGGTCAAATCTTAAAAGGATGGCTGAGGGGAAAAGTCTTGAAATTGAATTGTCACAATGCTGTTCTGGTCAAAACGGTACTATCTTCGCTTTTGAGGAGACGGGTACGGAATCCAAGGTGTGGCTCTTTGTTGGCAAGGTCACAGTCACAAACAAGAAGACGGGTAAGAAGACCGTGCTGCAGCCTGGACAGAACATCACCTGCAAGGGCGGCACCTCGGATGTGAAGACCTTCAACATCGAGCAAGGCGCCAAGCAATTCGGCATCCCTATGGACCACATCACCAACCACTATACCAACAAGCCCATCAGCAAGATCAACCTTGAGAGCATCTGCAAACCCACAAAAGGCACTTCCACCAAGAAGGAGAACAAAGTCTCCGACAAGAACTCCACTGCTGGCAAGAAACCCACCATTGGCAAAAAATCCTCCACCGACAAGAACACCAGCACCGACAAGAACACCAACACTGGCAAGAAACCCACCATTAAAAAGAAATCCTCCTCCGACAAGAACACCGACACCGACAAGAACACCAACGCTGGCAAGAAACCCACCATTGGCAAGAAATCGAACACCTCAACGCCCAAAGGTCAATACGCCCGCTATGGGGTGAAGTGCGGCATCGTGAAGCGCGTTGAAGACGGCGGCGACATTCGCATGTACTACACCACTTGGTGGGACGACTACGGCCGCCTGGAGCGCAGCGAGATCACACATTGCGAGGAAAAGGTCGGCGGCAAGTGGAAGAGCGCCACTGCACCCCAGATTAAAAACCTCATCGTCGACGACAAGCACTATATGTACAGCAAGAGCACGGGCTGGACGCAAACGAAAAACAACGAGACCAACTTCCTGGGCAGCGGCTCGAAGACGGTGGACGGCTGCAAACTGGAGAAAAACGGCACTGCCACGGTGAAAGGCAAACTTTGCGACATCTTCAAGGGCAAGCGTAACGGCACCACCATCGAGTACTACATTTGGGAAGGCATTCCCATGAAGCGGGTGGAGAAAGACTCCGACGGAACCATGACCACCACGATCGAGAGCATCGAACTGCCCGCAAGCGTCGACGCCTCGCTGTTCAAGATTCCCAATGTCAAACGGTGAAGTGAAGTTCGCGCCTGAAATGAGCACTTCCCCCATCGCCGCCATGTTCGACCGCATCTCGCCTAAGTACGATGCGCTCAACCACCTGCTCTCCTTAAATATAGATAAGGAGTGGCGGAAAAAGACCGCCAAAGCCGTCGCGAAAAGCCAGCCCAAAGCCATTTTGGACCTTGCCACGGGCACGGCAGACTTGGCCCTCGCCTTGGCGAAACGCAACCCTCATGCGCACATCATCGGGATGGACATCTCGGAGAAGATGCTCGACATCGGCAAGGCCAAGGTCGCCCAACGAAAGATGGAAAGCCAAATCGAATTGCGCCTTGGCGATGCGGCGGCATTGCCTTTTGGGGACAACAGCTTCGATGCCGTCACGGTGGCCTTCGGTGTGCGCAACTTCGAGGATTTGGGCAAAGGCCTTTCTGGAATCAGCCGCGTCCTGAAGCCAGGCGGGCAAGCCGTCATCTTGGAGTTCTCGATGCCAGAAAGGTTCCCTGTGAAGCAACTTTACCGATTCTATTTCAAGCGTTTGCTGCCCTTCATTGGGAAAATCGTTTCAAAGGATAAAGGTGCGTACACATACCTTCCCGCTTCGGTGGAACGGTTTCCGAAACCGAAAGCCTTTCTTGAGTTGCTGGCACAACATGGGCTCATCCATGGTACCGTTCGTCCACTGACATTCGGCATTGCCACCTTATACTGCGCCGAAAGGCAATGAAGCGTATTGCTTTTTTTCCTAATTTTGCCGCCGTTATCTGCAATAAAAGCGGGCAAACCTCGTTTATTATACGTTTAATACCAAAGAATCTTGAAAAAAGCGCTGAAAATACTAGCTGTCGCGTTGTTGCTTGCCGCAACGGTCGTCCCAGCCCAAGCCCAAAGGAGAGTCATCCACTATTTGCCCAAATACGAGAATGAGCCGTATCATTTCGGGTTTTTGTTGGCCTATAACCAGATGATGTACACCATCAAAACGGTTGAAGATTATCAAAACAAAGTAATATTATATGATTCGTCTCTCGACAAATTAGTACCTTTCGGGCTTTCAAATGCACAGAGCCTCACTATTTATAACATAGAGACAAAACAAACGCCTGGCTTTACAGTAGGTATCGTTGGCAGTAAACGTCTAGGGCGCTATTTTGATCTGCGTTTCATCCCTTCATTAAGTTTCAGTGACCGCCAATTGAAATATGACATTGCCGTATTAAACAATGACGGTAATACTGACATGAAACATTTGGAAAAGGCCATTTTTACTACGTTCGTTGAATTTCCGCTTAATATAAAATACCGATCGAAACGCTACAACAATATTGGAGCATACGTCTTTGGAGGTGTCAATCCCAAACTTGACCTCGCAACGCAAAAAAAGAATTTGATAACCTACATCAACGCCCAAGGACAACAGGTTGATCAAATCGCCAACTTTGTTACCAAACGAATCGACCTTGCTGGTGAAATCGGTGTCGGATTCGACTTCTACAACCAATGGTTCAAGATGGGTGTCGAAGTAAAAATGAGCTACGGCTTGCTTGATATTGTAAAGAACGAAGTACCTATCTACACTACCCCAATTGACCAATTGCACAACAAAATGTTCCAAGTATCGTTTTTGTTCGAATAATAACACTTGTTTACAACATTATAAATCAACGTCTTACAAAAAAATTTTCAAAAAACTGAAGGATTTTATTGTTGGTATCAAAATTTTGTCTAATTTTGCAGCGTCAAAAATGACACGAAGTGGTCTCTTCGTCTAGTCTGGTCAGGACGTCAGGTTTTCATCCTGGTAACTCGGGTTCAAATCCCGGAGAGACTACCAAAACAAACCCTAACTCATTGAAAAACAGAGTTAGGGTTTTTTATTTGCACTATATTTGCACTATATTTGCCCTATTTTTGCCCCACACGTGTCAACTGCATGTCAACCGATGAGGGTAATGCAGGGCAAAAACAAAAGGAAGCCATGACACCTCATGACTTCCTTTTTTGTGGGAACTGTTGGACTCGAACCAACGACCCCCGCCTTGTAAGGGCGATGCTCTGAACCAACTGAGCTAAGCTCCCTTTTGCTTTTTCGCGCTGCAAAAATAGGCTTTTTTTCGTTTTTTTCAGCAAAAAATTGTACTTTTTTAATCTTTTTCATTATTTTTGTAGGTTTTAATGAGATACTCATCAACGCATAAGCATTATGAAAAAACTGGATTTCAACAAATTAAGACGATACTTACCTTTCCTTTTCATTGTCTTGGCTCTGCTATGCTGCACGATGGCCATTGCCGACGTTGGCAACCAAAACCGCTATAGCAGCGGCGGAGGTGGTTATGATGGCGGTGGCAGTGGCGACTGGGGAGTCATCATCGGTTACCTGATCGGATTAATGATTGACAACCCTGTGTTGGGTATGATTGTGCTCGTTATCCTTGTCGTGGTTGTCTTAATCAGCAGGAGAAAGGCCAAGAAGCAAGCTTCTGACCCCAATATCATCAACCAGCGAGTGAACCAACAGGCCAGTAATGACTTCAACTTCGACAACAGTGCTGCGGTGGCTGCGCAAATCCAAGCCATCGACCCGGCCTTCTCATCCGACAAGTTCATCGGCTTCGCTCGTGAGGTGTTTATGACCATACAAGCCGCCTGGACTGCCAAGGACTGGAAGCCCATCCGCCCCTTTGAGAGCGAGTCTTTGTTCAATACACACAAACAACAATTAGACGAATACATCCGCCTCGGCAAGACCAACGTGGTGGAAAAGATTGCCATCAAGCACTGCTCACTGCAATCGTTCACCCAAGACGGCGACAAGGAAGTGCTGATCGTGGCGCTCAACGCCGTGATGCGCGACTATGTCATCGACGACGCCACCAAGAAGGTGCTGGAGAGCGACCCCAACCGCGACTGGTATATGAAATACGAGATGGTCTTCAACCGCAAGGCCGGCCTGAAGACCAACCCGGGCAAGAAAGGCAACGCCATCACCAACTGCCCCAACTGCGGCGCCCCGACCGAAGTCACCTCTTCGGGCCAATGCGCCTATTGCGGCAGCGTCATCACCAATGGTGAACACGATTGGGTGCTGACGGATATCCATTCTCGAAATTAGCCGTGCATCTCTAAAAAATCCATATTATTTGAGACGCGATAAATCGCGTCTCTACAAACAGAAACAACAATTTCAACGATAAACAAATCAACAATTAAACAAAAAAAAACTATGGGACTAATTAAAGCAATAGCAGGCTCCATCGGTGGCACTCTGAAAGACCAATGGTTAGACCTAATCAAATGCGACAACATGGACATGGAAACCCTGATGGTGAAGCAAACCACCAAGACGGGTCAAATCTCAAAAGGCAGCCGTATCCTCGTGGCTCCCGGCCAAGTGGCCGTCATCTACGACAGCGGCTCAGTGCTTGATGCCACAGCTGAAGAGGGTGTCTACACCTTCGACCAATCCTCATCGCCCTCCTTCTTCGGCGGACAGTTTGGTCCCGTCTTCAAGGAGATGTGGCAACGTTTCACCTACGGTGGCACGCCCGCCAAGGAACAGGCCGTGTTCTTCTTCAACATCAAGGAGATTCTGGACAACAAGTTCGGCACTGCCACGCCTATCCCCTTCCAGGACTGGTCGCACGCCATCCCGAACCAGATGACCAACTCGCTGAGCCCGATGGGCGTCAACGTTCGTTGCTATGGTAAATACACCTTCCGACTCGACGACGTGGCCATCTTCATGCGCAACCATGCCGGTACGGCCAATGTGGTGAAGAAAAACCAAATCACCGAGCAGATGCGCAGTGAGGTGATTGCCGCCTTCCAGAATGTGCTCAACGAGATGGGCAACAGCAAACACCGCGTACCCGTGCTCGAACTCCCGAGCTACACCGATGAGATGAAACAGGTGATGGACGAGCGCGTGTTCGACGAACCCATCCGTGCCCGTGGTATCCGTTTGGTCAGCTTCACCGTGGAATCGGTCTCATTAGATGATGCCAGCCAGCAGAAGATCGACCGTTACGAATACAGTTCCAACTCGATGATGCAGCAAGGCAAGATCATCGACGTCATGGAAACCGCAGCTGGCAACGAAGCTGGCGCTGGCAATGCCTTCATCGGCCTCGGCATGATGAACGCTGGCACAGGCGGCATGACCGGTGGTGCCATGCAGAATGCTTGGAACAACCAAGGCCAACAGACCAACTACGACCCCTACAACCAAGGTGGCCAAGCCGCCCCGAAAGGCGTTCCCTGCCCGAAGTGCGGCACGATGATTACCGGCAAGTTCTGCCCCGAGTGTGGCACGCCCGCTCCGGCTCCCAAGCCCATGATGAAATGCCCGAAGTGCGGCGCTGAAAGCACAGGCAAGTTCTGCCCTGAATGCGGTACGCCCATGGCGACAGTAGGTCCAAAGAGATGTCCGAAGTGCGGTACCGAAGTGACGGGCAAGTTCTGCCCTGAATGCGGCACACCTGTGGAATAAACCCATAAAAAATGTAGAGACGGTGTGCACACCGTCTCTACATCGTGTTTATCGCGAGCGAATAACGGGGTTCGAACCCGCGACCCTCAGCTTGGGAAGCTGATGCTCTACCAACTGAGCTACATTCGCATTTATCGGGTGCAAAAATACACAATTTTTGAATCTTGAATCCTAAATTTTGATTTTTTATGCCAATTATCACCCAAAAAGAAGAAGAAATCATTCGAAACAGTTTCCATCCCAAATCGTGGAACGACATCAAGACACACGACTCTTGGTCGGTATTCAAGATTATGGCCGAGTTTGTGGAAGGCATGGAGAAGATGTCGAAAATCGGGCCTTGTGTTGCCATTTTCGGCTCAGCCCGAACCAAACCAGGAGACCCATACTATGAGATGGCCACTGAGATCGCCAAGAAGCTCGCTGATTTCGGGTTCGGCATTATCACGGGTGGCGGCCCTGGCATCATGGAAGCCGGCAACAAAGGTGCCTACGAAGGCGGTGCCACCAGCGTGGGGCTGAACATCACCCTACCCTTCGAGCAACATTTCAACCCCTATATCGACCACGACAAGTCCATCAATTTCGACTATTTCTTTGTCCGCAAGACCATCTTCATGCGCTACGCACAAGGTTATATAGCCATGCCTGGCGGTTTCGGCACGCTTGATGAGCTCTCTGAGGCCGTCACCCTCATCCAAACCAACAAAATGGTGGACTTCCCCGTCGTTCTCGTTGGCAAGAGATATTGGAAAGGCCTTATCGACTGGTTCCGCAAGACCATGCTCGAAGACCACATGATCAAGGAGGAGGACTTTGAAATCTTCCATGTCGTCGACTCTGCTGATGAAGCGGCAAAAGTCATCACCGACTTTTACAAGAAATACGCCATCAAGCCCAACTTCTGATATGCGACGCTATATCGAAGTACCTGTCCAGTTGCTTGACATTGAAGGAGATGGCTTCCATATCATGGTCAAAGGAATGATCCATGGTAAGGAAGCCCATTTCCTGATTGACACGGGTGCCTCACGCTCTGTCTTCGACCCCATAACCATCTCCTCTTTTATAGACGATATTGCGTTTGAAAAGAAAGAAGGCATGACCGCTGGCGTAGGCAGCTCCGACTTGGAGAGCTCCACTTTTGTCATCGACAGTCTTTCCATTGGCAATATGGAAATCAAAGATTATGAGGCTGTTGCATTGGATCTGGAGAACATCCACGAGATGTACGGCAAACTTGGCCTACCCCACATCGATGGCATTCTTGGCGGGGATTTGCTGAAAAAGTATAAAGCCGTGATAAATTATAGGAGCAAGAAACTGAGGCTTACTCCTTCTGTTCAATAAGCGTTTCTTTTTCGGAGGTCTCTTCTTTTTCCTTGACATACTTCGCGTCCAAGCACAACCTAAATCCTCCGAAAGAGTTCTTCAAATCGGGCAAGCGTTTGCCGCGCCACGATACACGGCATGAAGTCTTGGGCAATTGCCAACCACCACCACGGATACAGTACATCTCACCATCCTTGCCCAAAGTGGCATTACGTTCCTTGTCAAAGAAACGGTATTTGGAGCTACACCATTCCCACACATTGCCACTCATGTCGTAGATACCCAACTCGTTGGCTGAACGTTTCTTGACCTTCTTCAGCCGCGAGGTGTTCCCATTATGCCAAGCCACTCGGTCCACCTCATTGCTACCGCTGTAGATATAGCCTTTCGAGTATTTCCCGCCACGTGCAGCGTATTCCCATTCCTCCTCAGTGGGAAGGCGGAACTTCATTCCCGTGATGCTGTCGATACGTCTCAAAAACTCCTGCACCTCATAATAATTCACATTGGTCACGGGCCGCTTGGGGCATTTCTTCGCGCTTGGGTTGTAGCCCATCACGGCCTTCCACAGTTTTTGGGTCACTTCCGTCTGGCCGATATAATAATCCTCATGCATTGTCACGTAATGCACGGGTAGTTCGTCGATTTGCGCCGTGCGGTCGTAGTTGAATTCGGCAGTGTCTTTGCGTTGGGCACCCATCCAAAAGCCCCCTTTCTCGACACGTACCATATTGAATGACACCTTGTTGACACGATAGGAAGAAGGCACGGGAAGTGTGTCTTGGGCAAAAACCACGCCATTCGCCAGTATGGGAAAGGCAGTAAAAAGGACTATTGCCCTCAAAAACCAATTGTTTGTTCTCATAGCAATTTGACGTTTATGAGGCAAAAATACGACAATTTAGTGCCGGATATGTTTTTCTAGATTATTTTTCTATTTTTGCACTGATCAAATCATAAAAACGTCTACAGCTATGCGATACACAACAACAAAACAACTAACAACGATGATTAGCGCTATGAAAATCCAAAGAATCATTGCCATCGTCACACTATTGCTATGCGCAACCCCCTCTTCTCGCAAGAGGGTTTTTTCCGCATCTATTCCACCGAAGGGAACAGGATTAGTAGGAACTCGTGCATCACCTATGCGGATAAAGGTTGTTACATCGTGGCGTTCAACTTCACCGACGACCATTACAATGAGACCTGTCCGAAACTGTACAAGCTGTCGCCCGAAGGGGATATTGTCGGCAGCACATTTGTCGACGAATCTGACAGCGCATTCTCGCTTTACAACATCTTCCGTCATCCGACCCTTCCCGATTCGTATGTAGGCACAGGCCTGTACTATTTCCCCGACTCCATCCCTTATTTTTACGATCTATCGTTGCCCTATTTCATCCAATTCGACGGCCAACTGAACATCACCCGGCGAGATACCCTGGAACACGAACTATTCAACCACAGATGCATTTTAGGCATGAGGACAATGCTCAATAAGGATCGCAACATCGTCGGCGAATACCTGAATCACGTCCCCACCACCCCGCCAAGCAACTTTCATCGCATCTTCGTGGAAATGAGCCCAGACGGCGATTTGCTTCGCATTGTGGACGACCCCGATACCGTTGACCTTCAACCATTTGGAAGCATGTCCTTGGACCTCTTCGAGATCCCCTCGACCCATGAGACCGTTTCATACCGCTATGGAAAACCGGAACTGACACCTGGCTACCACGGGCAAATACACAAGTTCATCAAGATCCACGACGATTACAGCACTGAGGTAATCAACGAATTCTCCCGCTTTGGCGACGACACCTTGTCATACAACGTTCACTACATAAGCACCCGATTTGAACAGCTGAGAGGGGAGAGTCCTGCCACCGTCCTCCCCTTGAACGACTCCACGCTGTTGTTCTCCATTCAAGCCTGGGAGGAATGGTACCAAGGATGGCCGACCCTCGACTCCAACCTGTTCATCTCCGACGTTGCATCCGTCTTGTACAAGACCGACCTTGAGGGCAACTTGAAAGACTTCCACATCTTCAACAGCTACAACGACACCATCGATGTCGTTTCAAAAACGTCCATCGCCCTCACGAAAGAGGACGCGACAGGCCACAAGATGATTTTCCATTGCCGCTATAGCCAATACAGGGAGTCGGAGGAATACCCTAACACGCTTACAATCACAAAACTGACAGACGATTTCGAAATCCTGTGGCAAAGGTCGTACACCGTCCCCGACATCTACCTTGAAGCTCACCATCTGCTGCCCACTATCGACGACGGCTGCCTCGTGACGGGTTCGGTCACGCGAGGGTGCAACTTGCCCTATTCCTTCGGTGTGCGCGAGGAGTGGTTCGCCCTCAAGCTCAACGCCGACGGCACGGTGGGCACAGACGAGGATGGCTTGGTGGTGCGCCCCTACGCCTGTTATCCCAACCCCACGCATGATATGCTCCACCTGCAATACTCCCCCGATGTTCAGCCCGCACACATTGAGATTTACGACCTGCAAGGCCGTCTGGTGCACTCCCAAAGCAAGGCCTTCGAGAACATCGACATGAGCCAGTTGCCCACTGGCACCTACACGATGCGCGTCACTATGGAGGACGGGAAGACTTATACGGACAAGGTGATGAAGGAGTAAAAAATCAAAATAAAGCAGAAATTATTTTCTTGAAATAAATTGTTTTGTATCTTTGCAGCATCAAAATGCTACAGATATGAAAAAGACATCCTTACTTATCCTCGGTCTGGTAGTGTTTGGCTATTTGGCAAAAGCCCAGAATGTCAGCATGGACTTCATCCCGTTCCATTACCCAGGCTACGACATCCACCAGTTCGACGGCAAGGTTATGCAGCAAAGCGACGGCAACCTTATTGCCAATGTATTGGTCGCGCTTCCCAGCGGTCCTGGCTTCAGCGATCCGCCCATCATCGCGGGCAATACCTTTTACAAGGTGTCACCCAACAATTTGCAAGTCATCGATTCGCTGTTTTTGGCCGACAGTAATCCGCCTTTTTACACATTCCTCAAAGATCCTCGAGGCCAAGGTAATTTGCGCATCAACATCGAACCCGAGGACAATGGCGGTACGGCATTAAGAATCTCACGTTTCTCTGACGACAATCTGCAAATCAACCTCGATGAAGATGTGGTGGTTCACCTTTACGACAGCGCAGTTTTCAACCAGCCAGACGACATTGTTATTGACAGCCAAAACGACTTGATTGTGAAGTATTACACAAGTCGTCCAAGCGGTGGAATTGTCTGCCACATTGCCCGTTATGGTCTTGACGGTACGCTGAAACACACAAATGTGTTGCCTGAAATACAGAATTACCTGAACAATCTCACCGAAATCAAATCGCATCCAAAGCAATACTACCAATGGAAAACCGATACAACACAAAACATGTTTGTGTTCGTCATCGATTCCATTTTCAACCAAGAAAATTATTATGTTGTCAATAGGTTGTTGGAGGACCGTATTTATTTCGAAATCATCGAAAACGACACTTTGCTTATCCAAGTGATGGAGACATATCAGTTTAACAATCCTGGCATAATCATCGATGATGGTGATTTGGTGATTGCTGCACCCTATACGAGGGATTCCGCTTGGGTTTATGATAATAATGAAAGTGGAATGGTCGTCGCCCGCTATGACTTGCGTACCATGCAGAGAAAGGCTATAGTGCATTTCAATGACTGGCCCGGACCGTCAACCTACTCGAATTGTCTAGGATTCCAAAAAGCATGGAACGGCGATTTGTATTTGGTGTACAGAGAACCCACCCCGCAGAATATGCCCACCATGACTACCGTAAAGATGGACCGCAACTTGAATGTAATATGGAAACGTTACTGCTATGAGCCTGGCTCTCTCAAAGTTGACCCTTTCATGGCTTGTAGTTCTGATTTGCTATACGATGTAGAAGGCAATGAGACCGGGATTTACATTGCCGGTTACAGTAGTCGTTTGATTGATTATAAACTAGGGCTCTTCTTTTTCTTCCTCAACGATGAGGGGCTCACAACCGTTCAAAATGGCAGCGTGGCCATCCGCCCCTACACCTGTTATCCCAACCCCACGCATGACATGCTCCACCTGCAATACTCACCCGACGTTCAGCCCGCACACATTGAGATTTACGACCTACAAGGCCGTCTGGTTCGCTCGCAACACAAAGGCTTGGAGAGGCTCAGCATGGAAGGCCTGCCCTCGGGCACCTACACCATGCGCGTCACCATGCAGGATGGCAACACATTCTCGGACAAGGTGGTGAAGCAATAGAACAAATGAATGATTTGTAGAAAGCAAATCCATCGTAAATCCGATGCAAATAATTGCTCTCGATTTGCGATGGATTTGTTTTCTTTTTTTTTATCAGGGGGATGCATCAGAAAAAAAACTATCTTTGCGCAAAATTAAAAATGATGCCAAGAATACTTATCATCGACGACGAGGCTCCCATCCGCCGCGTGCTGCGCGACATCCTCGAAAACGAAAGCTATCAAGTGGACGATGCCTCAACAGGCATGGAAGCCTTGCAACAAATCAAGGAACAGGATTTTGACGCCATTTTCTGCGACATCAAGATGCCTGAAATGGACGGCATTGAGGTGCTGGAAGCCATCCGACAAGAGTCGGACGTGCCCGTCATCATGCTCTCGGGTCACGGCACCATCGAAACGGCAGTCGAAGCCATCAAGAAAGGCGCTTTTGACTTCATTCCCAAGCCACCCGATTTGAACCGTCTGCTCATCACTTTGCGCAACGCCTTGGACAAGAAGAACTTGGCCACCGAAAACAAAGTGCTGAAGAAAGCCGTCAAGCTCCAGAACCAGATGATTGGCGAGTCGACCCCGATGCTTGAAGTAAAAGACATGATTGAAAAGGTGGCTCCTACCAACGCACGTGTGCTCATCACTGGCGAAAACGGCACGGGCAAGGAACTTGTGGCCCGACAACTGCACGAACTCAGTCCAAGGAACCGTGGTCCTTTCATCGAAGTCAACTGCGCCGCCATTCCTGCCGAACTCATCGAGAGCCAGCTTTTCGGTCACGAAAAAGGTTCTTTCACCTCAGCCATCAAACAGAAAAAGGGCGACTTTGAATTGGCCGACGGCGGCACACTCTTCTTGGACGAAATCGGCGACATGAGCCTTCCAGCGCAAGCCAAGGTGCTGCGTGCCTTGCAGGAGAACAAGATTGTTCGCGTCGGTGGCGAGAAAGAGATTCCTGTCAATGTACGCATTTTGGCAGCCACCAACAAGAACCTCAAGAGCGAGATCGAGAAAGGCAATTTCCGCGAAGACCTATACCACCGTTTGAGTGTCATTGTCATTCAAGTGCCGCCGTTGCGCGAACGCAAGGATGACATCCCGCTGTTGGTCGGCAACTTCTTGGAAATCATTGCACAAGACATGGGCAAACCTGTCCCGACCTTCGAGCCCGAGGCCATGGAAGCCTTGAAGCAGTACCAATGGACCGGCAACATCCGCGAGTTGCGCAACATCGTGGAGCGACTCGTAATCCTTTGCGGCAATGTTATCACAAAGGATGATGTGGTGCAGTTTGGGAACCCGCTGAATTGATGCAGGTTGCTGAGTAGTAAGCTTGTCGAAGTATCGAAGCACCGTCATAGTATCAGTCTGCCCTTCGATCCTTCGATGAGCTCAGGGAATTCAATTACCATTCTTTTTCTTCACTTCTTCAAACTTTGCCAAAGCTTTTTTGAAGTGATCTTTCAGTTTCGTCACGCTATCGAAAAAGACTTTGTCCTCACTGTATCGGTCCAGTACAAGATACCAATGTGTTTGTCTGCTTTTTATGCTGTAACCTATTTGGAAGCCGTCATCCGTGCGATAGAAGGTCTCGCAGTAGTCCTTTCGAGCATTCTTGTCCTTGTGTTCTTCAGCAATCATCGACTCTAAAACGCGATCAAGTTCAACAAAATCGTCGAAGGCCACAAAAACCTCAACAGCAGGTTGTTCTTTCACCTCTTTACGGTAGATGCGATAGAAATATTGGACAGCACCCTCCACATCAACGGTTCTTACCGAAGTTTCCAAGCCATCGAAAAGCTGGGCGTAAAGCGTCGCGATGGCATAGTCCGTAATCTTGCATTGGACACCAGTTTGATGGGTCAACTGTTCATACTTTGTCTGGTAATCATCTACCCTGACATAGGGAGTTTGTGCCAGTAAAAGCCTGCCTGCAAGCAGCATCACAGCAAGTAAAACAACTCTTTTCATGTCTAATTCTATTTAGTTTGTTTTCTTTTGGTATTGAACTGCAAAGATATGAATTTCGATAAAACAGCAAGTTTTTTTTCGAGTCCCTTGCGGGGTTTGGAAATTAGCTGTACTTTTGCAGTCCGTTCTTTGAGGATGACAATATAAACTGTCAATACAATTCTGCGGGCAGACACGAAGGTTTGCCCTTACTCTAAACACTAAACTCTAAACTCTAAACTAAACGAAGGGGATGTATGGTTTTGACAGCAAGATGAATTGTCATGTAAGCATGTCGAGCCTCGCAGTGACGCTCGTAAATCTTGACTGCAAAAAAGTAATTGGCGAAAACAACTACGCTCTCGCTGCCTAATCGAAGTACAGTAGATTACTGGCTTAATCCGCTCACAAGGTGGGGGGACGAGACATCCCGCAGGTGGAGATTCCTGATTCCGGCCTGAGCCCGGGGTGCTAAGCAATTTCGGGATAGCCTTGTCGGCGCTCCGACAGCAAGGCGAAGCCTTAGGAGATAAGGTCGCGTTTAGGGCGTTCGTTCCCTTGCGCGGCACGAAAACCAACAGCGGAATAAGCATGTAGAAACCATGGGGGTTCCTTGTTTGGACGAGGGTTCGACTCCCTCCATCTCCACTTTCTAAACACAAAACCCGTTGATTTTCAGCGGGTTTTATTTTTTCAAAAGTTTTACCCCCAATATGTTGTTCAGACTGGCTAAATCAGATGGGTTGAACATAGTCATAAATGTCCAAATTCAAATGATGCCACTTTCTCGATTGCTACGGGCTTATTTTTCATAAACCTGCATCAATAATGGCTGTCTGATGTGTAAGTTATTGTATTTCAAGTAAAAGTCATTCCTATCTTGTTGGATGGCTTTTTTCAAAAGATAATAGCAAAATGTACTTTATCTTACAAAATAACAGAGATAAAGTACAAAAAGGTCACACTTTTTTTGGCGATGAGTTTATTTTTTCATTATTTTTGCAGGCAAAAGATTGAGTGATATGAAAAAAACGAAGATAATTGCCCGCGAAGCAGAGATGGCGGAATTGAAACGCTGCTATGAATCGAACCGTTCTGAGTTCGTCATCGTGTATGGTCGTCGTCG
Source organism: uncultured Bacteroidales bacterium (assembly GCA_946185535.1). Lineage (GTDB taxonomy): Bacteria > Bacteroidota > Bacteroidia > Bacteroidales > F082 > Limimorpha. The sequence goes on from CAMHJX010000001.1 coordinate 220,014, forward strand.
TGTAGGTAAAACGTTTCTGGTGGATACTTTCTTTGACAAGAAGTATGACTTCACATACGTGGGAGGACACAAACTGTCCAAAACGAAGCAACTTAGAGGGTTCGCAAAGGCGTTGAAAAAGGCAGCCGGGATGCAGCTTCAGCCGAAGTTCTCGTCTTGGGAAGACGCATTTGATGCACTGGAAGAATTCATCGAGTCGCTGCCACAAGAGAAGCGGAAGGTAATCTTCATCGATGAAATGCCTTGGATTGATACGCCGCAGTCGGAGTTTGTGGAAGCATTGGAGTCATTTTGGAACGGCTGGGGAGCAAGGAGGTCTGACATTATGCTGATTGCGAGTGGGTCGGCCTCGTCGTGGATGATGGACAAGCTGGTGGACAATCCTGGCGGCTTGCACGCACGAATCACAAACAATATCTATATTCGTCCGTTCACGCTAAAGGAAACGGAGGAGTATCTGCTGAGCCGGGGCATCCGCTGGAGCCGTTACCAAATATTGCAACTGTATATGTTGATAGGTGGTATTCCATTCTATATGAGTCTATTGGATCCAAGCCAGACACTTATCGGCAATATCGACCGTCTTTTCTTCCGCAAGAATGCTGAGCTAAGGACGGAGTTTGACGAGCTGTACAATGCCGTATTCAACAAGGCGGACAAGTATCTGGAGATTGTTAGTCTCCTGAATAGGAACCACGAAGGCATGACATTCACAGAAATCCAAGGCGCAACCTCTCTTGATGGAGACCGTCTGACCACAGTGCTGAAAAACTTAGAACGTTGTGACTTCATCATATCTTTCCAACAGTACGGGAACAAGTCGCGGGGGACTTTGTACAGGCTTGTGGATTTTTATACCCTGTTCTATTACAAGTTTGTGGATGGCATCGATAGCAAGGATGAGCAGTGGTGGACTCACAATTACAATTCCCACAGCGTCGAGTCGTGGCAGGGATATGCTTTTGAGCTGATTTGCTTCACGCACCTAGCTCAAATCCGACAGCGTCTTGGAATTTCCGGCATTTCCACAGCGGCATCGTCATGGCGCTATATCCCGGCTAAAAACGAAGAGGGGCAAAAGGCTCAGATTGACCTCGTGATTGAACGGGGCGACCGAAACATCAATCTTTGCGAAATGAAATTCAGCGTGGGGCCTTTTACCATCAAGAAATCATACGCCGATGATGTTCGAAGAAGGATTCAATTGTTCAAGGAGAAGGAGAAGGTTTCTTACGGATTGATTAGCACTTTCGTCACCACTTTCGGAGTCGCTGATGGAGTAAACAAAGAAGTTGTGGATTCAGAAGTGACGGCAGAAGATTTATTTGTTTGAAGAAATGAAATACCAACACGCCAAGAGACCAGGATTTTTGCTTGGATGCATCGACTTTTGCACCTTTGGGTTATTCTTCCTCTTATACATGCCTCTCGGTGGGTTGCAGGATGAGTTAGACGAAATCCTTGGAATCAAAACGCAACGATATTGGGTGGCATATCTCTTGGGCATTCCTACAGCGTTTATTTACACACTTGTATGGATGTCACGTATTGCAGAGAAGCTGAAAACCAAAGCGATTGAGCTGAATATAGATGGCCCATACACTTCTTGGTGGCACATGTTTGGATGGAACACATTTGGCTTGTTGCTATTCGGTCCTGCTGTCGCTACCTATCGGTTTTTCGACACACTAAACAAGATAGAGCGCAAATTGAATGAAAATGGTTCCCCAGTGCTCGGACATTTCTAACCGTTTTCGAGTTTGCAATTATCTTCCTATTATTTGGATGGATTAATCTTCATCATTAAAACCTCCTGACTTTTTTCTTGTAATCTTTCATTTCTTGAACGAAGTCACGGAGCAGTCGTTTCATGGTCGAAGGCTTTCCATGCCGCAAAAGTACAGCTTTCTTTTATGTCCATTCAGATCTTTTTTCCTATCTTTACCGCCTCAAACTTTATACACACAAACACCATGAAAAACATCCTCACAAGCTTCTTGGCCCTTTTAGGCTTGGCCTCGGCCTGCGGCCAACACAACTTCGAAAACGCCAATGTCGACAGGTTCGCAGAATGCATCACAGATAACAATGTGGTGTTGCTTGATGTCAGAACCGAAAAAGAATTCAATGAAGGACATATCCAGAATGCGCTCAACATCGACATCAAACAAGATGACTTTGTCGAAAAAGCGAAAGCGACACTTCCGACCGAAAAGACGGTAGCCGTGTATTGCCGCAGCGGAGTTCGATCGGCTCTGGCAGCCAACAAATTGTCGGCAGATGGATACAAAGTCGTGAATCTTGAAGGAGGCATTTTGGCATGGAAAAAAGCCGAAAAACCTGTCGTGACTGATATGGAAACCTACGAAACCGACAGTTTCACCACGAAGAACGGAAAGACGGTCAAATTCCACGCCTTGGTCCACGCCTCCATCCGTATCGAATACGACGGCAAGGAAATCATGATCGACCCTGTGACAAAACTGGGCGACAAGACCATCGACTACACAACCCTGCCTAAAGCGAATTACATTTTCGTGACCCACGAGCACTTTGACCACCTTGACACTGCTGCCATCAAGCAACTCACAAGCGACAATACCCAAATGATCACCAACCAGCGCTGTGCTGAGATGCTTGGCTATGGTCAGGTGATGGCCAACGGCGACATGCTGCAAATCGCAGACAACATCACTGTTGAAGCCGTTCCAGCTTACAACACCACTGAAGGCCACCTACAGTTCCATCCCAAGGGAAGAGACAACGGCTTCATCCTCACCCTCGACGGGCTGAGAGTCTACATTGCCGGCGACACAGAAGACATCCCTGAGATGGACAACATCAAAGACATCGATGTCGCCTTCCTCCCCTGCAACCAACCTTATACAATGACGGTTGAGCAACTCGTCAATGCAGCAAGGACGGTCAAGCCAAAAGTGCTGTTCCCGTATCATTATGGCCAGACAGATGTGAGCGGAATTCCCGCACAGTTGGAGAACGATGGGGTTGAGGTGAAGATTAGGCATTACGAATAATTGACAGTTCAGCCGAGAAAAATCGAGGTAAAAGAAGAAAAACACTCAATTTTTGCTCCTTTTGGCCACACAAACTTAAATTTTGGCCCAGTTCGTATCTTTGAATCAAAGAATTCCGTACCTTTGCAGATTAATTAAAACCTAACCTGCCATGGCACTTGATAACGAAAAATTTGTTGGTGAAGGCCTGACCTACGACGATGTCCTGTTGGTCCCTTCCTATAGTAATGTTCTCCCGCGTGAAACAAGCCTAAAGACCAAGTTCTCACGCCATATTGACCTCAACATCCCTGTCGTCTCCGCCGGTATGGACACCGTCACGGAGAGCCGCATGGCCATTGCCATCGCACAAGAAGGCGGCATTGGTGTGCTGCACAAGAACATGACCATCGGCAAGCAAGCTGCCGAGGTGCGCAAGGTGAAGCGTGCCGAAAATGGCATGATTAGCGACCCCGTGACCATCCATGTGGACGCCACAGTGCGCGACGCCCTCAACCTGATGGGCGAATACCACATCGGCGGCATCCCTGTCGTCGACAGCTGCAATGTGCTGGTCGGCATTGTCACCAACCGCGACTTGCGATTTGAGCGTGGCCTCGATCGCCCCATCGCAGAGGTGATGACCAAGGACAACCTCATCACCACAACAGAGGTCTCCTTCGAGAAAGCCTCCGACATCCTGCAAGAGCACAAGATCGAGAAGTTGCCCGTGGTCGACAAGGACAACCACCTCGTCGGCCTCATCACCTATAAAGACATCATCAAGGTGAAGGCGCGTCCCAACGCTTGCAAGGACTCACGCGGACGTCTGCGCGTGGCCGCTGCCGTGGGTATAGCCGCCAACACCCTCGAACGTGCCGCTGCTTTGGTCGATGCGGGCGTTGATGCCCTCGTCGTCGACACTGCCCATGGCCATTCGCAAGGTGTCATCGACATGGTGCGTAACCTAAAGTCCAACTATCCTGACATCGACATCGTGGCAGGCAACATCGCCACTGCCGAAGCCGCCAAGGCCTTGGCCGAAGCTGGTGCCGATGCCATCAAGGTGGGTATCGGTCCCGGTTCCATCTGCACCACGCGTGTGGTGGCGGGTATCGGTGTGCCTCAGCTCACTGCCGTCATGGATGTCGCCAAAGCTCTGCAAGACACAGGTATCCCAGTCATTGCTGACGGTGGTATTCGCTACACGGGCGACATCGTGAAGGCCTTGGCCGCAGGAGCCTCCTCCATCATGGCTGGTTCGCTCTTTGCCGGTGTGGATGAGTCGCCAGGCGACACCATCATCTACGAAGGTCGTAAGTTCAAGACATACAGAGGTATGGGTTCATTGGAAGCCATGCAACAAGGCTCAAAAGACCGTTATTTCCAAGACAATGTGGAAGATGTGAAGAAACTCGTCCCCGAAGGCATCGCCGGTCGTGTCCCGTACAAAGGCACACTTTCTGAGGTAGTCTATCAAATGGTTGGTGGTTTGCGCTCTGGAATGGGCTACACGGGATCACGCACCATCGACGACCTCAAGAAGGCCAAGTTCATCCGCATCACCAACTCTGGCATCCTCGAAAGCCATCCGCACGACGTGACCATCACACAGGAAGCCCCGAACTATAGTAAGAGAAGCTGATGAAAGCATCCATTTCTTTCCCTGAACTGCAAAACATCATTGCAGCCAAAGCCAACCAACAGATTTCTTTTGCATTTGTCGACGGAAAGACTGTTCGCGTGAGCTATCCGCTCAATTTGGGCTTCATCAAAAAGGACATCTCTGCCAACTTGATTATCAAGGAACTGATAGGCAGCGATTTGTTAGTGCAAGTATCCGCTGGAATGGGCACCGACACCATGGTCACTACACTTCTCGGCTTATTGAAAAACAAAATTCCTGATGGATTGATTGAAAAACGCCCCGAAAGCCAGCTTTTGATTCATTTGGGACAGATTGAAAACGTGAGAGCCGTGTTCGACAATATCGACATCAGAGACCTACATGTCCTCGCCGACGGCCTTGAAGCGGAAGGTAATTTGAAATAATAAATGCCTGCAACCTTCGTTATTGAATATAAATAGAAACAAGAAATATCTGAAATGAAACAGTTCAACTTTTTGAAAATGTTTGTATTGGCAGCATTTGTCATGCCTGCCTTTTTTGCCAATGCACAGTCTAAACTCGACAAACAGGTCTTGATGACCATTGGCAACCAAGACGTCACCGTGAAGGATTTCAACGACGTATATTACAAGAACAACCTCAAGAGCGATGTCATCGAGAAGAAATCCGTTGACGAGTATCTCGACCTCTTCACGACCTTCCGCATGAAGGTGATGGAGGCCGAACGCCTGCAGTTGGATACCAGCGCGAAATTCCAAAGGGAACTGGCGGGCTATCGCAAGCAGTTGGCCAAACCTTTCATGAGCAGCGACGATGTCACAGAAGAACTGCTTGAAGAAGCCTACCAACGCAAACTGAAGGACATCCGTGCATCGCATATCCTTATCCGCTGCGAAAAGAACGCCTTGCCTTCCGACACATTGAAGGCCTACAACAGAGCCATTAGCATCCGAAAGAAAGCCCTAGCCAAAGGTGCTGACTTTGCCGCACTTGCCGACCAATACTCCGATGATCCGTCAGCCAAAGGCATGAAGGCCACCGACCAAAACCCAGCACGCCCCGGCAACCATGGTGACCTCGGTTACTTTACCGTCTTCGACATGGTCTATCCCTTTGAGACTGGCGCCTACAACACCAAGGAAGGCGAAATCTCGATGCCCATCCGTAGCAGTTACGGCTACCATATCATCAAGGTGCAAAGCGTGACCGATGCCATGGGTAGCATCCAAGCCGCCCACATCTTCCTGCAACTGCCCTACGACGCTCCCGAAGAAGACGTAGCCGCCATGAAGCAAAAGGCCGACAACATCTACAATGAACTGATGGAGCAAGACGGCAAGAACTGGACCGAAAAGGTGAAGCAATACTCCGACGACAAAGGCACGGTCACTCGCGACGGCGCATTGAGCAGCTTTACCGTCAGCCGCATCGTTCCTGAGTTTATCGAAGTCTGCAAATCATTGGAAATCGGTCAGATAGCCAAACCAGTTCGTACCAATTACGGTTTCCACATCATCAAGTTGTTGGGCAAGTCAGGCATCGGCACATTTGAAAAGGAAAAGCAAGGTTTGGCAGAACGCGTCGAAAAGGACATGCGTTCCAAGAAATCGGAAGAGGTGGTGCTGAAGCAGGTGAAAAAAGAGTATAAGTTCAAGCAGAACGACAAGAACCTGGAAGCTTTCATCGCCACTGTCGACAGCGCCATACTACGCAAGGAATACGGGCCCTCCGAGAAAGTTGACATGGATGCTACCTTGTTCAGTTTACAGAAAAACCCGACCAAGGTGAGTGAGTTTGTCAAATACATCAAGGAGAACATGACCATGCAAAAGTACGCCTCACCTGGTGCCTACGCCTATCAACTGTATGAGAATTTCTCCAACGGTGTAGTGATGGATTATGCCGACGCCCACCTTGAGGAGAAATATCCTGAGTTCAAGGCTTTGGTGCAGGAATACAGAGACGGTATCCTGCTCTTCGACCTCATGGACAAGGAAGTGTGGAGCAAAGCTGTGCAAGACACCCTTGGACTGGAGGAATTCCACCAGCGCAACGCCTCCAAATACATGTGGGAAGACCGCGCCTATGCTAGCATCATCACAGTTTCACGCCCTGAATCGTTACCCAAAGTGAAGGCACTCTTGGACAGCGGCGTCGAACTTGACAGTCTGAGAAGTGTCGTTCAGCGCGACTCCATCCCTGGTGTCTATGTGCGCAAAGCCTACTTCCAGAAAGGCGACAACAACTTTGTTGACCAAACCGAATGGAAGGTCGGCGTGAGAAACGAGATTCCTTCCACCGTCGACCAATCGACCACCATCGTCTGCATCAGAGAGTTGCGCAAGCCCGAGCCTAAGACCCTCAAGGAAGCCCGCGGCCTTGTCACTTCCGACTATCAAGTAGAACTGGAGCAGAAGTGGGTGAAATCTCTGAAAGAACGCTATCCTGTGAAAATCAACGAAAAAGTGCTGGATAAAGTCAGGCAGATGTATCAATGAAGAAAATAGGCGTTCTTATCGGTATCGCTTTCCTCACGCTGTTGGCGGGCTGCGACTACTTCCAAAAGAGTTCCAAGGAAGTGGTGGTGGCCGAGTGCTACGGCAAGTACCTCTATGAGTCTGACCTCATTGGGCTCGTGCCGGAAGGCACACCCACCATGGACAGCATCCAACGCGTCAGCACTTTCATCGACTCATGGGTCAGGAGGCAAGTGCTGATCCATCAGGCCGAGAGCAACCTCAACAAGGAAATGCTCGACCTCGACAAGCAGATGGAAGAATACCGAAACTCGCTTATCATCTATACCTACGAAAGCCAGCTCATCGACCAGAAACTGGATACCGTCGTCAGCGAAGACGAGATTGCCGAATACTACGAACAGAACAAGGAGGACTTCCAGCTGCGCAACACGATGGTGCGCGTGGCCTATGTCATTCTTGAGGAAGACAGCAAGCAAAAACCAGACTTCAAGAAGTTGTTGAGCGATCCCGACACGCTGATGTTGCAAAACATCGACATCCAGGCCACCTATTATGCCGTGAAAAGCTTTGTTGACGTGGACCAATGGATGCGCTTGGACGAGTTGACCAACATCATCCCGATAGAGATCTTCAACGCGGAGAGTTTCCTGAAAAAGAACAAGTTCGTTTGCTTCGACATGAACGAGTACACTTATATGGTACGTTTCGTGGACTACCTTTTGGAAGAAAGCACCTCACCTATGGAGATGGTGCGCGACAACATCAAGAGCGTTATCTTGGCTCAGCGTAGGCAGACCTTGATTGACAAAATGCAGACGGCATTATACGAAAAAGCGAAAAGAGAAAAGGCATTTGAAGTTTATGTGGGATCACCAAATATGGAATGAGGAATGCTGAATGTGGAATGCTGAATGCTGAATGTGGAATGCTGAATGCTGAATGTGGAATGAGTCGAATAATTTTGAATCTTGAATTTTGAATCTTTAAATCTTGAATTTTGAATCCTGAAATAATGAAAAGAAACTGGATCATCATAGCACTACTGTTTTTGGCCTTGCCGATGATAGCACAAAACCAAAAGTCCCAAGTGATTGACAAGGTTGTGGCCGTGGTCGGAAAGAACATCATCCTGCAATCCGACATCGAGAACCAATACATCCAATACCGTATGCAAGGTTTGGCGGAGGGTACTGGAAAAGAAGTGCGTGCCCGCATTTTGGAAGAGCTGCTCCTCCAAAAACTCATGCTCAACCAAGCCGAAATGGACAGTATCACCGTTACCGATGAGCAGGTAGATGCTGAATTGAGCAGAAGAATCCAATCGCTTGTCAGCCGTTACGGTTCGCAGGAGAAGATGGAATCCTTATTTGGCAAGACCATGTCGGAAATCAAGGAGGAGGTACGTCAGGCGGCCAAAGACAATATGCTTCAGGAGCAGGTTCAGGCCAAGATTATGGAAAACGTGGTAGTTACGCCACAAGAGGTGAAAGACTTCTACAACAGCATTCCTAAGGACAGTCTGCCAGCCATCCAACCCAATTACGAGATTGTGCAAATTGTGAAACGGCCGCCTGTCAGCATCGATGAAAAGTTGCAGGTGAAAGACCGCCTCTACCAAATCCGCAAGCGCATCCTCGAAGGCGAGAGCAGCTTTGCCACTATGGCCGTGCTCTATTCTGAAGACCCAGGCTCGGCCCGACAAGGAGGCGAACTTGGCTTTGCCGGCAAGGGTGTTTATGCTACCGAATTTGAGAATGTCGCTTTCAACCTTCGCGATGGCGAAATCTCCGATGTGGTGGAAACCCAATTTGGCTTCCATATCATCCAGCTCATCGAACGTCGTGGAGAGACCATCAACTGCCGGCACATCTTGCTCACTGCAAAAGTGCCCGTCGAAGCCCTTGAAAAAGCCCAAAACCAGCTTGATTCTGTGGCCCAACTCATTCGCACTGGCGACATGACCTTCGAAGAAGCTTGCAAGAAATACAGCGATGACGACTCGAAGAACAACGGCGGCTACATCGGCAATGCTGCCACGGGTGGAAACTGGCTTAGCCTGCAAGAGATGAATGATCTTGGAGAATACTATCCCGAATACAAGAACCTGGCTTTCGTTGTCAGCCGTCTTGATGTCGGTGAATTAAGCGACCCCGTGCCAATGACCACCAACGAAAACAACGACGCTTTCCGCCTCGTTATGGTCAAGCGAAAGACTGAAGCCCATCAGGCCAACCTAAAAGAGGACTACAGCCTTATCCAAAACTGGGCTTTAGGCCAAAAACGCCAGCAAGCCATCGGCAAATGGGTAGCCAACAAAGCCGCCAAGGCTTACATCCACCTCGACGACGCTTACAAAGATTATGATTTTTATTACGATTGGAATTTTCAATGACAAACTACGCATCTGATGTCGACGGTGCCAAGGCACTGGTCGAAAAATATGAGACCCTCCGCAAGGAAATCGGTAAAGTCATCGTCGGACAGCATGACATCATCCACGACACCATCCTGTCCATTTTCTGCCAAGGCCATGTGCTGCTCGTTGGTGTGCCTGGCTTAGCCAAAACCCTTTTGGTCAACACCATTGGCAAAGCTTTGGGCTTGAGTTTCAGCCGCATCCAGTTCACCCCTGACCTGATGCCTTCCGACATCGTGGGTACCGAGATATTGGATGAGTCACGACAGTTCAAGTTCATCAAGGGCCCCGTCTTCGCCAACATCGTCTTGGCTGACGAAATCAACCGTACTCCGCCCAAGACGCAGGCCGCTTTGCTTGAAGCCATGCAGGAAAAGAGCATCACCGTGTCGGGCAAAACCTACAAGCTGCAAGAGCCGTTCTTTGTTTTGGCTACCCAAAACCCCATTGAACAGGAAGGCACCTATCCCCTACCCGAAGCCCAATTGGACCGTTTCATGTTCAACCTCATGCTCGACTATCCTTCCTACGAGGAGGAAATCGACATCGTGAAGAGCACCACCATTGGCAGCGTGACCGAGGTGAATGCTGTATTGTCACCTGAAGAAATCTTGTATTTCCAACAGTTGGTGCGTCGCGTGCCCGTGCCCGACAATGTATACGAATATGCAGTTAATCTAGTGGCCAAGACCCGTCCCCACACCGAAAAAGCCCACGATTGGGCCAACCGTTACCTCAGTTGGGGTGCTGGTCCGCGTGCCTCGCAATACCTCATCATCGGTGCCAAGGCCAACGCCCTGCTGACGGGCAAATACTCGCCCGACATCGAGGATGTGCAGCGTGTAGCCGTGCCGATTTTACGGCATCGCATCATCCGCAACTACACGGCTGAAGCCGAAGGCATCAGCATTGAAAACATCATTGATACATTGAAATAAAAGATTGTAGGGCTGTCGTATTACGGCAGCCGCTGCTGATTGTAGACAGCGGCTACCACAATGTGACAGCCCTACATATTTATTATTCCTCATCAACCAGAAACACCGCCACCTGGCGAATGCCGCTGGCACCGATGACCAAGGTCTGCTCAATGTCGGTGCTGCGACTCGGCCCTGTGATGACAGTCAACTGCGAAGGTTTGTCTTTGGCATATTTCCGTTTCACAGTCTGGAAAGCCGTGCGCATGCCGGGAACAATTTGCTCAGTCGTGGCATATACCAACAGAATATCTGGCAAGGCGTAAGCCTCTCGGGTTAGCGTCAACGCATCGGAAAGGAGAATGCTACCTGTCTGAGCCACCAAGCAGTCGCAGCCCGTCAGGCTGACAAGCTTCTGCTTAGGCTCGCGTTCCTTGCTGTCGGTATGCGGGATACCATATCTGTCCAATAGGCTTTGCATCTCAGGGCTAGTGCACCACAACGGTTCCCATCCGTTTTCGGGAGCCAGCTGTTTGATGCATTCGGCAAACTCCGCTTCGCTCTCCAAATAGATGAAAATGCCACCATGTTCCTTGAAATTCTGCACAAAAGTGATGGCTGTACCGTCTTCCTCCTTGATGGGCACCCAAGTCTCGGTGCGTTGGTCGATGTCTTTAAACAAAGCCTCCTGCCGCTCGATGAGGGCATTGCGCACCTTGGCCAGCATCTGCTCCTTGAAGGTCGCGTCCTTGTTTTCTCCTTTGTTGTCCCAAGCCATGGCGTTACGCGTTTTGAGATTGGTTTTCAGGTTGATTCTCAGATCGGTTCTCAGCAGCTTTCAGCGCGGCATCCTTCAACTTCTCGTCTTCCGAATTGTTCCACGGACGCTTGCCGAAGATATGTTCAAGGTCTTCGCCGAAGATGACTTCCTCCTCGATGAGTTTGTTGGCCAGCTGCGACAAGCCTTCGCGATGTTCTGTCAAGATGGCGATAGCCTCTTGATAGGCCTTTTCGATGAGTTTGCTCACTTCTTTGTCGATGGTCTCGGCAGTCTTCTCGCTATAGGGCTTCGTCAGGCTGTAATCCTGTTGACCCGATGAGTCGTAGTAACTGATGTTACCGATTTCCTCATCCAAGCCGTAATAGGTCACCATGGCAAAGGCTTGCTTGGTCACCTTTTCGAGGTCGGACAAGGCTCCAGTGGAAATCTGGCCGAAGACCACCTGCTCGGCGGCACGACCACCCAAAGTGGCAATCATCTCATGATACATCTGCTCCTTGGTGGTGATTTGGCGTTCTTCAGGCAGATACCAAGCTGCGCCCAACGAATTGCCACGCGGCACGATGGTCACCTTGACCAGCGGATGGGCATATTGCAACAGCCAACTCGTTGTAGCATGACCAGCCTCATGGAAGGCGATGACCTTCTTTTCTTCCGGGGTGATGATCTTATTCTTCTTTTCAAGACCACCAATGATACGGTCAACAGCATCGAGAAAGTCTTGTTTGTCGATTTCTTCCTTGCCTTTGCGGGCTGCCATCAATGCGGCTTCGTTGCACACATTGGCGATGTCGGCACCAGAGAAACCAGGTGTCTGCTTGGCCAGAAAGTCCTTGTCGACATCGTTGCCGAGCTTCAAGCCGCGCATGTGTACCTCGAAGATTTCCTTACGGCCAACAATATCGGGCAACTCCACATAAATCTGACGGTCGAAACGGCCGGCACGAAGCAAAGCCTTATCCAAAATGTCGGCACGGTTGGTGGCGGCCAACACGATGACACCCGAATTGGTGCCGAAGCCGTCCATTTCGGTGAGCAACTGGTTCAATGTGCTTTCGCGTTCGTCGTTGCCGCCTGTGAGGGCACTCTTGCCACGGGCACGACCGATGGCATCAATCTCATCGATGAAGATGATGCACGGTGCCTTCGACTTGGCGTTATTGAACAGGTCGCGGACGCGCGAGGCACCCACGCCGACAAACATCTCCACAAAATCGGAGCCCGAGAGGCTGAAGAAAGGCACATTGGCCTCGCCTGCCACCGACTTGGCCAGCAGGGTCTTACCCGTTCCGGGAGGGCCTACCAGAAGCACACCCTTCGGAATCTTACCGCCCAGTTTGGTGTATTTTTCAGGATTCTTCAAGAAGTCAACGACCTCCATGATTTCCACTTTGGCTTCTTCCAGACCCGCCACATCCTTGAAAGTCACGTTGACACTGGTGTTCTTGTCATAAAGCTGCGCCCTCGACTTGCCAATGTTGAAAATCGAACCAGCACCTCCTCCACCGCCAATGCCACGGCCCATGCTACGCATAATGGCCACCCAAATCACAATCAGGATAATGAAGGGCAGCCAGCCAATCAAGAAATCGGAGACCCAACTCTTACGTTCCACATTGCTGATATAGACTGGGTCCTTAATTTCTTTTTCCTTCTGCACGTTTTCCACCATCTCCTCGAAACGGCCTAGGTCGCCGATGCGATAGGTATAGCTTGGCGTTGGGGTAGTCCCTTTATCCGTAGCCGTCACCTCAGGGAAATACTCCGACAGACCTTTTTGGTTCAAGTAAATCTCGGCATTTTTGCCATTGACCAAATCTATCCTCTGCACTTGTTGTTTCTCCAACAACTCGATAAGCTTTCCCTGATCAATATCTTCCTGTGGCGTGCTTGTATCCCTCCCAAAAATATTCACACCAATGAGGACGATTGCCAAAATGGCATAAATCCACATCCAATTGAACCGTCTCTTGCCATTAGGCTTTTGATTCGGTTGGTTGGGCTGTAAAGGCTGGTTCGGATTGTTGCCAGCCCCTTTAGTCTCTTTGTTCTCCATTTGTAAAAACTTGATTTTGAATCGATTAATCATCGTTCGCCTTCACGATTCGCTCGGCATCGGCCCAAAGCTCTTCAAGTTTATAATAGCCTCGTGCCGATTCCAGGAACACATGGACGACGACATCCACGAAGTCAATCAAAATCCATTCCGTATTGTCGCGACCCTCCACATGGTAGGGTTTGCTGTGCGTTTTTTCAAAGACCAGTTCCTCCACCTTGTCGGCGATGGCATCCACCTGCGTCTTGGAGGGCGCATGGCAGATAACGAAATAGTCCGTCACGGCGGTAGTGATTTCCCTCAGGTCGAGGGTGACGATGTCCTTGCCTTTCACGGCTTCCATGGCCTCAATCGTTGCGGCCACAATTTCTTCAACATTATCGTTTTGATGTCTGATTCTCATATTATATTGACTACGGGACGCGTGACTTCGGGAATGGGAACAGGCTCCCGCCTCTTGGCCTCATTGCGGGCTTGACCCGCAATCTCCCAAGCGAAAGGGATACGTCTTCGCAATTGGGAGATGGCGGATGTCCCTCCGCCATGAGGCAATACGGCGTGGCCTTGATGCCTCGCGTCTGGTTTAAGGGTGCAAATTTACGTATTTTTACGTTATCAAATGGCATTTGACAAAAAAACCGTATTTTTGAGCCTCAAAACAAGCCTCAATGAACGAAATAGACTTCTCCCCTATCACCACTTTCATCTTCGACTTCGACGGTGTGATGACCGACGGCACCGTTTTCTGCGACTTTGAAGGTCATCCCCTGCGGGCCACCAATGTGAAAGACGGCTATGCCCTGCAACTGGCCTCCAAGTTGGGCTACCATGTAGCACTCATTTCGGGTGCCGTATGTCCTTCGACCATCGTGCGCATGAACAGCCTTGGCGTTACCGATGTATTCACAGGCATCCCCGACAAGGTGCTGAAACTCAACGAGTACATGAAGGAAAACGGCTTGAAGCCAGAGGAAATCATCTTCATGGGTGATGACATCCCCGACCTGCGCGTGATGCAGTGTGTGGGTCTGCCCGCTTGCCCTTCCGATGCCGTTCCCGAAGTGAAAGCCATCAGCAAGTTCGTCAGCGAATGCCCTGGCGGCAAAGGTGCTGTTCGTGATGTGATTGAGCGTGTGCTCAAAGTACAGGGAAAATGGATGACGGCGGAGGCCTATGCGTGGTAAATGCTATAAGGGATTCCCTTCGGGAATGGAGTACTTCATTTTGTTATTAACGGCGGCTTGTAACAGCTACTGACGGGCAAATGCCATTGGCCGCCGCTTGTTACTTTAGTCTTAATTCCATTCCCGAAGGGAATCTCATCATTGCACCACTATCCTCCGATTCAACTCCACACCATCCTCGTCAACGCAACGGAGGCGGTAGGTGCCTTTTTCCACATCGATGGGCATCTGATGGTTGAGGCGGGTGGCACCGAGGAACTCATCGTTGAGGTTCCAATAGATGGTCTTCTGCGGGTTGCGGTGGGCAATCTCGAAAATGACCTGCTGGCGGTCGCCACGGATACCGATGGGGATGCTCACCTTGGCATCGCTCTTGGGGTAGACAAAAGCCATCACTTCATCGGGATGGGCTGTGCCACAGCCTGGATAAAAGGCGGGCAAAGGCCTGAACAAAGGCGAATGCTTCTTGTAGAACCACTCCATCACGGGCGGCAACACATAATACACCTCGTAATTCTTCTGGTCAACGGGATAGCAGTCGGGACGCACTTGATACTGGCGCGACTCATCCAAAAACACCTTTTTATGATAGGGACACACTCCCGTCTGGTTCTCCACATTGGGCACACGGATCTTCTTCGTCGAAGGGCAGTACTCCGACTTAGGATAACCCGACTCGACGCAGACCTCTATCTCGAGGCTCTCAGCAGTGTTGGCAGGATAGCGGTAGCTGTCATTCAGCTTGCCAACCACATCAAACAATATGGGCGCCGCCACACCGACACCTGTCAATCCTGGGCGGCCTTCGCCATCGGAGTTGCCCACCCAGACACCCACCACATAACGGTCGGTAAGGCCCACCGCCCATGCATCCTTGAAGCCGAAGCTGGTGCCCGTCTTCCAAGCCACCTGCTTCGATGAGGTGAAACCGCCCCACCCGATTTGGCTCGTGGGACGCGTCAAACCTTGCATCACATGAAAAGTCTCGGCGATGGCCTCGGCTGAGAATGGAGATTCCTTCTCATCCACATTTGCATCATAGCTTTCATTCACATGAACAGCCAGCTTGCGACCCATCTTGGCGTAAGCGTTAGTGATGTCGTAGAGCGAAGCCTCGCCACCACCCACGATGAGCGACAGACCATAATGCTCCGCATCGAAGACGATGCCTTTCAGCGGCAGCTGCTTCAACAGAGCATGAAACCGCTGCTGACCATACTCACGCAACAGATGCACAAAAGGCGCGTTCAACGAGTTCTGCAAGGCCTTGTCGGCGGGCACCGCACCCCAATACTCACCACTGTAGTTCTTCGGCGTAAAGCCAGAAAGGCTCATCGGAATATCGGGCAGGACCATCTCGGGAAGCAAGGTGCCTTCATCCAACATGGCAGCAAAAAGGAAAGGTTTCAAGATGCTGCCTGTTGAGCGTTGCGCCTTCACCATGTCGACCATGGCCGCATCGGAGGCATCGCTGTTATTACCCACATACACGATAATCTCATCATTCAGATAATCAACGACATATACCGCTGCATTGTCGATATTGTTCATCACATTGGACTCATGGTGACGGTGCATGAGGTCTAACACCGAACGCTGCAAGTTGTAATCAAGAGTGGATGAGATTTGCTGTCCATGATGTTGTTTGTCCTGGTCGCTGAGGTAATGATAGGCCAGCATGGGCATGTCAAAAGGCTTGTCGGGGATGTTCTCCATCATAGCCAACTCGGCATCTTCCTCCGAGAGCTCGGGAGCATGAAACCGCCTTGGGATATAGGCTTTGGCATTCGGCATACGCTTCAATAACTCATCGCGTTTCTGCTCCAAGCGGTCGCGTGAACGACCTGGGTGAATCAGTGCCGGAGAATTGGGCAGTACGGCAAGGGTGGCTGCCTCACCCCAAGAGAGCTCATCGGGTGTGGTGTGGAAATAACGCCATGCCGCTGCGTCGATGCCCACCACATTGCCCCCAAAGGGCGCGTTGGCGGCATACATATTAAGGATAGACCTCTTGGAGTAGTGCAACTCCAAACGCATGGCCAGAATGACCTCCCAAAGCTTCTCAGCATAGGTACGAGGCGGGTTGTCGCGCGACATGCGCACCACCTGCATGGAGATGGTGCTACCGCCGCGTACCACTTCGCCTGCTTTCATGTTGTCGATGAACGACTTCACGAATGCCACAGGATTGAAACCTGGATGGAAGAAAAACCAACGGTCTTCGTATTCCAAGAGGCAGGCCACATATTTCGGGGAATAGTTGTTGGTGGCAGGAAAGCGCCACTGTCCGTCATCGGCAATCTTCGCGCCGAGTAATTCGCCGTTCTTCGCCGTCAAGACCGTCGAATAGGGCTTGTCGAAGCGCGGGACGGGGATGCAGAGGAAGGCGAGGAAAAGGCCGATTAGGGCCAACGTTAATACTTTGAGTTTCTTATGTTTTGCGAAACAGTGCATTGGAAAGGTTGATTTATTCCCTCATTTATTCCCTCATTTATTCCCTCATTTATTCCCTCATTTTTTGCATCCTACAAATCATCGCTTTGATTTACAAGATGATATCCTCCTGTCTTTTTTGACCCTTGATAACAGACCACCCCCACACGACTTAATTCAGAAAGAAGACGTTCAACACTCTTAATAGGAATACCCGTGTTGGCGCTTATTGTTGTGGTTCGCAAACCAGGATACTTATCGATGGTTGATAGAATTGCTATCATTCGTTGCTTTACTTTTTCATTCAACGATTCAAAGGATTCATCCAACAAAGCTTCAAAATCATTCTTGTCAGAAGAATAGTTTTGCAATTGCAGTTGTGGGAAAGTCAGTTTAACAACTTGATTGCTTATCGTAAAGGAAGGAATTGCAAAGCCATTTGATTTGCAATCAGCCAACATACGGGGAATACCTGTCCCACGCATCTCTATCAGTCGGCGATAATAACAATGGAAAGCGATGTCGGGATTCCTTAGCAATGAATAAGGCGAATTGCCAAACTCAATGAATGTAAGAATTGGCTCCGTTACGCCATAATTGGCAATATCCAGATGGTTGGGATATACAGAAATCTGCAAAAAACCTTGATAGGAATTATAATCCCTATGGACAATGGCATTCATGATGCCTTCCCTGACCGCTATTCTCGGATAATTCCAACGTTCCGTGCGCAGGAGACCGTCGATCTTGACAACTTTCGAATAGCAATTGTCAATGAATTGGAATATCGCGTCCACATTCTTGAACACGTTGCCTTCGTAATTCTGTGAATCAATCAAATCTGAGGCGGATTCAGAAGAAAAAACAGATAGTTTTATACCAGATTGAACGACAAACCGCATGGGGTTTTTAGCGTAAAGGACAATGCAGGCATTGGTCAGATTGCCATTCTGATTAAGTCCAGTTTCCGTCAAGAAAGATTCCTCGTCAGCACTGATTCTCGAAGTCGATTGCCGATACAATTCCATCGTCTTGCGCACCTCTTCCAAGTCCAAGTCGTCCATGCTGGCATTTAACACAGGCATTCTTTCCCAATTGGCATCAGCGATTTTTCGGTCGGCAATCAGTTGATTCATTCCTGAGGCTAAACCTTGACCTTCTCTTTGGTAAATGATGCCCTTATAGGAGTACGGTTTTTGGGTGCCTTCCCACACTCGTATCAACAATAGGTTTTTCTCTTGATACACAATACTCTGTACATCTATAGGAGCAGCAGGTTGGATGTCATACGTCAAATCATTCAGTAATCGACCCACGTCTATTGAGGATTTCAGTCCTACCACATTCTTTTTGGCATCAACGCCGACCAAAATGTCTCCACCATGCGCGTTCATCATGATGGTGACTGCCTTTGCTATGCTATCTTTGTTCATAGAGGCTCTAAACACCAAACTGTCGCTCTTGTTCTGCCTCAAAAGGTTGTCTATGATGAAAGTATTATCCATTGTTTTCCTCCTTGTTCATTAAGTGATTGATAAAATCCTTGTCGCTGAATTGCGTGTTCAGATAAATGGCTATATCCTCAAAAGTAAAGAATGGCTGCACCCAATTGCCGGTTCTCGCCTCAACGGGTGTTCCCGTTTGGATGACAAAATCGTACATTTCCAAACATAACGGATCAAAGAACTTCTTGTCCTTGAACCTAACATTTTCAGGGTGCTCCATCTTCTTGAACAATTCTCGGGAAAAAGTGACATCCCTGTGCACCAAAAACCAATAGGGCTTTTTGAGTTCAATGGCTTTCTTCATCTCCTCGAAGGTGATGTTTTTGTCGCCAATATACCCCGTTCCGCATTGAGTGCGGATGATACCCAAAAACAGGTCGCAATCCTCCACTGCCTTTAGGCAGTTTTCCAAATTCGATAGTTTTGGGTTCACTTTGATGGTTCCCAAATGCGAGTTCCACACATTGTAGCCCAACTCTTTCAGCAATGCACAAATCTGAACAATATCTCGTTCAAATCCGTACACTGAGGTGCTGAGCATTATGTTTGGTATTTTTATCATACAATTTTTTATTATTTCAATTCTTTGCTATTAAGCTTTTCTTCCCATTGCTCTTTATTTTAATCAAAAATTCATATAAATCCTCGCTCGGTGCGAATTGCAAATTCGCCCAAACTGGTAAAACACTATATCTTCATATAATACAACTGTAAAGAATAGTTCTTGCGAAACCATGACAAATAGTCCTTTACCTCTTTGGTCATCTCCGAAGGACCAACAATAACCATCTTACCAATTTTGTCGCGACAGAACAAATAGGTATATTGGCACAACTGGCCTAATGCTTCCGTGACACATTCAAAAGGATTATCTGCGGTTTTTATTTCATAAATGTCGTAAAAGCCGTCACCTTTGACAACAGTATCGATTCTTTTTGTTCCAACTCGAATCTCAGTACCAACATTATCTTTGCCACTCTCGCCACAAAGTTTGTCATACAGTTTGCTCATAAGTCGGTTATGAAGATGCCTTGTACTAATGGTTTCGCCATGACCTATGCGAGTTTCAAGACTCTGTGGAATATGGAGGCCTGGAACAAACTGAATATCTGACGGCTCAGGCGTTTGTCCTATAATCTTATTCAACTTTTTCAGCCACTGCCCAATGTCGTCATGGTAAATGAAAGCGTAGCTCTCTGCTTTGAACTTTTCTGGAGGATTAATAGTACTACGTAATGAGGAGCGTTTCAAAGAAATAGTATAATCAGTGAAGTAATCAAAAACCAAGTTTATGCATGGTTCGTAATCTTCATCTTTTGCCACAAATATCCATGTGGTTGTTGAAGCATCCTTTGAAGCATTTTCAAAAACAATCGCACATCTGTTATTTGACATGCTGATAGTAAAGATAAAAGCATCTTCTTCTTTGCCGTGGTTTATCTCATAAACGCGAATAAGTTTCTTTTCGTTTTGAAGGCTGGAGAGGTTGTATAAAAATTCGTTCTTTGACTTTACCACCCTTTTCTTCACAGACTCGGTTGGTTCACCAGAGCATTGCCCAAAAGACCTCTTTCGCGCATTTTGAACTTCTTCCCACCATACATCCTTTTCATCCAAATTGCGTTTTAAGTCTCTAACATAATTGCTAAGTTGGAACAGGTCAAGTCTTGATGGCTCAAGTATTTTTGTCTCGTCATACTTTACAATGATACGCTTTTGTTCAAGTATTTGCTCAAAGTATTTATGGACAAGATTGAGTATCTCATGTGAATTTGTATCATCAACTCTATATGGGGTAACCGAATTATCAATTTCTCCTTTGTTGGTTTGTAAAATCAAGTAATACCCATTGTAAAAACGAATGTTGCCTGTACCAAGAGACATTGTTTTTAATGCTGATGATGGCATTTGCGGAACACTTTTTCTCTTTAATGGATTCTCGTCAAGGGCTTCTATTTGTTTGTTTTCAATCAAGAAAGTATTTTTTAGATAATTGACATAATTACAAATGTCTATATCACTAAAGGTAAAAGTCTCTGTTTCGGTATCAATAACCACTTTAACAAGAGTAGATTTAATTGGTCTCCTTCTTGTTTTTGAAAGTTTACTATAAACCTGATTTAAGATTTTATCATAGTTTCTTATATTAGGGTCTTTATAAATGTAGTGCCTTCTATTGTAAATTATAGAGACTAAGCCTTCACCAAATTTTAGTGCAGAGAATGTAATTCTATGCTCAACCTTTGTCTTGAAGATTTTTTTTGTTTTCTCTTCCCCTTTTGCCTCTTTTTCCAAATAAGCAGATAAGTCTTTCAAATGAGGCAATACGGAAGGATCTAAGAACTGAAATGTTTGGTTGGAATAATCCAAAAGGATTTTGGTAGATATGTTTTTAATCGACTTCTCAGAATTCAAATAACGAGATATTCCATTTTCCCATAAAATGAACTCAAAAGGCTTTAGTTTTATGGATATGTAATTGCTCCCAAAACTAAGTTGTCTCAACAAAAAAACATGTTCTTCTTTCTCATCCTCATTTTGTTCTTTTGTTGGTTCCGTAACTGTCTTTTTCTCTTTCTTCTCTTGTATTCTACTACTTTGTTTTACCGATTTGTTTTCGGTCAAGTAAATTTCCTTTAAACGATTGACATATCTGCGGATGTAAATATCTTTGAAAGTAAACGTTTCTAATTCGAGATCAATTATCACCCTAATAATTGAAGCTTTAATGACATCTATACTCTCTATAGAGAGTTTACTATATATTTGCTCTAAAATTTTATTATACTCCCCTACTTTACAGTTTCTGTAAATGTAATATTTCTTATCGTAAATTAAAGAGATATATCCTTGTTCAAATTTTAGTTCAGAAAAAGCGGCATCGTACTCAACCTTTGTTTGTTCTTTGTTTTCTACTCCCTTTTCCTTTTTCTCCTCTTTTCTTTCAATAACTTTGACAACACTTTTTTCTCTTCTTTCTTTTTTGGGAATTGTATTCGTTTTCTCTTTGATATGATTATCTGTAATAACTTTTTGTTTCTTTATGGCCGAATCAATGGCAATACTGCCACCTTTGTAATAAAGGTTCCCCAATTTCTTAGTCAAATCCATTACTGCTTTTTCGCCCTGAAATTCCTTCACGAGCAAGTCATACATATCTGCCGTGAGCTTCGCATTAGGCGACGAATCCACTTGAAATCCCTTTTTGGTGAGGAACTCTCTTATGGCCTTCACGCTTACATTGAATTCTTTTGCCGCTTGCGACAATCGAATCGTATTATTAGTTTCTTTGGGCATAGTTTCCTTATAGTTTTATCCTATTGAAGAACATAAATTTACTGGTATCTGATCAAACCAAGAATGACTAACACATGTAAAAGACGATTTGCAGCATTTATATCAAATGACCCCGGCGGCACAATGCCGTGGCAAAGGAGATTTCTAATGTTTAATGCTCTTTGGTCTGATAATACAAGACGAAGATAATATGCACCATCTTCACCCATACTATCTATAATAGGTTTTTCTCTTAACAAGTCATCTAATGTCTTTATTTGAAATCCGTTATTATTACGTTGAGGTTTTAATACCGATGCTCCAGAAACTGAAACTAAATTACATATAGCATTCTCAATTTGAGGAACAATTAAATGACAGAATACTATAAAATCATTACCAAAAAACAAATCCAGTGCTTTTTTAATAATAGGATATCTATCTTCTTCGAAAATTGGAGATGGTTTTATTAGGTGATTCATCATTTTTTCAGTTGTTAATGATTTGCATTCTATCATTTTTTGAACGGCTATATTAAGAAAAATAGAGTTTTCGTGCAATTCTTCTGTGATATGCAGAATAAGTTGTCCTTCTGGGTCATCCTCGTAAGGTCCAACAACAGACATTGGTCTGCCTTTAGCATCTAATAGTTTATTTGAAATCATATACTTAAACGGATCTTTCTTAACAAGTTCTTCTAAACTTACCCGTTGAGATACTTTATTGGGAATGAAATAAACAGCAAAATTTCTAAAACGGTCTTCATCACATTCTACTCCTGTGCCAAACATTTGTTCCACTTGTGTTTCATCTTCTGGTGAAATGGTAACCTCAATTTGACGAACACACATTTCATCTTGAATACTAGGTCCAACCATTTGTATTTTTACAGATAATCGTTTTGCTTCATCTTCTAACAAATAGTGTCGATATTTTGCATGCAAATGATCTAAATTCCCCATCAATTGCAATTTGTCCATGTTATTTGATTCATGCAAAAATGCTTGCTCTACACAATTCAGCACTCGTTTTATATTGTCTCGTTGTTGTTGTAATGAATTGTAGTAATCAGCCAAAAGTATTGCCTGTTTTTCAATATTCCAAGGATTAACTCTTCCTTCAACTGGAGTACACATTCGAGATAATCTATGTTCGTGTTCCTGAACAATCGCATCAATTTCATCTTGTGAAAAGGATTTTTTGTTTTCCAGCATTATTAAAAAACGAGAAGCCCAATATCGAATAGAATCATCTGTTGCATGCCTTTTCTCAAAATCTATATATGCTTTTTTTGCAAGTATTAGGTCTGGTTCGTTGTTTTTGGCAATGTGAAATAATCTTTCAAGGATATTAGTTGTAATAACAGGATGGTTTACATAGTCCTCATTACAAACTTTCAACATGCTGTCAACATATATTCTATACAAATCCGAATCATATTTTTGATGAAAAATGTCACTTTTAAAATCCCATACAAGACCTGCATATCTCATCGTCAACAGAGGATTTTTTGTTGTTTTATATCTTTGTTCCCAATAATTGACAGCATCAATTGTGATATTCTGTAGTGATGGAATTTCAATGAATTTGTCATCAGCATCTTTAAATATCGCTTGAGGCCCAAAATATGTTCCCCAATTGCTAATCTCTTTAGAAGGCACAAGAGTAAATGCTAAGTTTTCGAATTCAAATTCAGGCTTGTTCTTTTCATTTTCTTCAATAGAGGAAAGTGCGCTTATAATTGTGTGTGCGTCGAACCCTTTTTTATCAACAACATCAAATTCTGAAAAAACATCTGATATGTACATACTTAAAAAGATTATTTTTAGTTCCTGTTATATATGTCGTAAAATCCTCTTAGCTTCTTGATTTTAAAAAGTTTAGGCCTTGTGAGCTCTTTTTATATGTCATCCCGTCTTTTTCAGGTATATAATATTACATTTTCCTCAACAAAGTATCAGTTCCAATCTCCATCCTTCCAAACGCAAACCATTTCTTCCCCAAGTCCTTCAGCGATACATCGCTGTGATAAACAACAATAGAATTGCTTTCAGGATGATATGTTGCCAACTCTTTGTCCATAAATTAAGATAATTCAACCTTGCAAAAATAACAAATAAAACCCTATCACTTCGGAAAATCCTTCAACTTCTTTCCCAAAACAATCTCATATCAAGCCTGTCATATAAATCGGCACAAACATAGTCTCTCCATCCTTGCGCAAGTCTTTGGTATAAACAAGATAACGCTCACCTACACGCGAGGAAAATTTCTCAGAAAAAGCATCCAAGGACTTGTGGGTCTTATATCCCGACGACTTAACTTCTATCGGACAAACCTTATTGCCTCGAGACAATATGAAGTCTATCTCGTAATTATGTTTCGCATCCTTGGCGAAAGTGTAGTAATACAATTCATTTCCAGCCGAAGCCAGCATTTGCGCCACTAAATTCTCGTACACATAGCCTAAATTAGCCTCCAGCTTGTCGCTCAACAGCTTATCATAAATGATATTGTCGGTGTAACGTTTGTCCCAAAACGCAAGTGTAACGAACAAGCCTGTATCGGCCACAAACATTTTGTATCGGCTCAAATCTTTATTCAATGACAGTCCCACATTCGGGTCTGTGCAATGGTGGCAAAACAACACCGTTTTACTCTCTTCCAAGTCCTGCAACAACTCCGCCATCTTACTCTCCGTCTGTTGACCAATCACGGTATATGGCTGATACCGCGAAGCATTATTGCTTATTTGCGCAGGGATATTCTTAAACAGACGTTCTGCATTTCCAGTAGCGTCGATTTTTTGAAAATCCTGAAGATACAACTTTATAATTCCTCGTTTGGTTTTATCTACCAAGCCCAGATTATTCGTGTCCAAATAAGTATTTACTGCTTGCGGCATACCACCTACCAACATATACAAACGAAGGTCGCGCATCTTGGAGCGAGCGATGTCATCGCCCAATGAAATGCGTTTCTCAAACTGCTGCTTCAGCAACGGGATGGAGGCCGTATCACCCATTGCCCAACGAAACTCCTCATAATCCATCGGATACATCGTTATGCTATCCTCCTCGCTCGGGATGGTAATATCCTTTGTGTTCTTGTGAATGCTGATTAGCGAGCCTGTTTCGATATAATCGTAACGGCCGTCTTGCACCAAATATTTGATGGCCTGGCGTGCTTTCGGGCAATGCTGCACCTCATCAAAAACGATGACAGACTTGCGCTCATGAAGTGTCACCCGATATTCTTGTTGCAATTTGAGGAAAATCACATTCAAATCATTCAAGTCATCCCATAATGCGATAATTGCCTTACTTGCTTTATTGAAATCAATAAGGATATAGGTCTCGTACTCTTGTTTCGCGAACAGTTCCACAATCGTGGACTTCCCCACGCGCCGTGCCCCTTCCACCAAAATGGCTGTACGACCATTTTCGGTTTCTTTCCATTCCAACAATTGCTGGTATACTTTTCTCTTAAACACTTTATCCATAATATAACCCATTGAAAATCCGATGCAAAAGTAGTATTAATATTTCTATCCCGCAAATTTTTTCAAAGAAAAATCATGCTGACCCCGAAATTTATTTCATCAAAATGCTTGTTGACCCCGAAATCTTGGCAAATTATAAAACTCACTTTTTCCAAAACAACAGGGGCGGACACTCATGCCCGCCCCTACGATGTTCATTTCGTTACTAATCATTTCACCACGCACCCTCTGGCCGGGATCTGGTAATAAATCTCATCGTTGTACATGTCCTCGCAGCGGATGGCGGGAATCATATAGTTGCCCTCATAGGTGGCGTTGACCTTTAGCGTGAAGGTCTTCTTGTCGCCAGGATAGAGGTCGAAGTAGAAGTAAGCGCGGTCATCACGCAGGTCGAGGTGCTTGGCGCCTTCGTTGCCCGTCATGTCGCCCATCAAGCGGTCGTTGACCAACTCCCAACCCGAAGGCAGGTAGTACGACAGTGCCAGCTCGGTGACTTTCCACTCGCTCGGGTTCTGCACCGTGATCTGCACACGCAGGTCAGTACCGGCATTCAACGAAGTCAAGTTGGCGGAAGCACCGCTCTTGCCGAAGTAGTTCACCGACATCTTGATCAGGTTGCCAGATTCGTTCATATCGTATTCAGCGACCGAGGTCTTGGTGTAGAGGTTGGCCACCATCTTGTGGTCACCGTTGTTCTTGATTTCGATCGTGTTGCCACCAAGCTTCGGTGTGTAGCCAAAGCCCGCCGAAGCCATGTTGGTGTTCAGCGTACGCTCCTCGCCGTTCACCTTGACGGTAGCAGAGAGACCAGAATTGACGACGTTCATCTTCTCGGCATACTTACCCAAAACAAAAAGCGCGAAAGCTGTCGACTGGGTGTCCACATAATGGCGTGTGCTCATCATGCGGCATACATTATTGACATTATTCTGCACCGTCTGATTATCGACATCGCAGAGCATCTGGGCATAGGTAAAGAAGGCCAAGTCGCGGATATCGGATCCATAGGATGTGTAGTAGTCTGACATCACCTGACCCTCGGTCACGGTGGGCAACAGGTTCTGCGCGATGCTGGTCTTACCCGTCTGGGCAAAAGCAGCAGCAGACAATGCCTTAGTCAAGTCATATTGCATCTCAAGCTCCTTGAAGCGGTTCATGGCACCCATCTCAGGCTTGCCAGCCAAAGCCAGCACGAAGAGACGGTAGGCTTGGATGGTCTCGCCCCACTTGTAGTCGATGTTGTTCTTCCACTGCTTGGCGCGGTCGGCCTGATAGCTCAGCAGACCATCGATGAAGTACTGCGGCACATTGTAGCCTTGCTTGTTGGCCTCAACCAAGAAATGCAGAGCATAAATCTCAGTCCAAGCGTTGGAGTAATTGCCACCAGGCCAGTTGGTCATCGAGTTGTCGGACTTCTGGTACGACTTCAAGTTGATGATAGCCGTCTCCACATTGTTCTTCATCTCTTCCTTGGCCTTGTCGTCAAGTTGGATGAAATAGTTCAGGTAGAGCTGCGGGAAAGCCTTCGAGGTCGTCTGTTCGAGGCAACCATGCGGATAATCCAGTAAGTAGTCGATGCGGCCAAAGAGGTCGATAGGCAGGAGCGATGACACAGTGACATTGCCTTGCTGCGTGCCATCCATACCCTCCAAGTTGAACGGTACAGTCACCGTCTGACCAGCCTCGATGTCCTTAGTGATGGTGTTGCGGCGCTCGGCGTATGGCATACGGATAGGCATCTGCGTCGACGACTCGGCGGTGTAACCCTCACCCGTCACCGACACATTCAGTTCAGCGTTACCCAAGGTCTTGGGGATAGTCGTTCTCACGGCCACCAAACCTTCACCGTTGCCATCAATCTTCACTGAAGTTGGCAAAGCATCCACGGGGTTGAGGTTCTTATTGTTGAACTTGACCTCCAAGGTCTTGTTCTTCATCGTGGGAGCCTGCACTTGCACTTTAAGGTTGAGCTCATCGCCAGGAGCCACCACACGCGGAGCGGAGGCATAGAGGTTGATCGGGTCGACCACTGTCATACGCTTGTCGGATGAACCGAAAGCCTTGCCTTTACCCTTGGCCACCACCATAAAGCGCAAGGCACCGGAACATTGCGGCACCTCGAAGCTGTGGGTGTTGGCATCGCCAGCCTTCAACTCGAAAGGTCCTAAGGTGACTGCATAGGCCTTGAAGCGCTTGTCTAAGGTGACTTCCTGGTTGAGGACACCGTCACCACCGATGGCGTAAACCGAGCCCAACTCGCCGCTGAACGCATCGACAATGCTGGCATAGTTGTCCCAAGTGCGCACACTCAAAGCCTGCTTGCTGTTGAAGTAACCGTAAGGATTCGGCGTGGAGAAGTTGGTCAAGCCGAGAATACCTTCGTCGACAATGGCCAAAGTATAGGTCATGGCTTGTCCGGCGGCTTCGCTCACCTTCACGTCAATCTTCTTCTTTGTGTTGGCCGTTTCGGGGATTTGGATGTTGGGCTGCAATTGCAGTTTCTTGTTTTCCACCTTCACGGGTACCACACCATAGAGACGAATCGGCAGGTCGTTGTTGGCGTCATGCGGCTGAATCAGGGCCACATAGACATAGACATTCGGAATCATTTCCTCAGTAGTCGTGATTTCCACCTTGCCTTCCTCACCGAGGTTCTCCACCAACATGGTTTGCAGCACCTTGTCGTTGGCTTCCACCGTGACAAGAGCCTTGGCCTTGTCGTTGGCAGGGAAGGTCACCACCATCTTCTCGCCTACCTCGTAACTCTCAGCCGTGGTCTTCAGCGAAAGCTGGGCAGGAGCACCCGAAGCAGATGAAGAGTGGCCATAGCCCCAGTCGAAGTTGATGACCTTGGCGAAGGTATGTCTACCCTGTTTGTCGTTGACAACGAAGAGGTAGCTACCCCATTTCTCGTTCGGGATGTTGAAGGTCACCGAAGTGGTGCCGTTGCAGGTCAGGCTGCCATTCTGATAAGGGGCCTTGTAAGTGCCTGAAGCATAGCGTTGCAGGCTGTATTCATCCTCGCTCGACCACCACCAGTAGTAATCCAGCTTATAAAGGGCATAGTCCAGAGCGACCGACGACTTGCAAGCCGTGCCATTCTCATTGACCATGGCGATGTTGAACTTCCAGTCCTTGTCCGTGTCATAATAGCTACCGTATTTCGAGGAAGTTGGAGGCAAATCGACACCCACATAACGCTCGTAAGGCGACAGTTTCGAAGTGAATGAGGCGATACTGAAATCGCCACCCTGCTCAAAGACCTTCACGATGAAGGTACCGTTCATCATCTGAGCAGCATACACATCCTCCAGAGGGCCAAAGCCAACATTTGTGTTGCCTTCAGCAGTCAGCTGCCCACTGAAGAGCGAAATCTCTTGAGGCTCAAAGCTTTGCATCTCATTGACAAAAGAATAGTTGGGGAACTCCTTAAACGAAGTCTGTCCGCCACGCAATTGCACATCCACTTCGGTCTTCAACCCATTGGCTTTCATGCCGTTGAGCCATTTCGCATTCAGGTTGACACGCTCGTTGCGCGAGAGGCTGATGACCTCAGGCAGGTCAAACTTCATCTCCAAACGGTTGGGCTTCACAGTCTCCACACGGAGGTTCTTGGTGATGGTGCTTGTACCCACTTTGAAGCGTGCCGTCCAAAGACCCGTCTCATCCGACACATTGGTCGGAACGGTGAAGCAATAGATGTCATTGACAGGCTTGGTGTTCACCTGCTTGGCATAGAGACGGCCATTGGCATCAATCACTTCGAGGACAACGGGATAGTCATCGGGCAGCGAGGATTCCAGGTCGTTGAGCATGAGGTTGAGTTGCAGGTCATCGCCGGGACGCCAAACGCCACGGTTGGAGTATGCAAAGGCTGTCACACCTTTCTCTACAGGCTCACCAGACACATTGAAGCGGCTGTACGACAAGGCATTACCATCGTTCAGCTTGATAACCGATTTGCTACCTTTCTTGTCGGTAGCCACCACGAAAGCGGGACGATTGGCGCATTGCAGTTGCAGATGACCATTGCCATCGACAGTGCCCTTGCTGAGTTCCTGTTTCTGGAAGTTGTAGGCCACCACCTGTGCGCCCGCTGCCGGCTGGGCATCAGAGATGCGATAGACAAAGACATCCACCAGGTCGTTGCGACCCATCTTGGCCGTCACGGCGAGGTCGCTGACGACGATGTTCTTCTGTTTCTCCACATAGTTGTAATAATAGTAACCATTGGGGTCGCCATATTCACCTTCGTAACGGTATTCCTTATAGTCGTAGGCCTCACCGTCCCAATACCTGGCTTCATTCTCATCGTTGCTGTCGACCACAGCGTTCCTCATCTCGTCGGAGGCGAAAGTGTAGTCGGCAGGACCGAAATTGAGGCTCAGCTGATACATGGCACCTGGCTCCACCTTTACATAATCGGATAGTTTGATGGGGAAAGTCTTCCACTGGTTGGGATAGGGATTGTCGATGGCCAGACGCACTTTCTTCTCCAAGCGGCCTGCCTTGCGCACGCCATAGGTCTCAGTCAGTTCGTTGTCTTGCAGGAACGAAAGGATGTTGTCGTCGAAGACGCGGATGATTCTCAATGTCACGCCATTCAGGCAGATGGCATCGAAATAGACCGTTGTCTCATCCACATTGGGAATGATGACGCCATCATCGGTCCAACGCACCTTAGGCTGCACTTCGGTCAGGTCCAAGGCATACTCATAGTCCTCTTGAAGCACCATGTCATTGTCGGAACGTATACCGCTTTTCACGCCAAGCTTCAGCTCATCCAACTGGTATCTGTAGAGGTTGCTCTTGTCGAAATAGAAGTCAATCTTATTCCCCTTGATGTCAGCCTTATAGCCCAAGTTATTGTCTTTGGTGATAAAGCCCATGAGGTTTTGCGACTCCTTCAGCGGCTGGCTGAAGAACAATGTGGCATGGTCGGAGCTTTGATCGACATCGAAGGCCAGAGGGATGAAGATACCTTGTGCATAGATGGTCAAGTCGCGTTCCATTTTGGATTTGGCATCAACAGCCTTGCCGTCAAGGATGACGTGCACATTGTAGTTCTCACTCTTACGCTCAAAGTTTTGAATCTCAAAGTCATAGACATTATTTCCGACATAGGTCATCTCCACGGGATGGCTCTTGCGGAAGCCCTCATCAAACATCTTGACGGCCTCATCTTGGTCGACAGGCACGGCAAAGGCGATGCGCAGGTTGTAGTTCATCGTTTCATTCGACAGGCAGATGGGCTGCTGGGCCACGAGGCTCAAGTTCTGGCGGCGCACGCCGAAGCCGAACTCAAGGGCTTGCTCGGAGCCGCAGTCCACAAAGTCGGAGACGCGGAACTTGCAGACATAGTTCTGTTCCTTGTCGATGTTGTCGTACTGGAAGCCGACGGTGTTCTCATCGACCCAGTAGGCACTACCTTTCAGTGCAGGCGTGAACTGGAAGGCTTTGGCGGGGATGGTCTCGCCAAACTTCACCTTCATCGTCTCGGGGTTCTTGAAGCGCACCACGATGGGCTCGCCTGCGGCGACCACACCCGAGGTGTAGCTGTCCAACAAAGGCAGCAGGGCTTCATTGATAGGCTGGATGCGCTCCACGAAAGAGGCATTCTGTCCGCCCGTTCCCTTCTTGCCGCATGAGGGCAGGAAGCAGAGCAGCAGCATAGCAACCACCAGGCCGATGCTACCGATTTTTTTCATTCTTTGTTTTGTACTCATATTGTTTAGGTTTTAGTGAATAGATTCGAGAGTACAAAAGTAGAAAGTTTTACTGAAACAAAAAAGCCATTTCCCAAAGAAAAATGGCTTTTTGTTGAAAAAGTTGTTGTACCAGTTATTATTTAAAAGGGTGACCAACCGCCTGTCCATGTGATTTGCTTGGTAAAGGTCGGCGTGTCGGAGTCTTCATAATATTCAATGGTAGCGGAG
The DNA here is from genome assembly GCA_946185535.1 of uncultured Bacteroidales bacterium. GTDB lineage: Bacteria > Bacteroidota > Bacteroidia > Bacteroidales > F082 > Limimorpha. Next base: position 251,144 of record CAMHJX010000001.1, read on the forward strand.
CCGTCTTTACTATCGCTCTTGAGGTAAACAAGCATCGAGACAAGCTCGTTTTGACGTTGTGGCTCAATGGTGAAACCATCATTAGTGTTATCGATAATGACCCAGCCGTTGTTGAGGCCTGCATCAACCCGTACATTACCCGTGACTTTCACCTTAAGGCTTTTCCACAGAGGCGTGATAGCCGCTACAACATAGGCATGCGTGCCGTCGAATTGCGTCACGTCTTTCACGAGGATGTTGGGCACAGCACCTTCAGGACCAATTTCCGGGGCTGGAGAAGCCTGGTCGGGATAAATGAATTCGGTGACCAATTCCTGGTGCGCAGCTTGGAACATCGCGATATAGGACTCAAAATCAGGAATTTCCACAATTTGGCCTAATCCAGAATAGTAGTTTTGGATACGCTGCCTGATGTACCTCTGGTTTTGTATTGAGATATTGTAGAGCAACGTATCAACCAATGCTTCGTCGTTAACAGCACCATCGCTAGCGAAGTCAGAGGAGAGGCTTGTCATGAGCCAGGTCAACTCGGCCGGAAGGGTGGGAACTACAGCAATGTTGTTGGACGGCCTTTGCAGGATGATGGAGAAGGCGAGCAGCATGGCGTTGAAATCACCTTGCGAGGCGATGGACATCTGTTCGAAGCCTTGATTGAAATGTTCGGTCACGCCGAGAAAATCTTGAAATTCACCTTCAGCCTGTCGTTTGGCATCTGCGAAACTCATGCCTTCTCCCACAAGGGTCTCGATGCGCGACTTGGTGATGTGAGTCAACACATTGATGTTGACCGTTTCTTCATCAGTCAAGTCAGCGATGGCTTGCAAGGTAATTTGTGATGACGAGAGCTGACCAAGCACCTCATTAAAATAGAAGCCATTGCCAGAGAGCAAGGCCAAATCCGATTCCATCTCAAGATTGCTGAGACTGAAACTGCCGTCGTCGGTAGCGATAGAGGTAGTGAAAGACTTGCCGGTCTGTCCCAGGTTTTCGTTGAGCTCGTTGACGGTGATGGTGGCGCCCGTCACGAAAGGACCTTTCTGCACTTTACCAGAAAAGGAGAAATTGCCTCCAGACTTCTCGGCAAAGTAGGCGGTGTAGGTGACATCGCTGGCTACGGTAACGGTGCGTGGGTTGTCGGTGATTTCATCATTCCATTTCACGAAGAGGCAGTTGGTGGCCGGAACAGCCGCAAGGGTTGCCGTAGCACCAGCTGGGTAGGTACCACTGCCCGTGACTGTTCCCCATGCTTCGTTGTTCGAATTGACCGTGACGGTGAAGGTTTCGCCAGTATTCTCGGCGAAATAGGCAGTGTAGGTAATGTCTTTGGTGACGGTGACAGTGCGAGGGTTGTCGGTGACGTCATCATTCCATTTCACGAAGAAACAGTCTGTGGCTGGGACAGCTGCAAGGGTTGCCGTGGCACCAGATGCGTATGTTCCACCACCTGTGACCGTACCCCATGTTTCATTGTTAGAATTGACTTCGACGGTATATTCCTTAGTACAAGAGGTGACCGCCAACATTCCGATGAGTGCAAGACTCAAAGCTAAGAATTTTGCTTTCATAGTTGTAGATTTTAAGGTTAATAATTCAGACATTTGTTTGCTGCAAAGATATACCATCCTCCAATGCAAAAAATGACATGTCAAGCCCTTCGACCGCCTTGTCTATCAATTAGCAATGAATGAATTTTATAAAGAATTGGATTTCAGCTATTAAGAAATCCGAACATACCCCTTTGTCTATGGGGTTGTCTATGGTTTTTCACCATCTTGCGCACATTTTTCCGCCCCTCCTTGCCAATGAAAAAGACAAAATAGAGGCCTGCAAGCAGCTTCAACAAAGAAAAACCATTAATATTTCGCCTTCAATGTCAGGCCGAAATAAAATCTGTCAACTGGATTATTAACCCAAAGATCGTTGTCCATTCGGGCAAAGGCCGAAAGAGTGTATCGCCGCGCAAGGCGGTAATCCACCGAAAGCACCGTGCGCAGGTTGTCGAGGCCGCCCTTCTTGGGGTCGTTGGTGAGCCAAAACAATTCGGTGGAGAGCGCATACTTCCAACGGCTATTCATGGGCTGGTAGGTCACCTTCAGGCGGTTGCGCCAATATAGCCTAGGATTCACGCGATGTTCGCCTGTGCGTTCATCGAAGAAAGTACCCATAGCCTTGCTACGCACTTGGAACTTGAAGCGACGGTATTCCTCCGTGTAGGTCACCTGCAATCCCAAACGGCCACGGTTCTCGTAATAGTCTCGGTCGTTGTGGCGGCGGACATAATCGGCGGTGAGGCCGATGTTCATGCGGTTGTGCAGACAAGTGTAGTCCACGCCCACCGAATTGAGCCAACGGTCGAATTGCAAGAAGTTGTGGTCGAAGCGCAACTCCTCTTCAGCCGACAAGCCCCAAGGTCCACCCAAAGATGCCTCCGCCTCAACCGAGACAATGCCACCGAAGTCGGTCATCCGCTCACTTTGCGCGAAGACACCTACCGACACTATCAGGAGCACTATGAGTAATAACCTCTTCATTTTTCTTTTTCGACTATGGCTTATGACTATGGCCAATGGCTTGCCTTTACACAAAGGCAGCCATAGGCCATCTGCCATGGGCCATAGTCTATACATCAAAATCTTTCAGCTTCGTAATCGTATCAATCGTATTCACTTCGCCATCGATAGGCTTGTAATACACTTTCACGAAAGCCACATCGCGCAGGTAGTCGATATGTCCCACCTCCACCTTCGAGATGTCCAGACCTGTGCGCTCGATGAGGTCTGTCTTCAAGTCTTCCTCCTTGCCGTGCTTGGTGTTCTCAATGCGATCATACAGGATAATCTTCGTGGCAGTGTGTTTCAGCAGCTTCGTGCCATCCAACATCCAGATAATCAACACAACCATCAGGTTCACCGCCAAAAGCTCAATATAACTCGTAGAGAGCGCCATGCCGTTGACGATGCTCAAACCCATCACCACGAAGAGGTAGGTCATCTCACGAATCTTGATGGTCTCCGTTCGGTACCGTATCATGCCGAAGATGGCAAAGAGGCCCAAGGCATAGGCGATGTTCATCTTCATGTTCTCCATCAGTGAGATGATGAGGAAGATGACCGCAGCAAACATGATGAAGGTGAAATAATAATCCTTGCGGTTGGCCTTCTTGTAATAGAAGAAATGAATGATGACCCAGCAGACAAGGATGTTGAACACGAAGCGGATCAAAGTCGTCCAAAGACTCTGGGCATCGAAAAGCGGCACACCGAGGAAATCCATGGTGGAGGCACCACCGCCAAACTCGCGCGCAATGTCAGGATCGAAATCCTGTAGGTTGATTTGTAGTAGGTTCATATTGTTGATTGTTTGGCTACTGGCTCTTGGCTACTGGCCATTGGCAGCTGAAACAAGAGTGAAAATCACCTTTCTGATAAAGCTGCTAGAAGCCAGAGGCCAGAAGCCAGAAGCAATTATTTATTTGTCTTTAACTTATCAATTCTCCTCAGTTTCTTCTTAAACCGGTTCTGCTTCACCTCGGGACAGGTCAGGCAGGTGCCGATACAATATTTGCTGACCTTGAACGGTCTGATTCTCAATTCAAAAAGCACATCTTTCAGCAGCGAATGAGCGCGCCCGTCCTGCTTGAGCTCCATTACGGCAAGTGGCGCCATCGAGGCGGTGTGTCCGTTGCGCAAGTTCTCGAAACGCAGGTTGCAGTCGATGGTGAGGCGCTCGGTTTTGTCGTAATTCACCAGTGTAAACCGGTCAAAAATAGTGACCAGGTGTGGCGTCAAGGTGTTCACATCGTAAGGCTGTTTCTCGGCCAAGAATGCCACCGCCTCGGGGTTATCGAGGATGTTCGGGATAGGTTCCACTTCTATGCGCTTCTTCTTCGTGCGGCCTTTGTTGTTCTTGTGCTTCACCTCACAGAAGGTCAGGTGGGAGTCGACATAAGTACGCACCCGCACCTTGTCACGCACTAGATGGCGGTCATGGTGGATGAGGTACATGGTCAGCTCGGGCGTGTCATAATAGACTGTGCTATAAGGCGAAAGGCGGTTGCCTTCCACTTCCTGGGCATAGTAGTTATCCTTGATTCCCAACAAGATGGCACGAAGCTGAGCCTCCGTCACCACATATTTCGTGTCGATGCGGTTCATCAGCTTCACGGCACTCATCTCATCCAAGGTGATGGACTTCATGCCTTGCACTATGTCGAGAATCTCTTCCACTGTTTATTTAGGCACATATTCAAAGGTCTTCACCGACTCCAGCTTGCCGTTAGGATAATAGTTCTTCTGGCATTTCTTTGAGCCATCTTCGTTGTACTCAAACTTGCGGATTCGGGTCACCTTATCGCGGTCATTGTACTCAATTTCGCGCACCACCTTGGCCGTGATGTCGCTGTTTTTGGGATACTCGAACACGATACGCCACTTCTGGCCATAGCTGGCATACTCGATTTCCTCAATCTTACGACCCATCTCGTCGTAAGTCGTCACGCGGTCAAGGAAGGCGCGCTTGTCGCCAGCCGCCGTATTCCATTCCTTCAATACCATGCCTTTGCGATTCTCGCGCTTCTGGATGGTGCTCTCTGAGACCGACTGTGCAATACCGCACAAACTAATGGTAAGCAAAACCAAAACTATTGCTAAACGTTTCATATCCTATCAATTATAAGTTTATTCTGATTACAAAAGGTTCTTCAAGTTCGTAAATCTGTCCCGCTTCTCCCACAGTGACACTTTGGGATAACAGCGAAGGACACTCATCGCCGTCTTCCGTCACGGTAAAAATCTCATACTCACCAGGCGGCAACTTTTGGAATGCGAATTTGCCATCCACGCCAGTGCGAGTATCATCGAAATACAACTCCTCACCTGCCTTGCGGATATAAACTCGATGCTCATAAGCTGGACCTTCCGAATGATAGTACCAAACGCCATCATCCTTGACATAATAGGCAGCCATTACCTGCCCTTTCACGATGGAAGTACCGTAGGCCTTGCCATCATGAATGTAAAGTGTTGGCACATTCACCACCGCGCCGCGTTGCAGGTTGACCGACTCGCTAACGGCAACCTTTTCGCCCGAAGGCAAAGTGGAATAGGCAAACACGGTATAATCGCCAGGACGCAGATATTCAAACTGATACATGCCATCGGCTCCCGTTTCCACATCATTTCCAAAATACGCCTCGTCACCATAGATGATGAACACATCCGTTTTGGTGGCAGCCATGGTGTCAGGGGTCAAAGTATAGTCGTCATCGGGGTGATGCACAAGTTTCACAAAGCCTTGCACTGTTCCTGTACCGCCCTCTCCTGGACCTTTATTACACGAAGGCATAATCAAGGCCAATACAAGAAGCGCCATCAATAATTTTGTCATTATTTTCATTTCGTCGAAAAAATTGGGGTACAAAAATATGAAATTCACGCTTTATTCGTAATTTTTCATTCAATTATCATACCAATCGCCATAAAAAACTTGAAATCTGTCAAATATTGGCACAAACCTTCTTCAGCACATCCACAAAAGTGTTCAGATCGTCTTCCGAAATGCCGTCGAGAGCTTTGTTCATTGTGTCGATGGCCAACTGTTTTGTGGAATCTTTCAACGCCATGCCTTCCTCGGTTAACATAATGTTGTTCACACGGCGGTCTTCTTTGGCCACCGAACGGGTGACAAGGCCTTTCTTTTCGAGGTTGTCAATGAACTGGGTGACCGAGTTTTTGTCCTTCTGGATGATGAAGGCGATGGCCTGTTGGGTAAGCGTGCCCTCATTCCATAGTGCGTCCATGACGAGGTACTGTTCGCCCGTCAGGTTGACGCTATTCTTCTTGAATGCTTCAGCAATGTACTTCTTGAGCTTGCAATTGACGATGTTGATGTAAACACCGACTTGTTTCACGAGTATCATATTATCACATTTTTTGGATTATCATAAAGTTTGAAAGTGCAATAATACGAAAATTATGGATTATTGAATGTCTCTAACCGAAATAATCCAAAAAAAAGATTTCGGAATCCTTCGGATCCGTTCGGTTAGAGATAAAAGGCACCGCCTGCTATTGGCGATGCCTCCTGTTTTCCGCAATGGGACACCCGATTTTTAGCTTTTGTGGCGGTAAGTGAC
>CAMHJX010000002.1 GCA_946185535.1 uncultured Bacteroidales bacterium
TGGAATTTAAGCACTTATAAAATCACAACTGAAAATCGCGGAAAACAGGAAAAGTCTGCAAAAATAGTAAATCGACTTGAATTGGTGAATTTTATTGTCAAAAAACTTCACTTTTGCCGTTTTCTCGTATTTTTGCGGTGTAATAATTATAGGTGTGAAGATTCTTGTATTGACCGATACCGATGCCTGCTGCGGTCCGATGACAGCGGCTTTCCTGAACGATTATTCTCCTAAGTTGGAAACAGTTTCAGCAGGGAGAAATCCTTTGCAATCTTTTGAACCTATGATGGTTACGGCGATGAAAGAATGTTTGATAGATTTGTCAGGCTATGTACCGAAAGCAGTCACGGAGTTAGACATGACCGCTTTCGACCAGGTGTATGAATGTCCTGATTTGCCCTGTCCGACAACGATGGAAGAATGCCGCGTTTTAAGAGATCACATCAAAAACGAAGCCTATCTTTTCTTCAAACAAATCCGACTCTAAACTTTCAACTCTCAACTGACTCTCAACTCTCAACTCTCAACTTTAAACTTTTAACCCTCAACTTACTCTAAACTCTAAACTCTCAACTCTAAACTATTTATACACTTCATTCTCATCAATCAAATTGTTCAACAACGCATACACCGTGAGACCAGAAACGGATTTGATGCCAGTCTTGCGCGTGATGTTCTTGCGGTGAGAGATGACGGTGTGGATGGAGATGTTCATTTGGTCTGCAATCTCCTTGTTCATCATGCCTTTGGCCACAGCCACCAGCACGTCGATTTCGCGTTTCGATAGTTCCACATCTTCGTTTTTTTCCTGTTTGTCGATGCTTTTTACGATTTGCCCTATCTTGTTGATGATTTTCGGTTTCGAGTCGTTGATTTCGATGACACCATCATAGGGCTTCAGCAGGGTTGGCTCTATGTAGGTGGTGATCAAGGCCATGACGCTGAGTTGCGGGTGCTCTTTGACAAGTTGCATGGGTAGGTTTCGCTCGGCATGACCCAAAAGTATCGGGTTGATGATGAGTAGGTTGGCATCGCAGGCAAGAATCTTTTCGCCGAGTTGCTCGGGGTTGTCCAAACGTGCCACGACATCGTATCCTGCCATGCCTTGAAGGATGTCGTAAAGCCCAGTGGTGATGATTTCTGACGCCTCACAGATGATGATTCGGTTACTCATGGCCTGACATTTTCAAGGGATTCGACGAAGGGGATGAGGATGTGCTCTTCGATGCGCGAGTGGGTGGTGAGGTCGGCTGAGAGTTCCATGATGTCGGTGGCGATGCAGATGCGTTCTGAAGGCAGGATGTCGCCCGGCAGGTACTTGATAAGGATGTTGGTCATGTCCTCAAGGGCGTCCTCGATGTTGCTGTGGCTGTGGCGGAATTGGTCGATGCTGTAGTCAGTCTTTTCGCCCTTGCGCAGGGAGTTGATATAGGGGAACACCACTTCTTCCTCATATTTGAAGTGCTTCACCAACTCACGCTTGTATTCGTTGTAGAAATGGTCGAGCATGTTGCCGTATTTGGTTCCTGCGGCTTCAATGATGCGGTTGAGATGCATCTCGATATGCGGGAAATGCTCGTCTAAATAGGCGCGGTGCGAGGCGTTGAGGTAGGAGAGGAGCGAGGTGAGGTCAGCGTCGTCAGGATCCGACATTTGAGTGGGCGTGTCAGGGTCGAAGTGTAGCGCGCACACCTGCATGAAAAGTCGGGTGCTGACATTGTTTTGTCGGCACACCTCATCCACGCTGCGGTCACCAAATCCGAGTTGGATGCCGAAGCGGGGTAGGAGGGGCAACAGCTTGGGGTTTGTCGCAATCAGTTCATAGAGTTTTGTTTTCTCTGAGTAGTTAAGAATGGTATTCATGTTCATTTGCTTTTCAATCGGCAAAAATAAAAAAAACCGCCCGAAATGGAGCGGTTTTCTTTTTTCTGAAATATTCCGATTAGGCTTCGGCAGGAGCTTCTGCTTCGGCGGCTGGGGCTTCCTCAGCGGGAGCTTCTTCGGCAGCGGCCTCAGCGGCGGCTTCGGCTTCAGCAGCCTTCTTGGCTTCCATTTCAGCGAGTCTCTTCTTGGCGAGCTCGGCGGCGCGTGCCTCGTTGACTTGCTTCTCGGCTTCCAGACGGGTCTTCTTCTCGCCACGGGCCTTCTCTTCGTCAGCCTTCACGATGTTGGCGTTGCGGGCTTCCTTCTCCTTCATCCAGTTCTGGAACTTGATTTCAGCTTGCTCTTCAGTCATAGCGCCTTTCTGGACACCACGCATCAGATGATACTTCATCATGACGCCGGTTTTGCTGAGCAGCGAACGAGCAGTGTCGGTGGGCTGAGCGCCAACGCTGTACCAATACAGGGCTCTGTCAAACTTGATGTTGATCTGAGCGGGGTTGGTGAGCGGATTGTAGGTGCCTAATTTCTCAATGAATTTACCATCACGTGGTGAGCGAGAGTCGGCAACTACGATGTGATAGAAGGGTTGACCCTTCTTGCCATGTCTTTGCAATCTAATTTTTGCAGGCATAATTTAATGTTTTAAGTTGATTTTTAATGAATTAACTAAAACCTACCCGAGGTTTCGGCTGCAAAAGTACAACTTTTTATCGGACTGGCAATCAGGTCGGAACAAATTTTTCTTTTTTCCCGTTTCGTAAATCGCCCGACAATGCCTAATTTTGCGGCCGTTTTTAAAAAACAAGGTCCCTGAGCCCTGAGCTTGTCGAAGGGTCGAAGGGCCGGTTTACAAAGAATACAATGCAAAACAAGAATACACTTCGTTGGGGTTATATAGCGGGCATCGTCTCGGGCATCACCTACGGCATGAACCCACTCTTTGGTGTGCCCGTCATCAACAAGGGATTGGATGTCAACTCTTTATTGTTTTATCGTTACGGCGTGGCGACTTTGTTGATGTTGGCCTATATGCTCGTCGCAAAACGACAAATTCGCATCACTTGGAAACAGTTTGGCTTAATGGCTATTTTGGGTGCTTTGTTCACTGGATGCAGCATCACCTTGTTTGAAGCCTACAAATACATCCCTTCGGGCATCGCCACAAGCATACTCTATGTCTATCCCATTATGGTCGCGCTGATCATGATGTTTTTCGGACAGTTCCCGAGTTGGAAGACTTGGATTTCCATCTTCGCGGGCGTGGCGGGCGCCATTTTGCTCTCGCTCAAAGGCGGTGGCGGCTTCATCGACTGGCGTGGCATCGCCTTGGTGGTGGCCTCTGGACTGTGCTATACCTTATTTATTGTCATTGTCAACCTGAGCAATCAAGTCAAAGCGATTCCTAACCTCACTTTGACTTTCTATTGCTTCTTGATAGGCTCGGTGATGTTGTTTGCCTTGTCGGGTTTCGGCGTGCATCTCAATGCCGTTCCCGATGCGGTCAGTTGGCTGAATGTGCTGGGCTTGGCGATTTTGCCTACAGCTATTGCGACCATCACCTTGGCGGCTTCGAGCAAAGCGGTGGGTGCCACTAAGACTTCCATCCTCGGCATCCTCGAGCCTTTGACGGCCATTGTCATTGGCACGCTGGTCTTCCATGAGGCCTTCACGCTCAACGTCGCCCTTGGCGTCGCGCTGATTCTCTTCGCGATATTGTTTATGATTTTGACTGAAAAGAAGGCCTGACCTTATTGGACTTGCACCTTGCTGATGTTCCAGCTTTGTCCGTTGTAGGCTTTCACCAGATAAAGGCCTGAAGCCAAGGTGGACACATCGATGGTATGCCGTTTCCCGTTGGCTTGACCTTGCAAGATGGTTTTGCCGTTCATATCGATGATTTCATAGCGGCGCAAGCCTTCGAGGCTGAGGGTCATTTCTCCTTGAGTGGGGTTGGGATAGACAACCATCATGTCTGCGATGGGTGCTTCATGTTGAGGAACGCCCTCGAAGTCGCCATATTCAAAGATGTAGTCACAGACATAGACAAGTTGCCCACCGTCGTTGGCAGCCTCCCAGGCATAACCCAGGGGACGGTTGGCGAATTGATCCCAGGTGTAGTTAGGCTCTGGATGATAGGGCATGAGGACATGGTCGATGGTGCAGGCTTCGTCGTAAACATAGCTCTTGCGGTCAACTATCAGTCCGTTGGTGTGTTTCTCGCGCTGTATGCAGTTGCCGTTGGCATCGAATAGCCTGTCGATGCTGGAGTCCGGCGCCCAACCGTTTTGCCAATAGGAGTAGGTCTCATTGGTGCAATTGCCGGCTTCATCGTAGGTGTAGGTGGTGAGGGCCGAGTTGCTCCATCCCGTGCCACCCCAGGCGTCGTTGTATTCTTCAAGGAATTGTGTGCAGAGGCCGTTGTCGTAGGAATATGTGCCGCGCATGAGCAATGTCCCGCCGAGGGTCATCTCATAGCTGGTGAGCAGGTCGCCATTATAAGAATAGGTGTAGATGCCTTGCAACTCGAATCCGCTGCCCCAGTCGTTATAGTTGGTGCGTGTGAGGCGGTGGTTGTTGTCATCGTAGGTATAGGTGATGTAGCTGGGGAAGATCCACTCGTTGTTGTAATATTGGAAGAAGTCGATGCGGATTATGTTGCCTCGTTCGTCATAGTAGAGGGAGTCGATGAGGTCATCAATCTCGCCTCCCGCATTGGACAAGGAATGGTAGGATTCCAGCAGGTTGTCGGCGTTGTAGTAGAATTGCACTTGGTCGACTCCGTCGTCGGAATAGAAACGGTCAAGGAAATAATCTTGTGCTATGGCTGCGCGGCAGGAGAGCAAGGCGAAGATGATCAAGAAGAAGTGTTTGAGGGTTTTCATGATGTTTGTGTTGTTAGGTAATAATGGAGCAAAGATACGGAAAATTCTTTTCGGTGCGCTTGCGCCGTTCCCATATATTTCTTATTTTTGAAGGCTGAAAGTTGAGGCAAATCTTGCCCCAACTTTCAATTCTAAATTATCAATTCTCAACTGATTATGTTTTTAGTCTTCGATACAGAGACCACTGGTCTTCCCAAAATTGAAAACGCTCCGCTGACCGACTTCGACAACTGGCCACGTATGGTGCAACTGGCCTGGCAGATCCATGATGAGAAAGGCCGCTTTGTGGAGAACCACAACTATCTGGTTCAGCCCGACGGCTTTGTCATTCCCATCGATGCAAAGATGGTGCACGGCATCTCCACCGAACACGCCATGAAATATGGCAAGCCGCTCAACGAGGTGCTTGACTTGTTTATGATCTCTGCCGCCAAAGCCAAATACCTTGTTGGTCACAATATCAACTTCGACCTCAATGTGTTGGGTTGCGAGTTTCTGCGCTGCGGTCGCGAGAATCTCTTGCGCCGCTGGCAAATCATCGACACCTGCACGGAGAAGACGGCTGAGTTCTGCCAGTTCCCTGGTGGCAAGGGCGGCAAGTTCAAGTTGCCGCGTCTGGGAGAGTTCCATCATCTGCTGTTTGGCGAGGACTTCGACTCGGCACACAATGCTTCTGCTGATGTAGAAGCTACGGCCCGCGTCTTCCTCGAACTGATTCGTCGCGGCGTGTTGGATGAGACCGACCTGCACGTCGATGCCCAGTTCATCGATGACTTCAAAGCCGCCAACCCCGATGTGATTCAACCTGCAGGCATCAAGGTGGAGGCGAACTTTGATGAGGAGGAAAAAGGGGAAGAAGAACCCGAAACGGGCAACTATATTCCACAACATTTCACGCATCTGCACGTCCACTCGCATTATTCAATGCTCGATGGCATGTCAAAGGTGCCCGATCTGGTGTCAAAGTGTAAGAAAAACGGCATGTACAGCCTCGCCCTTACTGACCATGGCAATATGTTCGGTATCAAGGACTTCGCCGATACGGTGAACAAGGAGAACGGCAAGGTTAAAGATGCTATCAAGGAGCAACAAGCCATTATCGGGAAGCCTGAGTCTACCGACGAGGAAAAGTTAGCCGCCCAAGAACAAATCGAAAAACTGAACAAACAGTTCTTTAAGCCTATCTTCGGCATTGAGACCTACTGCGCTCCCATCAGTATTGATAAACGCGATGGCCGCCAAGACCGTGGATGGCACCTTATTTTATTGGCTAAGAACAAGACGGGCTACCACAGCCTCTGCAAGTTGAGTTCCATCGCCTACACGGAGGGATTCTACTACAATCCCCGTATCGACCACAGCCTGCTTGAAAAGTACCACGAAGGCCTGATTTGCAGCTCTGCCTGTCTCGCAGGCGAAGTGCCGCAAAAGATCATGAATGGCGACATGAAGGGTGCGGAGGAGTCGATACAATGGTTCAAGAACTTGTTTGGCGAGGACTATTATCTTGAAGTCCAGCGGCATAAGACCGACAAACCTGGTGGTGATACTGAGGTGTACGAACGCCAGAAAGAGGTGAACAAAATCATCTTCGACTTGGCGAAGAAAAATGATGTGAAGGTCATCGCTACCAATGACGTCCACTTTGTGGAAGAGGAACACGGCGAGGCCCACGACCGCCTCATCTGCCTCAGCACGGGCAAAGACCTTGACGACCCGACGCGTATGCACTACACCAAGCAGGAATGGCTGAAGACACCCGAAGAGATGGGCCGCATCTTCTCAGACCATCCCGAGGTGCTGGAAAACACGCAGGAGATTGTCGACAAGGTGGAGACCTACAGCATCGACTCGGACCCTATCATGCCGATTTTCCCCATCCCTGAGGACTTCGGCACTGAGGCGGAATATCGACAAAAATATACCGAGGAAGACTTGTTCAACGAGTTTACCCGCGATGAGCATGGCAATGTGGTGCTGTCGCAAGAAGAAGCCGAGAAGAAGGTCAAGAAACTGGGTGGCTATAACCGTTTGTACCGTATCAAACTTGAAGCAGACTATTTGGCCAAACTGACTTGGGAAGGCGCCAAAGAACGCTATGGCGAGAACCTCACCGAAGACCAAATAGAACGAATTAAGTTTGAGCTGCATGTGATGAAGACTATGGGTTTTCCGGGCTATTTCCTCATCGTGAGCGACTATATCCGTGCAGCGCGTGAGGAGTTGGGCGTTTCTGTAGGCCCGGGCCGTGGTTCTGCGGCTGGTTCTGTTGTGGCTTACTGCTTGAAAATTACCGACTTGGATCCGCTGAAATACGACTTGCTGTTTGAGCGTTTCCTTAATCCTGACCGTATCTCCCTGCCCGATATCGACGTGGACTTCGATGATGACGGTCGTGGCCGTGTATTGGATTGGATTACAAAGAAATACGGCAAGGAGAAGGTGGCACACATCATCACCTATGGCACGATGGCAGCCAAATCAGCCATCGCCGATGTGGGACGTGTGCAAAAGGTGCCATTGCCCGAGGTCAACAAAATCAAGAGCTTTATCCCTGACCGCAATTTCGACGAGGCAGCGGTAAAAGCCGTGGAAGGCGAGTTGCCCAAGAAGATGCCCAAGGTCAACCTGAAGAACTGCTATAAATATGTGCCCGAGCTGAAACAGCTGGTTGAAGGCGATGACAAGAACATTTCTTCCATGCTGACCTACGCCGAGGAGCTGGAGGACACCAACCGCCAAATCGGCATCCATGCCTGCGGTGTCATTATCGGTGCCGACGACTTGACTAATGTAGCTCCGGTTTGTACCGTCAAGGATAAAGACACCAAGGAGGATGTCGTGGTGACCCAATATGATGGCCATGTCATTGAGACAGTTGGCTTGATTAAGATGGACTTCTTGGGCCTGAAGACCTTGACCTTGATCAAAGACGCATTAAAGAACATCAAGAAGACGCATGGCATCGACATCGACATCGACCACATACCGATCGACGATGAAGAGACCTACAAATTGTATTCGGCGGGCAACACCATTGGAACCTTCCAGTTTGAATCGCCTGGAATGCAGAAATACCTGCGTGAGCTGCAGCCTTCCGTCATCGGCGACATCATCGCAATGAATGCCCTCTACCGTCCCGGCCCGATGGACAACATCCCTGACTTTATCGCCCGTAAGCAGGGTAGGCAGGAGATCAAGTACGATTTCAATTGTATGGAGAAGTACTTGAAGGACACCTACGGCATTTGCGTATATCAAGAGCAGGTGATGTTGCTCTCGCGTGAGTTGGCCGACTTCACGAGAGGTGAGTCCGATACCTTGCGTAAGGCTATGGGTAAGAAGCAGTTGGCTAAGATGGAGGAGCTTTATGGCAAGTTCATGAAACAAGGTGTGGCCAAGTTGACCAAGACAGAAAACTTGCCCGAAGACGAGGTGAAGAAGCGTTTGGAGAAGATTTGGGAAGAGTGGAAGAAGTTCGCATCCTATGCCTTCAATAAGTCGCATGCCGCTTGCTATAGTTGGGTGTCGTACCAGACGGCTTATCTCAAGGCGCACTATCCTGCTGAGTTTATGGCTGCAGTGCTTAATAATGAGTTAGGCGACATCAAGCAGGTCAACTTTATGACCGAAGAATGCAAGCGTATGAAGATTGAGGTGCTGGGTCCCGATGTGAATGAGTCGGAGTATGAGTTTTCGGTCAATGAAAAAGGAGAGATTCGCTATGGCATGGGCGGCATCAAGAATGTAGGCGAGGCGGCTGTGGCGGGTATCGTTGCTGAGCGTGAAGCCAATGGAAAATTCAAAGACTTTGGTGACTTTGTGATGCGTGTTGCCGATAAAGGACTTAATGTCAGGGCTTTGGAGAGCATGGGCATGGCAGGCTGCTTCGACAGTTTCAAGGGTTTCCACCGTGCCATGTTGTTCAACATCGCTCCCAACGACTCGGTGCCTTTCTCTGAACGCGCCATGCGCATGGTGGCCTCGTTCAACGAGCGGAAGAACTCGGCGCAGATGGACCTTTTCGGTTTCGGTAGCGATGAGGGGACGGAGGAGACTTTCAATATCCCGTTACCGGAGTGCGAACCGTGGTCGAAGATGAAGGAATTGGAGATGGAGAAAGAGGCTTTGGGCTTCTATATCTCCTCGCATCCCATGCAGGTCTATCACCTGCCCATCAAGTACTTCTGCAACTGCGATGTGGAAGGTTTGAAGAATGCCTTGAATGATGTGGAGAAAAACCTCAAGCGTCCGGTGCGCCTTGGCGGACAAATCACACGTGCCGAAGAGTTTACGGCTAAAAATGGCAATCCATATGGTCGTTTCACCATTGAAGACCAAAGCGGTGCGTTGCAGTTTGCCTTGTTCAAGGAGAACTATCTGAATTGCAGGAATTTGCTGACGGTCAATTCCTTCGTGATGCTTTCCGGTATTATGGACCGACCTTTCCCAAGGGCGGGACAAGACCCGAATGTGGTGCTGCAGACGCTTGAGGTAAGGTTTACGGAAGCGCGCTTGCTTGATTCTCTTTTGGAATCCACCTCAAAGACGGTTTACATCAAGTTGAATGTTGCAGAAATGAATAAGGAAAGCATGGAGGAGTTTATCAAGGTGTTGAAGGATAATCCTGGAAAACAGCATTATAAATTGCATCTTTTCGATCCGCTAAGCAAAAAGTCCTGCAATCTGACTCCTGTGAAAGGTTCAATCAATGCTCAGGAGGTATTGCCGCTATTAGAAAAGATGCCTTTTGTCGAATTTGACTTGCGATAAAAAAGAAAATTTGTATCTTTGCAATCCGAAAATGAGTAGAATCAGATTTATAAACTAAACGAATTAAAACTATGGCAGTAATTCAAATGACTGACGACCGTTTTGAAGAAGTCGTCCTGAAATCGGAACTCCCTGTGATGGTGGACTTTGGTGCTACTTGGTGTGGCCCTTGCAAAAAGGTAGAGCCCATCGTCGATGAGCTTTCAGAAGAATATGCAGGCAAGATGATTGCCGTGAAATGCGACGTTGAGGAATGTCCCGGCACCGCTGGAAAATATGGCATCATGAACATTCCTACCGTTCTCTATTTCAAGGGTGGCGAGCCCGTCGACAAGAATGTGGGTGCCGCTCCCAAGAAGGTGTTTGTGGAGAAACTGGAGAAGCTGTTCTAAAAAGATGGCTTTCAGCTATCAGCCTTCAGCAGTCAGCAAACTAAGCTGATAGCTGAAGGCTGACTGCTGATAGCTAAAACAATTCAACCACCTTGGACTTTTCAATCGATAGGAACCGGCTGACGCAATTCGGCAGTTTGGAGTTCTTGGCACGTCAAATCGTGGAGGGATTCATCACGGGTTTACACAAGAGTCCCTTCCACGGTTTTTCTGTTGAGTTCGCCGAACATCGCCTTTACAACACGGGCGAACCCATCCGCCATATCGACTGGAAACTCTATGGCCGCACGGAGAAGCTCTTCGTGAAACGCTTCGAGGAGGAAACTAACCTGCGCTGTCAACTGGTCATTGACCAAAGCTCGAGCATGTGCTTCCCCGTGAGACAGAAGGTCGACTTTGAGCATCCCAACAAACTCTTTTTCTCCATCTATGCCGCTGCCTCGCTCATGGAGTTGATGCGTCGCCAGCGCGATGCGGTAGGCTTGGATTTGTTCGATGAGACGATTGCGTTCCACGAATCGGCCAAGTCATCCAATGTGCATAACAAGTTGATTTATACCGAGCTGGAGAAACTGATTGACACTTACGACAAAAATAACCGCAAGATGACTTCGACGCCGCAGTGCTTGCACCAAATCGCTGAGATGACGCACCGTCGCAGCCTTGTGGTCATCTTCACCGACATGCTCGACGGCCTTGATGACTACAAACCGATGTTTGAGGCATTGGAACACCTTAAATATAATAAGCACGAGGTCATCTTGTTCCATGTCTTCGACAGCAATTTGGAGCAGAACCTTGACTTCGAAAACCGCCCGTACCGTTTCGTCGATTTGGAGTCGGGCGATGTGCTGAAACTCAATCCTGTTGAGGTACAGGAGGCATACAAGAAAATCATGACTGAGCGCAAGGAGGCTTTGTTGCGCCATTGCTACCAGTACCAAATCGACTATGTTGAGGCCGATATTAATAAGGACTACAACCAAGTGCTGACGAGTTACTTGATTAAGCGGACAAAACTACACTAATACAAGAAGATGATGAAAGCATAGATTCCATGCTCGCCCACTTGCCCATGCAGGAATGACATGCTTTCATCATCTTATGAAACAAAAAAGTCCGAGAGCCAGGCTCCCGGACTTTTCGTTTCCCCAAAGGGAAAATTACTTACCTAACTATTATTACTTAACTATTACTTTTACAGAAACTGCGTTCTGGTTGTTTTGCAAACTGATGATGTAGACACCCGTGGCGAGACTGTGGCTGATGCGCTCAGTGCTGCCCGCGTTGATCTGCTTCATCATCATAGGTTGACCGAGGATATTATACACGGCCATGTTATAATGGGCGTTGTCACCATTATCGATGACAAACTCATGGTCGGTGCTCCAAATCTTCACATTGGTTTCAATGTTATCAGCCACGCCATCATCGGTGAGGTCGATGAAGATGGGTGAATCGAGGCCCGCGTTCGGGTTGACGGTGTTAGCTTCAGGACTCCACTCGCCGTTTACTGATATGTATTCGTTGAGCGTGTAGCTGTAAAGGTCCCAAATTACAATGCGGTTGACACCGTTGGGATTCACATTGGGCAGGATGCCACCGAACCAACCGTCCTTACCAGCCACCTTTTCCTTATAGAAGTCGGCGTATTGGTTGATGCTTCCAAAGTCAACACCTGTTGTCTCAACGCTGGTGGAATAAAGCGGACGGAAGGGGTTTGCATCCGACAACAGCATGGCGAAGCTCATAGGATCTTCTTCGCTCTTCACATAGAAGGCTGATCCGCTATACTCGTCGTTTTCAGTGCCAAAGTTAAGCACAGTGGCATATTCATCGGTGGTGAATGTGTTAGCCACTTCTGTGCCGTTGTGACCGTCATTGAGGCGGATACGGAGATAGACATGGTTGCCAGGCGTGAAGCGGGCATTGGCCGTGGGCTCGTTCATGAACCAAACAATCTGACTGCCATTGGCGCTTGTCGTGAACTCACCATAGTTGCCTTCCGTTTCAAGGCTCGGGCTAGTCGTACGGTAGAAACCATCACCGTTGACATAGATTACATTGCCTGCGCCGGCTGTTTCAGGTCCATCGTTGCCGTCGACCAACTGGTTGGTGTAACGGTAGGTGGTGTTCGGTTCGAGGTTAAGCAGCGTGACTTGGATGGCCACGGGCACGCGGTTGTTGTTCGATCCGTTGTTACCTTGGATGTAAAACGGCATGGCAGCTGAGATGGTAGGTTCAAAATCACCGCGGACGGTACCGGACAGGCTGACCGTAGCGGTAGCTCCGCCACCATTATGGGTGATGTTTCCTGGATAAGGACCAATAGGAAGATCACCTTTCAAACGGATGGTGATAGTCACAGGCTGATTGTCGATTACTCCATTGGAATAGTGGAGCTCAAACGGACTACTGCTATAGTTGCCATCGTCATTTAAGATTTCGAATTCACCTGACACCGTTACAGTGATGTAGCCTTCACCTTCGAGGTTGGCGCCAGTAAGGGTGTAGCTTTGTGAGGCTGAAGGTCCGTTTTCAAAGATGTAGTCGAGGCCATTAATAGTATTAGGTGTGGCTGTCAGAGTCGGGATGGGCGTTGCGCCTCCGCCTGCGGTAAGCATGATGTCGTCGACTTCCCAACCTGCAGCTTCCTCATCGGTGCAAGTGTACTTGAAACCGATGTAGCAGTTCGAGCCACTGAATTCATCGAGGCTGATTTCACCCGACTCAACCCAGTTCCAACTGCCTTGCGAGAGTTCGCATTCGAGTTCTTCCCATGTGGCTATGGTCGGGTCTTGGCCGTCGTAGTCGTTGGAGAAAAACACTCCAAGGGCGGGGCCAGTGTAGTTCATAGCCGTTCTAAAGCTCAGCACTACATCATCGTAGCTGTCCAAATCGAAAGCGGGCGAGATGAGCCAATCCTCTGTGGCAGGATGGTTGTAGCCATTGGCATAGGCGTAGTGGTTGCCTTGGTAGGAGGCAATGCGCCAGAGCGAGTCACCATATACACAGCGTTCGGTCCAGCCGTTCCAGTCGTCTTCCCAGTCTTGGTTGAAGATGATGGTAAGGTCGTCTTGGATGATGTAATCTGCGTAGACGACAGGGCTGTCGTTGCAGCCCTCTTTCGTGGCATAGGCCCAGATGGCTGCGAACTCTTCAACTGTGATGGGTTCTGTGTATGGTGTCCAAGGTCCATTCTCGGTAATGTGGCTGTACCAGATGGTCGCTCCTTCTGTAGCACAGCTGATTGTGACTTCTTGAGGCTCATAGTAGGTGCCTCCAGCAGGGCTGAAGGTCGGAGCTGCCACGGTGCATGAGCCGCCTTCGCCTTGCATGAAGATGTCGAGGAAGAAGTTGTAGGTTTCACCAGCCATGTTCTGGATATGGTAGGGACCGAAGTTGTGGCTGCCGTTTAAAGCGAATGCCCTGTTCGGATTGTTCACGTTGCCAATAACGAAGCCCGTGTAGTTGGGCACCATGGCTGTCTCTTCTGAAGTGCCGATTTCTATGCTCCACGCCGTGTTGTCGCCATTGGGGGAGAAGTTGGTGCTTGAGGAGTAGCCAATCAGTTCGCCGTTAGCGTTGGTGAAGGTGTAGCCGTCAGCTGTGACATTCACCGTCCAGTAGAAGTTGTCCTCTAATCCAATGATAGAAGCAGGAAGGATTTCATTGCTGCCCGATGTGGTAGAAGTGAATAAAACGCCTTCAGGCTTGCCGGAAGCAGCATTGCTCATGGCATAGTATTCAGTAGCATTCTCATTATAGCGGGCAGCAAAGACGATGCGGTTGCCAGAAACGAGTTCGCTCATATCACTGATGCGAACATAGTCGTCTCCCGGAGCGGGTTGTTCGGTGACGGTGCCATTCAATGAAACGGTGGCTTGATCCGAAGAAGAAGCGTGTATGTTGATAACGCCACTGTATTGGCCCACTTCCGAACCATTCATTCTTACATAAACTGGGGTTGGTGGAAGCGTGCCGTTAATACCATCAATGTTAACCTGCCATGAGAATGTCTCGTTGTCGAGAGATACCTCGAATTCATTTTCACTGGACTGAATGATGATGCTACCCGTTGAGCCGCCGCCCGGTGCCGGACCGATGTTGACACCCGACAAAGTGAAGTATTGCGATTCTGAAGGGCCTTCACCTACCACATGTGTGAAGCCTGACAATGAGTTTGGCGTTACAGTGAGATTTGGAACGCTGGTGGCTCCCACAAGCATGATGTCATCAACCTCCCAAGCGGCAGCCTCGTTTTCTGTTGAGGTGTATTTGAATGCAATGTAGCAGTTTGTGCTATATGCTGGATAAATACTGATCGGGATGTCGCCTGACTCAACCCAAGTGTATGAACCTGGCGATATGTTGAAGTCGAAAGTCCACCAGCTGGCTGTCGTTGGGTCAACGCCATCGTAGTTGGTTGAATATTTCAATTCCAAATCAGGACCAGTGTAGTTCTTCGCATTTCTAAACGTCAGGATTACATTCTGGTAATCGTTGATGTTGAAAGCAGGGGAAATGCACCACTGTTCGTTAACGCCACCGTTGTAACCGTTAGCGTAAGCGTAGTGGTTGCCTTGGTACTGACCTACGGTCCAGGGCTTATTGCCCTCAACAGTAACAAAGGTCCAGCCATTCATTTCGCCTTCCCAGTCTTGGTTGAAGATGGTGACCATGCCGAGTTGGATGGTATAGGTGGCCTCGGATACTGGGCTGTCGTTGTAGCCTTCCTTTTCGGCGTAGGCCCAGATGGTCATGCTCTCATCGACTTGGATAGCTCCTGAATATGGAGTCCATGGACCGTTTTCTGATACTGTACTATAATAGATGGTGGCACCTTCAGTCGTACAAGTGATGCTCACGGTCTGCGCTTCAGTATAGGTACCTGCGGCAGGCGAGAAGGTAGGTGCGGCTACCGTGGGTGTGGGTGGGACGGGAGGCTCACCACCAGCCTTTACAAACAGGTCAAGGTAGAAGTTGTACCCATTGCTGGTAAAGTTATTCGAATGGTAGGGGCCGAAGTTATGGTTGCTGTTCAAAGCGAAATGCCTCTGATCGTTATTCACATTAGTAACAAGGAAACCTGAATAGTTGGGTACCATTGCCCCAGCATCAGCACTACCCAGCTCGATAGCCCATTCGGTGTTGTCGCCGTTTGTGGTGAAATTGGTGCTACTGGTATAACCAATCATTTCGCCGGCAGCGTTGGTGAAGGTGTAGCCGTTGTCTGTCACACCGACAATCCAATAGAAGCTGTTTTCTTCATCAGTGATAGTAGCAGGCAGAATCTCATTGCCTTCATTAGTGGTGGAGGAGAACAAAACGCCAGTGGGCTTGCCCGAGGAAGTGTTGCTCATGGCGTAATAGTCGGTGGCATTCTCATCGAAACGGGCAGCAAAGACCACATAACTGCCAGCAATGAGTTGACTAAGATCGCTGATGCGCACGTAATCGCCTTCCGTAGGAGTAGGCGGTTCGGGCGGGGTAGGCGTGCTACCGTTGACACTGCCTGAAACGTTGACATATACAGTACCTGCCTCTTCTGAAGTGATAGCAATCTGTTCGTTGTACGTGCCTGCTTCAAGACCGGCTTTCAGTCTCACACAAATTTGGATATCGTAGAATGAACCCGATTCAGGGATGTAGATCATTGCAGGATTTTCTGGTTCAAACTGCTCGATGACCTGAGTGGAAACCTCGAAATGCTCAGAAGGAATCACACTGACATCGTTAGTCAATTGGTCACCGCTTACAGTGAAATACAGGATTTCCGACGGGCCACCAGCCTCGAAATCATATTCGAAACCGGAAAGCGTCGTCGGCGTAACGGTTAAAGTTGAGGTTGAAGGCGTTTCGATTAAAGTCACATCGTCGGCCAAAGCGACTCTCAGTTGAGGCACGTTGAAATAGCCGATGACGCTGACGACATCCACCAAATTACCTTCTTCGATGCCTGTCAAGGCTGGCACCTTATAAATGTTGATGCTGGCTCCGTCTTGTGTCAAAGGCGTGTTGCCGGACGTGTTGATGGCACCAATGGTGGCACCTTCTACCTTGACGCGGGTGCATTGCAGGGCATCGGCACCACCTTCGAGGATTTCAGCGATGGTTTTCACGGCCAAGGGCAGTGTGTTGCCTGACGAAAGGATACTGAATTGTTCGGCATCGTTGCCGTTGATACCACTCAGTTCGGCGAGGCCGTTGTATGCAGCCCTTTTGCCGTAGGCTTGGACCATATCACCCAAGGCGATGGCCGAAGGCACGGTGTTGTTGTTCAAGTAGAGGTCGATGCCAGCCGTCTCATCTTGGATGTAGACATTGCGGCCGTCGATGAAAGTCACCACACCTTGTACCAAGGCGTATTCGTTGAGGGCAAGGGCGCGTGCCTCGGCGATGGTGATGAGGGTCGGAGCTGGGGCTTCGGAAATGGTATAAGTGGCCGAAGCGACACCGCTGTTGAGATAGCCTTCTTTCATGGCGAAGGCTTTCACCGTAGTGGTTTCGGTGATGTTAATGGCACTGGTGTAGACCGTGCCGTCCTCCATCGGGTTGCTACCGTCAAGGGTATAGTAAAGGGTTGCCCCTTCAGTGGCGCAACTGATGGTGACCGAAACGGCTTCGGAATAGGTGCCGGCCTCAGGGTTGAAGGTCGGGGTGGCCACGGTCTCTTGAGGAGTGCCGCCTTCGCTGTTCCAAGTGATGTCAATTTCTGTCAAATACATGGCACCACTGGCAGAACGGAGGCCGAGGTACTCGTAAGAACCTGTAATTGCCAATTCCTCACTTGTGCCTTTCACAATAGTGCCGAGGAGTTCTCCAAAAGTTTCGGCACTATACAATTCTGTTGGTGAAGTGTAGGCAGTATGGCTACCATATACTTGCAAGGTTCTACCTTCTGCTGTGTTTTCGTTCCATGTGACAGTAACATTGGTCAGTGTTCCGCCCGATGCAGTGGTGATAATGCCTGAGTTGCTGTTGTTGCTTCTCAGCTGGATGGATTCGTTGCTGCCAGCACTTTGTCCTGCATAGACAGCATCGGAGTTACTGGTCTTTCCTTCCCAAGCGGTATAGGATGTTCCAGTGACACCAGTAAGGTCTCGGTTGAGAACATCGGTGATCTCCGTTCGGGATTGCGCCCAAACGTTCATTCCCGTCAACAGCAACAAAGTTGTCAACAAAAAAGTAAGATTTCGTTTCATTGGATGATGATTATTTGTTTGATACTTAATGATTTAAATCGCAATAATTCCAAATAAGGATAAGCACTCAAAATTAGGAAATTGTAGGTGATTCAACGGAAAGAGGCGCCAATTAGTTTTCAACATTTTATCAACAGGTTTATCAACAGGGGTAGTTGAAAACTTATTTTCATCTGACAGGTGGAATGAACTTTTTTGTCGCCGTTTTGGGGCATTTTTGGAACTAAAATTGTTGTATTTGTCGAAAATTGTTATTTTTGCACCGTTATATAACATTGAAAAGATGAAAAAAGTAGTTCGAACTGTATGGATTGGCGCACTGTCGGGCTTGGCCTTCTTGGCTGCCTGCTGCTCTCAAAATGGCTTGACACGCAAGGAACGCAAGCAACTTGTCAAAGAACGCGACTCCATCCAGGCGATTTTGACCAGTCGGGAAGGCTCTGTGGTTTACGGAACGCCAGAGATTATGGCCAGACGAGCTGCCGACACCTATCGCCTACAAAGTCAACTTGATTCCATCAATGCCAAATTGGGCGAAGAGGTCGACTTGGAGAAGAGTGCTCGCCGAGTGGCTTTGCAGGAACGTATCGCAGACCTTCAAGCAGCCTTACAACGTCGCGAAGGCGCTTGCGTTTACGGCTCGCCTGAAATTATCGAAGAATACGGCAAGGAAACCCAACGCCTGAGGAGTGAACTTGAAGCGGCTCGACAGGAACTGAAAGAGTTGAACCAGGAATAACCGCCATGAAAAAGGTAGTTCGTTCGGTATGGATTTGTGCCCTGTCGGGGCTGGCTTTCTTGGGAGCCTGCTGCACGCAGAATGGCTTGACGCGCAAGGAACGCAAGCAGCTCCGCAAAGAGCGTGAGCAGGTTGAAATGCAGCTGGCCAAGGTGAAAAGCGATGAGTTTGAAAATTCCGAAGAGGATGACCCAAACTACTACCAATATTACTGGGAAGCTTTCATGGAACATTTTGATGAAAAGTATTCCCTAGAAAACAGGCTTGACTCCATCAACTATCGTTTAGGCGAAGATATCGACCTCGACCGTAACGTTCGCCGCCGTCAAATCCTAAAACGTATTGATTCATTGGATTTCCTTATTAAAGCCTATATTCCGCCTTGTGTCTACGGCCCGCCTCCAGGGATGTATCCAGATTACGATGAAAAACAAGCCAATATGGAAAGTGATATTTCCATTTGGGAGAGACAGCTGAAAGAAGCGAAAAAAGAGCTGGATGAGTTTGATATTTCTCGTTTACCGGATGCCGAAGTTTTGTATGGTAGTCCATATGAGATAGAGATACGGCAAATGAAAAAGTAGAGAAGAAATGAGCGAACGTCTCGGCTTTTATAAAAAGGTGATGCTTGAGCTTAATCATCAGGTGCTGCAAAAGCGCATCGATGAACATGAGCTGCACCAGTTGTTTTGGGAATGCACGCTGCGCTGCAACCTCAACTGCCGCCACTGCGGTTCCGATTGTCGTATGCTCTCCGAGAAAGATGACATGCCTTTTGAAGATTTCGCCAAGGTACTTGATGAAGTGCGCGCCCATCAAGATCCGGGCAAGGTTATGGTCATCACGACTGGTGGTGAGCCCACCGTGCGTCCTGATTTGGCCCGTTGCGGCAAGGAAATCTCGAAGCGCGGCTTCGTGTGGGGCATGGTGTGTAATGGCATGTTGCTCTCGGCCGAGAAACTCAACGAGTTTATGGATGCTGGACTGAAGTCGCTGGCAGTCAGTTTCGACGGCTTCGAGGAAGATCATAACTGGATGCGCGGCAATCCGAATAGCTATAAAAATGTGTTGCGAGCCGTGGAAGCCATGAAACAGCATCCGAGCCTTACATGGGATGTCATTACCTGTGTCAACCAGCGTACCATCAAATACTTGCCGAAGTTTCGCGATTTCCTGATCTCGTTAGGCATACGCCGTTGGCGCTTGTTCACCGTGTTTCCTTTCGGTCGTGCCGCTAACGAACCCGACTTCAAGCTCAGCAACGAACAGTTTGTGCAGATGATGGAATTCATCAAACAGACGCGTCTGGAAGGCAAGATTCGCGCCGACTATGGCTGCGACGGCTTCCTTGGCAAATATGAGGGCGAGGTGCGCAACCACTATTATTCATGCAGTGCGGGCATTAATGTGGCTTCCATATTGGCCGACGGTTCTATCTCGGGTTGCCTCAGCATCCGCAGCGATTACCATCAAGGCAATATCTACAAGGACAGTTTTTGGGACGTTTGGCAAAACAAATTCCAGGTTTACCGCGACCGGAAATGGATGAAGACCGACCAGTGTGAGCATTGCAAGATGTGGCGCTATTGCCAAGGCAACGGCATGCACCTCCGCGACGGCGATGGAAAATTGCAAATCTGTCAATATCACATGATTACTAATAACTAAAGCCTAAGATTATGAAAAGGAAACTATTGATTTCACTGATAATCATTTTGTTGTCGATGCCTATGCTGACCTTGGCACAGACGGGAAGCAATTATTATGATGATAATACAACTGTATTTGTCAACACCGAAGCTTTTGGCGTGCATAAGGAATATGACAGTAAACGCGGCTGCTATGTGTGGAAAAACAGTATGGGTGGCTTTATCTGCCTCGACAAGAACATGAAGCCTATAGAAGAGATGGACAAGCATGTGCATTTCACGGGTTCAAACAACGATCCCGACAATCCCGAGGTGTCGCCTTTTTCAGGCGTCAGGAAAGTGTGGGACCAGAAACGTGGTTGCTATGTGTGGAAAAACATTTATACTGGTGACTTCCTAGGAACCGACAAGTCATCGGTCCACCAACAGGAAAAGGCGAAGCAGAAGGGAACGGGAAAAGAAACGACCCAGCATAAGCAGAACACGGGTAAGAAGGATCAGCCTAAGCAAAATACTGGAAAGAAGGATCAGCATGATAGCCAGCAACAGGTCGGGAAGCAAGAACAACCTAAGGAAAAGAGTAATGTTGAGACTAACAATACGACAGAAGAGTTGATCATCACTACAGATGAACAGCTTAGGCAGGCTGAGGCAGCCCTAAAGGAAGCTAAGGCAGCAGTGGCTTATGCGAAAGCCCATGGCGTCGATGTGAATGAATACTGCCCTGTAGAACAGTATATCAAGCAGGCTGAAGATGCCATTAACGAATATAAACGCAAAAGAAATCTAAAATGAAAAAGACTATAGTGTTGATGTTGCTTGCCCTGATTATGGCAGGCTGCATACCTGGAGGCAAACGCAAGGCTGAGCCTAAACAATCTGTTGCCAAGGAAGCAGTATGGGATTTCTATCTTATTGGCACATGGAA
The DNA here is from genome assembly GCA_946185535.1 of uncultured Bacteroidales bacterium. Classification (GTDB taxonomy): domain Bacteria; phylum Bacteroidota; class Bacteroidia; order Bacteroidales; family F082; genus Limimorpha. Next base: position 20,453 of record CAMHJX010000002.1, read on the forward strand.
ATATACAGAGGAGAATTTCGAACAAAAGTCGTTCTTCCCTAAAGGCTCAGAGTCCTTTTATGGTGATGGCAAGTATTTGTGTCATGCCGTTGACAAAAAGGGGAACAATGTGACCATTGAAGGCTCTTGGCGACTTGACGACAAGGAGAACTTCGTCGTTTGGGTCACATATAATGTCGTGAAGAGCGGTAGTAAGACCCTTACAAAGGAAAAGAAAGTGGTGAAGTATGTTGTCAATGCCTTGGCGCCGAACAAATCTATGGTCTATCAGGTAGGCGATGCATTTCGTTCTGCCGATTGGGTGAAATGATGAACGTGAATCGGATTTATCTCGTCGGTTACATGGGCGCGGGTAAGACAACCACGGCGCGTCGCTTGGCCAATCGTTTAGGTTGGGAGGTGGCAGATACCGATGATTTGTTCGAGGAGAAATACAAGATTTCAGTATGCGATTTCTTTCACAAATACGATGAGCCCTTATACCGTAAACTTGAGTCGGAGGTGCTGAAGGAGACCGAAAACCTTGAGAACGTAGTGATTTCGACAGGTGGCGGCACGGCATGCTATTTCGACAACATGGAGTGGATGAACCAACATGGTTTGACGGTTTTTTTGCGCATCAGCGAAAAGGCCGTCGTTGACCGATTGCTTCACGCCAAGCGGAAACGCCCTCTTTCCATTGGTAAAAGCGAGGAAGAACTGACTGAGTTTGTCGCCCAGCATTACACGTCACGGTTGCCGTTCTATGAGCAGGCTAAAATCACAGTGAAGTCGGAAGACCTCGACCTAGATAATTTGTTGGAAATGATCAAAGGGACACTCTTAGTCTCTTAATGTCAGCAAACAAACATTCTCCACATGCTGTGTGTGCGGGAACATGTCGACGGGCTGCACAGCCATGACCTTATAGGCTGAATCAAGCAATTGTAAATCACGGGCTTGTGTGGCTGGGTTGCAGCTGACATAGACGATTTTCTTCGCACGAATCTTCAGCAATTGTTCAACCACTTTTTCAGCCATACCTGCACGAGGCGGGTCGGTGACGATTAGGTCGGGCGTGCCGTTGGTGGTGATGAAGTCATCGGTGAAAACCTTGGCCATGTCGCCGGCATAGAATGTGCAATTCTTGATGCCATTGATTTCGGCATTCACCTTGGCGTCTTCGATGGCAGCCTCCACATACTCTATACCGATCACTTTCTTGACAAACCTTGAGAAATACTGGGCGATGGTACCCGTGCCCGTATAGAGGTCATACATCAGTTCGTCGCCTTGCACATCGGCGAGGTCGAAGGCGGTCTTATACAACCTTTCCGCTTGATAGACATTGGTTTGGAAGAACGATACCGGCCCGATGCGGAATTTTAGGTCATCGTATCCCGGGCGCGGCGATTTCATCGTTTCGATGAGGTAAGGCTCGCCCTTGAGGCACTCAAAGGGCAGGTCGTTGATGATGTCGTTCAACTTCGGGTTGATGACCAATAGCAGTGACGCGATTTGTGGGAAGGCCATTTCCAAGGCTGGGATGAGCTCATGGCGCACGATGGCGTTTTCCTCACCGATCACGATGATGACCATGAACTCGCCTTTTGAGTTGCAGCGGATGACAAGGTTGCGCATCAGTCCCTCGTGGGCGCGAAAGTTGTAGTAGGGGAGGTGTCGCTCCAGCGTGAAGCGCCTAACGAACAGACGGATATCGTTCGACGGGTCGGCTTGTAAATGGCATTTCTCGATATCTACAATGCGGTCAAAGAGTTGGGGTAGGTGGAAACCGAGTCCCTTGCAGGCGTCTTCATCATGAGTTCCTGAGGGTGCACCATCAGTAAGCCACTTACGGTTCGAGAAGGTGTATTCCAGCTTGTTGCGGTAGGCAAACTGCTTTTCGCAACCCAAAATCGGGCGAATCTCAGGGTATACTATTTTCCCGATGCGGTCGAAGTTGTCCTTCACCTGTTTCTGCTTGTAGTAGGTCTGCCATTGGTAGTCCATGTGCTGCCATTTGCAGCCGCCACAAAGGCCGAAATGCTGGCATACGGGTTCCACGCGTTTGTCCGACAGCTTCTTGAAGTTCAATATCTTGCCTTCAAAGAAGTTCTTCTTGCGCTTATAGACCTCGATGTCGACCACGTCGCCAGGCACACCATAGGGAATGAAGACCACGCGCCCTTCGGGCTTGGCCACCGACATGCCTTCGGAGCCTGCATCGACAATTTCGACATTCTCGATGTATTCGGGTTCTCGTTTTATTTTGCTTCTAACCATTTTCTTTCTTTTTGTCACAAAACCTACAAAACTCACAAAATTCTTTTTGTTTGGGCCGCGGCGCCCAACTGGGTCGCCGCTGGAAAGCAGGCCGGTTGGCTGCTTTCCACCTGTTAACTATGTTCTTTATGAATTGTGTTTTGCATTGTTTTGTATGTTTTGTGATTGACTAAATAGAAAAAATCTCCCAGGTTTTCTTCGCCTGTTCCTCAAACATCTGCATGCCGTTGTACACCTTTGCGCCCCAGGTCTTGCCCAATTCCATAAATGCCGTCTCCTTCGGGTTGTAAATCAGGTCTATGAGGATGTGCTTGCCGCTTAAGGCTTGGTAATGGAGGTCGGGGAATGTGTCCACTTGTGGTGCCATGCCCAAGGGCGTTGTATTAATGATAAGGTGGTTTTGGCGCAGGATTTCATCGTTCAGCGTGTCGTAGGTGTAGTCGCCTTTTTCGGCACTGCGGCTAACAGTAGAATAGGGAATGCCTTTTTGCTTCAGAACATACTGCACCGCTTTTGAAGCACCTCCTGTACCCAACACCAAGGCATGACTAACTGCTTTGCCATTGATGGCACGATTGAGTAGTTGCTCGAATCCGTAAACATCGGTGTTGTAGCCTTTCAACTTGCCTTCCGTGATTTTCACCACATTGACCGCGCCGACTTGTTTCGCGGTCTCATCGATTTCATCCAACAAGGGAATGATGGCTTCCTTATAAGGTATTGTCACATTGAACCCACAGAGGTCAGGGTAGCGTTCCATCACCTCTTGAAGTTCATCCAATGACTTGAGGTCGAAATGCTGATAAAGGCAGTCGAGACCTTCATATTCGAATTTGTCGTTGAAGTAGAACCTTGACTGCGAGTGTTTCAGTGGATGTCCGATGAGTCCGTAGCGTTTCATAGTGCCTTGTTTTTATTGTCCTGTAATGCCAAACCATGCTCCGAATCCAAGGGTGCACAACACACCGACAATGACGCTGGCGAGCACCACACCTCCAATGACGGCCAACACGCTTTTCTTGAAGTCCATGTCAAGGAAACTGGCTGCTAAGGTGCCAGTCCATGCGCCCGTGCCAGGCAACGGGATGCCGACAAAGAGCAATAAGGCGAAATATAGGCCACGACCGGCTTTCGCTTGCAGTTTCTGGCCACCTTTTTCGCCTTTTTTCAGACACCAAGTGAAAAACCTTCCGATGATTTTCTTGTCTTTTCCCCATTCTAAGATGCGACGGGCAAAGAAGAAGATGAAGGGAACGGGAATCATGTTGCCGATGGCGATGACAATGTAGCTCAATAAGATGTTGAGGTCAGGGGAAGTCGTCGCTTTTAGGGTGTAGGCAACAGGGATGGCGCCACGCAGTTCGACGATGGGCACCATGGCAATCAGGAAAATATATAGGTAGTCTTTGATACGCATGAATTATTCGGGTTGGTTTGCTGTATTTGAATTCTGGTTTTTCTTGTGTTGTTCGATGAGTTCGAGGATTTGGGAGTCGTTGGCCAGCAGTTCCTTGTCGTATTCCAAGAAGTCGGGCCACACTTCGAAGTCGGCATCCAAGGCTTGGTCTAAGGCTTCCAAACCTTCGTGGTGTGAGCCTTTCACGAAATAGGCGTAGGCCAAAAGATAAAGCAGCGAGGAGTCGTTGTCGGTTTGCATCAGCCCGAATTTGATGGTGTTGATGGCCTCATCGATTTTGTCCTGCTGTCCGTAGAGGTCGGCGATGTAGTAATAGGCATCGGCATCGTTAGGCGTCTGCTCTTGGATTTTGCGCAGGCATTCCATGGCCTTGTCGTATTCCTTCAGTTTCATGTAATCGGTGGCGATGGAGTAGAGGTGGTCGGTCTCCCAAGGCTCGTATTCCAGGGCTTTCTCAAAGAATTTGATGGCCTTTCGGCTTTGGCCACGGTCGCTGAAGACATAGCCGAGACCGGCATAACCGGAACCTATCATTGGGTTGATTTCCAAGGCTTTGTTGAAATGATCCTCAGCGGTTTGCAGGTCGTTGAGGCGGTAGTAGCAGTCGCCGATGGTGGTGTGTATCATCGAGGTCTCCACACCGTTGCGCAAGGCTTCCTCAAGGGTGTCGATGGCTTCCTTGTAGCGGCCGAGGTCGTAATAGATGTCGGCAAGGTGCATGTTAGTCCAGAGGTCTTCCGGGTCGATGCTGAGGGCGTACTCGTAAGGGTCGATGCTCTCTTCGTATTGGCCCATCATGCGGTAGACATCTCCGATGTTGGTCCAGGCCTTGCTGTTGTACGGGTCTTTGTCGACCAGCTTTTGGAAGTAGTCGATGGCGTCTTCCTTGCGGCCTGCGCTGAGGTAGCAGCAGCGGATCTCGTGGTAGATGGTGTCTTTGTCATCGGCGAGGGCAAGGGCTTTGTCGTAGAACTCAAGGGCGAGGTCGTATTTTCGCATGTGTTGGTACTCGTAGGCGATGGCGTTGTAGAGTTCAAACTTCTCGTCCTCATCGAAGTAGGGCAGGGCGCTGAAATAGTTCTCCAAAGCCTCTTCCGACTTGCCCAAGACGGCCAGACATGAGCCGAGGGTGAGGAAATAGTCGGGGTCTTCGTCATCGTCGACGCGTTCCACATGCTGCATGATGTCGAAAGCACTTTGGGCGTCGTTTTCCAAAAGGTATTGGCGAGCATACTTGATTTTCAACATGTTGCTTTCGGGATGCTGCGCCATAGCCAACTCCACAGCCTGCCGTGAGCGGTTTAGGTCGTTGTTTTTGGTGTAATGGTCGATGATGAACTCAAACTCCTCGCTGTCGAAGTACACCGATTCGTGTGTTTTCAGCATGTCCTCATACCGCTCGATGGCCGCCTTTCGGTCTTTTTCTTCTTCCCAATAATCTTCAAAGTCTTCGTTGTCAAACATGGGTTGCCTGATGAAATTTGGTGCAAAAATAATAAAAAAGGAGGATATATGGCTTTTTTTGTATCTTTGTAAGGTTGTTACACAAACGATGATGAAACGAATTGCCTTGTTTTTGATGTTGTTTTCATTGGCTTTCAATGCGATGGCGGATCGAGCGTGGACGGTGCGCACAGTGCCCAACACGCGTTTGCAAAGCAACGACATCCATGTTTCGGATCCTGATGGATACCTGTCGGACAGCGTCGAGATGACCATCAACACGGCCTTGTGTGCCATTCGCGACAAGGCGGATGTCTTCGTGGTGACCTTGTCGAGTATCGGTGAGGCGGAGCCCAAGCATTTTGCCACGGAGCTTTTCAACGATTGGGGCATAGGCGATGCTGAAACCGACAATGGCGTGCTTTTGCTCTTTGTGGAAGACCAGCATGCCTTGGAGTTTGAGACGGGCTACGGTGCCGAGGAGACGCTCACTGACTCCAAATGCGAGCGCATCTTTACCAAAACCATCAAGCCTTTTTTCAAGGCGGGCGACTATGAGGGTGGACTCTGTGCTGGCGTGGCCGATATTGTGACCGTTTATGGAGGAGAAATCCCTATGGGGCTGAAAACTACTTTGCCTTCGCAAACCGATTATGACGCTGATGACGATTTTGACGAGGTTGGCAGTAGTCTATGGTTGGGATTGTTTGGTTTGCTCTTGTTTGCCATGCCCATTGTCGGCATTGTCTTTTGGCTGCGCAAGCGAAAGGAACGAAAGGAAACAGTGTCAAGTGCTTATCAATCGTATAATGAAAGCGGTGTTACCTTTGTCGATGGTTTCAGTACGAATTGGTCGGGCTCGCCATGGGAGGGCAAGGGTTGTCTTGGTGGTATGATGTTGGGCCTTTCCATATTCGTCATCTTATTTATGGTAGTTGCGTTTATGACCCTACGATACCCTAATGCCGAGCAGAGCAAACTATACAGTTGGATAGCGTTAGTTACACTGCTTTTGTATCTCTCATGGATATGCTTCCGCCATAACCAGCGTCTCTTGAAAACAGCCAAGAAATTGGCAAAAAAAACGGTCAATCCTAATTCGGTCTACCGAGCCGCTTTCGACCGTCCCAACAACAAGATTGCATTTTGGATAGCACCTTGGTTGGGCTGGATTTATTATCTGATTCTTAAAAAACGGATGAATGCGGCAAAAGAATTCCGTTGTCCACAGTGTGGCCAAATGTTGAGCAATGATAATTCTTTCCGCTTGTCGGAAATACACGAGGCGGAGGCAAGGTTAGAGGCTTTGAAGTTCACGCCCTACCGTTGCCCCAATGGACACGAGTATGTGGTGAGGGAACATGGAAAGCGTTACAACAAGTTCTCGACTTGCTCGAAGTGCGGAGCCTTTACCTCATTGTTGACGAATACGGTGACGACACGTCAAACCAGTTATTCCCAAAGCGGTGAGAAGCAGGAGACTTATGTCTGTCAACATTGTGGCGAAACCATCTTGAAAACCTTGGCGATACCTAAGCTGGTACACTACAGTAGCAGTTCGTCATCCAGCTCATCAAGTGGCAGTAGTTATTCGAGCCATTCCTCCAGCCATCACTCATCGAGTGGCTCCTTCGGCGGTGGCCATAGTGGCGGTGGAGGATATTCGGGGAAATGGTAGGGTAGTTTAGAGATTAAAGTTTAGGGAATAGAATTGTGCAAACTTAGGAAAAAATGGTTTTTATTATGCCTTTTCTTCGTTGTTCATTCGCTCTTCCTTCGCTTTTCTCACGCTCTAGGCATACTGTTGGCATAGTTAAGCAAGCTGTTTGAGTATGCCAACACCTTGCCAAAAGGCTTTGAAAAAATTATTCTATAGTTTCTCATCAGTTTTGACTTATTGTATTTTTTTATTCCTATGTTATGTTTTTTGCTTATTTTCTTGCATACATGGATAATATAGTGTATTTTTGCATCGTCATTTACCATTGAGTATTTCAGTGGTTTTAAAATGGCGATTTTGTGTTATTGAAAATGTAAATTATTGAAATTTAGTTACATAACTATGGAATTCAAAGGTCGAATATAGAATATAGGCGATTAAAAAGACTATGATTTTGTAATGAAATTGACTATGAAACATAGTCTTTTGAGTCTAAACTATATTCGATTATGTACAATAATTGCAAAAATGGATTTATTCCAGAAAGCCTTAAAATCAATAAGGCTGCAGTCGATGAAATCATCGATCGGTTGAAGGCGGATCCGAAATTCTGCCAAGAGTTCTTTTATGGAACCTCAAAGCAAAATTGCTACATTAGTCAGTTGCGCTACGGCGAGTTAAGCTATCTGGCTCAGAACTACAATGTAGTGATTTCTGAAGACTTCTTCAGTACCATCCTTTATCAAACCCTTTGGTCGGAAGGTACCTGGTCAAAACTTGACGCCTACAATCATCGTAACTCGTTTTTTGCCTGGTTAAAGGTAGTGGCCCGGAATGCCGTATTGGAAAGATTGGCCAAAGACCGTGTCATCCCATCGATTCGTACGCGAACCCCTGGCAACACGAGGCTTGCCTTGCTTTCCAAGTCTGTGGAAATGTGTCAGTTGGTCATCGATGAGCAACTGAAAGGAAGCAAGTATCACGATTTAATGGTTTCCATCTATGTCAGCCGGCTCGCAAAAGAGCAAATCATGGAAAAATATGGCATGACGGATCAGGAGTATCAACATGCCAAATATCAAGGTGAATATGCCTTGAAAGACGCTTTGCTCCGTTCAACTAGCGGCTATGAGGAGGAAGTGCTCCGGAACAAGACCTGCGACTATCAGAGTGAGTCGTTGGAATTTGGAGCCGACATGGAAGAATGGATAAGAACCAAGATGGGTGAAAACTCATTGGCAGATGTGTTTGGACTCAATCTCACAGATGAGGAAGTCCATGAAAAGGTCATAGACCTTTTGTATAGCCTGTCCGTGAAGATGGACTGGAATGAGCGTGACAGATTCCTTTGGCGTCAGCGCTTTATCCATAACACTTCTCCCGTGAAGTTGGCAACGACATTAGGGCGTACTCGCGCATGGGTGGATACACGCTTTTCACAACTTAACGACAGAATAGAGCCAACCCTCAAAAGATGGTGGACTGCTTGTGCGGCGTAATTTTTTTCATCGAATTGATAGAATGCTTAAAAACGCCCATATATATCTATATACAACGTATAATTATTGACAATGAACATGTTTTTTGCATTTACAATCGTCTTCGCAACCATCATGCTATGGATTGCCGTTAGGTGCAAACGTAACAACCGCCGTCTGCTTGGCGAATTGAAACACCTGAAAGCATCGTTGGTCGAAGCTGAAAACGAAAAAAATCTCCTTGAAGAAAGGATGACACATGTTGCTGACGCTGGCGGCATTGGCGAAAGCACCGTCTTGGCTATTGCGGGTGAGATTGTCCGTATGGAGAACAACCTCTACCGCATGGCAGATGTGCCTGGCCGCAAGCAAGTATCAAAGTCACTTGAGCGCATGAAAGTAGCCTTGCAAGCTGAAGGCTATGCCGTGGTTCCTCTTTTGGGAAACCCATACAAAGAAGGGATGCAGATGTCTGCCGTTTTCGTTCCTGACGAAAGTCTCCCCTTTGGAAGCTCGATTATCACCTCTGTACAAAAACCTCAGGTGAACCGAAACGGCAAAATGATTCAAGCGGCTTGTGTAACCGTGGGACAAAATAACTAACCTTCATACATTACTTAATATGGACAACAATGGAAAGATCAACAGGGGCATTGACCTCGGCACGACCAACTCGGCCATCGCCGTCATGGAGAATGGTGTCCCTGTTATCAAGAAAAGCAGCACGCAGAAGGATACGACGCCTTCTATCGTGTCTATCAACCGCAAAGGTGTCATTCACATTGGCGATACGGCCGCCAACGAACTGGCTAGTCAGATGCTCCGTGCCACCAAGACATGGGATGGATGTTCTTCCTCGACTGACGTTTTCAAGGAGTTTAAGCGCACCATGGGGACTATTGAAGTGTACATCAGCAAGAACCTCAAGCAGGACTTCTCTTCTCAGCAGCTCTCTGCCGAAATCATCAAGGCTCTTGCTGCCAACGCTGGTATCAACGATGGGAGATGCATTGTCATCTCCGTGCCAGCCAAATTCGATGCCACACAGAAGACCGCTACGGTGGAAGCTGCATGTCTGGCAGGTTTCCAGTACGTGGAACTGATTCAGGAACCCATCGCTGCTGCCATTGCTTTCGGCGTGGCAACGGGACAGACCGATGGCTTCTGGTTGGTGTTTGACCTCGGCGGTGGAACCTTTGACGCTGCCCTGCTTCGTGTTGACGGCGGTGTTCAGCAGGTTGTTGACACTGAGGGCGACAGCTATCTTGGTGGCAAGGACATCGATTATGCATTGGTGGACAGCATACTCATCCCATTCGTCAAGAAGAATTACAAGGTCGACATGATTATGGCTTCGGAGAAGAGAGCTGCCATCTTTCGTGAAGCCTTAAAGGTCTCTGCTGAAGCTGCTAAGGAGGCTCTCTCCACCGCACCCAGTGTTGATGTGCTCTCCGACCTTGGCGAGTTTGGTTGTGACGACAACGGCTCTGAGATTGAACTCGACCTGACCATTACCCGTGAGATGGCTTATCCCATCATGGAGCCATTCTTTAAAAAGGCCGTAGCCATTTGCCAGAAGGTTTTGGAGCGTAACCACCTTGATGGGAGTCAGCTTACCAAGCTCATTCTTGTTGGAGGCCCCACTTATTCTCCCTATCTCCGCCAGATGCTGAAGGATGAGGTTTCTCCCAACATTGACGCATCGGTTGACCCGATGACAGCTGTCGCCAAAGGAGCAACCCTCTACGCTGCCACCCGTGATATACCGGTGGAGTTTAAGGCTTCTCCCGATGCCGGTGCTCTGGAGCTGGAACTCCACTACGACACCATGGCAGTGGGTTTGACCACCTATATCGCTATCATGGTCAAGAGCCGTAAAGTCATGACCGAAGGCATGACTGTGGAGGTGATTCGCAATGATGGCGCTTGGAGGAGCGGCCTTGTGCCCTACGAGTATAACGGTATCGTCGTGGAGCTTGCTTTGGTGGAACATGCTGCCAACAACTTCACCGTTCGCTTCTACAACGATTTTGGACACAATGTGAAGGTGTCACCCGACAACCTGACCATACTCCAAGGCACACTTGCATCGGCTGCACCGCTGCCTTACCATATCGGTTTCGGGGTGTGGGACAACGAAACAGAGCGTCAGGCTTTTGTCCCTTTCATTGGGCTCGAAAAGGGCAAGCCGCTTCCCACCATTGGCGTGGCGCATGGGAGGAAGACTACCATGAAACTCGTTCCTGGCAATAAGAAAACGGTTTTGAAGATTCCAGTCTATCAGGCAGGAAGCTACACGATTAACTCGCCAGCCTCTCTTTATGAGTATGTCGGGGATGTCCTCATCACTGGCAAGGATGTGAAGCATGAAGTGCCAGCGGGTACTGAGGTGGAGATACAGGTCGCTGCCGACAGTAGCGAGATGATGACCTTCACGGTTTCCATTCCCAGCGTTGATGAGGATGTGGTCAAGCAACTTGACACATCACCTCGTTTCAATGCATGGGATGCCAACAAACTCATTGCCGAATATATCGACAATGCCCGTCGTTCGCTCCGCACTTTGGAGTCGGAGAATGTGGCCGTTGATGTCCTAAGGAACCGTCTCTTTGCTTTGAAGCACAATTGCCATCACACGGAGAAGAAAGCTGTTGTGGAGCAGTACAAGGAACTGCTTCGCGACATCTACCGTTTGGAGTGCGATACCGCATGGGAACGCATCATCAGCAAGGTTAACAAGGAGATGGCTTTTCTCCAGCTTAATGATCTGGCCAACGGTGATGAAAGGAGCCACTATGCATTCAGATACTTGGAAGCCTACGTCGAGAGCGCCAAGGCCAACCGTGATGTGGCAGCCGCTAAGAACATCCTTGAGGAGATCTCTTTTCTCAACTACGATTTGAAGTGGAAGACCCGCATTCCCGAAAGCATCAGATGGTATGACCATAACTTCGACAATGTGGAATGGGATGACAAGGAACATGCCCGCCGTTGTGTCAACCAAGCACTAGAACTCATTAAGAAGATGTTCACAAAGGAACAGGTGAAAGATGCCCTTCGTAATATTCTCAGCGCTCGGAAAAGCACCGAGGAAATCCGTGAGGCAGAGGGCTTACTTGGATAACAAACAAAGAAAACGAAATATGAAGTTCAAAGATTTCATTCAGAACAACCCGTTTCGGGTGATGGGAGTCTTCACCAACGACTCCTCCGACATCATTTCAACCAACAACAGTCGAATGAAGGCTTTCGCAGTCATCGGCAAGGTTGTGTCCTTTTGGCAAGATATGATAAGCGTCTTTGGTACTGAACCCAAACGGCAGGTGGAAACACTTGCTTCCAGTGTCGCTGCCTTGAGTTCGCCCGAAGGACGACTACGCAGCGGTTTATTCTGGTTTATGAATCTTAACGCCACCGATGCCAGGGCTCTTGCAGCTTTGGCTCGGGGAGGCGATTTGTTGGAAGCAAGGAAGATTTGGGAGGATGGAGAGCAGAACACGTCCTCACTCCAAAACCAGTTGATGTGTTGTCTGCTGAAAGACCCCCGTTCCTATTCCAGAGCACTTCAGCAGGCCTTGACCCTTTATGACAACTATGGCCATGAGTTCATTACTACAGTTAGTAACGGCTTCGAAGTCATTACTCCCGACAAACTGATGCCCACGTTTCTGTCGGAAATCATCAAAGTATCTGATGGCGACTGTTGGTGGTGGGACAAGGCTGTCAAGCGCTTAGGGAATGAGACTGTTGACCTTCAGTGGACGGAAGCTAAAGCTACATGGCACATAGGCAAACTTCAAGATGCGCTTAATGTCGCCAAGACCACAGAGATTCACTCCACACAGGATAACTATGACATAGCTGTAGCTTTGATGAAGCAAGCAGAGCCGCACTTGAAGGCGTTGAAGGCACTTAATGACGGTTACCCTGCTCTGCTCTCCCGTTATGCGACCATTGCTGATGCCGTTTGTGAAGAAATTCTCAACCGTGAGATTGAATACTATAACCATATCGGGTGGTTCTCGGGTAAGGTTGACCGTGTGCTCGTCCTCAAGCGTTTTTGTTATCGCTATGCGGCCACAGTTCGTTTCAAGGACCGCTGTCGACTCAATATTAACATCGTTATGGGACGTTCGAGCAATGCCCCGGTCTTCCCTAATGGTATGCCCGACAAACTATTTTTTGAGAGCGACCGCAAAAAACGGAATGCGGGGATTTGTGCTATCCTTGCTGCCCTCAAAGAACGAAATACAGATAATGGTTATGTGGCCTGATGGTCATTAACCAATGTGTCTTCTTCGTTGTTCTTTCGCTCTTCTCTCGCTCTTCCTTCGCTCTAGGCTTACTGTTGGCATAGTCAAGCAAGCTATTTGAGTATGCCAACACCTTGCCAAATGTTTGCCTACATCTTGCCAAAAGGCTTTGACAAAATGTTTAATGCGCCAATTATTATTATTATTATAAAATGATTTATAACGAGTTGTGGAAAATTTTCAAAAATATGTAAAACTGAAAGATTAATTATGTAAATTTGCCACATTGTCATCGACCCGTTTTGCAAGGAAGACTATGTAATGAGAAAACAATCTAGACTCATGCCTAAAGACATACGCATCTTTACCGAGGACTTAGAAGTAGCCCAGGCGATACTACATAGGGATGAAGCCGTAACGAAACGATACCTGTATCAGCAGTGCTATCCGCTTTTCAAGCGATATTTTGACGGCTATTATACCGATTGCGAGAATTGCATTGAGTTTATCAACGAGATATATGTACTCATTATGACACCAAGCCGAAAAACGGGGCGGTGCCGCCTGATGAGTTATCGAGGTGAAAGCACCTTGACAAAATGGTTGAAATCAGTTTGTACTTTCTATTGTTACAGCCAGTTTGAATTGAAAAACAGACAGCCTGAAACTGAAACGATTTCACCTCCAAATCCAGAAAAAAGCAAGTCAGGTGATAGAAAACAGCCAAAAGAACCGTCTATAGATGAAGACCTCAGTATGTTCCAACGTGAGGATGTGGAGGTGATTCTTGGTTTGATGAAGAATAAACGTTATAGCCAACTCATCCGTCTGCGCCATGTTGAACTGAAGACTGACAAAGAAACGGCTGAAGCACTTGGCATGAGCATGGACAATTATTATAACAAGCACAAACGAGCAAAAGAGATGTTTGCTGAAACGCTCAGAAAGGAGGAATGCGATGGTTAAGCATTTGCCACATATCAGCATAGAGAAATATGCCGCTTATCTTGACGGCAATTTGCCAGATGAGGAAATGAAGCAGATGGAGGCCTTCATTGACACCGATGCTGACATGCAAGCGGTTTTGGAAGCTGATAGCAATATTGGGGCTGATTTAGATTTGGATTTGCTTGAAAACGAGCCTATTCCCTTCGATTTTGAATTAGCTTCCATTAAGCTCCCAACACTGAATACAGGATTGGCATTGGAGCAGAATGTATTTTTTGATGAACTTTTTTCTTCCGATAGTGATAGGTATGGGGAAGAAATGGTGTCTATAATAAATGAAACCGATCAAGACAATAATTCACAAAACAACATTATCATGGCAAAAAACACAGAATACAAAACCTATGGAGAACAGGGGGAGAACATCAAGGATTTGAATATACTACAACCAGACGACCATTCCTGTGCTTTGCGAGCACAACAAATTATTCTGCGAGATTATGGTATAGACATTCCTTTTGAGGATTTGGAACAAATAGCTAAAAACGCAGGATACTATTCGGATAGCGGCACTTACCAGCATGATATGGGTAAAGTACTAGAAATGGCAGGAGTGGGTGTGCATCAGATTGAAGGAGGGACTGTTTACGACCTTACCAATGAATTGGCACAAGGGCACCGCATTATCGTTAGCGTTGATGCTGATGAGCTATGGTATAATGATAAGTTCAAAGATAAAATCAGCAATTGGATAAGTGATAGATTCGGCACACAAGCTGGCAACCATGCTCTTATCGTGGCTGGTGTTAAGGTAAATCCAGACAATCCAAATGATGTAAAAGTTGTATTGACGGATTCGGGGGCTGGAGATTTGCGTGTTGAATACCCATTAGACCAGTTTATGGATGCATGGCAAGACTCGAACTATTTCATGGTTGCCACCGATGTTCCTGCACCATACCAATATGATGCCAGTACGCGCATGGAAGTTCCTTCTAATTTCGCTTCGCAAGTATATTTCAATCAATTTGTTGAAGAACACAGTTATCAGTTGAATGATGATTGTATTATCAGTCCGCAAGGTTATCAGCCAGCCTTTAAAGGTCATCTTGATACGATAAGCGATGTGAAATATGAAGATTTCAGAAGCAAATACGATTTGTTGCAGGGAGCTAAATCAAATGCCGTAATACAAAGTAAAAACATTCCTGGAATGATTACAGCATTGGTGAATGACATAAAAACATTATTTGGCCATCATACCGAGCCTATGCCCGAAGAACATCATACGGGCACTCATCCTCATGATGAGGAACCATATCCAGACGACGATTTGCCTAACGATGGCATTCATCCTTTTGAAAATCATTTTGACCATCCAGATCATACAGGTCCCTACACCGATGGATTTGATGGCATTGACCTTTATTAAGAGCAAACACAACTAATACTATGTCAGAAATATCATACGAAAAGCTAACCGTCGCCATGAGCGGGGTAATGCAGAAAATGCAATCTTATGTTGCAGTAAACGAGAAACTTTCACTGCCCAAACCTCATACGGAATTTGTCGCGGCGAAACACACTTTGGAAGAAGGGAAACTCCGTGTTGCCGTGTGCGGGAAGGTTAAAAACGGAAAGAGTTCGTTCATCAATGCCATTATAGGCCGTGAATTGCTTCCTGTTTGTTCAGATGTGGCGACCTCACAAGTTTTCGTCATCAATCACGCAGAAAAAGATAGTTTTTTTGTAGTCTATGCCAATGGAGACAGAAAACCTATTCCAACCAAAGAAGAATTGGTTGCCTATGGTTCACAAGCAACAATTGATTCAAAGGGGGTCATGGATGCTGACAAATCCATTCTCTATATTGAAGTAAATACACCTATAGAATTTCTTCCTAAAAGTGTGTCAATCATTGACACTCCTGGCATTGGTTCAACCTATCCTCAGCACACTGCCATTACAAAACGATATTTGAAAATGGCAGATGCCGTTTTGTTTGTCGCCAATCCTTCTCCGTTGGAGAAAATCGAAACAGACTTCCTTAAAGAAATTGTTGATGTGACACCTAACATTATGTTTGTCACAACAAAAATTGATGAAAACGGCATTGAAAGCGTCGAAAGCAACATTGCCAACAACACAAAAAAAATATCGGAAGCTATTGGCGGCAAACTGTATAGACCTGTAAAGATGCTGAAGATGTCGAGCAAGATACTCTTGGAAGCCGCCCTTACTGACAGTGAGAAGGCTTCGGATTTCAAATTTCGGCATTCGCATTTTCAAGAGGTAAAAGAAGAATTGTTGAACACTATTTATCTTACAAGAGGTTATTATCAGGTTGGATATGCTTACAATGAAAGCCTGAAATACTATAATGCCGTCTTGCAAAGCATAGAAAAGCGATTACAAACGGCTTTGGCCGAAGGAGAGAAAGCTAATGAAATTGCCAATCAGATAGCCGAAGCAAGAGCAAGGTTGAATAGTCTTGGTCGACAAAAACAGGCAGATATTATGGCAGAAGTTGATAATCGGCTACGAGCCTTTGACCTTTCCTTCCGTCAAAAGATGCAAATGAATGGGTCGATTGTTTCCAAATATGAGTCGAAAATCGATAATTTGAAATACGATGAAATTCAGCAATTTGCCGATGACCTGCCTGCCAAATTAACCGAAGACCTTCAAAATGAATGGGCGCATCTGCAAGAAACACTTGTTGGTGATATTACGAATTTGCTTGAAAACTATGTAGATGAAATCCAAACAGCACCAAGCGGAGGTTCCGATGTTGTGTTATTTAGCCCAAACGGGATAGGAGAAATGGAAAAAGTAGGATTTCGCAAATACGCTGTAAATGCCCGTAACGAGGCGTACATTGGTATTGGTGGTGTCGCCATACTTGATTTCATCGGAGCCACTGCTATTCCAATTATTGGGCCTTTGGTCGTGTTAGGCGGATTAGGCTATACATTATATGGATTGTTTGCTGGTAGAACAAGAGCAAAAGCCGAAGTTCTAACTCAAAACCAAAATGCATTAAAACGTTTTGTGAGAGAAACCGTTCAGGATTTCAGCAAGCAATATATGGAAGTGTCACTCGAAAACGGCCAATACAATTCGTTGTTAGATGGCTATAAATTGAATTTACACAACTATGCACAGCAAGTGCTGTCAAGCACTTACGACGCCTATTTACAGGAAGTGAAGGCTTTGGAAGAAGTCAGAGACAGCAACAAGGCTGAATCGGCAACTCTGTTGAGAGGCATCATGGAAAAATGGGAACGAAACAAGCCATTGCTGGCAGATGTGCGCAAACAACTTGAAGAGATTGGACAGGGATTAAAACAATGATGACATGGCAACTTTAGGTATAGATTTCGGTTCGTCTTATAGCACCGTTTCATGGATTAATCCCAAAAGCGGCAAGCCGGAGGCTGTGGAATTTGATGGGGTTGGCAACGTAAAAATGCCTTCGGTTATGCTGGCCACTAAAGACGGCTTTATGTATGGGTTTCAAGCAAGTAGCCATTTAAAAGGACTTATTGGTGCTTATGAAGTTCCATATCAAGAGCGTATGGAGATGATGGCAAATTTCATTCTTGATTTGAAAAGAAAAGCAAAACCAAAAGCGACAGAGTGCTTTTTTGAAAAAGATTATTCTCATTTGGAACTGCTGAAATTGTTATTCCATCACTTAATTGAAAAATCGAAAGAACATTGTGGATCGGATTATGTGGTTGACCGCATTGTTTTTTCTCATCCAGTTGAAAACCCGTATTTTCCACATGAAAGAGTTCTTTTGATAGAAAAGGCTTTTCGTGAAATAGGCTATTCTACTATTAGCACAATGTTGGAGCCTGTGGCCGCGGTAAAAGGCTATAATCTAGATCATCGAATCAACGAAGGAGAGGGTATTCTTGTTTTTGATTTTGGTGGCGGTACCATTGATGTCGCTTATGTCAAAAAGCATTTTGGTGAATTGAAAATTATTGTGGAACCAAAAGGAAAGGGTAACTGTGGCGGTCAGGATATTGATTCTTTGCTCTATGAAGACATAAGAAAAAAAATCCGTGAGCAATATGACTTTGACATTTCTCAAAATGGCAAAGTGATAGACCATATTATCTTATCTAAATGTGAAGAGTTGAAAAAAGATTTTAGTGAGAAAAACGAGGCGTATGAAACAAAGTTTTATGTAAAAGGGAATCAAGTTGTATATCGTTTAAGCCGAGATGCTTTCAATGCAATCATTTCTCCAAAAGTTCAGGAAGCAATAAATGTCGCCAAAGAAGTTGTCGAAGAAGTGAAAAACAAAAACTATCGTATTGATAAAGTCTTATTGATAGGTGGCAGCTCGAAACTAACAATGGTAAAAGAACTTTTATCCGAACTGGTTGGTAATACTCCGATTGAAACATTTGGGAAAAAAGACATTGCTGTAGCTTTAGGCTGTTTGTCTGATTGTACGCCTGTACAACAGGATGAAATACCGACACCTGAAAAAGAGGAGGAAGATGAATCCGACTTGAACAAAAAAAGTGTAACAGAAGAAGTACGTAGTGTTGGAGTAATACATCGCGGGCTATCTGAAATACAAGAAAAATATAAAAGATCAAAACAATTAAAAACGTAATAGCTATGGATATTTTAATGATAGGGCACAGCCGTTCTGGTAAAACCAGTTACATGGCAGGATTATACAAAGAATTTGGCAACAAAGAAAGAGGTATCGGCATTTGGACTTCTGACTCTTCTAAACAGAGCAAATTAAAAAGGATAGCGGACAATATCTCTCGTGGTATATACCCGACTGGTACAGACATAGCCTCTGAATATGATTTTTGGCTGCAAATTGATAACAGATTGGTAATTCCCTTTAATTGGTATGATTATCGTGGCGGTGCATTGTCTGAAAGCTCAAGGACTTCACGGGATGCGCAAAAACTAATTGAAAAAATCGAAAATGCAGATGCACTAATAGTGTTCCTTGATGGTGAAAAAATTGTCGAAGACACTGATGAAGATGCAGAAGATGATTATGAGATTCTTTTGTGGGCAATTCAAAAGGCAGTTTCTCGGAAGCATTTGGGCTCTGGCAATTATTTCCCCATTTCATTTGTCATTACAAAAGGAGATTTGTATTCGGACTATTCGCCACTATATGATTCAGATGGCTTAGAGTATTTTACTCCATTCTTTAAGACTATTAGAGATGGTAATACGGTTGCCGGAATGATTTCAATATGTGAAGTGGCTAAGACAGGCGTATATAATGTATTTGCTCCGTTGCTTTTTTCACTATACTATGGAATGCCTGAATACATAGGCAAACGTATGGATGCTATTAACAAAGAAATTGATTATTATAATACACTTTACCCCAATATTCTTGACGATATTTGGACAACTATTTTTGGAGGAACTTCAGATAGAGAATTGGCTAGAAAGAGTTTACAAAAAATTGAAGAAGAAAAACAGAACCTTGAGTATTTAGAATCCATGAGCAAAGACATGTGGGATGCACTGAATTCTTTGGCAGATAATAATCATATTATTAAATTCTAAAATGAAACAGTTTGATATTATCGGTCTTGATGGTTCGGGAAAAACTTGCTATTTGTATGCAATGGCAGAAACAATGAGGCAAGGCCTTTATGGGCTGTCTTTTCATAGCAATTGTGACGGGTGGCAAAAGATAATAGCGGAATTACAGTGGCCTTCTGGGACTTGTAAAACTTCGTTTTTTGATTTTCAGTGTTTTTATAACTCTAAACATATAGATTGGTTGGATTTTAGCTGTATCGATTATCGAGGAGGAATAATAGTATCCTATAATGAAGTAGACAGATTGTTAAGATCCAAATTCAGGAAACGCATCATCAACACAGATGGTTTGATTATTCTTGTTGCAGCGGATATGTTGAAAGGTATCCTTATGGGTGACTTTGAAGCGAGAGATGATATAGATATGCTTAACTATACTATATCGGGAGTTGGACAAAAATTGAGTCAAATACCCATTGCTATAGCGATAACAAAAAGTGATTATTTTAATAATGACGAGAACAAAGTGATGTTTCCTTTGGTTAAGCAATTGTTCCCTTTTATTTTCAATGCAGCTTTGCATTTAAATACTTTAATTGTTCCAGTCAGTTTAGGTCGAAATCTAAGCAATAACAGTTGTAGCTCGGAGAGCGTTCTTTATAATAATCCGAGTGATGGTAACATCCACATTCCCATATTATTTAACTTATATCACATTCTTGACAATCTGATTAAGACATCCATTTCATTTAAAGACATTGCTGATCTAACTTCTATAAAGAGCACAATAAAAAAAGAACTTGTAGCATTTGCTAATAATAACATAATAGAAATAAATACAATATGAAACAGATTAGTATTATCGGCCTTTCTCGCGCTGGCAAAACATGTTATATGTATGCTATGGCCAAAACAATGAAGCGCGGCATCAATGGAATCACAATCTTTGCCCCAGACGATGATTTCAGGGATTTATTAGACATGGGGTGGCGATCCATCAGAAGAGAGCATAAATGGCCTCCTGGGACAGATTTGACCAAAGTTCATTGCAAATTCAATTGTTTGTTGAATTTAAGGAATGTTTTTGATTTCTGTTGGGATGATTTTAAGGGTGGTACATTGAGTAGTTTTGACGAAATATCTAAAAAACATAGAAGTGAGTTTTATAGGTATTTACAAAATTCAGATGGCATGATTTTTTTCATCGCTGCAGATATGGTAGAGAGAATTTTGATGGATGATCCAGATGCAGAGGATGATTTGGATGATTTAGATATGTTAAACGCAATAATAGCACAGAATGGGGATAAAATGAAACAAATTCCTATCACAATAGCTATTACAAAAAGTGACTTGCTGGATGATGAAGCAAAGGAACTATTATTCCCTGTCATCAAACAAATCTTCCCTTCGTTATTTGTTGTCGGCAACAATGTCAAAACCTTGATTGTTCCTGTTAGTTTAGGCCAAGATTTGGGTCATGGAGAACAAAACCAAGATATAGTGGGAGTGATTTATGCAGACCCCAAAGAGGGAAACATACATTTACCCATAATGTTTAATTTATATCACTATCTGAAAGACTACATTAAAGAACTACGGGATGATATTTCTTCTGCAGAAAAAGAACTTCAGCGACATGGCAAGGTTATTATCACGGCATCAAGTCATTCGGCCTTGGGTAGAGCTTTGAGAGGAGAGAGTCTTGAAGATTTAGAAATGGAAAAACAATCAATGGAGAATAATATAAAGAAATTGAAAGCAGATCTTGACCAAACCGAAAAAGACTTGAATAAGGTTCGTGAAGAGTTTACAAAGGACTGCCAATACTATGTGAACGGGAAACTTCAAACACTGTGATATAATGGAACAGCATCTTTTTGTATATACTAGAACAAAGCATTTTGATTATCGGCTCATCTATTCACCCAATAATCAATTTGTGCCTGACGACATAAGATGGAAATTTATAGATTTCATCAGGGAAGTTATCAACGAGGATGATCCTTTGAACGGAGAAATTGCATTGCCAAGATGGAGTTTTTATAAAATAGGCAATTATATCCTATGGGGAATTGGTTGCAGAAACTCGCTCCTTGGTTCTCAAGATTCTGATTATACAGGAACCAAAATCAGAGGGTTTTATGGACAGATAATCAAAGTGTCTGATTTTGATAAATTGTTTTTGGGTTTTACTATTGAATATTTCAAGAAATTGTATGCCGAAAAGATAGTCCCCGTATTTGAAACAAAGAGGGAAAGTGAAGTCAATAGTATTGATAGTCAGTGGCAACCAAACATTGTGTTGACACGAGTGAATAAGAGTATCCATTTGCCTCTTAATGTTAATAGTAACGTTACTAGGATTCTCCCTTCAAATAGAAATGTTCAAGAAATTGTAGAATCAGCACTGTCCTTCAACGAGATTAATATTGTTTGCTGTTTAAACAATGAGGGACATGCTCGAAAGACAGAATCATGTCGTTTTTATAATGTAACAATTATCGGACAGAACGAACAAAAAGACATTCATTTTACCCAAACCGGCGAAAGAGAGGAAGAACAACCAAAAAAAGAAAAACGAGACAGAGCATCGGTAAAGACCGCCCCAAAACATTCTGAGGCTAAAGACTCTATGTTTGACAAATGCTTCGAAAAGCTAATAGAGGGTATACTTCGTATGTCTGCCATGTTTGGATTGCCGCCAAATGAGATAATCAATCGTCTTGCCAATAAATTCCCAAACAAAACCTCTAATAATAATGTTGAAGATGGTTTTAATCAAACTGGAAAAGAAGAAAATGATGATGATTTACAGCCTTTCATTCCAATGAAATCAAACAGAGAAGCAATTCGAGATTTAGCAGGCAAACGCGTTGAGAGAAAAAGCGAAAAAGAAGAAGTTCCAACATCCAAAGATGATTCGGATATTCGGCCTATTTCATTTGGCAAACATGATGATGAAGGATAATTGTTTGATAAACTAAAACTAACAATGACCGAAAACAACATTCTCATACAAACCCAAGCGTTGATAGACGAAGTCTGTAGCCATTTTGAGGGGACATCTTGGGGAAAGCCTCATTGGAAAGAATTAAAAACTCTCCAAAATGAATTAACAACACCTTGCGTTTTAGCTGTAGCTGGAAAAGTAAAGGCAGGGAAAAGTTTCCTCATCAATTCATTGCTGGGGGTGGATCTGGCAATGACGGGTTGTACGGAAACAACGGCTACCATTAATGTGTTTAAAGCGGGTAAGCCAATTTCTCCAGATACCCCTGTTTTGTGCCAATGGCTTGATGGTACAAAAGAATGGAAGCCGAAATCTTTCTTGGACTCTTTGCAGGGTACAGGTGAGACTACGCTTGAAATTGCCTCTAAAATTGACAAACTCATCTTTTATGTTGAAGGCAATCCGCTTTTGGAGGATGTGACCATTGTTGACACTCCAGGTATTGGTGCTGATGTTGGTGATGAAGGCGATGCACATCAGATTCAGACAGATGCCTATTTCAAATTAAGAAATCGGCATCAAGAAGACACAAAAAGTCTGGCAAAATCCGATAGTGCTGACGCTGTGATTTATCTTTTCAATACAGTTCCTACAGAAACCGACAAGGATTTTATCACCTTGTTAAATGACAATGGCAAGGGTTTGACGGCTCTTAACGGCATAGGTGTTCTATCAAAAATTGACAAAGATTTGTCGCTTTTGAAGAATGTTGACAAGTATTCGCAATCCTTTGAAAACGAGTTGTTCACTATCATCCCTGTTTCAGCTGCGATAAAAAAATACTTACCAGAAAAAGAAAGGGCAATTGAGTTTCAGCAAGAGTTGAGAAGTGGGTTTGATTCACACGAGGGGTTTAACCTTTCAATGGATGATGAGACGTCATTTCTTGACAACGATTTGCCAGATTGTTCGCTTTCTGTTGAACGCAGAAAAGAAATGCTGAAAAGTTTTGCCAAGTCTGATTTGTCATGGAGTGCTTTCAAAATGATAGCAACTGAATTGTATTATAATGATGTGGACGAGGCACTTCGTAAGCTATCAGAATATGCTGGCATTGAACGGTTGAGAAGACTTATTGATGAGCATTTTTTTGATAGGAGCCGTTTGTTGAGATGCAATAAAGTGTTGTCTAATTTAATGAAAGTGATTTCGCAAGTGCAGTACTCATCGTTTTTCATTGATGCTGAGTATTTTGCACGAATGAAGCAAGCTTGTCTTGAAAAGTGTACCTCGTTGGAAGAACCTTACAGAACCATGCTGTCTCAATTGGTCGGGCAACATGTTGATGATTTGGAGGCTGTTAAAGCAGCAAAAGACAACATATTATCCTATCGATACAGAATAGAACAATTGCAAAGCGAATTGGCGGATATTAACGACTGCTATATTGCCTATCAGAAAATGATGGCCTCAAAAGATAGTTTCAGCGATGAAGAACGTGTAGAATTAACTCCTTTGCTTACAGCAAAAGCAGTCCAAACAGACTACAGGCAACGACAAAAGTATTGGACAGCGATAGCAAACACATCGGTTCCAAACAGTATTCGACAAATGGTGGCTATTGTTGCCAAAACTCGATACAATAATTTACTAAACGAAAAAGAACAATGAGCAGCTTTATTGATGATTTAGCAGGTGCTATTAAGGGTGTCTTTTCTCACGAAAAAAAGGGGAAAGATTATGAAGTCTTAAATCAATATGAAGACGATCCCGTTTCTCAATATGTACCTCCCGTTGAGAAAAATAACGTTTGTGAAACTCCACTCGAAACATACGCATTGCATGAAAATGAAAATATTGACAATGTGGCTTCAAAAACAATTCAACCTGAAGAGCCAATGAATGAAACTGAAATTGATATTCCTATAGAATCAGTGTTGAAAGATGAAGAGGTGATTGAAATGGATTTAGTGCAAGAAGACATCGATAGAATACTGAAACTATTCATTTCTTTTTCGGAAATCATCAATGAGTTCGATACTTACATTCTGCAAACGGAAAACGAGGAAACGAAACAGATTATTGGATTATGCCAGTACCGTTTGATAGAAGCTATGGTGTCAAACGGAGCAACTCCTATTGATAAGGATGTTGAATTTGACTGTTTAAGACATGTACCTGTACCGTTTTCAATTGTGCAAGATGGAATGCCAATCAAAGAGATACTAAGGATAGGTTTGGAGTATAACGGTAGTGTCGTTTTGAAAGCCAAGGTCGGTTTATAATTCTGATGTTTTTTTGTTACAGGTTTGGGCTGTGCTTGAAAAACACGGCTCTTTTTTTTCTAAAATTTGATGTAAGGTGATAGGTTTTGCCCATCGTTTCTGTCTATATTGTCAGAAAACTACAATAAAGCAAATCTGAATCAATTTTGCACTTTCCCCTATTACGAGGGGAAGGCTGCACAGGAATAATACACTCAAAACTAATCAATTAAAACTGTAAAGATTATGAACAACAAACAAAAATCAGAGATGGGTAATCCTAAAAAAGATGGTGTCCTTAAGCAAGCCGCCCGCTGGGCAGCACGCATGTTCGGCTACAAAGCCGAGAACAAGTACGCAAGGGGCGTGTGGTATGTGTTTGCCACAAGTGCTGCCGCGTTGACACTGTATTTGGCAGTGGCCCTCACTATCGTAATCGTTGATGGGGTTTGCGATATCATTAGTGACTACAAGTACCACCGCAAAGACCAAGACCCCACCTATCTGCATGACTTCGGCAACCAGTATGTCAGCCCTTACGTCATCTATCACGATTGGTATCCCAGCTATCTCTACAACATGAAGACGGGACGCCGCACCTTGACGGATGTCCATTGGATCTGCAAGTCGTCGGACGGCGACAGCATCGCCTGCTATTCTACCCTTGAGGAGCACAAACGCGGGTATTTCAATCGCTTCACGGGTGAGGTGGTGGTTCCGGCACAATTCGACAAGGCCTGGATCTTCTCCGATGGCTTGGCTTGCGTCTATGAGAAGGGGACGCTCCACTTCATCGACCATGATGGGAAAAAAGTGATGGACAAGGAGTTCCCTTATGGCATCCGCAACGACGACTATTGCTTCCACAACGGGCTTTGCATCATGTATGACGAAAACGGACGCTTTGGCCTCATCGACAAGCAGGGCGAATGGGTGGTGGAGCCACAATACTACGAGATTGAGTATGACACAAAAGGCTTCTGGCTGGTGCAGGACTGCGATTGGAATTATGGACTGCTCGATGCAAAGGGGCAGATGTTGCTGCCTGTCGAGTATGGCAACATCACCGTCCACCATGACGACAGCTGCATTTTTACGCGCCATCTGAACCATGTCAATCAGGTGCTCGACTTCGAATGCAATGTGCTGAACAGCTGCAATTACATGAGTGTCGAAATGCTGGAATACAACAATGGCGAATACGATGAGAATGGGGATCTGAAAACCTATCCGGCGAACTGCATGGAATACTTCACCACCGAATGGTATTGTGGCCTGATGGACAAACAAGGCAACATCATTACGCCACCTATCTATTCCAGAATCGAGGCCATATCAGCCAACCGCTACCATTGCGACTGGGCTTATGGCTCGGTGATTTTGGACGACAAAGGACAGGAAGTAGGGGAGAAACTGTAAAGATTATGAAAGTTTTAAGGGCTGCAAGGTCGTGGTGACGGCTTTGCAGCCCAGTTTTAAGAAGAATTGAATTAAAAACAGAATCATATGAAAACAACATTAGTAACAGTTATGCTGATGCTGGCATTTGCCGCCTCAGCCCAATCTATTGACACCACCACTGTACAACTTTCACCCGATTATTTAGACTTTGACGAGGTGAAGCTTCAAATTGCGGCGCAACAATACGACAGCATCATGTACGGCGACCTCAAGGAATATCCCTTTGGCATCGTGTTCCAAAATGGCAAGGGGGGCGTTTATGATTTCCGAAATGCTGGATTGGTGACGGAAATCATCTATGAGAACCTGACCTACGCAGGCAAAAAGGATGATGATGACGATGTCTATCATTTCTTCCGTTGGGAAGATGAGGAAACGATCGGAAAGATGTGCGTCTCGGAATCGGATGCTGGGGTTGTATCCATTGGATATAAAAAGGAAAAAGAATGAGAATGACAGATTAAACTTATATGACTATGACACAATCGAATAATGACAGCTCAAATGGATGGAATCTCTCCAGCCTTTGGGAGAAAATCAAAAGCAACGCAATACGTTTTGGTCGTGGCACAACACGCCAGGTGCTGCTGATGTATTACGTTTTGAAAAGCGAGGAAACGCCACGGGGTGACAAGCTGATAGTTTACTCGGCTTTGGCCTATCTCATTCTGCCCATCAACCTGATTTCGATGAGACGGCATCCTATTATTGGGTGGTTTGACGAGGCAGCTTCCATCGCCGTGGCTTTTCAGAAAATCCGTCAGAACATCACGCCCGAAATGGAAGAACAGGTAGATCAAACTTTGGATAGGTGGTTTGCGCAATATACGGCATACGAAGTCGTTGAATAATAAAACATAAATAATGAACAAACTGATTTACTTTCATGGTTTCGGCTCATCGGGTGAAGGTAGTACGGTGAAAACACTTCGGGAATTGTTGCCTGACTGGATAGTGTTGGCACCGGACATTCCTATTGATCCGAAAGAGGCATTGCCGTTTTTGAAGGTTTTATGCCAAACAGAACAACCTGACATCGTTTTCGGGACCAGCATGGGCGGCATGTACGCCCAACAAATGCGAGGTTTCAAACGCATTTGTGTCAATCCAGCTTTCTACATGTCGATACAGAGCAAGGCACTCAAAGAAGGCACATTTGGGTTTTTCAATCCTCGGAAAGACGGTGCAAAGACATTCACCATCACGCATGAAACCATTGAACACTTTTCAGAAATGGAAACTCATCAGTTTGATGGTGTCACAGAAAAAGACCAAGAGATTGTCTATGGGCTTTTCGGTGATGAAGACACCACCGTCAATTGCGAGGAGGTCTTTTTGAAGCATTATAAAAATATCATCCATTTCCATGGTGAGCATAGACTGAACCGCCAAGACGTTGAGGAAGTGGTGACGCCATTAATTCGGGAATTGGCAAATTGTTGAATTTGAATGGAAAGCCCTTCTTCCTTTAAAGTCATGAAAAACAAAAAACATATTTTTTTATGAGCGTAAAGAAAAAAACTACAATTATAGTGGCGAATAAAGAAACTATTATATAATTTTGCAGCGACAAATAATCATGATAGAATATCAGAAATAATAAATGAGTTTTTTTTGTAATATATAACACATAAATTGTTGAAATATGGTGACTTAATGTAAAGGTCATTCGACCGTATATAGGATTTGTAATAATAAAGTACTAGGTTTCGCATCGAAAATCGGATGTGGAAAGTGGTGTCTAATGGTATAACTATATACGGTTATGTACAAAAAAAACCGAAATAGTCTTATTCATAAACGCCTCACAATCGAGGCGAAATCTAAGGTTGTCATCCGGTGGGTGAGGACAGGGTGCTGGCATTGTCGGCTGTTCGTCTCTCTGTTCAAACCCAGCAAGTGCAGCATTGCTTTGCTGCGCTTCAGTACTTTTTATTATCAATCCTATTGGCCAAAGGAGGCCAAAACGGTGTCCCGTATTCGGGCACCGGGCATTGCTATGCATGCCCTGCCCTCCTGTTTGAAAAGTTACTTGATTTGATAATAAACCAAATACAATTGAGAAAATGATGCTTAACTTGAATGAATCGTTTGCCGGTTTGCGGATTCTGAACTTGGTCAGCAAGCAGAGTTTCTACCGGGAAGTGTACGAAGCGCTGACACCTAAAAGCCAAAAGGTGTATCTGATCGTTTATGACAACCACAACAGCAGAATGTTGATGGATAATGGCAAGATGAGGGAGTTTGCCATGCTTTCGAAATTGACGAATGCGGCGTTCCCTCAACCTATCAAAACCGGCTCTCTTAGCTATCGAGGCAGGACGATGTCGTACATGACGGCAAAGCACTTTGAGGGAACAACGCTTCGGGCTTTGATGTGCGGCAGGCCATTGATTGTAAGGGTTGCTGTCAACATCGCTCTACAGGTGATGACCGCCGTGATGGACTTGACTGTCTACACCAACGGCGGTGGACACTACAACCTGAATCCCGATACGGTCATTGTGTCGAGAGTTAAAGGAGGAGTGATCGTGCATCTCGGAGGATTGGATCATGTATCTGGCCCTTGCTCTGGGAATCCTCCTTTCATCACATCCGATTTGAACCCCTGCTGTCGTGCTCCTGAAACCTACTTGGGACGCTACAAGTCCGCTTCCGATGTGTTCTCCATGGGGATGCTGCTTAGCTATATGCTGCTTGGCAACTACCCTTACAACATCGATGAGTCAGCGGCAGAAAGCAAAATCCGTGCTATCACCAATTCAGGTATAGAGCTGGATCTTGACGATCGGCCAGACGAGCTAAAGGAGATTATCTCCAAGGCCGTCAGCAAGAAAGTGAGGATGCGGTATGCTGACCTGTGTGACATGTTTTCCGCACTCAACAGATTTGCGAGCGAAAATGGTATTGATACCCAAGCCCCCGTCATTACCAAGACACAGGAGTCAGGGGTTAGTGATGCCGATGGGAAAGAAAAGAAAGGGAATGAACCAAAAGATGAACAGCAAGAATCCGACTCGGAAACACCTCGACTGAAGATTGAAGCCAAGGTAAAGGAAGGGGAAGGTCTGCTGGCCGTTGCAGGCATGGAAGAGCTCAAGAATGCCCTTCGTAGTGACTTTGTTGACATCATGAACAACCGTGAACTGGCCGATAAATTTGGCATCAAGCCGAACAACTTTATCCTTTACGGGCCTCAGGGCTGTGGTAAGACCTACATTTCAAATCGCTTGGCCGAAGAAACGGGCATGGATACGTTCTTTGTGAATCCATCCGACCTTGGTTCGATTTATATCCATGGCACACAAGGACTTATTCGTGACTTGTTTCAAAAAGCAGAGGAAAAAGCGAAACAAAACGACCGAGGATGTCTGTTGTTGGTGGATGAGATTGATGCCCACCTCCCAAAACGCGACATGAGAGGAAGTGAGTATTTGGCTGGCGAGGTAGCTGAGTGGCTTGTTCAGCTTAATGACTGCATTCAGAAAAACGTCTTTGTTATAGGTATGACCAACCGTCTCGACTGTTTGGACAGAGCCGCTATCAGGCATGGCCGTTTTGACAAGGTTTTCTTTGTTGACCTGCCTGATGCCACGGGTCGGGAGGAACTCTTGAAGATGGAAGTTGACAAGGTGCCACATGAAACACACATTGACTATAAAGGTCTAGCCAAGATGTGTGAAGGTTTCACCGCAGGCGATCTCTCGTATGTGGTAAAAGAGGCGGCTAGACTTACCTTTAGCACATGTCTTAGCACACATGAGGATAACATTGTCATCGATGAAGCCTTGCTGAAGAAAGTACTTTCAGCCACTCGTCCCTCTGTCACAACCGAGGAGTTGCGGCAATACAGGAAGATCTGGGACGAGTTCATGAACAAAAACACGACCCAGCGCCAGACCATTGGATATCGTGCGTACAATTGATACCACAATGAAACAAATTGAAATCAAAAAGTAATATTTCACTAACCATCTAAATGTTTAAAATTATGAGTAAAAATGAACAAAAAGTCAAGTCCTCCACCACCTTTGGTAGAGGCATCAAGCAAGCCGCTCGCTGGGTGGCCAAAATGTTCGGCTACAAGGCCGAGAACAAGTTCGCAAGAGGAGTGTGGTATGTGTTCGCCACAAGTGCTGCCGCTTTGACGCTGTATTTTGCTGTGGCACTCACTATCGTAATCGTCGATGGTGTTAGCGATATCATTATTGACTACAGGTATCATCGCATGGATCACAGTCAGACCTATCTGCATGATTTCAGCAACGAGTATGTTAGCCCCTATGTCATCTATCACAGCAGCTGCCCCACCTATCTCTACAACACAACCACGGGCCGACGCACGGCGACTGACATCCGCTGGATTTGCAAGTCGTCGGATGGCGACAGTCTCGCCTGTTTCTCTACCGTTGAGGAGCGAAAGCGCGGCTACTTCAACCGCTACACGGGGGAGGTGGTCATTCCAGCGCGATACCAGAAAGCCTGGATTTTTTCGGAAGGTGTGGCTTGTGTTTTAGACAAGGGCGTGCTCCACTTCATTGACCACAATGGACAAACCTTAATGGGTAGGGAGTTCCCATACACTGAACGCATCGACGACTACTGCTTCCACAACGGATTGTGTTCCATGTTGGGCGACAACAACCGCATCGGCCTCATAGACAAGCAAGGCAACTGGGTGGTGGAGCCGGAGTATTACCAAATGTCATACGACACGAAAGGCTTCTGGCTGGTACAAGACCGTGAATGGAATTATGGCTTGCTTGATGCGAAAGGTCAGATGCTTCTGCCCATCGAGTATGACAACATCACCATTCACCCAGAGGATAGCTGCATCTTTGTGCGTCGTCTTGACCATCTTAACCAGGTGCTGGACTTTGAATGCAACATCATCAATCCATGCAACTTCGAAGAGGTCGAGAAAATGGAGTACTCTACCGATGAGTATGACGAAGAAGGCATCCTGAAATCGGCTACGGCAAATTGTCTGAAGTATGAAACCTTCGAAGGGTATTATGGCTTGATGGACAAGGATGGCAACATCATTACGCCGCCTTCGTATACCCGCATCATGGCCATCGGCAGAAACCGTTACCATTGTGACGGCCCCAATGGTTCTGTGATTTTGGACAGCAAGGGGAACGAATGTGGGGAGAAACTATAAAGATTATGATGTTTTGAAGAGGGTGCGTCCTTCCATGACACACCCTCTTCTTTCAGCCTTTAACGCACTAAAACAATATGAATATGACAACAATCGACAATCATTTCAACGAACTGCTAAACGCAGACACACTCCCAAGGAGTATTTTCGAATGTTTGAACACAGAACGTTACAGGACTTATCCAGCTAAGACCGAAGATTGGGGTGATGGAATGTCCATCGTCAGCGAAGTCATTGGCAGTTATTGGAAACCTCGTTTCCTGATGGACAACAACACAAAATGTGCCTACGAGTTCATGGATAGTGATGAAATGCTGGTCACCGTCAGTCAAAACGACATCGATTGGGATTCCTTGCAATCCCTTCCGCAAAAAGCCATTCAACGTGCTCGTCGCTTGAGTTTCCATTATCCCTCGTTTATCAGGTTGTTTAAGAATGGAGTTGCTGAAGTGGCTTGGCAACTTAATCCTGATGGTCGCTATTACATGGACGATGATGGCTTCGGCATGACCGATGATAAAGAAATCAACATATACGGTTTTATCGACAAAACCGGAACTGTTGTGGTGAAATTCCAAGCTATTGATAGCAGCAAACAGCTCTATGCCATGCGGCGCGTGGCTGAAAAACGCGTGCGACGAAGAACAAAAACCAAGAGAGGATTTTTTAACCTAAAACTGCGAATGGATTTAAAAAAGTTTATTTTTGCCAAGTAAATCCAAGACCTTAACATATTTAATTTAATAATGACTGATATGAACAAGTTACATATAATGACAATCCTCTGCATGTTTCTATTGCAGGGTAGTATTCTCGAATCATGCACCAATAGTACCGTCAAGAAAGTAGAGGCGGTCAAGGTGCAAGAGACTGAAACCGATAATGAGAACGTCTTTTCCATGGCGGATGAAGAAGAAGTGGTGACAGAAGAAGAGGGAATTTCACCTATTGCTGACACCATCTGTATTGTCGACGGAAGGGTCTTTTATTTTGGGGTGGGTGAAACGATTTGCTCGAATAGGATATTTGAAAGGAATAAAGTGTGGCTTGAAACTCCCGCGTTGCAAGTCTTACCTTATTCGGATACTTCATCGTATAGTTTTTGCGTATGCACTCCTTTCAAATGTCTGCTTGTAGACTTTTCGGATGAGAACAGCTTGGCTCAGCTTTCAACGCTAACGGCAGTGCTTCCATCTTTCGAACGAAAGACCCAAAGTTTCGTTAAGGAGGATAGTGTTGCCCAATACTATTTTGAAGTAGATTTTCCGACCATCTCTTTTGCTAATGCCAAAGTGATAAGGAAATGGTTGGCTGGAAAAATAGTTGCGGCAAATAATGACGAAGTGGATGGAACAATTGCGACCAACATAAATAATTGTAAAATAAGTTCGAAAGGAGTCTTGGAATATACGGGTGACCCTATGGATAATCGTCAAATTGCCCAATTTGCTGCCGATGTCTATTTTGCCATCATAGAAGCAGAATATGGAGATATGGATGAGGATTTTGCTCCAACGTGTCTTTATCAAGAACTAAATATGCGGGCCATGATATGTAATAATAGGTTTGTGACCTATCAACAATGTGAATCTAGCTATAGTGGAGGTATGCATGGTGGTTTCACTGAAAGATTGGTTTCTTTCGACCATGTTAATAAACAGGAGATTGATAATTCCTATTTGTTTAAGCCTGGTTATGAAGAAGAACTGGCGAATATTCTTGTCGAAGAAGCGTTGAAGTCGCCAGACAATCAGGTATCTGAATCCAGTATTCGTGCAGGTGTAACCAATTTGGATGAAGAAGGCAATCCTATCGGTGGCTATACGTTTCCAAGACCGGGTTTGTCAGAGGAAGGAGTTGTGTTTTCTTTTCAGCCATACGATATCAGTTGTTTTGCTGATGGTACATTCCATTTTGTGATACCCTACGAGAGAGTGAAGCATCTTCTGACGAATAGAGCAAAATGGTGTTTGGGTTTGAAATAAATGGACACTTGATTGTTTGTTCCTTTTGAGGATTTAATTTATTAATACAATGATTAGCAATAGCCATGAAATCCAACAAGAAAAAGAAAAATAAGCAAAAATTCAGCACCCTGAAAGCCCTCCTCAAAGCCGACCGCGAGAAGGAAATTGAACAGTACGGCAAGCAGGTTAGTATGCGACCGTCGAAGGTGCATAAGTCGAAGAAGGACTATGACAGGAAACGGAATAGGGCAATTGAAAAAGATATAGATAATGATTGAAATGGCTCCTCACATCATAATCATCCCCGACCTTCACGGAAGGGAGTTCTGGCGGGAAGCGATAGGTGAGTTGCCTGCGGATGCAAGGGTGGTGTTCCTCGGCGACTACCTGGATCCATACGAGAACGAATGGATATATTGGACGGATGCTTTCAAGAGCCTTCAAGACATCATTGCTTTGAAGAAGGCGAATACTGAACAAGTTACTTTGCTTTGGGGAAATCACGATTTGCACTATCTGTTTCCCTCGTTGCAGGGGAGCCGGTATAATGAATACAAAGCGGATGTGATTAGGATGACGTTTGAAGAGAATTTGGATTGTTTTCAAATGGCTGTTGAATATGCCGTTGGTGGGAAAAGATACTTTTTCTCCCATGCGGGTGTCCATCCTGAATGGTTGAAAAAACATCCTGACCTTTTCGGTTCGGCAGATAAGGTAACTGCGGAAACCTTTAACCGACTGATGTTTACGGATGAGTTTGTCGAAGCTTTAAGTGATGTCTCTGCCTTGCGAGGTGGATGGAGTCGTGTAGGGAGCATGGTTTGGGCTGATATTGACGAATTTGCAGGAACAAAAGTGAATGAATCGGAAATGTTACAGATTTGCGGTCATACTAAATGTCCAAATGGCCAACCCAAAGTCTGTGGAAATGCAATTTGCGTGGATTGTCAAAAGGCGTTTTTGCTGTCGGAAAAGGGAATTGTAGGTTTTTGAGGTTTGAAATGTTTTTTTCCGTAGCTTTGCAGTCAAATTCTTATAAAACAAAACACTTCCAATATGATTATCAACGAATTAGAAAGAATCGCCTCTCAGGTGCGCCGCGACATCATTCGCATGGTGCATGGGTGCCAGTCTGGACATCCGGGCGGCTCTTTGGGCGCGACCGACATCGTCACCGCCCTTTATTTCGACCAAATGCAAATCGACCCCGCCAACTTCCGCATGGACGGCAACGGTGAGGACATGTTCTTCCTCTCCAACGGCCACATCAGCCCGATGTTTTACAGCATCTTGGCAAGACGCGGCTATTTCCCTGTCAAAGAGTTGGCTACCTTTCGTCGCCTTGGCACACGCCTGCAAGGGCATCCCACCACGGCTGAGGGCCTGCCTGGTGTCCGCATCGCTTCGGGTTCGCTCGGCCAAGGACTTTCGGTGGCTGTCGGTGCAGCACAAGCTAAGCGACTGAACGGTGACAAACACCTTGTCTTCGTCCTCATGGGCGACGGCGAGCAAGAGGAAGGCCAGATATGGGAAGCTGCCATGTATGCGCCCGCCAAAGGTGTGGATAACCTCGTGGCCATCATCGACTACAACAAGAAACAAATCGACGGTCCCACTGATGAGGTGCTCAACCTCGGCGACTTGCGTGCCAAATACGAGGCCTTCGGCTGGAATGTCCTCGAGATGAGCGGCAATAATATGCAGGCTGTGGTGAACACCCTGAAATTCGCCCGCGGGAACGCTTTCCAAGGTGCTCCGCAACTCATCTTGGCCCACACCGAGATGGGCTTTGGTGTCGACTTCATGATGGGTACGCACAAATGGCACGGCTCGGCCCCCAACGACGAACAAGCCGCCAATGCACTTTCGCAGTTACAGGAGACTTTAGGTGATTATTAGATTCCCTTTTGGGAATGGAAAGGTAATGATAGTTATCCAGCGGCGGTAGGAAAAGCTATTGACAATGAAGCTGTCGCAACCGCCGCGAGTAACAAAAACAATAAACTCCATTCCCGCTGGGGAACTCAATCTTAAATTTTGAATTTCAAATTTTAAATCGCTGAAAAACATGGACTTTACAATTCAAAACAATAAAGATACAAGATCGGGGTTCGGAGAAGGCTTGCTCGAAGCAGGCCGCCGCAATCCCAAGGTGGTGGCTTTCTGTGCCGACCTCACCGGTTCACTGAAGATGGGCGACTTCGCCAAGGAGTTCCCCAAGCGTTTCTTTCAGACAGGCATCGCCGAGGCCAATATGATCAACATGGCAGCAGGTATGGCCTTGAGCGGCTTCGTGCCGTTCACGGGCACCTTTGCGGCTTTCTCCACGGGACGCGTATATGACCAGATTCGTCAGAGTGTGGCCTATTCCAACAAGAACGTGAAGATTGCTGCCTCCCATGCTGGTGTTACTCTCGGCGAAGATGGTGCCACACACCAGATCCTCGAGGACATCGGCATGATGAAGATGTTGCCCAATATGACGGTCATCGTGCCGTGCGACTTCAACCAGACCAAGAACGCCACCATTGCCGCTGCCGAGTATGAAGGCCCGGTGTACCTGCGGTTCGGTCGCCCGAAAGTACCGAATTTCACCCCTGTGGATGAGAAATTTGTCATCGGCAAGGCCCAAATGCTGCAAGAAGGCACCGATGTGACTATTTTTGCTTGCGGCCACCTCGTTTGGAAAGCCGTGCAAGCGCTTCCGATACTGAAGGAGATGGGCATCAATGCGGAGTTGATTAACATTCACACCATCAAGCCGTTGGATATGGATGCTGTGCTGAAGTCGGTAGGGAAGACCCGTTGTGTGGTCACTGCAGAGGAACACCAACGTAATGGCGGTTTGGGCGACAGCATTGCGCAGGTTTTGGCTTTGAACATGCCTTGCCCGATGGAAATGGTGGCCGTCAACGACGTGTTTGGCCAAAGCGGTACGCCCGATGAGTTGCTGAAAGCCTATCATCTCGACACGCCCGACATCGTGGAGGCGGTGAAAAAAGTTGTTGCTCGCAAACAATAAAGAACAAAAAAGAACGATATATTGAAGATTCCCTACGGGAATGGATGTTCGTTTATTAGGTACCTAGCGGCGGTTTGAGTATGTTACCTGCCGTAAGTTGGTACAGACCGCCGCAGGGTACTTTATGGTCTTCTCCATTCCCGAAGGGAATCTCAACAAGTAAACAAATCAATCCAATATGAAAAAACTAACTACACTATCCTTAATCGCCCTCGTTATGTTGGGCATCTTTTCCTCATGTTGCACCGAGAAAGAAACCCCAGAGCCACCTAAGGCTTTGAACGTCATTTATTTCATTGGCGACGGTACGGCATTGCCCCAGGTCTATGCAGGTATGTTGGCTACCCGTCAGGAATTGGTGTTTCCCAAATTCCCTTACATTGGTGTGGTTGACACCCACTCAGCCAGTAATGACATCACTGACTCGGCTGCGGGCGGAACAGCTCTCGCCAGCGACCATAAGACCAACAACGCCATGATTGGCGTGAATCCGGACACTATTCCGGTCAAGACCTTGCTCGAAGTCTTTGCTGAACAGGGTAAGGAAACAGGCATCGTTGTGACGAGTTATGTCACGCATGCCACGCCTGCCTCTTTTTATGCGAAGGTGCCGCATCGCAAGCAATATGAGGATATTGCCGTGCAGATGGCCGAAAATCCTTATTTGAACCTGATCATCGGCGGAGGCATGAAACACTTTAACCAACGTAAGGACAGCCTCAACCTCGTTGAGAAGATGGAGAATGAGTTGGGCTGGAAGGTTTACGACACCCTTGCCGATATTGATGTGACATGCAAGAAATATGCGGTGATGGCCAATGACGGTCACATGCCTCCTGCGGCTGAGCGTGGCGACTTTTTGCCTCGTGCCGTGAAGACTGCCTTGAACTCCCTTGATGATGCTGAGAATGGCTTCTTCCTCATGGTGGAAGGTTCGCAGATTGACTTCGCATGCCATGGCAACGATTCTGCTTGGATGGTGAATGAGGTGGTCGACTTCAGCCAAGCCATTCAAATCGCTTTGGACTATGCTGAGGAACATGGAAACACTCTGGTTGTGGTTACTGCCGACCATGAGACGGGTGGCCTGACCATGCCTGACCCCAAGGGGAAATACACCAATGTCGTGTTCAATTATTCCACGGGAAGCCACACTTGCCTGCCAGTGATGGTGTATGCCTATGGTCCTGGTGCAGAGCAGTTCACGGGCTGGATGCAGAATACCGCCATCAAGGGCAAGATTTTGAATGCCTGTGGTATGGAGAATATTGGCGATGGTCTACCCGAGGTTGATAGCACGAAAGTCAAGGCGGTAAAAGTCAATTTGGATAGCAAGCCTGAAAACTAGAGGAAAACCTATTTATAAACAAAGCGAAAAATGAATGGTCATCAGCTCTCAGCCGTCAGCTTTCAGCAATAGTGCTGTCAAGCTGATGGCTTACGGCTGATAGCATAAAGCTGAAAAAATGAAACTCTCAGTCGTCATCGTCAACTACAACGTCGAGTATTTCCTCGAACAATGCCTTTACTCGGTGCGCCGCGCCATGCAGGGCATCGAGGGGGAGGTGTTTGTCGTTGACAACAACTCCGTTGACGGCTCGTTGAAGATGCTGGCGCAGAAGTTTCCCGAGGTGAAGGTCATCGCCAACAAGGACAATGTCGGTTTTGCAAAGGCAAACAATCAGGCAATTAGGATTTCGACAGGCGAGTATGTGCTGCTCCTCAATCCCGACACGGTGGTGGAGGATGATACCTTCTCGAAATGTATCGCCTTCATGGACAGCCATCCTGATGCAGGCGGTCTTGGCGTGAAGATGGTGGATGGTAAGGGACAGTTCCTGCCAGAATCGAAGCGCGGTTTGCCTACGGCGAAGACGGCGTTCTACAAGATGTTCGGTCTGACCAAACTCTTCCCGCACAGCAAACGCTTTGCCCGTTATTACATGGGTCATCTTTCCAACGATGAGACCAACGAGGTCGAGATTTTAGCAGGTGCCTTCATGCTGATGCGAAAGGAAACTTTGGACAAGGTTGGCCTGCTCGATGAGACATTTTTCATGTACGGCGAGGACATCGACCTGTCGTACCGCATTACTCAAGGCGGTTACAAGAATTACTATTTCCCCGAGACGCGCATTATCCATTATAAGGGCGAGAGCACCAAGAAGACCAGCGTCAATTATGTGTTTGTCTTCTACCGCGCCATGGAGATTTTCGCCAAGAAGCATTTTGGCAACTCCTGGGCCAAGTCGTTCTCTTTCCTTATTAATGTGGCCATCTACATCAAAGCTTTCTTCGCTCTAGTGTCGCAATTTTTCCACAAGGCGGCCATACCGTTCCTCGATGCGGTGTTGGGTTATGGTGGCTTGGCGTCCATCAGTTATTTCTGGGGTCACAGCACCATTTATGGCGGTGCAGGAACCTATCCTACAGTACTGTTTGCGGTCGTTTTGCCCATCTATATCTTGATTTGGCTACTATCGACTTATTTTGCTGGAGGTTACGACAAACCCTATAACATTGGGAAGGCCGTTTTAGGCGTGGCATTCGGTAGTGCAGTCATTTTGGTACTGTATGCCTTGTTGCCCTTGAGTCTGCGTTTCTCCAGGGCATTGATACTCTTCGGAATGTTGTGGCTGGCCTTGGAGATGAGCCTCACGCGATTCATAGGCATCTTGTTGGGCAACGAGAACTTCCAGTCGAAGAGGACGGAGAAGAAGCGCTTCCTTGTCATCGGTAGTCCAGAGGAGACGCAACGTGTCAACTCCATTTTGGAGAGCACATCCATCAAACCGGATTTCATCGGTTTGGTGAGTTCGGAAACACAGGGTGAGGCTCCTGAAGGCTTCATCGGCAACCTCTCGCAGGTGCCCGACATCATTGAGATTTACAAGATTACAGAGGTTATCTTCTGCTCCAAGGATGTGCCGCATCAGGTCATCATCGACAAGATGGTGGACTGGCACGCCACCAATGTGGATTACAAGATTGCCCCTGAGGATAGCCTCTCTATCATTGGCAGTAATAGTATCAACACTCGGGGAGACCTTTATACCGTCGACATAAAGGCGATTGATACCGTGGCCAACCGCCGCAACAAACGCCTGTTCGATGTGGTGATGAGTGTATTTAGTATGCTTTTCTGGCTTCCTTTGGCTTTGGTCGTCAAAAAGCCTGTGAGGTTCTTGAAGGATGCCATTTTGGTTTTGTTAGGTCGTCGCACTTGGGTGGGCTACTGTTCGCCTGCCGATGAGACACAGAAGCTGCCTAAGATTCGAAAGGGCGTCTACAATCCCGCTTCATTTATGGAAAAGGACGTCGAAACCGATGTCCTCAATCAGATGAATCTGCTTTATGCCCGCGACTATACCGTTTGGAAAGATGCCGAGATTTTCTTCAGGTCGGTTACGGTAAAATAGTATAGCCTAGTAAATAGTTTTAGCTGGGAAGATTTTGTCTACAATGACAAAATCACCATCAATGTGGAAAACGACAGTCCATTTGCGGTTTATAATGGTTAGTGTTTTTGCTTTTGGATGGATGGTCTTTGCCATTTTGAAACGACTATATTGATAAGCATCTGCTGAATAGGATAAAGCAGCCAATTGGCCTAATATCCTATTGACATATTTATGCCCGCTATCAGGCCGATAAATGGAGGCAATGTATTGTGCCATTGCCTCCAATTCTGTCAAAACTGCGTAACTAATTATTACTTGGTAAGTGCGCATAGCAGTCATCAAGTTTTTGATGAAAGAGTTCTCCGAAATGCTCCAATGTCATATATCCTTCAGGAACTCCTTGAGTGGAGCATTTTGGTATGGGTGTCGTTTGTGTCACGCTTCCATAGGCTAACTGTGGCTCTGAAGCAATTGAAGAAGGTTTTTCTTCGTCATTGTATGGTTTCATCTCAAATAGTATTTGACTGCAAAGATAATCTAATTATTTTGCGTGGCGATACCCTTGAACTTTATTCCAATCTCCGCGAGTAAAGTCTGGCATCTGAACGGGCATACCACCATTGGCGATGGAGGCTGCCGTCAGTTCGCCGAGGCACGACCATTCGGCGGCATCGTAAACGTCTTGGTCGAGCGGCAAACCATTATGTAGGCAATAGATGAGGCGGTAGTCCATGACGAAGTCCATGCCGCCGTGACCACCCACTTCCTTGGCTTTTTCCTCGATTTCGACCGCGATGGGATGGAGGTATTCCTTCATGATTTTGTCGCGCACCTCGGCGGGGACGAAAGCGTGTGGGTTAAGGTGCTGGCCTTCGGGGAGGAAACCGGCGGGAAGCTTTTCCTCAAGCAAAGTGAAGCCTTCCGTGGGGTATTTGTTGGCAAAGCCTTCCGTGCCCGTGAGTTGATATAAACGGTTGTAAGGCCTGTAAGTGTAAACGTCATGCTCGATAAGCATAGTCTTGCCTTTCTCGGTCTGAATCATCGTGGTGGTCATGTCGCCGTTGGCGAAGTCATCCACATTCATCATCTCCTTGGCGATTTTCTTGCCGTTGTAGGAAGGCGTGCCCATCGAGACCAAAGTCTTCATGCGGTCGCCACGGTGAATGTTGAAGGCTTGGCAGAGAGGTCCTAAGCCGTGGGTGGGATAGACGTCGCCTGAATGGTTTTGGTTGAACTCCAAGCGCCAGTTTTCATAATACTCGTGCCAGAAAGGCTCAAGGTTGTGAATGTAGGCACCCTCGCCATGGATGAGTTCGCCGAACAAGCCTTGTTGAGCCATGTTGAGGGCGGTCAGTTCGAAGAAGTCGTAGCAGCAGTTCTCGAGCATCATGCAGTGGCGTTGGGTTTGCTCGGCCACATCGACCAACTGCCAGCATTCTTCGAGTGAGGTAGCGGCAGGCACTTCCACAGCCACATGCTTACCCTGCCGCATGGATTCCACGGCCATGGGGACATGGGTCTTCCAGTCGGTGCAGATGTAAACGAGGTCGATGTCATCGCGGGCAACGAGTTCTTTCCATCCTTCACGACCCGTGTAAGCGGCGGCGCGAGGAAGGCCTTTCTTTTCAAGGATGTTGGTTTGTACAGCTTCCACGCGGTCAGGCTCAATGTCGCACAAGGCAACGACAGTCACACCGTCGATGTAAGTCATGCGGTCGACGGCATCTGGACCGCGCATGCCGAGGCCGATGAAGCCGATACGAACATTCTCGATGGGGTCGACGGTGAATTGCAGGACACTCTTCTGTCCCTCGATGCGTTGTGGCTCATCGAAAACGATGGTGTTGTCGACGATGCGGTAGTTGCCCTTGCGGACTTCAGTTTCGGTAGTTTTCTTTTCGCCACAGGCTGTGACCATGGCCATTAGGATGAGGCCTAGGATGAGTTTTAGGATGTTGTTTTTCATTAGATTATGTATTTGTAGTTGTTGTCTTTAGATTCCCCAATTGGGAATGGAGCTTGTTAGTTTTGTAAACTGCGGCGGAATCAGCCACTTACCGACTCAATGCATTTCAAACCGCCGCATATAGACTTTTTGACCTAACTCCATTCCCTGAAAGGGAATCTTTTTCTTTGCAAAATTAGGAAATATAAGTTCAAAATTTCTATCTTCGCAAAAAAATTCCACATTATGAACGAACTCTTCACTATAGCGGGCCACTTCGTTGATCCGAAAACTATCGACAACATTGAGCCTTTGGGCAATGGACTTATCAACGATACTTATAAGATTATGGTTGCAGGACAGCCGAAATACGTGCTGCAACGCATCAATAACGCTGTCTTTACCGATGTCGATATGCTGCAAAACAACATTGAAGCCGTGACCAATCATATTCGGAAAAAGTATGAAAGTCAAGGCGTTGCAGACATCAATCGCAGGGTCTTGCACTTTTTGAAAGCCGATACTGGCAAGACCTACATCGTTGAAGATGAAAAATATTGGCGTGTGATGGACTTCATTGCCGACAGCTACACCTACGAAGCCGTCACGCCTGAATACGCCTATTATGCAGGTCGTTCCTTTGGCGATTTCGAGTCCTTGCTGACGGATTTGGAGACGCCGATAGGGGAGATTATCCCTGATTTCCATAATATCGAATTCCGCTTGAAGCAGATGGAAGGTGCCATTGCCGAAGACCGTGTGGGGCAAATGCGTGAGGTGGAAGTGCAGAAGTTCGTGAAAAAAATCAGAGAGGCAGCTGATAGGATGTGTCTTGGCGAAAGGCTTTATCGAGAGGGGAAGTTGCCGAAGCGCATCTGTCACTGCGATACGAAGGTGAACAACATGCTTTTTGACAAAGAAGGTAACGTGCTCTGCATCATTGATTTGGATACCATTATGCCGAGTTTTGTCTTCTCCGACTTTGGCGATTTTTTGCGTTCTGCTGCCAACACGGGTGCTGAGGACGACCCTGATTTAGACAACATCCATTTCAACATGGAGATCTTTAAGGCTTTTGCAAAAGGTTATCTGGAAGGCACGAAATCCTTCCTGTTGCCGATAGAGAAGGAGAACTTGCCCTACGCTGCCACATTGTTCCCCTATATGCAGGCCGTTCGTTTCTTGACGGATTACATCAATGGCAATACCTATTATAAGATAAAATATCCTACCCACAATCTGGTGCGTACACGAGCACAGTGGAAATTGTTTGAGGAAGCGGAGGCGCACCTGGATGAAATGAAACAGATATTGGCGTTGTAGAGACGCGATTTATCGCGTCTTTGATGACACAATATATGCATTTTTCGAGACGCGATAAATCGGCGTCTCTACAAGATTAATGGTATTTGTCGTGCACGTATCTTTTTGGATTGGTGAAGATCCATTTTGTTGATTTCATCTAATCTTTTTTGGTCAAGCACACCATTATCCCATAGTTCGTCCAAACGTTCATCCATTTTTTGGGAATAGTAATGGAAAAGAAGATTTTTCAATTCGATGAGTTCTTTTTCTGTCTTCATGTATTGAAACATTTTAAGCAGATGTATCTGAGTGGGTGTGAAAACTGTAGTTCGCAGTTCTGCCATGGTTTTTCCTTGTTTGATTTTGCTGCAAAGTTACATACTTTTTCCGGAAAAGACTATATTTGCACTCAAAATAACGCT
This sequence comes from uncultured Bacteroidales bacterium, assembly GCA_946185535.1. Lineage (GTDB taxonomy): Bacteria > Bacteroidota > Bacteroidia > Bacteroidales > F082 > Limimorpha. Next base: position 63,365 of record CAMHJX010000002.1, read on the forward strand.
TGATTCGATGAAAAAGTCCTTGGCTTGGCTCTGTTTTGTGTGTTTTGTGATTGCAAATACTGCTTTTGCCCAAAACGAGCCCGTACGCGTCGCCTTCTGGAACATGGAGAACTTCTTCGACCCTTTTGTGGACAGCACCAAGACCTACAACGCTTTCACCGAGGACGGCATGCAGCATTGGACAAAGACCCGCTTTTACCGCAAGCGTAACAATATGTACAAAGCCATCTTGGCCATGTCGGAGAACCGTCCCTTGGGCATCTTAGGCATGTGTGAGGTAGAAAACGAGTATGTGCTGAGCGCCCTTTTTGAACAGACACCTTTGAAGAAGCACAACTACCGCTGGGTGCTTTATGAAGGCCCCGACAAACGCGGCATCGATCCCGCCATTGTGTATTCCCTTGACCATTTCCAATTGGTTGAGAGCGCCGTGTTTCCGTATTATAACCCAGAGGATACGTCGTATCATTCGAGAGATATTTTGTATGCGAAGTTTATCGGTAAGGACGGCCCTTCGACAGGCTCAGGGACCTCAACTGTTGCAGACACCATTCACGTCTTTGTCAACCATTGGCCTTCAAGATACAGCGGCGAGTTGGAAACGGTAGGTTCACGATCATGTTCGGCGGCGATTTTGCGCGCCAAAGTGGACTCCATCATGGCGGCAGCACCAGAAGGTTATCATCCTAAAGTCATCATGATGGGCGACCTAAATGATTGTCCCACCGACCCAAGCGTTTATGATGTGTTGCGAGCACGGCATCCCAGCGAGTTGGAGGAAGGCTGTCTCATCAACTTGTTCGGGAAGAACGATGGTTTAGGCTTTGAAGGCACCTTGAAACATCAGACGGATTGGCAGATTTTTGACCAAATCATTGTTACACCAGGCCTATATGGCGACAGAGAAGGACTTTATTATCAAGAAGGTAGCGCGCGGATTTTCCATGCAGACTTTATGCTAGAGGATGATGAAACTTACCACGGCAAGAAGCTCTTCCGCACCTATATCGGGCCGCGCTATTTTGGCGGCTTTAGTGACCATTTACCTGTGTATGTGGATTTGGAGAGGTGATTTTTTTTCGGTTGAATCATAAGGTCTTGTTTCCCTGCCGTAACTTGCGAAACTTGAAAACAGTTATCAACAAGAATAGTTGATATCTTTTTAGTAATTAGTTTTAGTTTTTACCCTCTTAATAGGTGCTTAATAGGCGGGATTTTTGTACTTTTGCAGGCTAAAAGAGTGCATTTTTATACCTTTTTGAGAATATTGTTTTGAAATTAAGTAAATTAAAGTAAATATCAAAAAAAAGTAAAGTAAAATGAATTGTAAAAAATTACGAAAAACAGGGGCGGTTTTTGCCCTTCTGTTGTTGCTGATGTCCTTCGCTGACAGCGTTTGGGGGCAAACAGTAAGCTTGGTTGGTGTGGACAACATCACAACCAATAGCATGAGAGTCCAAGTTAGTGCTACTGGTACTAATTTGAGAGAGTTTGGTTTCGTTTATAGTAGAACAATCGATGCCCCTACCATCAATAATTATGGGGGCAATAATAATGGGGGTAGGGTCTCATTAGGCAATGCGCAAGGCACTTATGACGGCGTGATGAGAAACCTTATTCCAAACACAACCTATTATGTGCGTGCCTATGCTATTACCAATGGTTGGAATTCACAGACACTGTACGACGGTAGTGCCGCTGGAGTGCCATACACGACGCTTCCAGAGGTAACCACTGTTGAAGTCACTGATATCACAAGCTTCAATGCTGTGGGCGAGGGTAGTTTGACCAACAACAATGGCAACGCACCTATTACCGCGCGTGGTATCTGTTGGAGCAGCACTAACTCTTCTCCAATCATTAATGGTCCCGGATGCAGTCATGCCGCAAGCAACACGGAAGATAACCCCTATTCCGTGGAAATGACTAACCTTCAGCCGAACACCACCTATTATATGCGTGCCTACGCCCAAAACAGTGGCGGCGCAGGCTATGGCGCTGTGGTTACTTTCACTACGCCTGCCGCGCCTCCCGTCGTGACCACCGTTGGTGCCATCCACGTCACAAGCGTTAATGCTGTGGGTTTGGGTCGTGTGACCAACGACTGCGGTAGCCCTGTTACGCGCCGTGGCGTCTGCTGGAGCACCACCAACACTACTCCTACCATTGATGGATCGGGGTGCAGTTTTGGCACAAGCGGTACGGGAATAGGTAACTATTCTGTGGATATGAATAACCTTCAGCCCAATACCACATACTACGTACGTGCCTTCGCCGAAAACGGTGTTGGCATCGCCTATGGTGAAGTAAAGACCTTATACACTACGGTTCACATGCAGAACGGAACCATTGTAGTGGACGACGAATTCATCTTTACCGACAGCGAGGCTGATGATGGATGGTATAACCATAACGAAGACTACACCCTCGTTTTCATTCCGGAATCCACGTCCAACGGCGTGAAAATCGAGTTCGAATCATTGCTTATCAACAACGATTTTCTGTATTTCTACGATGGTGACATCTCCGACAACAACCTTATCGGCGTATTCACCTGCAATGAATATCATGCCTATCAACACAATGGAGACAGCCAAATTTCTGTCTTCGGTTTGAACGGCAATATCTTCACCGTGACATCGCACAACTATATGACTGTGCGTTTTGTCTCCGACCATCAATGGAAAGATGCCGGTTGGGTCGCTCATGTCTCTCAGGTGCCTTTCACACTTCAACCGCCTGCGGTGGCCAAGTTGGCCTGTACGGACGACATCTTCGAGCTGTTGCCCACCAGTAAAGGAAAGTACTCCACTACGCTAAAGTATGCCATCGCATACGGAGGCGAGAATCCAGGTGAACCCAACACGGAGTACTCAGTGGGTACACCTATCAATATTAATGGTAGTTATCCGGTTAAGATCAGAGTAAAGACAGAAGTGGTAGAAACAGAAGGTGCCGATCCCATCAGCTCCAGCTCTCGCCTGTTCATTTTCGGAGATGAGTCGCTTGTTGGGCATCCTGTTGCACCAACCATTACTCCCCCCGCTTCGGGTACTTCCTCGGTGACCCTCAGTGTGGTGCGTCCTGCTGACCTCAATGATACATGGAAGATTCTCTATACCCTTGATAGCACTGACCCAACAGATCCGACTAATACTAATGTATATACCATCGACGCGACTTCCGAGGATACGCTGACTCACAATGTGACCACCTCAGGTACGGTAGCACTCTATGACTTCTGCGAAGTGATTGCAGTTGTTCAAGGTACTACCTGCCCCGATATCTATTCGGACGCTACCAGTTATATATACGACGATACTCACACCATCTATCTGGTACGTCCGACAATCTCGTTTGCTGGAAATGGCAGTACGGCTACCACCACCATTACCCCGCCCACCGAGGGCTGCATTATTTATTACACAGTGAACGGTGGACCAATTCAAATTTATGCTTCCCCAGCCATCGATGGCAATCCAGCTATCGCTCCCACACCATTCACGGTGAATGCCAACGACCGTGTGGAGGCTTGGGTGGACAAACCGGGCCCCAACTATGTGGAGTCTGGCCATGCCGTAAGCACCTATCTTCCTGGCAATGATGACCCAGGCAGTGGTAGCGGCCTGTATGGCGAAGTGGTCTATCTCGACGACCGTGAGCCACACAGCTGGAGCTACTACAGCGATGGCGACCAACCTGTCCATAGCCTCCATCCTGCCGACGTGAAGATTACCTATTTTGGCAACGGCACGGGAACGGTGAGCACAACCAATGGACCGGCCCCCGACACTGTTAGTTGGACCGCCGATGCCACAGGTGTGCAGGTAGGTCCTGGTGCTGCTGGCAACCAATTCGTCTATTACAAAACCCTCGAAAGCGGTGGCTATGAAGTTGACAACGGCGTTTATATTAATTTGGTTCCCGATTATGAAGGAACAAGCCATGACTATCCTTATTCCTTGATTCCTAACCCGTTCTCGGTGAGACCAATGTACACAAGCGTTACAACAACGAGAAATATTTATATTGAATATAGACAGTATTATGCTCCAGGTACGTTGACAGTATCTTATATTGATATCAATGGTAATTTGCAAACTTTTACACAAAACACTTTCTATCCACGTCCAGATCCTACTACATTAACTGTGCAAACAGGTTCAACTGTTTCTTTTAGTTTAAGTAGAACAGGAGACTGGAATCCACCGCAAGGAGAGGGGCCGGCTTATGTTGGCTGTGATGTAAAATATGATAATCAAGACGGTGAATTGATTTGGACAGGAACATCTACTGGCCAAACGGTTACAGGAGATGTCACAGTGCAAGAAGGTGGCCCTGGTGGAGGCCCCACTATTACTAATACTGACTTCCGTGGCTTCTACGCTTGGCGCGTGAAGCGCTTGAAGGGCGTAACCATCAGGGATGCCTATGGTACTACTTATGGTGAGAATTCCATTATTGATGCCGAGACGCGTTTGCTGTTCCACACCGAAAACGAATATGACAATGAAGTGGACTTCGAAGCCCTTTGGGCCAAGGCCTACGTGGTGGAAAACGGCAACACCGCGAGTGGACTGAATGCCAACGTAAGCTATGAGCGTAATTTTGTAGTGGGTGCGACTACCATTAATGGTGCACTTAATGTGCCTGTTACCTACAGCAGCTACTATCCCGACGGAACAGTTGCAACTAATGGCTATGTCAACATGGTAGGCAACTTCATCTGCAATAACGACACGAAGTTCGAATACATGAACCTTAGATTAGTTAATAATGATGGGCAAGGCAGCGAAGCCATCGAAATAGCTGCCAACAACCATTATCTCTGCTTAGGAAGAGGCATTAACAATGCTGCAAATAATACTATAAATCGTGTCGAGGGTATCCCTGCTCAAAATCAAACTGATTTGAGATATACCCTTCGCATTGAAAGCGGAAAAATCAATAGATTGACTTTTGTTAGAGATAATGATAACCGTCAAACTATTAGTGGACGTTATTTGGTGACAGGCATTACAGGATGTGACTATGACAGGGCACAGAATGATAACGACAATTTGATTATTGCTTGCAATCCAAATATTACTTCTAACTATGAAGACGAAAACAATAGGTTATTCCTTTCATACGGAATGGATTTTACTGGTCGCTCAAACTATGACCGTCAGACTTTTGATCTTGTGGTGAAGAGTGGTACATACCAACAACCCTATTGGGATAATGGAGGTAACGGAATGCATAGCCGAACATATTATGTAGGCCAAAACAATGCTGGAGCCACTATATCAGGTTTCCGATACATCACAGTGGAAGGGGGAGAGTTGGGCAGTATGAACGGAGGTCGTGGCACAAACAGTGGCAGTAATACATCTATAAGCAATGTGGTATCAAGCATCAGAGTCAAGGGTGGAACTTTCCATGGAAGTGTGTTTGGTGGTGCAGCCGATAACACAACCTATGGCAGCCGAAGGATTGTCATCACCGACGGTGAGATTCTTGGTTGGATTGCAGGTGGCTGCAATGGTTCGGGTGGATCAACCGAAACAGGCCAAGCCAATACGAATGGCGACTCATATGTTTATGTGGGAGGTAATGCCATGGTTGGTGGTGACAATGTCATTACGGTGAACACCACACCGGGAGGCAATGTGTTCGGGGCTGGACGTGGCAAGGTCATAGCCGACGGCCCTGGCCCTAATAATGTTCAAGCCAGATTTAACCAAACTGCCTATGTTAATACATCCAACGTGGTCGTAGCCGATGACGCTTACGTTTCCAATAATGTGTATGGTGGCGGTTACCACGGATACGTTACCGACTCAACTAATGTCTATATTGTTGGCGGTAGGGTTGGAAACAGCGTCTTTGGCGGTGCTTATATGCATTATTATGATGATGGTTACAATAGAACTATTCCTGCCACCAGAGTCCACATTAAAAATGGCCACGTCATGGGTAATGTGTATGGCGGCAGCGATTCCTTGGGTTATGTTGGTCAACGTGACGCCAGGGTTGAGATGATTGGCGGAATCGTCGGTGATACGTTAAACAATTTGGTAAACGGTAGCGTGTTTGGCGGTGGCAATGGTATAGAAACTGCGGTGCAGAGCAATACATTCGTCACCATCGACGGTGGCATGATAGTGAACAACGTGTATGGAGGCGGAAACATGGGTGCGGTTTGGCAGAAAGCTACGGTCACCATTAAAAATGGAAAAGTGGGCGACGAGCATAGCCAAACCAATCCTCGCAAAGGCAATGTGTATGGAGGCGGAAGAGGTGAGCCATGGCGTGGAGAGGTTTCATACGTGAATGAGGCCGAGGTCAACATCGACGGTGCCTATATCATGGGCTCGGTGTTTGGCGGCGGTGAGAACGGACATGTACGTACCAACACGGTGGTCAACGTCGATAAGGGCCAAGTGGGTGGCTATGAAGACGATGCCGTTCATAACTGCAATAACCCCTACCACGGTAGCGTGTTTGGTGGTGGTAGCGGTTTGGAACTGTACAGCAACAACGGACAGAATGTTTACCATAATCAGGCTGGTTGGGTGATGGGCAATTCGACGGTCAACATCGTCGATGGTGCCCACGTCATGCGTAATGTGTATGGCGGCAGCAACGTGGCCTCGGTGGGTCAGGTTGAAATGAACGGTAATACGCCCGTTACCGATGGCGCAGGCTACTTTAATCCAGTGCCCAATACGGGTCTGGCTACGGTCAACATTTCGGGTGGTATCATCGGAACGGACGGCGAAAGCTCCACTCTTGTTTACGAGGGGCATCCTACGATGGTTTCCAACGGCATGGTGTTCGGCTCAAGCTATGGCTATGCGGTCATAGGCCAAAAGGATTTTGCCCATGTCAACAGCACCCATGTCATGATTGCTGCCGGTGCCGACATCCGTGGTTCGGTGTTTGGCGGCGGCGAAGACGGCATTGTGCTCGACTCCACCTTCGTTGAAATCATCGACGGCACCATCGGCATGCCTATTACGGGAGAAGAAAGCGAGCTTGATGCCTATGGCGCAAGCGTCGTTGGTCCTATCTATAAAGGCAACGTGTATGGCGGCGGTCGAGGCCTCGACCTTCATAACGACACAATCAGCACCGTTGCAGGTTTCGTGAAGAGTAACACGCACGTGGTGATGACTGGTGGTTTGGTGCGCCACAACGTGTATGGTGGCGGCAGTCTGGCCAATGTGGGATTCAGGAATGATCCAGCCACGGGTAGGGCAATAGTCCTCGTCAGAGGTGGTCAGGTGGGTGCCACAGGTATCAACAACGGTAACGTGTTCGGTTCGGGTCGTGGTATGCCTGCCACTCCAGGCGATGATGAACTTATGAAATATGCCAGATTGGCCTTTACGAACAACACCTTCGTCACCATCGACGGCGTGGGCAAAGTGAAGAACGCGGTGTTTGGCGGTGGCGAGAACGGCCATGTGTTCAACAAGACCAAGGTGAACATCGATGGCAATGCCGCTATCGGTAGCGACAACATCAACCCCTACTCGGGCACCATGTTCGGCGATGTGTATGGCGGCGGTCGCGGTGTAGACAAGAATAGCGATGGCGATTTCAGCCGCACTGCTGGTAAGGTGTATGTGCAAACCGAGGTGAACGTCAATAATGGTACCATCTACCATGCCGTGTATGGTGGCGGTGCCATGGCTTCCGTAGGTCAGATTGAGACCAGCGATGGCACGCCTACGGGTACACCTTATTATTATAGTTATGATGACGCCACTCAAACGAATGACCCGGAAACAGGCTATTTGAAGCTCAAACCAACTACAACTATTGAGAACAATGGCTTTACTGTGGTCAACATCAATAACGGCACCATCGGTTCCGATGGCCCCAATGGCGACGGCAACGGCAATGTGTTTGGCTCGGCCAAAGGTTGGGCAGGTTCACAATTCAAGCACTTGGCCTATACGGGTAACACGGATGTCAACATCATCGGCGGACACATCATGGGCTCGGCGTTTGGTGGTGGCGAAAACGGTCACGTGTTAGGTAGCACCGATATTGAAGTTTCGGGTGGAGAAATTGGTTTGACGGGATCACACAGCACCCTTATGGGCAATGTGTTCGGTGGCGGCTGCGGTACCGACAAGGACGAAAACGGTAAAAATAGTCTCACGGCTGGTTGGGTGAAGTTCAACACGAATACCCTCGTTAGGGGTGGCTCCGTCTACCGTAACGTGTATGGTGGCGGTAACTTGGCTTCCGTGGGTTATGCTGAAAACCATAATGCTGAATTCTCAGGCAGGGCCAATGTCCTCATCAAGGAGAATGCGGTTATCGGTATCGACGGCAACGAAAACGGACACGTGTTCGGCTCAGGATACGGTCGTGCAGCTACTGAGTCAGGTGCTGACACCATTTATGCTCAGATGGCTTTCGTAAAGAATACTTTCGTCACGATTCAAGACGATGCTGCTGTGAAAGGTAGCGTGTTCGGTAGTGGTGAAAATGGCCACGTGCGTCAAAACACCCATGTGTTTGTGGAAGGCGGTGAAATTGGCACCGATGGTACCACAGGCTACGAGGGTAACGTCTACGGTGGCGGTCGCGGTAAGGACTTGAATGCCAATAACGATTATAGCCGCACCTCAGGTAGAACTTACGGCAATACCTTCGTTGACATCAGCGGCGGTAAGGTGAACGGCTCCGTCTTTGGCGGTGGTCGTATGGCTACTGTAGGAACTTATCCTGCCCAGGATACCATCCCCGCTGACCCTGATTTCAACAATGGCGGTGAAACAGGTCGAGCCACGGTGTATATCCATGGCGGCGTGACCATAGGTAATGAAAACACGGCCTTACGTGGCGGTAACGTTTATGGTGGCGCCAAAGGCTTGGTGGGTACGAAGTATGCCCATTTAGCTTATCTGAAGAATACGGAAGTTATCATTAATGAAACTGCTACAATCAACGGCTCGGTGTTTGGTGGCGGTGAAAACGGTCACGTTTCCGAGAACACCAAGGTGGCCATCTACAATGGCACCATTGGTTTTGCTGGTGGCAACGAATACAAAGGCAATGTGTTTGGCGGTGGCCGAGGTATCGATAGGGATGCCAATGGTAACCAAACTGTAACCGCTGGTATCGTAAAGGGTAGCACCCGTGTTTTCTTTGAGGGCGGTACTGCGTATGGCAGTGTGTTTGGTGGAGGTAACGCAAGTCTCGTTTCCTTGGAGAAAGTGGTCAACATCAACGGTGGTGACGTGATGAAAAACGTGTTTGGCGGCTGCAAGCAAGTCGTTGGCGACACAAAGGTACGCCTGCACCCTGGCACAAAGACGGTCAACATGCGTGGTGGACATGTCCACGGTTCGGTGTTCGGATGTAGCAACAACTCCATCGACGGCAACTTTGAAGAAGGACACGAAAAAGACTGGACCGCTTTTGTCAACATCAGTGGTGGCACCATTGATGGTAATGTGCATGGTCTGGGTTACGCCGGTGAGGTGATAGGCTCGTCGGAGGTCAATGTTGGTGTCAACGCCATTGCCGAAAAGGTCAACGGAGAATGGTCTGATTTGAGCAAGCGCAATGTCGACAACATCTATTTCGACGATCGTGCCTATCTTCCTACCGTACTTACTACAGGTTTGTTTGACGTGACAAGCACTTCTGCCGAAGTGGACGGTTATGTCTCCGCCATTGCTAATAGCAATGTTACGGAGCGTGGTATTTGCTGGGGCACATCACCCGAACCCACAACAAAGGTTCAGGCTACAACGGAAGGAGACGGCCGTGGCTATTATACCCTCGACCTCACAGGCTTGACTCCAGGCACCACCTATTATGTGCGTGCCTATGCCATCAACGGCAAGGGAACGACCTACGGTGCCGAGATCTCCTTTACTACCGATGCTGAAGAACCTAACTATGCTACGGCAGAAATCGACCGCGATGAGCACGAAGGCAAGATTGAGATTGAAAATGCGGTGAGTATCGGCAACTCAGTGTATGCTGGTTCCAGCTACTTCGGAACACAAGGCAACAACGTGAACGATTGGACTCACTACGATGCTACGGGCTATACCAACATCTACATTGACGGTACGTCATACAACACTCTTGAGAATTCGGGTAATTTCATGAATATCGGAGGTGGCGTGTTCGGTAGTGGTACCCACTGCGAGGCTGGTCTGTCGGGACACAATGTCTTGATGAGAGAGTATGGCCATCGTAACACGAATAATACTGACCATGGTGCTGAGTTTACTTCAGGCACCCGTACCCTGACCACAATCCAGCGTTGTCAGAACTTGCTGCTTGACAATGTCAACATCAACATCACTGGTTTCAACGACATCAACACAACCTACAACACCAACAAGTTGTATTCTGTGGTTAAGGTGGATGATACGTTGTATATGGCAAATGCCAGTGCTATCGCTATTGGTGATGGCCAGCCCGCCTATATGGACTCGATCCATTGCTTGCGTAGTGTGCATCTGAACGTGACTAATAGAACGATTTACGATGAGCTTGATGCTTTGGAGGATAATGACCTCACTAATATACAGAATGATTCCGTCAAGCAAAATTACGGCAGGATTCCGAGCTGGGAATGGATTGCTGTCAACCCCAAAACTGGAAGCGATAATACGGCACAAAATGCAAGACTGTATTACAGAACTTCTGCGTCAACAACACCTTTGAATTATACGCAGGAAAACGTCATCTTGTTCAACGACTTCTCGCAACTTTGGGTGCGTTATCATAAGGGCGTCCCAACCACCATGTATGGTGAGCTGCAAGGTTTCTTCAGAATGGACAGCGACTACGAACCTTACGGAACGGAGAGCTTTGCCTTTGCCCGCCCGAAGATTACCGGTGCTAACAACAACAACATCTTGTCAGGTAATGCTGAGAATCCTTATCTATACGCCAAGGACAATCTTGAGGACGGCGGCTTCCTGAGCTACAAGGTTGACAATTTGGGTGGAGATTACGAGAACGGATATAACTTCTTCACCGAACCAGGTCTCATCGGTGGTTGGAACTATCCCGTCGATGGTGACGACGGTGGTGAAGACTTCACCAAGACGAAGCAGTATCCTTATATCAATGTGTATCCGATTACGAGAGATGACCGCGACTTCTACCGTATGTGGGTCATTCCCAGAAGAAACGGTGCAGCCTGGTATGTGGATGGCCGTGGCGTTGGTGCTGAAACTGGTGGCTGGGGTAAAGACTTGAACCACCAGGATGGCTGGGGTCACTTCCCGGATAAGCCGAAACTGACGGTGAGCTTTAAAGCAGGTGCCGATGATGCACATAATGGTATCATTTTTGATAGAACAAGAACTATCCCTAACCCTAATGGAGAAGGATATTTGTATGGACCATATAGAGTATTCGATCCTTCGAAGGATGTCATTTATGTGGTAGGACCTGTTTCGGCTCTGAAGGAAGAAGATCGCAGTGAGATTAACATTAATAGAGTTTGGGAAAATGAGTATACGCTTGATCCCGATAGTTTGTATCCGCTGCATAACTACAAGTTGAAGCTCTTCCGTTATCCTGGTGGACATAAGATGAGTAACGATTCAATTGATGGTTCTGTAACGACCACACTGCTGACCCAAGACATCCTTGGTGATGATGATACATTTGAGGCTTACGATGGATTGCCAGCGGGCGTTACCTCAGGTCCTGGTGCCAACTACGATGCCATGATCGATGTGGATTCGATTTCGGATAAACAAGGCAATATCACACTGAACAATGTCTTGGTCGATGGTCTGTATGGCCATACTCAGATTGATGATGGTTTCCATCAGATTCCGACCAGCTTTAATCAGGATGCAGTGCACAAGCCGCTTGTTGTTATGGGTTCTGGAACTACGTTGACGTTGAAGAGCGTTGCTGAACCAGACGACCCGACGCAGGAAGGTACCGAACTACAACGTGGTTACAACAACACCAAGGCTGCTTACTACTACGATCCTGATTATGATGATGACGCTGACGATAATCCTGACAATGTCTTTGCTACACGTCATGGCGGTGCAGTCTATGTGCATCGTTATGCCACGATGAACGCTGAAGGCAAGGTGACCGTGAAAGAAAACTTGCAGAATCTTGATCAAATTGTTTACGATGAGGATGGAGAAGAGAATGGAACGACACCTGTCAAGATTGAGAGCAACGTCTATCTGCCTACCTTTAAAAAGCACACTTACATCACCGGTCCGTTGGATCAAATTTCACGAATCGGTATCACCAGCCCGATTAGAAATGCGGAGCCTCATTTCACGCAGAACACCATGTCACCCATCGCAGAAGCTACTAATGCCAACATTGCATACAATGCTTGGAATAACGAGAACTACTACGACGACTTGGCCCGCTTCTTCTATAGAGGCTATCAGGACGACTTCAAGACCACCTATTATGAACAAGATGCGGCGAATTACTCGCCTGCGCTGGCTGATGCAGGAGACGATGAAACCATCGAAAAGACCCTCTATTTTGGCTGGACTTGGAACAATGTGGTGACGAGGAAGCCTCTTGACTTCAGCTATGACAGCATTGACTCGCCCGAAGACCTTGCCTGGCTGATTAGCGTGGTGAATGGTTTGAACGGCAGGGTGGCCAATGACCTTTCCTCCATCAATGTTATCGAAGAAAAGACCGACATTGACTTGGTGCAGTATGTGTGGCTCCCAGTTGGTGACCAAATAGCTGGAGTGAAGCCCTTCGGCAGCAAGTTCGACGGTCGTGGTCATATCATCACCAATTTGAGCATGGCATACTTCGGTATGGGCGACGGACGCTACAACCGAGTCAACTATGGCATGTTTGGTGCCGTTGACGGCGGCGTGGTTGACCGTACCTTCGTGTTGAGTGGATATATCGAACCTGTCAGCGACCTGAACCATAAAGGTGATGCCAATATAGGTACCTTGGTGGGCATGTTGGGCACAGAAGGTGCTTCCAAACCCAAGAGTATGGTATCCAACAGCGAAGGTGGTGCCGACATTGTTTGCGCAGTGCGCGACGATGCATTTAACGTTGGCAGTGTGATTGGTTCTATGGTGGAAGGCGAACTCCATTCCTCAATGGGTATGTCTGACATCAAGGCTGAGAAGTCGTACAATGAGGGCGGTTACATTGGAGGTCTGGTGGGACGTGCCGAACCGAATATCGACGGTAAAGTGGCCAATATCAACAACTCCTTCTCCAATCCGAAGTTGATGTTTGGTGTAGATAGTGATGTCAAGGCTGGTGGTTTGGTCGGATATAATGTGGCCACCATCAAGAACTGCTATTCTCGTCTGCAAGAGAAAGATAGCACTGATAATCATGTTACTAATGCCAAATTCAAGCTCTTGGCATTTGAGACGAAGATGCCGATTATTTTGGGACATAGTTTCCAGTCACCCGTGTTCGAACAGGCTGGATTTGACGCAGGTTTCGCGAGCTTGCTGACCAATTGTTACCATTACACAGACCCGATGTCCGCCGACCGTTACCGTTATATCTATAACGACAACAAGTTGCAAGTAATGGATGGCGGTAGTTGGAAGGATATTGCGGAAGACGAAACCTGCCTGCTGTTCAACAATCTGAACCAGTGGGTTGAGGAGAACAATGATGGTGATGATCACAAGTATTCCTTGTGGGTCCGTCCGACTATCACGGGTATCAACGACGACTTCCCCATCTTGCATCTCTGCGATTGGAACGACCAAAGCATACAAGGCCTTGGCGACTTCCGTAGCATGGCTACTTGGCATGGAGGTCCTAAGTTGCAATATGCAGGTCCTGTGCGTGATTACAATGAGTTGAACTCTATGGTTGACAGAATGACGACCAAAGACTATATGTATGTCTATGGTGATGTGACCGATGTGTTGACAGCTAGGGTTGATTCAGCAAATCTTTATCGTCCAGCCCAACTCAGCGTCTATGAGCATGCAGCTATCTTGCATCCTGGCACTTTGGCAGGCCATCCTGAGACTTACGTGGGTGTTACATTTGACAATTCATGTGCTCATGCATACTCAACGCCAGGTCTCAACCATATTGAAGACAGTCTGTTCTTGCCTCGCGATTGGCACATGTTCTCTTCAACGCTCAGCAATGCACCATTAGGCTTCAATTACGATGTAAATGGAGTGAACACAAACTTGTCTCAGTATTATACTGGCGGAGATAATGGTACATATTTCAACAATCCATGGCCATTTATAGATGGAGTAGCTGGTAGTAGTTATGGAGAGTTTACATGGCTCAATGACGCAGGATCGAATGATAAGAATCGTTACTGGATGAAGGGCTGGGAGAATAGCCAGAGCCAGAACTGCGCTGCACCTGAGTTTGATGAAAGCAAATGGGTGGATGGTTATTTCCCGAGCAGTGTGGCTGGCCAAAGCGAATTTGGCGATGGCTGCATTGAGGATGAAGATGAGTATGGTCGTTTCCCCTATGGTATGGACATGTTCTGCTGGTATGAGCCCGAACCGCATTGGATCAACTTCAAGCGCAACGGCCCGAACCACTGGCATAGTGATGAGATTAATCCTGATGTGCCGCATAACCAGCATGTTCATAAGCACCTTCCTTATACAGAGAAGAACGAGGATGACACAGAGGATATCTCCAACCAAAATGAGGACTATTTGAAGATTGGTAAAGGCTATATGTTCGCAATAGCAAAGAAAACCTACCTTCAGAGTCATGGTAATTTGAACGCTGAAGAAAAGTATCGTGCTGTCACCAGACTAGGAAGGGATTTCCCAGGTTGGAATCTTGTGGGCAACCCATACCATGCATACCTCGATTTTGAACAGTTCTTGACCAAGAATGGATCTGTCGAACCGTACTATGTCATTTATGATGCTGATGGCTATAAAGGTGGTCCTAAGAGTGCATACCTCTACTATCCAAATTCCGGTTCGGAGGGTGGCGAGTATGCAGATCAGTACTTGCATCCTCATCAGGGTTTCTTTATTAAGACGAATAATGGAAATATTCCGTTGACTTTCGATGAAAGTATGTCTGTGACCCGTTCTGATGCGTCTGATATAGCTTACCGTAGTCGGAGTTACAACTATCCTTTGGTGAACCTTTATTTGAGTAGCGAGAGGGGATGCTCGGATGTGACGGTCATAGAGTTCCACAGACCTTCATGGGGAGGTGCAAAGAAGCAGAAGGGGTTGCGTCAAGGCAACGGTCTGTTCTATGCCTATCATGAGAACGAACCCTATGCTGCATTGTTTGCCAAGGAAGGAACAGATAAAGTTCCGTTAAAGTTTGAAGCGAAGGAAGACGATGTGTTCACCATGAGATGGAACACGGCTAACGGATACTTCAGCAGCCTCTATCTGATAGACAACCTGACAGGTGCCCGCTATGATATGCTTGCGAACGACAGCTACGTGTTTGAGGGCCACAAGGATGATTACTATTCTCGTTTTTACATCACATTCGACTGCCTTGATGTGGAAGAGTATGAAGAAGACGAGGTAGAGAAGACGTTTGCCTTCTTTGATGGCTCGCAATGGGTTGTGACAGGCGAAGGTTCGTTGGAGTTGATCGACCTTCAAGGCCGCATCTTGTGGCAAGAAAGAGTCTCAGGCGGACAGAGCCGAGTAAGTATTCCCGATGTTGCGAAGAGCCTTTACCTATTGCGATTGGTAAACTCCTCGGAAGGGACAAAGGTTCAAAAGATAGTCATAGATTAGTCATGTCATAGAATATAGAAAGGAATGAATAATAATATGAAAAACTTATCGAGAAACAACGGGAAACGTGCCTTTGGCGGTATCAGGACAGCTTCTTTTGTATTATTGTCTATGTTGACGCTTTGGTCGGGTTCGATGCGCGCTCAAGTGTTCCTTATGGAAGATGATAATGGAGCGAACATTAGGTTGAAAGAGTCGGAGAGTTTTATTCCGGTTCCGTATCAGGGTACGAGTCTTGACGAGTATTTGTATGCCCCCTTGGGCGAAGGCTGGCTATTGTTGGCAGGCTTAGGTGGCGCGTACTTGTTGAGGAAAAAAAGTAAGAAGGAAAAATCAGAAGATTCAAAGGAGGATTGAGCTGATAGGAAAAAGTGATTAAAGGGTCTTTGACCTTCTTGCGAATACTTCGCATCGGTCAGAAGGATGCTAAAGTGTCGGTTTACCTGGAGGACTACCGATATGTTTTAGCCGACTAAATGCCAAGATAGATCATCATTGACGGTTTTTCTGGCACGAATAAAAGACTTGGCAACCTTCTGGCGGGTGGCGTACGTCAGACAAAAGAAATGATTCCGACCGCTCGTCAGCTCATGACAAGCGCGCGAAAAAACAGGAGGGTGTGCCAAAATAAGGCACACCCTCTGTTTTTAAAGTATCACATATTTCTAGAATTGCCGTATGATAAAGTTGATAACTTCGATTTCGCTAAATGAGGTCTCGCAGTGACACGAGGCACTTATTTGTCCTCGTAATGCCCGTAACTTCTGAGCACAAGGACAAGGACATCTTCTTCAAAAATACGATAGACGAGGCGGTGTTTCTTTGTGATCTCGCGGCTCCATCGGCCTTTGGGCTTGCCTTTTAGCGGCTCCGGATGTCCTAAGCCTGTCTTGGGATGTTCTTTCAGTTCGCCGATAAACTGCACTGCCTTGGCATAGACTTTAGGCTCACTTTTTTCCAATCTTGCCAGTCCTTCGAGGGCTTCGGTGGTGAAATCAATGTTATACATCAGTATCCGCTCCTCCTAAGCATCTCTGATACCGACTCGTTTGGTAACAAGCGGACGCATTGTCCCTGCTTGTACTCCTCCTCCCCACGGTCAAGGCTGGCCATGAATTCTTCTTTCGACACCAGACTCTCATCTTCTTTGGTGGCGGCCAATTTTTTGGCGTATTTCAAGAGTTTCATCATCAGTCCTTCATCGTCGGCAATTTCGCTCATTGTGCGAAATAATTCCGCATTTATTTGTACCACTGTCATCATCTTATCTGTTTTATTTTGACTGCAAAAATAACAAAATCCTTCTATATAGCCATTGTTCTTATCAAAATCCTAAAGATTTCATTCCAAATTACTTGCATAATCCAAGTTTTTGTTGCTCACCCATGGAGAAGGCCTGTGAGACATTGGAGCTTTGTTTCAGCTGCAAACAGGTGGGCGAATTCACCCTGACCGTCGATAGAAACGTGACGGAATTCGAATACCTGCAGCTGGTTGACCACGTCACCGGCTTGACCGTGGACTTGCTAAAGCAATCCACCTACGTCTTTCATGCCACAGGACAAGAACCTGATGCCCATTTCAGCATAAGGTTCAAAGTGACGGAATAAATAGGGTATTTATCCATAAATAAACGGCCATCTTACACAAGGTGGCCGTTTTTATGACTATTCTTTTAGGCTTTGTCTTGCATAAGGCACCAAATCCTGGCTTGCAAATTCACCTTTCAAGAACTTGAAATACCCTGCCACGGCGACCATGGCGGCGTTGTCGGTGGAATAGGAGAGGCGAGGGATGAAGACTTTCCAATGGTATTTTTCGCCCAAGGCGAGCATGGCATCGTGCAAGCCGCTGTTGGCACTCACGCCGCCGGCGATGGCCACGGTCTTGATGCCCGTCTGCTTGCTGGCTTTCACCAACTTGTTCATCAGGATGTCGATGATGGTCTTCTGCACCGAGGCGCAGAGGTCGGCCTTGTTTTCCTCGATGAAATTTGGGTTGAGCTTCAAATTGTCGCGAACGGTGTATAAAATACTGGTCTTCAGTCCGCTGAAGCTGTAGTCCAAGTCGGGGATTTGTGGTTTGGCGAAAGTGAAGGCGTTGGGGTTGCCTATCTTGGACAGCTTGTCGATGACGGGACCGCCAGGGTAGGGCAGGCCGAGGATCTTGGCGGTCTTGTCGAAGGCTTCGCCAGCCGCGTCATCGATGGTCTTGCCGATGACTTCCATGTCGAAATAGTCTTTCACGACCACGATTTGGGTGTGTCCACCTGAGACGGTGAGACAGAGGAACGGGAAGTCGGGCACCTCGGTGTGCGTTTCATCGGTGGCGAAATGTACCAAAATGTGTGCGTTCATGTGGTCGATTTCAACCATGGGGATGTCCAAGGTCTGTGCGAAAGCCTTGGCAAACGAGGTTCCTACAAGCAATGAGCCTAATAGACCAGGGCCACGCGTAAAAGCGATGGCGGATAACTGATTTTTTTCTATTTTTGCAGTCTTCAAGGCTGTGTCGATGACGGGGATGATATTCTGTTGATGGGCACGCGAAGCGAGTTCGGGAACCACACCGCCGTATTGCTCGTGAACCTTCTGACTGGCAATGACATTGGAGAGCACACGTGTGCCTTGAAGCACTGCGGCTGAGGTGTCGTCGCACGAAGATTCGATGCCTAAAATGTATTCGTTCATGGGTCTCAATTTGGAGGGTCAAAAGTATTAAAAAAAAGATTATCCATAGCATTTTGGTTGTGATTATGGTGCTGCTGGGCATCATAGCCAGCCTTTTTATTGCTATCCAAGACCCTGTTTTCCAGAAGTTTGCCGCTCGATTTGCCAGTGGATACCTATCAGAAAAAACTGGTGGCGACATCAAAGTAGGCCGCTTGTTGATTACCCCCGATTTTACTGTCTATTTGGATGATGTCATTGTCAAAGACTTGAACGACAATGATTTGGCTAATATTGGCTCGTTGCGGACGAAATTAGACCTTGGCGATATGCTGAATGGAGATATCCATCTTGAAAGTGTGAGCTTGCGTGACACGAAAGCCAATCTAATCAAGTACGAGGGTGAGGATAAGTTCAATTTCGCTTTTCTTGTTGATGCTTTCAAAACCGACACTGTCGACCCCGACAAAGGACCTGCTCGCATTTTTGTCGACAAGATCGTGGTGATGAATTTGGATTTTGTGTATTGGAACCAAAACAGGGACCGTCCGGATAAGACAGAGCGCCATTTGATGGATTATTCTCATATTGCCGTAGATGACATCAATCTTAGGGCTCGTAATCTCTCTATTTTGGGCGATTCCATCAGTGCCCGAATCAATGCTCTCAATGGTAAGGAAATCAGTGGATTGGAGATAAAGAGTTTTGAGGTCGATGCCGTTGTCTGCTCGAAGGGTATTTATCTTGACAGGCTAAAGTCTGAACTGAACAATACCCGCATTGATGCGGATGTTCACATGCTGTACAACGACTATGCCGATATCAATAGCTTCGTTGATTCGGTCGTTTTCGACGCGACGATACGTCCTACTCAAATCTTGTTGTCCGATGTCGGCGTGTTCTCTGAAGTCATGTACAAGATGCCCGATAACCTTCGTTTTCAGGGTCGGTTTGCGGGACCCATTGAGCATTTCAGCGTCGATGATTTTAAGGCTGAATTTGGCAAGTCGACGGTCATAGAGGGCAGTTTGAGCTTGCATCCATTGGACTTTTTTGATGGGGAACATGAGATGAATATCAAACGGCTGCAGTTTACGTATGACGATTTGGCGAATTTCTATATTCCAACTTCCACCAAGACAATTCCATTGCCCGAATCGTTGCGTCCGCTGAAGACGGGTAGAGCCTCGTTGCAATACAAGGGGTCATACAACAATTTTAATTCTGAAGTCCATCTCGTGTCGGGCATTGGCAATGTCGATCTTGAAGTGTCGCGCCAGAAGACGGAAAAAGGCGACAACGTGTTCACTGGTTACATAGATGCCGAAAATGTGGATGCCGGCTTGATTGCTAATGCGCAAAAATATGTTGGCAGTCTCGATTTAAATGCAGATTTCGTTGCAAGGGTTCCCGAGAAAGGCTATGTCGACTTGACGATGAAAGGGAAAGCTAATCAAGCTGAATTGTTGGGGCATCGTATCGATGAGATTGTGCTTAACGGCGATTTGAAGGAAAACCGATTCAAGGGAGCTGTCACTGTTGATGACAAGGTGTTAGGCCTCGACTTCAACGGATTGGTTGACTTCAACAACAAGAAATATCCCATTGCCAACTTTAAGGCGGTAATCGATCATGCCGACTTGACCGCTTTGGAGTTGATGAAAGACGATTCCGTTTCGGAAATCAGTACGAACATCGAGGCCAATTTGAGAGGTTTCAATCTTGATGACCTTGAAGGCAAGCTCCACCTTGACAACACCGTATATCGCGATGGACGCGGTAGTTATAGTATGGATAGCTTTGATGCTTCTATCCTCAACGACAACCTCATGCAGCGCAAAATCAACGTTACCTGCGACTTCTTCAATTTCGAGATGGCAGGCCAGATGAATTTTGCCAGTCTCATTCCTGTTTTCAACGAATTTGGAGACTCTTTTGTGCATTTTCCGATATTCCAAAAGGATCGTGACGCATTTAAGAAGTATGCCCTTACCCATGATGTCGACCAAGACTTTGTCGTCAGCCTTCTCTTGAAAGACACACAGACGCTGAGCCGTCTTTTCATGCCTGATTTGAAGATTGCCAAAAATACCTCGGTCAATGGCACGTTCACATCGCGTTCAAGGCAGCTCAACCTTACAGCAAGGTCAAAATGCGTGGAGTTTGGAAAGTTGGCCATCAACAATGTGGAGCTAAAGAACTTCAATGGACTTGAAGCCTTTTATGGTGTGCTCTCGATAGGAGGTGTTTATTGGACCAACATCACTGCAACGGACACGACATCCATTGGTCTTGACAACTTGTCGGTTTTTACTAAGATGGACAACGACACCATAGCCACTCGCGTTAGATGGGATGATAATGACACACTCGACCACAACAAGGCCTTGATTGAGACCACGTTCCATCCTCACCTGAACGGAGGCATTTTCAATATTGGCAATGCTGAAATCATCATCAACGACTCGTTGTGGACTGTGTCGCCCAGCAATTTCATTGATATCACCGAGGGGAAAGTAAATATCTCTAACGTGATGTTCAGCCATAACCGGCAGTCGCTGCGATTGGATGGCTTTGCACCTATGAATGAAGGTGATACGATTTCGGTACAGTTACGTGACTTTGACCTCTCCAACTTTGATGTCTTTACTATGGGTATGGGCATCAATTCCGATGGCTTTGTCACAGGCGATGCCTTGGTCAGTAGCTTGAAAGACGCTCCCATGGTCTTGGCTGACCTTAGGATAGACCAACTAGGGCTGAACGGCGACTTGATTGGCGATACAGAGATTGAGAGTTCGTGGGACAACGAGGACAAATCCGTTGATTTGGAAGCGAACATCTACAACGATGACCGTCGGATGCTGTATGCGTTTGGCTCGTACTATACGGCAAGAGATGAAAACAGCCTTGACTTTACAGCTGTTTTGGACTCCTTGCGGTTGTCTGCCTTGAATCCTGTTTTGGATAAGTTCGTGTCGCGGGTGCAAGGCTATGGCAACGGCATGATTGACATCAATGGTTCGTTGCAGCAGCCTGACATCAAAGGAAAGATAAGCATTATCGGTGGCGGCTGCAAGATTAACTATCTGAATACGTTTTACACCTTTAGTCCATCGATTTTGGTTGACAATGAGAGTATTGCGTTTGAGAACATGGTTTTGGTCGACACTTTGGGCAATAAAGCTAGGGTAGAAGGTCAAATTAGGCACGACAGGTTTAAGGACTTTTACCTCGACCTGAGGTTGTATCCGAGAGATTTCTTGTCGATGGCTACCACTAACAAGGACAACGACACCTTCTATGGCGCTGTGGTTGCCGATGGCTTGATAACTATTAAAGGCCCCTTTGATGATATCTTCCTTGGCATCAAGGCGCGAACACAGGATGGCACTGCACTCACCATTCCTCTCAACACGGCCGCAACGGTGAAAGACAATGACTTCATCATCTTTGTCTCGCCAGTGACGGATACCATCGAAGAAATGCCCGAAGAGGAAACGGCTCAGAAAAAGCAGAATTTTGCCATCGACCTTGATATTGACGCCACTGATGTCGCTAAGTTGAAGATTATGCTTCCGGGCAATATTGGCACCATTGAGGCCCAAGGTGACGGTAATGTGAAGTTGGGTACTTCCACTACTGAAGCCCTTTCGATGTATGGCAAGTACACTATTACTTCGGGACGATTCCTGCTCACATTGATGGGCATCGTGTCGCGCAACTTCGCATTAAAGAAAGGAGGCTCCATATCGTGGACGGGCAAACCTACCGACGGTCGCATCAATGCCACGGGTGTGTATTCTGTCAAGGCTTCTTTAGCCGATTTGATGCAGGTCGACTCGACTTCTTCGGCCAGTACTAATGTCAACGTCGAATGTCTTATCCATTTGAAGGATGCCTTGCTCAACCCGACGATTTCCTTCGGCATGAGGTTGCCTAATGCCAGCGAAGATGTCATACAAACCGTCTTTTCTGTTGTTGATACGACCAACCAAACTGTAATGGCCAACCAGGCGCTTTCTTTGTTGGTGTTTGGCAAATTTGCATACGCTGGAGGCTCGGCAGGGGCTTATCAGACGGTGAGTCTGTCCAACTTGTTCATGTCGAATTATCAGTTCGATATCTCCCAAAATATGAATATTGGCGTGAGTTATCATTATGGCGCAGATTCGTATGATGAATACCAAGTTGCCTTGCGCACCGAGCTTTTCGAAAACCGACTGACCATAGAGACTAATGTAGGCGTGATGTCGAGCAACAATCCGAATGCGGGTAGTGCATCCAATATTGTGGGCGAATTTGACTTGTATTACAAACTAAGCAAGGACGGACGACTACAAGCCCATTTCTACAACCATTCCAACTACAATACCAACTTCAACAGCTTCGCCATCGACAAGCGGGCACCCTACACGCAGGGTATAGGTCTTACCTACAGCAGGTCGTTCCCCACTTTCCGCGATTTGTTCAGGAAGAAAACCAAGCAGACGAACCAGCCGCTCATTATCAGGCATAAGAACCAGGAAAACTAGTGATTACCATGAAAAGCGCCAATTTCAAAGTCTTCCAGGCGTCGGCCGGGGCGGGAAAGACCTTTACGCTCATTAAGGAATACCTGAAACTATGTCTTGCCAATAAAGGTGCGGTAAGCAATTTCAGAAACATCCTTGCCATCACCTTCACCAATGCGGCAGCCAACGACATGAAAGCCAAGATTGTGAAGACATTGCGTGAAATCATTGATAGTGAGAAGGTCGATCCCAAGTCTATGGAGGCCAAACTGATTGAGGAATTGGGTATCAGCGATGCAGAACTGAAAAGCAACACGCAAAGTTTGATGACGCATATTATGCATGACTATAGTAGCTTTTGCGTGAGCACCATCGATGCCTTTGTGCAAAAACTGTCGCGAAGCTTCGCACACGATTTGGGATTGCCGAGCCAGTACTCGGTCAGCATCGATACGGATGAGGTGGCGGAGACCATTACGGAACAACTGGGTTTGAGAATCAGCGATCAAGACGATTTTTTGACGCGCCTCTTGGTCGACTTCAGTAACAATCAGTTCGACAGCCAACGTTCAACGGCCATTGAGAATCAGCTTTCCGATTTCATTGCCAAACTGATGACCGAGAAGGCTTACCAAAAGGACGAGAACAACAAGATCAAGAACTATACCCAATACAAGCAAACCATTGACTTCCTGAATGATAAAACGAGAGGCTTTGAACGAGACATACAAGAGCATTTGGATGATTTCGGACAACTTGAGAGACAGTATGGCCTCAGAGATGAGTTTTATGCCTACGGGAAAAATGGCTTCATCTCATACATCAGGAAACTATCGGCAAAGACATACGAGCAGTCCAGCTCTCGATTCAATGGCGTGCTTGAAAAAGGGAATTGTTTCTCAAAAGAGGGCGAAAAGCAATTGGGAAAGAGCCAGGTGGATGTCATTAATGCCGCTTTGTTGCCTGTACTTCAGGCGATGAAAGACGAAATTGAGAAAGGTTTGGGGGCATTCTTGTTCTACAAAACGCAAAGGGATTTGCTTTATCTCTATGCCCTCCGCACGCAGATTCGGATGGAGTTCGACGCTTTGGCCAACGAGGAAGAAGTGGTACACATTTCTGAGTTCAACAAACTGCTCAACACAGTGATGGGCGATTTTTCGGTTCCCTTTGTTTATGAGCGCATTGGAGAACATTTCCGTCATGTGTTTGTGGATGAGTTCCAAGACACTTCGGTGCTGCAATGGCAGAACCTTTTGCCGCTGATAGACAACGGCTTGTCATCGGGCAATATGAGTATGGTGGTGGGCGACGGCAAACAGTCCATCTACCGTTTCCGCAGTGGTGAGGTGGAGCAGATTGTCAACTTGCCTGAAATCTATGCCTTGCCCAAGGATGAACGCGAGGCGGCATTCCGACAGTTTGAGCAGAATCTGAAAGACAATTTCGCTTTCAAGAATCTAGACACCAACTATCGTTCCTATGCCCAGGTTGTCGAATTCAACAATGCTTTCTTCGAGTCGGTGTTTACCACCTTGTCATCTGATTTGCAAAAGGTGTATGTGTCAGAGAAGCCAGGCACTCATGAGATAGTTGACATTGTTCAAAAGATTAGCAAGACTGACAATGAAGGTTTGGTGCAGGTGGATCTATATGATACCGAAAACCAGCCAAATTACTGTTTTGATAGGGTAGAGGCCATCATCCGAGACCTTACCGAAACGAAAGGCTATCAGTATTCCGACATTGCCTTGCTCACCCGAAAGTCTGAATATGGCTCTGAAATGGCCAACTACCTGAACGACAAGGGGATTCCTGTCATCTCACAAGAATCGATTTTACTCAAGTCATCTGACAAAGTGCAGCTGATGGTGAATACCTTGCGTTATTTGCTTTATAGTGATAATGAACCGAATGTTGCCAATGTGTTGTTTTATTGGAAACTGACGCAAGAGCCCGATTTCGATGGGAATATCAGTCAAGTTTTCGGTGAGGTGAAAGCCATTGCCCAAGGGGAGACGGCAATTGAAACCGTGATGGGTTTGGGTGAGTCAGGCTTGTTGCAAAGCGCCCTCTCCAAGGCGACTTGTCTCTATGACCTTTGTGCCAACCTGTTGCGCATCTATCATTTTGACACCATCCACGATGCCTTTTTGAACTATTTTATGGAAGAGGTCTTCAAATCGCAGTCGGGGATAAGGGAAGGCATTGCTGACTTTCTAACGTATTGGAATAAAAGGCAGGACAAACTTGCGGTGATGTCGGTGAGCGGTAATGCGGTGAAAATCATGACCATCCATAAGTCGAAGGGATTGGAGTTCCCGGTGGTCATCTATCCCGAGGCCATCATCGACTTGGATGAGAAGTTGAATGCCAGCAAGGCGGCTGAGGAATGGCTGCGTCCCGAGGACTTGGGCTTTGAAGCCATCCCTAATTTGGATAAGGTGTTGTTTAAACTGGATTCAAAAGCCGAGAGCATGGGTGACATAGCCCCGAAATTGGTAAAGAAGGAAAAGGAAAGCAACCAGTTGGACAACCTCAATTTGCTTTATGTCGCCTTCACTCGTGCCGTGCAACGGCTTTATGTCATCGCCAAGCAAGGTAAAGCTGACAAACCCAATGTCATTCGCGATTTCCTCAAGGATAAAAATGACCATCAAGTGCCAGATAACAATGCTTTGGTGTATCGTTTTGGCGGTCTCGACTTCATGAAACCGAAAGAAAAGGAGAAGGAAGGAAAGAAAGAACTGACGACTGAGTCTGTGGCTGGAGATTGGTTTGGAAAAATCAATGTCGATTCCAATCCGACAATAGTGTGGCAATCGAAGAGCGACAAGCTATTGCCGCGTGAATGGGGAGAGTTGGTGCATCAGATTTTGGCGAAGATTTGCACAATTAACGATATAGAGCAGGTGTTGTCACCTGTCGTCTCTGATGGCACTATCAATCAAGAGACCGCTGATTGGATTCGTGACAAATTCTTCCAAATGGCACAATATCCACTGATTTCGGCAGCCTTCAATTCCTCAGCCAAAGTGAAGACAGAGTGCGAGATCTTCTATCCCAAAGCAAAAGATAAGGTCATCCGTCTGGACCGTTATGCCGAACTTCCCGATGCCATCTATCTGATTGACTACAAGACGGGTCAGAAGAAAGAAGAACACCATAATCAGGTCCGTACATACGCCAATGCCTTGAGGGAAATGACTGACAAGGAGATTCGGGGATTCTTGGTGTATCTTTCCGATGGAATTATCTTAGAACAAGTGTGCTAAAAAAGAGCCTCCGTTTCCGAAGGCTCTAATTCAGCATTTATAATTCAGCATTCAGCATTCTTACTTCGCTCTCTCTTCCTCAATAGCGGCCTGAGCAGCAGCCAGACGTGCGACGGGCACGCGGAACGGCGAGCAGCTCACGTAGTTCAAGCCGGCCTTGTAGAAGAAGTGGACCGAAGCGGGGTCACCACCGTGCTCACCGCAGACGCCGCACTTCAGGTTGGCGCGTTGGCTACGGCCACGCTGCACACCCAACTTGACGAGTTGGCCAACGCCTTCTTGGTCGAGGGTGTTGAACGGGTCGGCAGGGATGATCTTCTCTTCGATGTAGTCCTTCACGATGGCGTTGACGTCGTCGCGGCTGAAGCCGAAGGTCATCTGGGTGAGGTCGTTGGTGCCGAAGCTGAAGAACTCGGCTACGCTGGCGATCTGGTCGGCCACTAAAGTAGCACGAGGAATCTCAATCATGGTGCCGTACATGTAGTTGATCTTGACACCGAACTTGGCTTCCACTTCAGCCTTCACGCGGTTGGCGATGGCCTTCTGGTGCTCAAGCTCCTTGACGTTGATGGTCAGCGGGACCATGATTTCCAGATGCGGGTCGAAGCCCTCGGTCATCAATTCAGCGGTGGCCTGGAACAGGGCGCGGAACTGGGTCTCGGTGATCTCGGGATAGACGATGCCGAGGCGGACGCCACGCAGACCCATCATCGGGTTCACTTCGTTGAGGGCGTCGATGCGCTTCTTGATCTCCTCGAAGCTGATGCCACGCTCCTTAGCGAGGGCCTTCTGCTTCTCTTCGGTATGAGGAACGAACTCATGCAAGGGCGGGTCCATCAGACGGAAGGTCAACGGCTTGCCGTTCAAGACCTTCAGCGTGCCCTTGGCAGCGTTCTTGATGTAAGGCTCAAGTTCAGCCAAGGCAGCCACGCGCTCTTCGGTGGTGTTGGCCAGGATCATGTTACGCAGCTTGGCCAGCGGCTCTTCGCTGTTCTTGCCGTAGAACATGTGCTCGATACGGAACAGGCCGATACCTTCGGCGCCGAAGTTGACGGCGTTCTGGGCATCTTCCGGATTGTCGGCGTTGGTGCGGACACCCATCTTGCGGTACTTGTCGACCAAAGCCATGAACTGCTGGAACAGCGGGTTCTCGGTGGCGTTGATCATTCCGACGGGCTCGGCATAGACCCAACCCTTGGAACCGTTCAAGCTGATGACGTCGCCTTCCTTGAACTGCTTGTCACCGATCTTCACGATGCCCTTCTCGAGGTCGATCTTCACGGCGTCGCAACCCACGATGCAGCACTTACCCCAACCACGGGCCACGAGGGCGGCGTGTGAGGTCATACCGCCACGGGCGGTCAGGATACCGTCGGCGGCACGCATGCCTTCGACGTCTTCGGGGTTGGTTTCCTCACGGACCAGGATGTTGGCCACCTTAGCGGCACGGTATTCCTTGGCCTTCTCGCTGGTGAGGGCGATGCGACCGACAGCGCCACCAGGACCTGCAGGCAGACCCTTGGCGATGACGTCGTGCTTCTTCTCGTCGGCAGCGTCGAGGATGGGGTGGAGCAGCTCGTCGAGTTGCTCGGGGGTGAGGCGCATGACGACTTCCTTCTCGTCGATGAGGCCTTCCTTCAGCATGTCGAGGGCCATGGTCAGAGCGGCAACGCCAGTGCGTTTGCCGACGCGGCACTGCAGCATATAGAGCTTACCGTCTTGGATGGTGAACTCGATATCCAGCATGTCGTGGTAGTTCTCCTCAAGGATGCGGCGCACCTCGCAGAGTTCCTTATAGGTCTCGGGCATCAGCTCCTGCATGGACTGCATATGCTTGTTCTGCTCGTTCTTGGTGTCATCGTTCAACGGGTTGGGGGTACGGATACCAGCCACCACGTCTTCACCTTGGGCGTTGATCAGCCATTCGCCGTAGAACTGGTTGTCGCCAGTGGCGGGGTTACGGGTGAATGCCACACCGGTAGCGGAGCCTTCGCCCATGTTACCGAACACCATGGTCTGCACGTTGACTGCCGTGCCCCAGTCATCCGGAATGCCTTCGATACGACGGTAGGAGATGGCTTTCTTGCCGTTCCAGCTCTTGAACACGGCCTTGATGCCGCCTTCGAGTTGGGCTTCGGCGTCGTCCGGGAATTCTGTGCCCAGCACTTCCTTGATACGGACTTTGAAGTCTTCAGCCAGTTGCTGGAGCTCTTCGGCCTTCAGCTCGGTGTCGCTCTTGTAGCCCATCTTCTCTTTGAAAGCGTCGAGCATATCGTCGAGTTGCTTACGGATGCTCTTGCCGTCGGCGGGTTCAATGCCCTCAGCCTTTTCCATGACGACGTCGGCGTACATCATGATGAGGCGGCGGTAGGAGTCATACACGAAACGGGGGTTGTTGGTCTTCTTGATCAGGCCAGGGATGGTCTTGGAGCAGAGACCGATATTCAGCACGGTGTCCATCATGCCAGGCATTGACTTGCGTGCGCCGGAACGGCAGCTGACGAGCAGCGGGTTCTCGGGGTCGCCATATTTCATGCCCATGATGTTTTCCATGTTCTTCATGCCAGCATGGACTTCATCCATTAGGCCAGCGGGAAGTTGGCAATTGTTTTGGTAATAGGCTGTGCAGCATTCCGTTGTGATGGTCAAGCCAGCAGGTACAGGCAGCTTGAGCAAGCACATTTCGGCGAGGTTGGCGCCTTTGCCGCCCAGCTCGTTCTTCATCGAAGCATTGCCTTCAGCGGTCTTTCCGCCAAAGGTGTAAACGTACTTTGTCATTTTCTTAATTGATTATTAGTGATTTAACTGATATTCTTTCGTTCAAAAAATGAAGTTGCAAAGGTAGGGAAAACTTGCAAAAACTCAAAGTGTGAAGGAAGATTTTTTTTGAAAGGTGGTTCTGTGTCCGCCAACTCTCCAAGTAAAAAGCCGCCAACTACACAAGTAAAATTTCGCCAACTCTCCAAGTAAAAAGCCGCCAACTCTCCAAATTTTATTGTTGGAATTGAAATAATTTGTATTTTTGCAGCGGTTTTAATTCTATGATAAATGACTGAAAGAATGTATTTTCCCCGAATTTGCGATGGGTTGGTGAATGAAAAACTATCCTATTCTGGTGCACTGCTTATTGAAGGCCCAAAATGGTGTGGAAAAACTTGGACTGGAAAACACGTGGCAAAGAGTGTTTTGTATATGCAAGACCCCGACAAGGGAGCCGGTTATATGGAACTGTCGAGAACTATGCCTTCACGATTACTGAAAGGTGAGAAACCAAGGCTTATTGATGAATGGCAGGAAGCGCCTGTCCTTTGGGATGCGGTGCGGTTCGATGTGGATCAAACTGGCGAGTGGGGGCAGTACATTTTGACGGGTTCCGCCACACCGCGTGATGACAATATGCCGAAGCACACTGGAACGGGCAGGATAGCTCGACTGCGTATGCGCCCTATGACTTTGTTTGAATCCATGGAATCTGTCGGCTCGGTTTCGTTGCGACAACTTTTTGAAGGTCAGGAGGATGTAGAAGGGGAAAGCCCACTTGGTATTCCTGACTTGGCTAAAGTGATTTGTCGAGGGGGATGGCCAGAGGCTGTGGCAAAAAGGCAGACCTCTGCCCTGATTGCTCGCAACTATGTAGATGCTGTTGTGAATGTTGATGTGCAAAAAGTGGATGGCGTTGAGCGGAATCCATATCGAGTGAGGCAATTGTTGCGTTCATACGCGAGAAACATTTCAACGATGGCCTCCCTGACCACCGTACTTGCTGATATTCAAGCAAATGATGTGGCATTTTCCGATACTACCATGTATGGTTATGTCAATGCGTTGCGTAGGATTTTTTTGATTGAGGATATTCCGGCATGGAAGCCCTCTTTGCGTTCAAAAGCGGCTATTCGCACTTCAGAAAAGCGGCAGTTCGTGGATCCTTCCATAGCCACTTCGGTATTGCGTTCCAATGCCGATAGCATTTTGGATGATTTCAATTATTTCGGTTTCCTTTTCGAATCATTGGTGGCCAGGGATTTGCGTGTTTATGCCCAAGCTCTTGATGGTGAGATTTTCCATTATCGCGACAAGGACAATCTTGAGGCCGACCTTGTGATTCGGTTGAACGACGACCGTTGGGCTGCAGTTGAAGTGAAGTTGGGAAGCAAAGAGATTGAGAATGGAGCGAAACACCTCATAGAACTCCGAAACAAGGTGGACACTTCAAAAGTGGGAGAGCCTTCGTTTTTAATGGTCGTCACAGGAGGACAATTCGCCTATCGTCGCGAGGACGGTGTGTTTGTGGTACCAATCGGGTGCTTGAGGGATTGATGGATGCAGGTTGTAATGCCGCTTTTGTCGGAATCTCAAAATTTGTTCAGCGAAATGTGTATGGAATCTCATGATTTTTTCAGCGAAATCTGTACGGAATCTCACAATTTTGACAATATGCTAGCGGAAATAAGGCGTTACATGTCCATTGGAGACAAACACCTTCTTTCCTTTCCATTCCTTTTCAATAGCCCAGCCCCCATAAAGTTCATTCAATCGTTCAGCCTCTTGTACTGAGTCAACAGGGAAATAATCGGTATAGTGATCATCGTTTTCCTCGCCATGATATTCGCTTTCCTGAACTAGTATTAATCCCCCACAATTACGGCATCGGTAAAGTTTCCTTCCTCCGTCATCCCAAGTATGAAGACAATGCCCGTTGCACATGTCGCCATAGCCCCATAATTCCTCCAACATCCCACGGAAATGTTCAAAAGCATCCGCCGCTGTCGGCAAATCGAATCCCACACAATGATGTTGGTCGTTCGGAGATCTCTTCAAAAGATCATATTGCTCCTTTTTTCTTTGTTCTAATTCCTTGATTGTTTCTGACATGATTTATTGCTTTTCTTTGTTAGACATAGCATCCATTTAATAATTCATCAACGGCGTTCTAAAATACTTGGAAATCAATTTGGAATTCATCTTTCTACTTTCTTGTTGCACATTGTTTAGAATCTTTTGGGAAACTATAGTGTCAGGATAGGGCGCACCGGTTTGCCATCCCCACTTGACATATTCATCTAACACCTTCAAATCAGGGTATATTTTCTTCAGCAAATCTTTTCTGTCTGATAGATTATTGTACACCATCAACGACCTCTGCCAATGCCCTACCATCACAAACATATTATGAAAAGGATCAATTTCCTTGTTTGGCACATATTGTTGGGCTATGGCATAATTGAGCACAATGAACAGTTCCTCATCTGAGGCCTCGCTTAATGCTTTGGCAAAGCGCGCTTGTTCTTTTGCATAGCCTTTCTTCTCTCGTTCTAATTCACGGACCCATTTCCGTTTGATGGAATCTTCTCGTTCCCATTCCCGTTTTAGGGAGTCTTCGGAAATTGTCGGACCTTTCGAAACGGCTTCCACTTTAGGAGTTGCAACAGCTTTAGGCTTTGGGACTTTTCTTGGAGTAAGCACAAGGAAAGCTATGACTAACAAGGCGAGCACTACCGTTGCAGTAATGGCAATATGCAATTTGCGTTTTTGATTGTTGGGGGAGAAATTCATACGATCTATCATTTATTGCATACAAACGTACGTTTTTTTATGGAATCCTCAAAATTTGAATATCAAAAACACCCCATTACTTATCTAAGTCATATTGCATTTGCTCAACTCTATAAAAAGGGCAGTATTGCACAATCATTTCCTTTGTTTAGTTAGTTCTTTCTTCTTATTGGACGAACAAGGCAGCTTGAATGTAAATTATCAATAGTTCCATTAGAAAAAACAACATAGTAACCTGTATTTGGACTAAACCAATAACGACCACCTGAATTGTAGCTGCTCATATAAAAACCACCTATATAAATCCTATCAGCAAACATTTGCACCGACTCATCCCTCGTAGGCATTCTCCATCCCGTTAAACCTCCTAAAGATAGATTATTACAATAAGAGTTTGCTTCACTCCATTCCATATAATTACCAGGGTCTGGCGCCACATAATAGGTATATCCTCCATATTGAAATGTTGGGAACTTTTCTGTCGTAAAGGTTTTCTCCTCACCGTAAGCAACACCTGAAGAGTTTATGGCATACGCTTTTACATAATACTTGGTGTTGTTGGACAAATCTGTCATTTCACAATTATACGAGCCTAAACCGCTTCCATTGGACTTCTTAAAATCGTTAATGGTTGGATTTGGCGCAGCGCTCCAACAAATTCCACGTTCAGTTACATTTGTGCCGCCATCAGAAATGACCTTGCACACACATGCAGCACTTTTGTGAGTAATATTTGTGACATCAACGGTAGTCACCACAGGACTGCCATAATTGGTCGCTTTTACTGCCAATTCAATTCCACCAGTATTTGGAGTTGTAATAAGCAGGTTTGAATTGTTCACTCCCTCTTCTAATAACCCACGATTGATGATAATATAAACCGGCTTGCTATCATTAATACCTACCGTTCCTATTACTGGAACTATCGTGTCAATCCAATTGGCAGTTTTAATAATGGAAAAATCCAATGCAATGTTACCATTATTGGAAATATTGAAGGCCTTCTGATTCACACCTGCATCATCACCAAAATCCAATATTGTAATGGGGTGATTATTATTGTCAACTATCTGCAACGAATAGTGTAGTTTTTGCAATTGGATAGCACGTTGAACCGTGTTTCCACTCTCAATCCTAATCACATAATCATCGTCAAGGTCTGCATAACCGTTTTTGGACAGTGACAACGAATACGACCCAGAGGGTAAATCATTGAATTGGAAAGTGCCGTCCATACCAGTCAATGTGGTTTCTCCCCTCGGGTTAAGACGCACATTGACATTACTAATCGGATCTCCTGACGCAAAGTCAGTTACAGTACCGTAAATGGTTCCAAGTTTTTCAATTTCTTCTTCCGGCTTGCAGCCGAAGAACATACAGCACACCATCATTAATGCTGCAAATTTGACAATAAGGTTGGCTTTCATTAATAAAACGATTTGACTTTTCATAATTAAAATGAAATACATACAATACACGAAGGTGTTTCATTAATTACCCGAGACAATAGTAATATCATCAACATCTATCACAAATTCATCAGAACAATTAAAGTGACGGATAGCAATCCAAATGCTCTGTCCAGCATAGGCACTTAAATCAACAGTTTTCAAATACCAAGTTCCTTGCGTTCGATTGCCTCTGATTTTTCCTCCTGATTTCACTTTTGCTGATAGAGTCCATTCGTCAATGGTAACAAAATCATCACTATGCGTTGCTCGTGTTGAGATTGCAACTCCGTAATGCTCGGCAGGATAATCTGCATCTTGAGCACAAACATAAAACTGTACTTTTGCACCATTAGATATGGAATAACGTTGCGGTGAAACTAAATAATTATCAGGATATAGAGCAACACCCATATCATTACTATACGATTCTGAGATCATTGTGGCCACGCTTCCATTATGGCCATTATATCCTCCTGAGTTATTAGCCCATTTCCAAGTATATCCGTCACCATCCGCATCGATAACTTGCCATCCTTGCGAGCCATCTTCAAAATCATATGAATAAGTTTGACTACTGCCACCACCTCCAGATGAATAATGACAATAAGCAGGGGCACTAAATGGGCTTACACCTCCACCATAACTTACAGTTTTTATTTTGTAATAATTATCTTCGTATGTGGCATCGTCATAAAAACATTTTTCATCTGTTTCACCAATATTAGTATATGTAATGCCATCATTTGACCAATACACAAAATATGCCATAGCATTTGATACAGTTCTCCATGACACTTTAATTCGAGAACCACTTACGTTAGCTAAAACGCCTTCAGGGGCAGATGGGATGGAACCACCGCCAGATGAGTAAGTGCAATAGGCATAGGGGCTAAAGGGACTTTCTCCATAATTGTTTTTAGCTTTTACCTTGTAATAATTGTTATTGGACGGGATATCGTCATAGAAAAACAAATACGATGTTGTTCCTAATACATTGTAATTGCTGTCATTATTTGACTTATACACCGTATATTCATTGGCATCTGAAACACTATTCCATGAGAGTTTGATTCGAGAACCACTTACTTCAGCAAATATACCTGTAGGTGCAGAAGGAGCCGAGCCGCCACCTCCGCCACCATTCAAAGTCCTTACGGCACGGACATTATAATAAATAGAGTATCCATTAGCTACAATTACATTGCCATTTCTAAAATTAAGACAATATGGTAAGTTATAATCATCCCTTGAAGATGACCAATAAATACCCGAAACAAAACCTCCTATCAACTCCCTATTACTATACAACGTCATCAATTCTTCCTTTGATGGTAACCGCCAATCACTGTATCCTGCAACCGTAGAAGTCTCACATAACAATTTTGCAGAAGACCAATCAACGCACCCCAAATCTTCAGTTTGCACCATTAATCCAGCAGAAGGGAGTTCAAACACGCCTTCCTCTGCACTGTTTTTTTTCGCTTTAATAGTTAGTTCCTTGCCTCCGTCGGTTGCTGAAGTAATCATCAAATTAGTTGTATTATTACCATCAGCAAGCAATTCACGGTTAATGGTAACAATGATAGGCCATGTCACGTTCACGCCAACAGTTCCCGTTAATTGATCTGGGTTTATCGAAACCCAATTAGCGTTCGTTGGTATTGTGATGCTATATTGCAAGTTTCGCTCTCCTCCATTGAAAATATTGAATGTTTTTTGCGTCACCCCTTCATCAGCCCCAAAATCCAACTCCGAAATCTCATTGCTATCATCATCATAAATATGCAATGACGACGGAAGTTTCTTTATTTGAGCATCTCTTTTCGTTTGCTTGTCTTTCTCAATTACAACGGGGTTGTTATCTATTAGGTCTGAATACCCTACTTTCGTAACCTTAATGAAATAAGTGCCACTTGGCACATCAGGAATTTCATAATGGCCATCAGAGCCTGTAATAGAAGCATGCAAAGTAGCATTCTCACTCATAAGCAGTTGGACATTAGCGTTTGCAACAGGATCATGGTTCCCAGCAAAGTCCATGACCGTGCCATAGATGGATCCCTTTCCTTCTCCATTTGAAGAGTTATCTTCTTTTTTACAACCAACCATCAAGCAGCATAATACCAACAATGCGGTAAGTTTAAATAAGCGTTGCTTTTTCACAATAGTTAAATTTAAATATTAAACAATCAATGATTTAGAGATTACAATTTGTAAACTTCGGGACTTGTGTTGACATACTGTGGCATACACACTCCCACATTCGCACCGATATATGTCGGGTCACTGATGTAATAGCGTTTGCCTTCATACTCAAAGTAATAGCCATTCAATCCCTCAGTATAACCAACAGCCGTGGCCAAATGGTTTGGATAGTTCAGCAACACCACGTCCAATCCGAGCAGGTCGTGGATGAGGGTTGAGAACAAAATGGAACGATCTTCGCAATCGCTGTATGGATAATAGAAAGTTTCGTCTCCAAACAAGGGGCGCTCATAACCGAATTGGTCTTGGTCAGTCTTGTACTCCAATGCCGTCTGCACGAAATTGATGATGCAGTTGGCTGCCTCAATTTGGCTCTTTCCCGCAATGCCCTTGCGAAGCATCGGATACAGCTTCGCTTTCACCTCTTCGCTAAGGCCTGCCCAACTATAATTAGTCCACAAGCATTTGGGATAGCCTTGATAAAAGTCCATAAGGTTCTTGTTTGGTGAAAGCGTTACAGAAATTTCGGGATAGCGTTTCGATTTAAACACTTTACCCGTTGTTGGTATATAAGCAAACTTGGGAGGGCAAGGCATTCTTAAAGACATTATTCTTTCATTTTTTGAAAATGCCCTATTGAACATATAAGTTCCTCCTGCTTCATTCGTGCCAAGAATATACAGCCGTTCACCTTGATGCGTGATAAAACAACGTTCATAGATGACACCATCAAAGGGCACGAGGGCAACCAAATGACCATTTTTGTTTCCAATCCTTACCTTATATCCAGATTGAGCCAACAGATAAACCTGCATCAGCATGGCTTCATTTGTTGCTTTACCAAGAAAGCTCTCGGAAAGGTCACGCAATAGGCAATAATAAGCCCAATCGCCCAAGAACAGTTCCTTTTGTAAAGCAAGACAATCTCCGAGCAATGCATCGCTTTTAGGAGAGGAAAGATGCAACCAAGCATCAGCGACAGCTGTCTCTGAAGCATCTTTTAACTTGAATCTCAAACTCTTGTCCAAACTCACCACACATGACGTACCATAACAAGTAAACTCATATTCCGCAGATGACGGAATGGGTGATTGCTTTGGCACATCGGGACGTTTTATGGGGCTAAGTGGCGATGGCTTTGGTGTTGGGATGGGTTTATATGGAATAGGATTGGGGAGATTGGGGATTGGCGTATCTCTATTATACTCGAACGGACGAGGTGGTTCCGGAAGTTCGGGGACTGGTTCTCCTTTCAATAGTTGAAAAGCCTCCCAATTCTCACGCATATACTGGGCATATTCCTCGTTAGCCTTGTGGCGAAACACGTCATAGTTTTGCATCACCGAATCCTTATAGCGTTCCAGTTCCTGCTTTTGCTTGTTTTTGTAGTCCTGAAAGTCTTGGGCCTTCATTTGTAAAACGAGCATAAGCAATCCAAAGAATAAGAGCGTTTTTTTCATAAGTTTACATTTTGGAGTTAATCACTTATTCATTTTTCTTCTGCATGGTTAACTTGACATTCACCACCCGGCCAGCATCTGGAGTAATATATTTGCGATTGGCGTAATACCCTGTTTTACTCACTTCAACACTGTATTGGTGTACATCAAGGTCAAGGAACTCGAAATAGCCATCACTTCCCGTATAAGTGTTGTAACCACCTGGGCTTAAAATCACCAAAGCACCCTGAATAAGTTCACCTGAATCCACATCAACCACAGTTCCAGTAATTCCGCAGAATGTATCGTAAGTCACAGGCTCACACGATGTAGCCAATGCTATCAATGCAATTATAAATAGGAGTGTTCTTTTCATTGTTGTATTTCTTTCTTGTTGTTAGCAGGTTAAAAGTTAAGGGTAAAAGCTATTCCTGTTGATTCAGGAGTGGCGTATGGAACGAAACTTATCATTTTTCCATCAACCGAGATATATGGAGTACCTCGTGATACCAATCCATCGATAATGTTCCACGCATAGACACCTATGGCACCAGCAAGAAACCCATAGCTCACATAGTTATATGTGTTGGCGCTGGCAGCATAACGCTGTTTTAAGGTAGCATTGTTCGTGGAACCAATCATGGCGGCATAGTAGTTTTTCCTCGTTTGCGCAAAAGCGAAGCCTCCAATGCAGAGTATTTCGCTGGCGATAATTGTCGATGCTTTGATTTTCTGCCCTTTGTAGAACTGCATCCAACCTGGTACAAACACACGAGCTGAAAACGGATATCGGTCAGTGGAAGTCACCTTTTCTATATCAGAAATCTGGTACTTTGGGTTGTTCGGGGTTTGATACAGGAAATAACCTGTTAGGCCATAGTCGGTGTTTTCCCAATAAGAAGCGATGTAGCCTGATTTTATCCAAGCGTTTTCTTCGCCCACTTGCAGTTTTCTGCGTCGTTTGATCTCGTTTTGGGCTTTATAGATGATGTCGTCTTTGTCATCACCACTTTCCACAACGACTTCCAATTTGGATTTAGCCAGAGGCTTGCTGTAAGTGGATGTGGCCCAATTCGGTTTGTTTTGGCCTTTCACGGATAGTGGCAATGTGCAAATAATGCACATTGCCATATAGAGCAGTTTTTTCGAAAGATTCATGACCTTGTCTATTTTTCCATTTCTTCAGACCCTTGTTCAAAAGTTTTGAAAGCAGAATCTCGGAAGGCCTTTTCGTTTTGGCGTACTTGTTGTCTAATGTCGGAAGGCACTTCTTTATCATTCTCAATACCTTCTATAAGGGCATCGACCAAGTCTGTTTTTTTAACCAAAATGCCAATGTAGATATTTTGGTATCCCGCGTCATCAATCTCGCCAAAGGTACGGCAATCCTCTTCAGTGTCTCCCAAGATTCTATCTATGACTTCTTCTCCTGCACTTTCAATATGGGATGCCGCAGAACTCTTGTCGCCATAGTCAAATTGGTCAAAATAGTCGCGAACAACAGCCTTGTATTTTCCCCCGATTTTTTGTTTTACTTGTTGCCTAACATTGTTCAAAAGCTTGTTGATGACAAGGGTATAATCTCGTTCACCCTCGCCGCCAGCCTTTACTCTTGTATAACCACTTCCGGCAAAATATTCGTCATCATCATAACGCATGCACGGTTGGATAGTTGTCTCTTCGGTTTGGCGAAGGTCTTTTTCGCGATCTCTCATTCTGTCATTCCTTCCACTTCTGTTGTTTTGAGCACAAAGGGATTGTACGCTAGCAATCATTAGGAACGATATCACTAAAAATCTTATAGTTCTCATGGCAATTTGTTATTGTTGGTTTTCTTTAAATTCATTGTATTCTTTGTTGTTTGACTCTTCAAACACTTTAAAGGCACTGTCACGGAATTGCTTTTCGTTGAAACGCACTTCCAGTTCCTTGTCCTTTGACAACTCTTTTACCGCGTTTTCAAGGAACTTCTTTTTACTTGCCTTAATGGTCATATACATGATCATGTTGCCATTTTCATCTGGACTCGTGTTCTTGCGGCATACTTCGTATGTGTCGTTAATCATGGCACGGACAACAAGGTCTCCTGCACTTTCAATGTGTGACCTTTCATAGCTGCCTTCCTCGGTGTCCATTTGGTCGAAATAATCGCGTGTAACGGACTTGTATAGAGCTGATAATTTTTGACGCATCTGTTGTTGGGTAGAACGAAGAGTTGCAGTAACGGCAGTGTTGAAGGAATTGGCTTTGACTTGACGCATACCTGTGGCATAGAACCACTCATCGTCATCGTACATTTGACATGGCATCTCCGTAGCATCGGCTGCACGAGCTGCCTGCTTTTTGGCAATCTCTTCTCCAACATCGGCATTGGCCTGACGTTGTTTTTCGGCTTGTTCGGCTTGTGCCTTGGCATCCTCGTTACGTTGTCTTGCTTTAATTAGTTCAGTTTCCTG
This sequence comes from uncultured Bacteroidales bacterium, assembly GCA_946185535.1. GTDB lineage: Bacteria > Bacteroidota > Bacteroidia > Bacteroidales > F082 > Limimorpha. Next base: position 102,649 of record CAMHJX010000002.1, read on the forward strand.
GTTGAGTCGTTCAATTTCCACATTGGTTGCTGTTTGTTTGTTGCTCCCGCATCCAGCAAGGGCAAGCATGGCCAGCATCGCCATTCCGAATTTGTTCAATGTTTTCATTTTGTACATTTTTTAAATTGATTATTGTTTTTATTATTGTGTTCTCTTTTTCCTCAGCAAAAAACAAAAAAAGCGTGAAACCAGACTGTTTCCCGCTGTTCTAGGTATTTGGCGTAACCCGTAATCCCGATGAAATAGTCCAGCTCACGCATCGCGTGAGCATATAAACTAAATCTCAAAGATTACAATCCGTTAAAATCGCCAAATTTTAGAACAGATGAAATTTGTCTCTATGCTAAATGCTTATTTGTTAAGGTGTAAATTCTTTTGTTGTTTTTGACAGTGTTTTTATGGTTAAATAATTCCGTTAATTAGTGCCGCAAATATAAGGAATATTTTCTCATAACAAAGCAGAATGATAATAAAACTGTCAAATTCCGTCAAAATCAATCAAAAATCCTTCGTTGTGCCATTTTGCGCTTTCTTAAACATGGTTTGTGGCGCCAAAAACATCTATTTTTGCGCATCGGTTCACGCACAAATAGGAAGGAACAACTTCCAACCAGATAGGGGAAGACTCCAGCTCTTGTCCATTTGTTGTTCGTTCGTTGTCCGATAATTCAACGGACAATATTCAGATAAAAAACTTGGAAAAATCGGATGGGACTTAGAAGTGTTATCTGCATGGAAAGGACTGACGTAGTAACGATACACAACAAAAGTGCCCCGAGACTCAATCCCGAGGCACTTTCGAATGTTTTTATTATGTCCTTGGAGCAACTAATGCTTATTGGTTGATTTGCCTGCTTTGACTAGGTTTCAATACATTGAGCAAAAAATAGCCAGAGTAGTCCTTGATGTTATTGGTGATGAAATGTCCGCAATTCATCTTTCGGCACAACACATATTGGATATTGTCTTCAATATCGTGTGAAACTTCATCAATAACTACTTCGACGTCTTTTTCTGCAAATGTAACCAAGTTAAACTTGGAGAGTAGGTATTTCACTTGTCTACGGATTTCATCGTTGGTCCGTTTTTTTGGGAAGACGGAAACAAACTGCGCAATGCTCAGCGTGGAAATATAAAGCCGTTTCCCCTTCAACGAGAAGAGGTATTGCAAACAAAGCTCGTCCTTTTCGCGGCCAGCCCATGCACCAACAAGGACATTGGTATCGACAAAGATTCGGTTGCTGTCCATCATGCGATGATTTCATGGTATTTTTTCATCTCAGCAGGCGTGAGCAAGTCAAGGTTCTTTGATGCCCAGGACTTTATGGCTGCTTTGTAAATGTCTTCTTCTTTCAGCCCTGCCCTCTTGAGCATTAGTGCAATAAGCTCAAGGTATAATGCTTTCATTTCTTTGGCTTTCTGAGCCTCTTCCTTTTTTGTCATTTGTATTGGTTTTATTGTTTTGCGATGCAAAGATAAATAAACTTTGTCAAAAAGTGTTCATTTTAAAGATGTTCCTTACTCTTTCACAAACTTCAAAGTACAAACCGCACTATCCGATTTCACGGTGACAAAATACACACCGCTGTTCAAACCTTCAAGGTTGAACGCGGTCATTCCTTTGGCTTGTTGACTGTAAACTTGCTGTCCCAAGCTGTTGAATACCAAGATCTCACAGTCATCCTCAGGAAGGTTGAGGCTGAACTGGCCATGGTTCGGGTTGGGATAGATAGCCACACCGTTTGTCAAGATTTCTTGCGTGACGGTGATGGTTTCCGCGGGTGGGAAGACAATGTTGTCTAACCATGCGCAGTCGCTGCCATTGCTGACATACACGTCCTTGTTGTAGGACCAATACAGCTCATGCACTCCGGGGGATAAAGCAAAAGATACTTGACCCCACGGCACTTCGCCTGACCAATCCCCTTGCAATTCGGTATCGATGGTGAAATACAAAGCGTCATAGCCGTTTTCCGAGGAGACTTTTCTATAGAAGCTGATCTCTCCTTCGCTGTGCACGTCCAAGGTAATCTTCAATACGGAGCTTTGGTTGTTGCCGATACTACCTGACTTGATGCAATAGTTGCCTTCGTAGGGGTCCTCGGTTACCACTGTCCAAGGTTTGGTGGGGTCGTTTTCCCATTCGAACTTGCTGAAATCGCCAGTCTCCCAATCTTCAAGGACATTGCCAACTGCGAAGACGAAGCTGCCCTCATTGGTGTAGAGACCTGATGTGACGGTAAAGCCAATTTCATATGCCACGCCAAGTTCCACCTCTTCGGAAAGGGTGAAAACGAAGTCGACAGTGAACTCATCATTGGCATTCACAGTGCCTTGTTGGAACACGTTTTGCTCAAAACTGATTTCAGGAAGGTCGCAGATGATGTTGAGACGTGTGTTGGGTGCAGCAGCCAAACCTGCGTTCTTGACGGTGATGTGTGCGGTGACGGTCTCTCCTGGGTCGACATGGCCGTTGCCGTCGCTGTCTTCAATTACGGTTCCAACTACGGCGAACTCAGGGGCTTGGAGAATGATGATGAAATGGCTCTCCCAAGTGTCGGTGCCGTCAGAGCAAGTAAGGGTAAAGTCAGCCTTGGTCATATTGGGCACATTGTCGGCGATATACATGGGGAAGGCATTGTTGAGGGTGACTGTGGCACCTCCTTCGATAGTCGGAATGACTTCAAAAGAATTGGAGGGCGTGATGTAAGGGCACTCGGTGTCGAGGCGAACCGAGACATTGTGTGCAGTCACGTTACCCACATTCTTGACTTGCAGGTCAAGGGCTATGGTTTGGCCATAGTCAGGTTGGGCACCGCCGCTGATGACATGACTGTCGTAAATGACATAAGCGCAGTTGCTGGGTAGGCTAATGACAGGTAGACTTTGAGGCCAAGCGTCACAACCTGTCACGATGAGGCTCATCTCATCAACGAAGTTAATAGGATCGGAAAATTCAATGGTGACATTGCCGTCTTCATCTGTGTAGCCCACCCCAATCATGTCTTCGATATGGAAAAGGGCACAACGGAAATTCTTTAGTCCGTTGCCGTTGGCATTGCTGACCGTGACATCCATTGAGGTCATGCCTACGAAAATCTCAGAGGTGTAGTTCACCTCGGGCGTGAATGGTTCGTCATGCCATGGGCTGCAAGCTACATCGCCCATCATATTGAGGTCGTAGAAGTTCCAGCGCAGGGCGCCTTCTTCCCATTGTCCTGGGGCATTGACCCAAGGTGCTGTCTCGATTTTACTTTCCCTCAAGGCCATTCCGCCATAAGGGATGCGGTCGTGGTAGTATGCGTCTTCCGTCTCTCGGGCGAGGTGGATGGCAGGGCCCTCGGTCTGGCCTTCATTGAACCAGCCGTAGCGAGAGTTGCCGAAGGTGGCCACAGCGAAGTTGGCGATTTTGGTCATGCGTTCCAATATGCAGTCGCTGGCGAAATCTCCGCAGATGCAGCCCGAGGTGTGGAAGAAGGTGTAGTTGTGATCCACGCCATTCACGGCGCTGAAGTTGTTGTTGGTGATGTCGCCGTTGCTCCAGCCAGCCACATAGGAGGTGTTGGCGTGACCGTCGTGGTGGACATACTGCGTGCCTTGGTTGATGGCATTGCGAAGCAGTGAGCCGCTCCAGTTGCCTTCTTCCTCATAAAGGCGTGTGAAGTTGTAATCCTCGGGGATGCCCGTAGAGGTGTAGCCGTTGTCGTCGTGTGTGCCAATGAGCAGTTCGAGGTATTGGCTGCCGTTGCTTTCAGGGTCATCGTAGAGGTGTTCGCCAGCCATGATGACATCATGGAACTCGCCAAGGACGGGTTCGGTTTGATAGGTCATGGCCTTGTGGAGCATGTTGTCGAGTTCGCTTTGGTTGCTGAAACACATACGTCCGATGCCAATCTCGGGCAGCAGGTCGTCTTCGCCGATTTCGCCCCAGCGGTTGTCACCATCATCGTTCCAGTTGCCATCCAAAGCAGCATAATAGAGGTCGGCAGGGATGTCGTTGTCTTCTTTGTCGCCACCTCCGCTGGTAACATAGCAGTATAAGCCGCGGTAGGGGATGTCGGGCACGTCGCCGGCAAGGTTCACCATCATGATGCCGTTGTTCTCGTATTCCTGGATGATGTAGTTGCGCAGCTTCTCGGGGTTGTCGCGGCCTTCCATGGTGCTGAGAATGGTCTCAAGGTCAACGACACGGGTGCGGAGACCTCGAGCCTGGTAGAAATAGACATATTGGTTGAAGGCGGTGACATACGGCTGTGTTGTGACAACCAAGAGCTCGTAGCCACCCGCGGTGCGACCTCTGTCGTTATAGGTCTGCAGCATCTCGGGGTTCTGGGCAAGACGCTTGGCGCGCTCGGCATTGTCGCCGTTGAGCCACAGCTTGCGGCTTTGGTCGGCCTTAGAGGCTGTCGTCGTGATGCGAACGGTGGCCTTGGAGGCATAACGCACTTCGCCGGTGCCAGGCACATACTGCACGGGCGTGAAAGCCGAGAACGCAAAACCAATGCCGTTCAGGTATTGTGTGCTAAGCTTTCCGTAGGCTTGAGTAGGATAGACGCTTTTTGAGGCATAGAGTGTCTCGTCTTTTTCAAACTGCTTGCGCACGGGGTCGGAGTAGGTGAGGGCCGATTGGTAAGGGAAGAGGTTGTGGCTGCCTTCTATGGTCTGGAAATCGGAAAGCTCCACATCGATGCTGACGGCTTCTGTGCCTTGGGGCAACATAAGACTGACGCTCTGCCAAGGTAGCGACGGCTGACCCGCAAGGGCGCTCTGCATGCAGTCCGTGAATTGAACCTGCTCGTAGCCTTGGATTTGGCTAAGGCTAGGTTGATTGAAATAATAAGTCTTCTCGATGGTCTGCGCCGAAGCGAACGAAGTGACCATTAGGGCTAAAAGGATTAGGTTAAGTTTTTTCATTGTGTTATTGGGTTTATTCTATTTCTATTTGGTGCAAATTTGAGTGTTTTCGTAACAACAAGCGGAAATCACCTCTTCTGTCGTGAAGAAATATCCATCAGCAATTTGTTCTCTCCCGGTTTCGGCCATTTGCAAGAGTTCCTCTTTTGAATATGGTTGCATAGGATTGTCTGTCAATGTTGCTGTACTCATATTTATTAGTGTTTAATTGATTGCAAAAGTACACAAATTCACAAATTCGGAGGAAATAATGCTGTAATTTTTTCGTTTTCAAGGGAAAGAACTATTTTTGCAAAACAATCAAAAACGAAGTGAAATGAAAAAGCATTTAGCCATATTGTTGCTCCTGTTGGTTCCGGCGTTTTCATTTGGGCAGGAGAAAGAAGGATTTAAATACACCAGCAAAGAAGAAGATGCATATTACCAGGACAGGCATTACAAGCCGTTTGAGCCTTTGAGTAAAGAAGTTTTTTCGAATTATAAAGATGATTTTTTTGGATTTGAGGAGATGGATAATTATACTCCTTATTGTGATACACTGTTTTATACTCCGTTTCAAGACTCGATAGAGAAACATTGCCGATTTTATTTTTGGCATGATTCTTTACGGCAATTTATTGGTGGAATAGATAGATACAGAATTTTAAGATATGAGAAACAAGGTAGGATAGAAGCATTTGTATACGAGGATTCGAAGTATGTGAGGAAATTTTCTGCAGAACCTGAACTTTGGGTTGCCTATTCTTCGGATGGAGGTGAGTCGTGGGAGTACTATTATACGGGTATTGTTCAAAGGCAACCGATTTTTGTCAAATGGTATTCAAAACTGCCGCTGTTTAATGCTGAAGGTGACTTGCAGATAGAGGCTTGTTTGTTAAGGCAGATGTCGTCATACATATTGCCGTTTGGTTCTTCAGGATTTAATGTGCCAAAAGACGGATTACTCTTGACCTTGGATTTAGTGACTTTGCGCAAAGATTCTGATGGCGATGGTTTGACTGACATTGTTGAGGCAAGATTTCGCACTGACCCCAAAAAAGCGGATACCGATGGAGACGGCATCCCAGACAATTTGGATCTAAATCCTCGATTTGCGTTGCCAAGGACTGAAAAAACGGTAATAATGGAAGCGGTTATTGAGGATTATAATATAAACATCCATACAGATACGCTGTCGGATTTACAAATTCCAGGGCCGAATTACGCCACAGATACCACCGAAACTGTGATGATTGTTTCCAACAGTCCTGACATTCAAAGCATTCAGCCAAAATCACATAGGATAATCATTTTAACGGAGGAAGAATATGAGTTCTTGAAAGAACCATTTGATGAAGATTTACCAAAAACAACTATTTCACCTCTATTCAAAGTGGATGACATACCTGATGCATTAGTATTTCGTATTGACTATGGTATGTCAGCGAAACGCTATTTTGTTGTGAGAATTGATAAAGGTTGGGCACTAAAAGTCGTATCGGGTATGATCATCTAAACCGTCAGCCCGCCTGAATCTCCTTCAAGCGGGCTGGATTGTCTTAAGCTAATTGCAACTAACCAAACTATTCGGTTATTTGTATAGTCCCCAACACATCATTCACTTCCCATGACTGTGATTTGCTGAGACGGAATGATGCCTTGGCGCGTATATCGGTAACAGAAGCCCCAAACAACACTTGATAAGTGCCAGCTGCGGTCTCCCAAGCCGAATGTTCATCATTGAAAGAAGCCAATTCGTAGGCAGTGATCTTCATAGTCAAAGTCTCGGACTCGCCTGGAGCCAATAGTTTGGTTTTGGCAAAGGCCTTCAGCTCGCGAGAAGGTTTCTTAAGGCCTCCTGATGGAGCAGCCACATAGAGCTCAACGATTTCGCGGCCAGTCACTTTACCCGTGTTAGTCACGGTGACGGTGGCCTTGATGCCGTCGGCAGTGGCTTTCACCGAGGGCTTGCCGTAGGCGAAAGTCGTGTAGCTCAGGCCGTAGCCAAAGGGGTAGGAGACTTCTACATCTGGGTCTGATTGGAAGTGCCGATAACCCACATCAATGCCTTCGTAATATTGGGTGTAGTCCACGTTCTTTCTTTCGCCTTTTCTGCCTTTGGTCATCTCCCAATTATAGGGGAAAGTGTACGATGTGAGAATGTCCATATAGTTGATGGGGAAGGTCATGGGTAGCTTGCCAGAGGGATTCACTTTGCCCTTTAGGATGTCGGCCACAGCGTTGGCGCCTTCCTGTCCGGGCGCCCACGGAAGCACGATGGCATCGACCATGTGCTTCCACGAGGCGGTTTCGATAACGCCAACGATGTTAAGCACTACGACGACCTGCTTCAACTCTTTATGATAACTCATGCTGATGTTCTGGAGCAGCTCGCGCTCAATGGAGGTAAGCTCGAAGTCGTCTTTTACGGCACGATCGGCTCCTTCGCCTGCGATTCTGCCTATGACCACTACAGCCACATCGTTGTGTTGGGCTTGCCTTTCAATGGCTTTCGCTGAAATTGTAGGCTCAGGACGGTGACGTTTGTCAATGGCGCTGCCTTCCATCTTTTCTGTCGCTGTTTGGGTAGCAAAGCATGCACGATAATATTCGACCAAGCTCTCGTCCAAGGTGAAGCCCGCAGCGGTCATGGCTTCCTGCATATTGACGATGTGTTTCGTGTTGACCTCACCTGAACCTGTTCCGATACCCACAAAATCGACTGAAGTGAGACCATAAAGAGCCACTTTTTCGCTGCCTTTCAGCGGCAGAGTGTTGTCTTCGTTGCGTAGCAGAATGATGGATTCCTCGGCAGCTTTACGCGCCACAACTGCGTGAGCTTTCAAGTCGGGCTTGTTGGAGAATTTGTAGCCTCTGAAATGCGGGGTCTTGACAATGTATTGCAGCATCCTGCGCACATTACGGTCAAGTTCCTCTTGGCTGATGGTGCCCTCGTTGACGGCAGCCAAAATGCGGTCAATCTCCACTTGACGGCCAGGCTCCATTAGGTCGTTACCCGCTTTTGCGGATTTTACCGTTCCGTCTTTAACGCCCCAGTCGGTCATCACGATGCCGTCGAAGCCCCACTCATCGCGGAGGACGGTGGTCAGCAGGCCGTGTTTCTGCTGGGTGTATTCGCCGTTGAGTTTGTTGTACGACGACATCACCGTCCAAGGTTTTCCTTCCTTGACGGCAATCTCGAAGTTCTTCAGGTAAAGTTCCCTCAAGGCGCGGTTGCTTACGCGTGCATCGTTCTCCAAGCGGTTGGTCTCTTGGTTGTTGGCAGCGAAGTGCTTCGCTGAGGTACCAACGCCATTCTTTTGTACACCGCGTATATATGCCGCAGCCATCTTGCCTGAGAGTAGTGGGTCTTCGGAATAGTACTCGAAGTTACGCCCACAAAGTGGGTTACGGTGAAGGTTCATGCCTGGAGCGAGGAGCACATCAACACCATATTCCAACACTTCGTTACCCATTGCGGTGGTCACGGTTTCCACCAACTCAGGATCCCATGAGCTAGCAAGAAGGGTGCTGGTGGGAAAGCCCGTGCAGTAGAAGGTCTGGTCGGTGCCTTCACGTTTAGGCTGGATTCGAAGGCCGGCAGGACCATCGGCAAGCACCGTCATGGGGATGCCGAGACGAGCTATCTCGCGAGTGTAACCTGCAGCACCTGGCACAAGGTCTCCTGGACCTCCAACCAATAGGGTGACTTTCTCTTCTATAGTCATCGATGCGATAACCGTCTCGATGTTGTCCTCGCGAAGGATTAGTTGGTTATTTTGGGCAGGACAGGTGATGCTACATGCAAGGCAAAGCAAAGCAATGAAATTCAATTTCTTCATAGGTAAGTTTAGTTTACGATTAACTTGGTGATTTCCACATTATTTCCGCTCTGGATTCTAACAAAATACAGTCCTTTAGGTGCCTCGTTCAGGTCAATTTGTTGGTTGCCTGTGACCTTTCCCAAACATCTAACCACTTGTCCCAAGGCATTGAAAATGTCGACATTGCTCTCTTCGGCGAGTTCGATGTTGAAGTTGCCGCTGGTCGGGTTGGGATAGATGGCATTGGCTTTTGGCGCAACTACCTCTTCAACTTTAGTGATATAACAGGTGCGTGGGAAGATGATGTCGTCAATCCAGGCGCAGTCGCTGCCCGATTGTCCATCGTTGTTCTTGATGTAGAACCATTCGAACACATGACTTCCGGCTTCGAAATCAAATTGTGCAAAGGTCCAGTCATTCTCGCCCGACCACCAGTCTTTCCTTCTGCCATCCATGAAGAAGGCGAAGATGTCCTTGTGGTATTCGGTAGAGGTCTTGAACCAGAAACTGATTTCTCCGTCGTTAAGGATGTCGGCGTAGACAACAAGCTTGGTGACCTCATTGTCGCCGATATTGCCGGACCGGGCACAGAAATTGCCGCTATGCGCCTCTTCGTCAGTGACAAACCAATGCTGATCGCCTGTGTGCTCCCATTTGAGGAAACTGAAGTCGCCGCTTTCGAAGGTTTCTACTGCTAAGCCAACACTAAACGAGTAGTCGTAATGGGTGGCGTATGCTCCCGTGTGGAGGCAAAGGTCGAGATTGTAGGTGGTACCGCTGACGATATCGCTGTCGGTGTCGATGTTGACATCGATGTTGAAGTTGCCGTCTCTGTCGATATTGCCAATCTGGTATGTGGTTTCCTCAATATGGAGGCCCTGACCGATGTTATTGATCGTCAAGTAGGTATCGGGAGCCAAAGCGTGCCCTGAGTTCGTGCAAGAGATGTGTATGATGGCTTGCTCACCTGGGTCAACGAATCCGTTGCCGTCGCCTTCAATTTCTTCCAACTCAATATTGACGAATTGCAGGTTGGGCGCCAGGGCGAGGAAAGACTTCTGTGTAGTATGTGTGACATCGCCAACATAAGTAGTGAAGTTCAAGGTGAAGATGGTCTGGTCAGGAATGTTGTCGGCGATACCAATCGCGCCTAGACGATGGCCTTGCATGGTGCTGTTAGGTGCAAACTCATCGATGGTAAAGTTGCCTTCGAGCGGGTTGATGTATTCACAGTCGGAAGTCACTGCCCCATGGACATTGTATGCAGTAGCGTTGCCTTTGTTGAAAATGTCACCGCTTACCCAAAGACCTTGCGAGCCACTCAAGGGTTCGCCTTCAAAGGAGGTAATGTCACCATAAACAAATGGTTCGCTGCCGTCAAATCCAGTCACTTCGAGGATTTGTGGCCATGCGCTTTGGCCCGTGACGATAAGTTTCAGCTCGCCCACCTTGTCCAAGGCAGGGGAGAAGGTCAGTTCGGCATTGCCATTCTCATCCGTGATGTTGAAGCCAAGCAAGGTCTCTCCGTCAAATAGGCTGACGCGGAAGTTGTTTAAAGGCGTGCCACATTGGTCAACATGTACCATAGAGGAGGTAGTGCCCACTTTCAGGCCTTTCTCGAAGGTGATGTTGGGCGTAAAAGGCTCTTCAAACCAAGGATACAAGGCGGCATCACCCAACACATTGAGACAGTATATGTTCCAACGCAGGCAGCCGTTTTCCAGTTCTCCTTCATCAAAAGGAATGACAACCCAAGGCGCAGTGGCTATTTTGGCCTCGCGTATGGCCATACCGACTGTGGCTATATGGTCGTTGCAGTAGGCGTCCACAAATTCACGGTGGATATGGGCTGCCATGCCATCGCCCCACGGCACATACCAGCCGTAGCGCGAGTTGCCCGTGGTGACCACAAAGCCAGTCTCAATCGTAATCATCTTCTCAAGGATGCAACCCGCAGGAAAGTTGCCGCAGATGCAGCCGTGGGAGTGGAAGAGCATATAGTTGTGGTTGATGCCGTCGTTGCCAGCAAAGTAATCGTTGTGCATCGATGAGGCATCCCAACCGGCCACAACATCGGTGTTGGCATGACCCACATGGTGTACATATTGTCCTCCATTGCCGAAAACGCGTTTGAAATCACCGCCGCTCCAATTGAGGTGGGGTGAAGCATAATAGCGTTTGAAATTGTAGTTTTCTGGATAACCGTAGGTGGTATAGTCGTAGTCGTTGTTTTCGCCGATGAGGCGTTCCATGTCTGTGCTGCCATAATAGCCATCGCCCAAATGCTCGGCACCAAGGACGGGTGAAGTAAACTCACCTAAGACGGGTGTTTGCAAGTAGCTGAAGGTCTTGTGCATGATGGTCTCAAACTGGGCCTCGTTGTTGAAAGGCAGACGACCGATGCTCAACTCGGGCAGCAGATCGTCTTCGCCCACTTCACCCCAGCGGTCGTCGTTGTCATCGTTAAGGGTGCCGTCGAGGCAAGCATAATACATGTCGGAAGGCAGTTGATCCTCGTCGCCTTCTTGGGCAAAACACCATAAGAAACGGAAAGGCACGATGCTTACATCGCCGCCGAGGCTCACTATGGAAATGCCGTTGTTTTCGTATTCTTGGATGATGTAGTTGCGGATTTGTTCTGGCTCGTCGCGACCCTCCATAGTGGCATAAATCTCTTCCAAAGAGACAATGCGTGTGCGGATGCCCTTGTCGTTATAAAGGTTGAGGTATTCGCCAAAGCGGGGAATCCATTCCTCAGAGGTGATGACCAGCATGTCGTAACCTCCGATGGCGCGACCGCGCATGTTGTAGGTACTTAAAATATCCTCATTTTGGGCCAAACGCTTGATGGAAGCTTCGTTTTCGGGCGTGAGCCAGAGTTTGCGGCTGTGGTCGTCACGGCTTATAGTGGTCTCAATGCTGACTTTCACGGTACGGGCATAACTGACCTTACCCGTGGCAGGCACATATTTCATGGGAGTGAAGCCGCCGAAGGCGAAGGCTACGCCATTGAGATATTGTGTGCTGACAGCGCTAAAATCACGCGTCGGGTAGGCACTTTCTGAACGATAGAGGCTCTCTTTTTTCGCAAAGGGAATTTCTTTTTCGTTGGAAATAGGGCGAGGTCGCTGGTAAGGATAGAGGTTAAATGTGCCTTCAAGTTCCACGAAATCAAAGAACTCCACATTGACGGAGACGGCCTCTTGACCTTGGGGCAGCATCAGGCTTATGTTTTGCCACGGCAGGGTGGGTTCGCCTACTTGTCCCATAGGCAGGCAGCCTTGTAGACCGATTTGTTGATAGCCGTCGCGCTCGCTGACGACAGGCTGGCTGTAATGATAGGTTTGTTCGATAGTTTGGGCCTGGACAAAAAGGACGGAGGCCAATAGTGCTAAGACAAGTTGTAGTTTTTTCATTTTCAATGAGTAAATTTGGCTGCAAAATTAGAAAAAAAGCCGCGTTTTTTCGATTTTTTCCTACTTTTGCCCTTTAAAATTTGAAAAAATGGAAAAAATCAGAGCTGCCATAGTAGGTTATGGCAATGTGGGTCGCTTCGCACTCGAAGCCTTGGAAGCCGCGCCCGATTTCGAAGTGGCGGGCATCGTCCGTCGCAATGGCGCAATGAACAAACCGAGTGAACTGTCTCAATATGAGGTGGTTAAAGATATTAAGGAACTGAAAAATGTGGATGTGGCCATCTTGGCTTGCCCCACGCGCAGTTGTCCCGAGTATGCCAAACAGATTCTTCCTTTGGGCATAAATACCGTGGATTCCTTTGATATCCATACTTCCATCGTTGACTATCGTCGCGAGTTGATGCCTATTAATAAGGAAACGAAGACTGTCAGCGTCATCGCCGCAGGCTGGGATCCAGGTTCGGACTCTATCGTTCGTACCTTGATGCAGAGCCTTGCGCCTAAAGGTTTGTCCTACACCAACTTCGGTCCTGGCATGTCGATGGGTCACAGCGTCTGTGTGCGCTCCAAGAAAGGGGTGAAGAATGCCCTCTCGGTGACCATCCCACTGGGCGAAGGCATCCACCGCCGCATGGTGTATGTCGAACTGGAAGACGGGGCTACCTTGGAACAGGTGACTAAGGACATCAAGGCCGACCCATATTTTGCCAGCGATGAGACTCATGTGTATGCCGTCGACAGTGTCGATGCGGTGCGCGACATGGGTCATGGTGTGAATTTGGTGCGCAAGGGTGTTTCGGGCAAGACAGCCAACCAGCGCATGGAGTTCAATATGAGCATTAATAATCCTGCTTTGACGGGTCAGGTGCTGGTGAATGTAGCCCGCGCCACGATGCGCTTGCAGCCGGGCTGCTACACAATGGTTGAGATTCCCGTCATTGATATGTTGCCTGGTGATCGCGAGGAACTGATTGGGCATTTGGTTTGATTGGAACAATGAAACACAAAACCCGACCCCAAACCGTCATTGCGGGCCTGACCCGCAATCTCTTTCGCGATAGGGCGTCGTCTTCGTGCTCGGGAGATGGCGGATCCTTGTCCGCCATGACGGTAAAAGGTGTAATGCAGTCCTTCCTTGTGATAGTGTGCTTGTTATTGTCCTCCTGTGCCAAACAGCAAGACAAAATCGAGTCGCTCTTATCGCAGATGACCTTAGAAGAAAAATGCGGCCAACTAACTTGCCCAATAGGCTTCAACTTTTACGGCAAGGACGGCGACTCTTTATGGCTAGCTGATGACTTCATTGGGATGATGGACACGCTGCCGCTCGGCTCCTGCTGGGCCGTGCTTCGTGCCGATCCTTGGTCAAGGAAGACGGTGGAAACGGGCCTGCATCCGCGCGAGTCGGCAAGGCTGCTCAATATGATGCAGCGCCATGCGGTGGAAAACACGCGTCTCGGCATTCCTTTGCTGTTTTGCGAAGAAACACCTCATGGTCACATGGCGGTGGGCACAACTGTTTTTCCAACGGGTATCGGCCAAGCCAGCACATGGAATCCCACATTACTCGAACAGATGGGCGAGGTGATGGGGAAGGAGGTGCGACTTCAGGGCGCACAAGTGGGCTACGGTCCTGTCCTTGACATCGCTCGAGACCCCCGTTGGTCGCGAGTTGAAGAGACTATGGGTGAGGATCAGTGTCTTTCAGGTGTGTTGGGTGCGGCAGTCGTGAAAGGAATGCAGAAAAATGTTTGTGCCACTTTGAAACATTTGGCAGCCTACGGCATTCCGCAAGGCGGACACAATGCCGCCACTGCGAATGTCGGTCAAAATCGTTTGATGACAGATTATTTGCCATCGTTCGAAAAAGCTATTTGTGAAGGCGGTGCCAAAACTGTGATGACTTCCTACAATACCATCGATGGTATGTCTTGTTCGGCCAATCGTTGGCTTTTGCAAGACATTCTTCGTAATTCATGGAACTTCAAAGGTGTGGTCTTTTCTGATTTAAACGCTGTCAACGCTATCTATGCCACGCAACATGTGGCCGCTGACCCTGCCGAAGCAGCTGCCATAGCCTTGAAAGCTGGTGTCGACATTGACTTGGGCGGTTACAATTACGGTGGTTTTTTGAAGGAAGCCTTGCAGCGCGGTCTCGTCACCGAAACAGACATCGACCGAGCGGTACGCCATGTCCTGCAACTGAAATACGATCTGGGTTTGTTCGAAAATCCTTATGTTGAAGAGGTATTGGCCGAGACGAAAGTGGGCACGAAAGAAAACGCCCAATTGGCCAAGCAAGTGGCTTTGGAATCCGCTGTTTTGCTGAAAAATGATGGCATTTTGCCCTTTGGCGGAAGCATTAAAAAGGTGGCAGTCATCGGGCCGAATGCCGACAATATGTACAACCAACTCGGCGACTACACAGCTCCACAAGACCCTGACCGCATCGTGACCATGCTCGAAGGCATCCGCGAAAAGGGCAGGGCAGAGGTGACTTATGCCAAAGGTTGTGCCGTGCGCGACGAGAACGATGCCAACATTGATGAGGCGGTGAAAGTTGCCAAGGCCGTTGATGTGGTGGTGCTGGTTGTGGGTGGCTCCTCCGCCCGCGATTTTAAGACAAGCTACGAGGAAACAGGTGCCGCCATCGTCAATGAGTCCTTTTCCGACATGGATTGTGGGGAAGGATACGACCGCTCTACCTTGAAATTGTTAGGCAAACAAGAAGAGTTAATGGAACGCATCTATGCTACAGGTAAGCCTGTGGTAACAATTTACATTCAAGGTCGTCCTTTGGACATGAACCTCGCCGCAGAAAAATCCAATGCCTTGCTGACACTTTGGTATCCCGGCATGGAAGGCGGTTCCGCCTTGGCCGACATCCTTTGGGGCGATTACAATCCTGCTGGTCGTCTGCCGATTTCCATACCTCGTTCAGTGGGACAAATTCCCGTCTTTTATTCTCAACCACAAACTGGTGATTACGTTGAAGAATCTGCCAAGCCACTTTATCCGTTTGGCTATGGCTTAAGTTATACCCAATTCGAATACGGCAATCTGAAAGTTGAACAAGTTAAGGCCATGTCATTGACTACGTCGAATGCAAAGCATTTCCAACAAGGGACTGTGCGAAAGATGGAATCCATGTCCGACACATTATGTAGAGTCACATGCATTGTGAAAAACACAGGCTCATCCGATGGTGATGAAGTCGTTCAGCTTTATGTGCGCGATGAAGTTGCTAGCGTTGCCCCAGCCTCAAAGCTGCTGAAGGGCTTCCAAAGGGTTTCTATTAATAAAGGTGAAGCCAAGCAGGTCACCTTTTATCTTACTGAACGCGATTTGTCGGTGTATTCAAAAGAAAAAGGTTGGCATTTGGAGCCAGGTGAGTTCACTATTATTGTTGGCGGGGATTCGGATGGAAATAAAGTTTTTTATGAATTTATACTGGAATAATCAATATTTTTCGTTTCTTTGCCCCGCCAAATTATTGGTTGATAATAAAAACAATTAATTAAGAATTATAAACAGATTAAAAAATGAAGAGATTACTACTATTATCGTGCTTGTTTGCAATGATGGCAGCAAGTTTGAGTGTCATGGCGCAAGATATTACGATAACCTTGAAGCCGGGTTGTACGTGGTTTAGTTATCCTAAGGCAGAAGCAATGAGCATTTCATCGGCTTTAGGGAATTTTATTCCCATGAATGGTGATGTGATTAAGTCACAAAATGGTAGTGCCTCTTATAATAACGGAAATTGGAGAGGGTTAAGTCAGTTTACCCCTGGATTGGGTTACATGTACTATTCGAATCGCACTGAGGATGTTGAGATTGTCTTTACGCAATCCTCTTCTTTCTCAGTGACCACTGCCGAACCGACCGACATCACTGCGACAAGCGCAGTGGTGGGTGGCACAGTGAATGCTCCGGAAGGCACTCACGTGTTTTTGCGTGGCGTGTGCTGGGGCACGGAACCGAATCCCAACATTGATGGTAACCATACCACTGAGACTGGAACTATTGGCAACTTTAGCGTTATTCTTGATGGTCTGACACTAGGCACTGTTTACTTTGTGTGTGCCTATGCAGTGACAGACTATGGCCTTCAATATGGAGAGGAACAGCTTTTTATTCCAATCGACAATAGTAATGTTCCTGAAGGTGCAATCAATGGCAAATTTACTATTAATGACAGTGGCAATCAAGTGTTTTTTTCGCAAGGAAATTTGCAATACATAGGCAGCGCTAGTACCCCCTATTGGAAGTTCGCTGAGAATCAGTGGGATTGCCTTGGAACCAGTACAGGACAGAATAGCAATAGCCAGACCGTTGATCGCGATTTGTTCGGTTGGGGAACAAGTGGTTGGAATTGTGGCAATTCTTGTTATCAACCGTGGGAAACATACAATATGACGGGTTCGTCCTATGGTCCAGCAGGTGCAAATAATTTGACTGGCACAAATGCAAATTCAGATTGGGGTGTCTACAATTCAATATCTAATGGCGGTGACCAGCCCAGCCAGTGGCGCACCTTGAGCAAAGATGAATTGGTATACGTTTTCGACACCCGAACGACAGAATCAGGCATACGGTTTGCCAAAGCTAAAGTGAACGATGTGAATGGCGTAATTCTGCTACCTGACGATTGGAAAGATAGTTATTATAGTCTAAATGAAGTGAATGTAAAAGAAGCCCATTACAGCAGTAATACCATTACCGCGTCAATGTGGAGCTTTTTGGAGCGTGTCGGAGCTGTCTTTTTTCCCGCTACTGGTTATCGGTTTGGGACTTCTGTGTACAGTGTAGGGGTCAATGGCTACTATTGGTCGAGTTCGTTCATCAATGCCACTTATGCCTATGGTGTGTACTTTAATGATTCGAACGAGAATTCAAAGGACGGCAGCAATCGCTCCTATGGACGAGGCGTGCGTTTGGTGTGTGTAGCCGAGTGATTTTGGCAACTTAGCTAACTTTCACGTTCACAATTCCGTTCCTGTCGCAGCGCACCACGATGCGCTTGTATTCGACATTGCCTTCGTAGACGCATTGGATGATGATGGTGATGTGATAGACCTTTTTGCCTTCTATAGGTTTGTATTCGTTATCCTCCCAAGTGCCTGAAAGAGGGAAACTCGGGTTGTCCATCTTGCGGGTGTATTCCGTGAAATTGTACCTCAGTATGTCATTGATGCCTCGGAGTGGATAAGGGCTGGCCTTAGCCAATTCGCTAGGCCAGAGTTGTACTTTTTTACGGTAGAGCAAAACCTTTTCGTCTTTGCCACTCACCTCGGCGAAGAGCGGATTACGGCTACGTAACTTGATGACTTCGGGGATGATTTTGTCGCTGTCGATGAAGTCGACACTGTCCTTGCTCCAACCGATGTATCTTCCTTTGACGCGAAAATCAGTACGCGTGTCGAAGACCTTGCTGCTGACACGACGAGCGAAAATGAGTCGTAACCAATCTTTCAGCCTGTCTTTGAACATGTAGCTGATTACCAATGCGATAAGAAAAGGTAAGGTGAAGTTGCCATAACGCTGTTGGAAGAAGAACGAAGATAGTGTAGCCACTACCATGGCAGCACCGGCAGCAAGACTGTAGAGAATCTGCTCCACTAGGAAGGTGTTCTTACGCTTGGTGGCGTTGAGATAAAGGTCGCTCTCACTGAATTTTTTGAGCAGGCTTGCTCGGAAGACGAAGTCTTCGTTGCCTTTTTCGTCGTCAATCTTCACGCAAATATAGCCTTTTTGCTCCCGATAATTCCTCTCACCGAGCAGTATTTCTTTGAAACGGGTTTCGATTTGTGGATACTCCTCGGGATGGCTCACGCGGATGGCATCGCGAAGGCGATAGGTGTATTTTTCCAACACATTGCTCAAGAACTCATCCCCGTAAGCGAAGACTTGTCGGGTTCGGTCTGTGGCATTGTCCTCGTTCAGTTGGTTGAACAGGCAACGGAATCGTTCTAATACTTTGCGCCCATCTTCTAAAAATTGTAGGCAAGCGTCCTTCCTTGTAGCTGCATCAGATTGCTGTAACGCTGAAAAACAAGAGTCGCGGAAAGCGCTCTTGGCGATGGCGCAATACATCTTGATGGTATGGGTGAGGTCAAGCGTGTCGTCGGGAGCGGCGTGCAAGTCGTTGAAATTGGTTGTGAGTGCCTTGCTGGGCAGCAGTTCGTCGTTGTTGGCCAATTCATGCAACTCATACGATGGGGTGATAAGTCTGACGCCCGACTTGAGGTCGCGGTAAAAGTCATCTTTGCTGTACTTGGCCGCGTTGATGTCGAGACTATTGGGCACAAAAATCCACGTGTTCATCACGTAGTCGCTGTATTTCGTCGGTTTCGAGGCTTGCTCCGTGTTGAATCCCACCTTAAATTCCAAGGTGAACTTGTCGTGGATTTTTGTGCTTAGGTCTATCATAGCTTAGCCTTTTTCGTATTCGTCATAAAGGTTGAAAAGTTCGGGGTGTTTGCCCATGACTTTTCTAGAGCGGTAGTAGTCCCAAATCTCAGCCAAGTCCTTATCGTAATCACCTGAAGGATAAATGACTTTTTCAAGTGAGCAAAGCTTCTTCTTATAGTCGATGAAACCTAATGCAATGGGAACATGGGCTCCTTCGGCAATGACATAAAACCCTTTTTTCCAATGTTTTACTTTCTTTCTGGTGCCTTCAGGGCAGATGATGAGGTGTGTGTTCTCGTTTTGGCTGAACATTTCAACCATCTGCTCCACAAGGTGGTTTTGATGCCCCCGGTTGACGGGGATTGCACCGAGTTTTTTTAGTGGCCAGCTCAAAATACCACCGCAGTACTGGAAGAATTCGATCTTCATCATGACCTTAAAATTGATGCCTTGTGCCCAATAGAAGGCCATGCCAATGAAGAAATCCTTGATGGCAGTATGCGGTGCCACAATACAGACAGCGTTGCCGAGGTTAGGGTAGGTGTTGACCACTTTCCAGCCTCCGAGCTTGAGCCTCGTTTTCCCTATGAATTGTTTAAATCCCATTTTTTATGGAAATTGTAGAGACGCAAAAACTTGCGTCTCTACAATTTATTATTGATTACCAAATATTTGCACGTTCTTCAGGAGCAATGTACATGCCGTTTTCAGGCTGAATATCGAATGCCTCGTAGAAGTGCGGCATTGAACCGAGAGTGCGGTTAACGCGAGCTTCAGCGGGTGAATGCACGTCGGTCTTCACTTGGCGCTCGATGTACTTGTCGCGCGAGTTGTTACGCCAAATGGTGCCGTAGCTGATGAAGAAGCGCTGGGCAGGCGTGAAGCCATCGATGCTTTGGTTGGCCTTTGCCTCTTCGGTCATCTGGTAGGCATCCCATGCTACATTGAGGCCACCGAGGTCGGCGATGTTCTCTCCGAGGGTGAGTTGACCGTTGATTTGGTAGCCTCTCACTTGGAATTCGTCAAAGAGCTTCACAAGTTGCTTGGTGCGTTCGGCGAACTGAGCGGCATCTTCTTCGGTCCACCAGTTGTTGAGATTACCCTTTTCGTCATACTTGCAGCCTTGGTCGTCGAAGCCGTGGGTCATCTCGTGACCGATTACCACGCCAATGCCACCGTAGTTAACGGCGTCGTCAGCGTCCATATTGAAGAACGGAGGCTGAAGAATAGCGGCGGGGAACACGATTTCGTTCATCTCGGGGCTATAGTAGGCATTGACAGTCTGCGGGGTCATGAACCACTCTTCCTTGTCAACGGGCTTTCCGATTTTGGCCATTTCCCTCTCGTTTTCGAAACGAATGGCGCGGTGCACATTCTCGAAATACGAATCAGGTGTAACTTCATACTTGCTGTAGTCCTTCCACTTGTCGGGATAACCGATCTTCACGTTAAAGGCATCGAGTTTGACGAGTGCCTTGGTTTTGGTTTCTTCGCTCATCCAGTCGAGATTCTTGATGCGCTCACCCAAGGCGATACGAAGGTTGCCAACAAGGTTCAGCATACGCTCTTTGGCCTCGGCGGGGAAGTGCTTTTCCACATAGAGTTGACCGATGGCTTCGCCAAGACAACCTGAAGTGGCGTCAAGGATGCGGCGCCAACGGGGTTGCTGCACTTCCTGACCGTAGAGGTAGTTGCCATAGAAGCTGAAGTTCTCAGCGTCGAGGTCGCTGCTTAACATGGAGGCACTGCCGTGGATGACCTTCCAACGCAGGTAGTCCTTAATGGTGTTGAGGTCGGTGTTGAGGATGATTTTGTCCATAGCGGCCATGAAGTCGGGCATGCCCACGTTAAGGCTTTCGATCATCGGGGCACCAGCGTTCTTGAAATAGGTGTTCCAGTCGAAGTTGGGCGTTGTCTTCTGCAATTCGACAAGAGTCCTCATGTTGTAGGTCTTGTCAGGGTCACGACGTTCCACGCGAGTCATCGAGTTTTTAGCCAGCTGGGTCTCAAGGGCAAGGATACGTTTGGCTTTGTCGGCAGCAGCTTCTGGCTCGGTGCCGGTGAGTTCAAACATCTTGGCGACATGTTCGACGTATTTGTCGCGCATCTCTTGTGATTCTTCAACAAGATAGTCGTCGCGGTCGGTCAGGCTCAAGCCACCTTGATAGAGGTGCATGATGACCATTTCGGCATTCTTCGGGTCGGGGCTACCGCCTGCTCCAAAGAAGCCGCCGATGCCTTCGCTGTGGAGCTTGCCTAAAAGCTCAGCCAGTTGGGCTTTGTCATTGAGGTTGTCGATCATTTCGAAATAAGGCTTCAGCTCGCTGTAGCCGCGCTCGTCGATAGCGACTGTGTCCATGCCCGCATTGTAGAAGTCACGGATTTTCTGTGCCACACTACCTTGTTGTGCGGTGGTGTCTTGTGAGACCTCATCGATGATGTCTTGGATGAGTAGTTCGTTGTGTTGGTCGATTTCCGTGAAGGCTCCGTAGGTGGAGTATTCTTCCGGAATCGGGTTGTTTTTCAACCACTCGTTGTTGACGAAGCGGAAGAAATCCTCAGCCGGGTTGATTTCGGTGTCCATATTGCTCAACTCGATGGCTGGAACAACTTCTTTCTTCGGTTCTGGTGTCTGTGTCTCGACTGCTTTCTCGGCGCAGCCTGCTGCCATTGTACATAATGTCATCATGGCGATAATGTGTTTTTTCTTCATTATTTTATTATTTAAACATTTAAGATTCAAGATTCAAAGATTTAAGTGAGATTCCCTTCGGGAATGGATAGCATGTTGTGTGTAAACACGGCGGCAAGAACAAGTTTTGGTAGGTAAGTGTCCCAAGCCGCCGTATTGAAAAATAATGGCACTTTGCCATTCCCGCAGGGAATCTTCATCCTTTCCATTATAGATCTCCCTCCAACTTTAGTTCCGTCTGCAAAGTCCTCAAATACGGCCGTTCTTCCACCATCTTCTCAAACTTATCTTTGTCGGTATAAGCCTCGATTTCGGCAGGGCGCTCCATCAACTCGGGCTTGAGTTGGTATTGGTTGTTGTGCAGACTGTTCTTCAAATGGTGCTTCAAAGCAGTCATTCCTTCTGTGTCATGCTCAAAAAGAAGGTTGTCGACACTGAAGTGAATCTCAGCACTGCCCATTAATTTAGGAGTGTATTTGCCCAATGCAGCAGCAAAGTTGGGCGACACATTTTTGTACCGGTTGACAAAATCAGCCCATGCAGCTGTGAGCTGCTCTTGTGTGAACGGCGTGTCCCAAGTCTCTTCTTTTTCCTCAGCCTTTTGTCCAGCTTGCTGCATGGCCTTGTTGATGCTGATGCTGCTCGTGGTGCCACGCGGACGGACGACCGGCGCAGCGGAGGTGGCGGTGGTAGCGGACGTTGAGCCCGTCGAAACGGAAGCGGCTTGTGGTTGAATTGTTGATTGTTGAGGAGTTGGCTTGTTGGTCGGCCCTTCGACGGGCTCAGGGACCTTGGCTGTAATAGTGGGTTCAGGGGCTTTGGTCGTAACCAGGGGCTCGGGAATCTTTGTAGTAGCGGACGTTGAGCCCGTCGAAACGCCGCTAGGTACGGTAGGGTTTACGTTTTGCGCTGGTCTGTTCTGCGGCATCTGCACAGACTGTGCCTGCGTTGTGGGCATATTCAAGGCTTGGCTGCACAAGGCGCACATCTTCAACAAGGCAATCTCTAGATGCAGGCGTTTGTTGTTGGCAGCACGGTAGTCGATATCGCACTTGTTATTGATTTCCAAGGCGCGAATGAGGAAGGGCATGGGGCAGGCCTGCGACTGCGCCAAATAGCGCTGTCGTAGTTGCTCGCTGACTTCCAAGAGCTGTACTGTAATCGGGTCTTTGCACACCATGAGGCTTCTCAAATGGTTGCCTAAGCCGTTTATGAAATGCTGTGGTTCAAAGCCCTTGCTGATGATGTCGTTGAGAATGAGCAGGATGTCGCTCGTGTTGCCATGAAGGATATGGTCGACAATTTGGAAATAATAGTCATAATCCAAAACATTCAGGTTGTCGATGACATCTTTGTAGGTAATATTTTTGCCAGAGAAGCTGACCATCTGGTCGAAGATGGAGAGGGCATCGCGCAAGGCACCGTCGGCCTTTTGCGCGATGATGTTCAAGGCTTCGGGCTCGGCTGATACGCCTTCACTTTGGGCCACAAAGGCCAAATGCTTGGCAATATCATCAACTGTAATCCGCTTGAAGTCAAAGATCTGGCAACGTGAAAGAATGGTCGGAATGATTTTGTGCTTCTCGGTGGTGGCCAAGATGAATTTGGCGTACGCAGGTGGCTCTTCCAAGGTCTTCAAGAAAGCGTTGAAAGCCGCTGCCGACAGCATGTGGACCTCGTCGATGATGTAGACTTTGTATTGTCCAATTTGTGGAGGAATCCTCACCTGGTCGACCAGACTGCGGATGTCTTCAACCGAGTTGTTGGAAGCAGCGTCCAATTCGTAAATGTTGAAAGAGGCGTTGTTGTTGAAGGCACGGCACGACTCGCATTCGTTGCATGCCTCAAGGTTCTCTGTGGGGTGGAGGCAGTTGATGGTCTTGGCCATGATGCGGGCGCAAGTAGTCTTACCCACACCTCGT
The DNA here is from genome assembly GCA_946185535.1 of uncultured Bacteroidales bacterium. Taxonomy (GTDB): domain Bacteria; phylum Bacteroidota; class Bacteroidia; order Bacteroidales; family F082; genus Limimorpha. The sequence continues at coordinate 125,810 of CAMHJX010000002.1, forward strand.
GGTCCGCAAAACAAGAAAGCTTGAGCCAAGGTGTTGTTGCGGATGGCGTTCTTCAATGTGTTGGTGATTGAGCCTTGCCCTACGACAGTGTCGAAGGTTATCGGCCTGTATTTTCTAGCGGATACGACGAAATTTTCCATATCGGGAAGCCTTTGTTTAAACCGACAAAATTACAACTTTTCGGACTTACTTTGGCGAAGTTGCAACATTTTTCGGTTTTTTACCTTTTGTATCGAAAATCATCCTATTTTTGTGCCTATGAAAATGTTGGTTCTCGTTCCAAAGGTAACAGGCCGTGTGATGTATGTCTTCGATTTGGTGCTCAAGCAGTTGCTGGGCATTGAATACGATTTGACTACCGATGCCGAGCAGTTCAAGGCTTTTGATGTGCCAAAAATTCATTATGGAATGCAACGCCATGGTGATGAGCCTTTTGTGAAGGCTGTCGACATTCTTTTTGAAAGGCATATTCATGAGCAGTCGTTCCGCACGGTGGAATTTGAAGGTACGGTGGCACCGTATGCAGTCTATGGACAGGGCAATTTGTTGCCTTTCGATGTCTTTGCCGCCGCGTTTTTCCTCGTTTCACGCTATGAGGAATACCTTTCGCAGGTGCGTGACCAGTATGGCCGTTTTCGCGCCGAGTCGACATGGATGTTCGAGAATGGCATGCTTCAGAAACCTTTGGTGAACATTTGGGCTTTGGCTTTGGGAAACAAGTTGAAGGTCATCTACCCTAATCTTGACCTTAAACAACCCAAGTTCACTTTCGTCCCTACCTACGATGTGGATGCGGCCTGGGCTTACAAATGCAAGGGGTTGTACCGCACGGTGGGCGGTTTCTTGAAGGATTTGACCTCGGGCGACCGTGAGCGCATCCGTGAACGCCATCAGGTGCTGCGAGGCAAGCGTAAAGACCCATTTGATTCTTTTGACTTCCAGTTTGAACTGCAAAAAGAGTTCAAACTCAAGCCGATCTATTTCATTCTTTGCGGCGACTACGACACCAACGACAAGAATATCTCCATTCGCAAGCCTGCTTTCCAAGCACTGATTAAGCGCTTGGGCGACTATGCCGATGTGGGCATCCATCCTTCGTTTTCTTCTTATCTCGACATCGACAAGTTGAGAATGGAAATCGACAGCCTTTCCGAGGTGCTGCACCGACCATTGACCAAGAGCCGCCAGCATTTTCTGAGGATGAACTTGCCACGTAGTTATCAGAAACTCATCGAGTTGGACATCAGTGATGACTACACCATGGGTTTTGCCTCGCAGGCAGGTTTCCGTGCAGGTATCGCCGACACATTCCGATTCTATGACCTCGAAAACGACATGGTGACCAACCTTCGCGTGCATCCTTTTGCCTTGATGGACGGCACCATGCGCGACTACCTCAACCTTGATGTGGAAACCTCGTTCAATCTTGCCACGCAACTTGTTGATGAGGTGAAAGCGGTAGGAGGGACATTTATCTATCTTACACACAATGAAACCCTTGGTGGCGAGAAACGATGGGTCGGCTGGCCCGAGATGTACCGCCAACTTATAGAATATATAACGCAGGACCCTGAGCCCTGAGCTTGTCGAAGGGTCGAAGGGCCGGTTTAACTTTGAATTCATTCTATGATACACTATCTGCAACATAACCAAATCGACAAATCAAAATGGGACGCCACCATCGCTGAATGTGGCAACATCTACGCTTTTTCATGGTATCTCGACATGGTTCATCCCCAGTGGGAAGCCCTTGTTGAGGATGACTACCATTCGGTGATGCCTTTGACGGGTGGTAAAAAATTCGGTATCAACTACCTCTATCAGCCTTATTTCGTTCAACAGTTGGGCGTGTTTTCCAAAGCGTACGTGACGCCCGAAAAGACTAATGAGTTTTTGAATGCCATTCCTAATAAATACCGTTTTGCCGAGATCAGGTTGAATGAAAACAATAGCTTCGACAACGATGTTCAAAGTGTTGAATATCATAGAAATGTGCTGCTTGACTTGAATAAGGATTATGAGGCTATTCGTGCGGGCTATCACCAAAACACAAAGCGCAATTTGGCCAAGGCGGAAGACAATAATCTGCAATTGGTCACAACGGTGATTCCTTACCATGTGGTGGCCTTGTTCCGCGACAACCGTGGCGCTTTGCTCGACAAGTGGGGTGATGCCGAGTACGGTGTGCTGACCCGTTTGGCTCAGGTGGCCCAGCAACGGAATGCCGCCTTTATGTTGGGGGTGAACGAAAAAGGAATAGGACAGTTGATTTGTGCCGCCATCTTCATGAAAACCAAGGATCGCATCACTTTCCTGTTTTCAGGCCTCACCGTGGAAGGCAAGCAGCGCCAAGCCATGACCTATCTCTTGGATCAGGTGATACAAAAATATGCCAACCAACCGTTGACTTTTGATTTCGAGGGCTCAGATGATGAGAATTTGGCTCGTTTTTATCTTGGCTTTGGCGGCACGGAGGCCAAATACCCATCCTATACTTCCAATCGGCTTTCGCCCATCGGTAAAGCTTTGCTTAAGGTTTGGAAAAAGCACAAATAAACAACGCACAGACGCAACTTGTCTGTGTTCCAAAGCATTTCACACTAACTTGGCTGTTGTGAAGCGATAGCGTTAAAGTGCTGTTATTTCTCAGCCTTGGGCTCTTCATCTTTGGCCTCCTCGGCCTTGTCTTCAGCTTCTTTTTCAGGCTCGTCTTCTGCCCATTTGGTGGCTGCGCTCACTCCTGCCTTCACCGATTTGATGAGCGATTTGCCTAAATCCTCACCCAACGAAGCCCAGTCTTTACCGACTTTTTTCCAGTTTTCTTTCAAGTCTCCTGCCATGGTGTTTGTCCCTTTCTTTTATTTTTCGTGTAAATGTTTTAGAGTTTTAGTAATGCAAAAATAGGTAAATTTTGTAACGCGCAATAGCATCTGAAAAAAAATAATGACAGATTTGCGAATGATTTGTTTCTTTTCTCTATCTTTGTGGCAAATACCAACACTATGATTGAAATTCACAATTTAGAGAAAACCGACAGTGTCTTCAACCAATATATGGCTGAACTCCGAGATGCTGTCATTCAGCAGGACCGTATGCGCTTCCGCCGCAACCTCGAACGCATTGGCGAAGTCATGGCTTACGAAATCAGCAAAGCCTTTGAATACGATGATGAAGAGGTGACTACCCCTTTGGGAATAAAGCAGATACGGACGATGCACGAGCAACCCGTTATCGCTACCATCTTGCGTGCTGGCTTGCCGTTCCACAATGGAATGCTCAGCATGTTTGACCAAGCGGACAGTGCTTTCATTGCGGCCTACCGAAAATATGACAAGAACGAGGAAGATTCTGAAATCCGTGTGGAGTATTTCTCTTCGCCCGACATTGAAGACCGCATCCTTATCCTTTGTGACCCGCTGTTAGCCACAGGTGAGTCCATCGTGAAAACCTTGAACGGCCTGATGGAGGATATGATGCCGAAGGAGATCCATATCGCTGTGGCGGTGGCTAGCCAGGATGGCTTGGACTATGTGGAGCGCACCATGTCGCGCTTGCCCGTCACCATCTGGGTGGGCAGCGTCGACGAGGAACTGACGGCCAGAGCTTATGTCGTTCCTGGTATCGGCGATGTGGGTGACTTGGCATACGGTGAAAAGCGTTAAACTATAATGCGGCGTTTCGACGGGCTCAACGACCGCCAGGGTCCCTGAGCCTGTCGAAGGGCCCGATTTAACAAAACAATATGTCAGAAGAAAAGAAAAAGCGCGATGGCTTTGGCTCGAAGATAGGCATTATTGCCGCTGCTGCGGGCTCGGCCATCGGATTGGGTAATATCTACCGTTTCCCATGCGAATTGGGCAACAACGGCGGCGCGGCATTCCTATTGGTCTATCTCGCCGTGGTCATCTTTCTCGGCATCCCTGTGATGTTGTCGGAATTAGTCATCGGTCGCCGCTCACAAAGCAATGCCGTCGGAGCCTTCAAGAAGCTTGCGCCTAAGTCGGCGTGGTCGATTGTTGGCTATATGGGCGTGTTGTGTGGATTCATCATCTTTGCGTTCTATTCCACCGTGTCGGGCTGGACGTTGGAATACATCATCAAGGCGGTGTCCAACTCGTTCCAAGGCAAGGATTTGGCTGCCATGGAGCAAGACTTTAGCGACTTCCACAATATGGGTTGGCGCAATGTGATGTGGCAGGCCATCTTCATCTTCCTAACCGGCTTTGTGGTCTTCAAAGGAGTGCAAAACGGCATTGAGAGATATGCAAAAATCCTTATGCCGTTGCTTTTGGTCATCCTTATCGTCTTGGGTATACGCTCTGTGACGCTGCCAGGAGCCAGCGAAGGCTTGTCATTCCTTTTTAGTCCGGATTTCTCCAAAATCGATGGCAAGGTCCTCATCAGTGCTTTGGGTCAAGGGTTCTTCTCGCTGAGTCTCGGCATGGGAGCGCTCATCACCTATGGTTCATACATCAAGAAAAAAGACAATTTGACTTCCACCGCCTTTTCCGTGGTGCTTGCCGATACCTTGATTGCGGTGTTGGCGGGTCTCGTCATCTTCCCTGCGGCTTTCTCGTTTGGCATCCGCCCGACAGCAGGCATGGGGCTGGTGTTCAACACGATACCGATGATTTTCAACCAGATGACAGGAGGCTATATCTTCTGCATCATCTTCTTCGTGCTGTTGGCCATTGCAGCGCTGACTTCCACGATTTCGCTGCTTGAGGTTGTGGTGGCCTACCTCTCCGAGGAGCTTCATATTAACCGCAAGTGGTCGACGGTATGGGCTTGTGTAGCCACGCTATTCATCGGTAGTTTTGCCTCGTTGAGTCTGATGGAGAACACGCCCTTTGCCATTGGTGGCAGAACGGTCTTCGACCTCATGGATTTTGTCTCATCCAATATCCTCTTGCCCCTCGGCGGCGTGTTGATCGTCATCTTCGTGGGTTGGCGATTGGGCAAGACCAAGTTCTTCGAGGAGGTGACCAACGAGGGTACCATTAAGGCATCGTTGAAAAAGGTTATCTTCTTTATTATTCGATATCTGGCTCCCATTGCCATCATGATTGTGTTCATCAGTGGATTGATTAACTAAAAGTCGGCGTTTCGACAGGCTCAATGGCCGAGGGTCCTTGAGCCTGTCGAAGGGCCCGAAACCAAAGAATATGGATTCCTTGCGCAAATGGTTTTCCTTCAGCAAAGGCGAGCGCGTTGCCATCATCACGATCTTGGCATTGATACTGCTATTGATTCTGGCTTGCCTGTTTCGTCCGTCGCGCAAGTCGCTGACCGACGCCTCTTTGCACAATCTGGATTCATTGTTGGCTTTGCGTCAGGCGGCCATCGAGCAGCAACAGCAGCAACAATCTGAGAAGCCCCAAGAGGTGGCGGAACTGCATCCGTTTCCCTTCAACCCCAATACCATCACGGAAGAAGACTGGCTGCAAATGGGTCTTACCGACCGCCAGGTACGCAACATCATGAACTACAAGGCCAAAGGCGGTAAGTTTTATTCGAAAAACGACTTGGGCAAGCTTTACACCATCAGCGAGGAAGAGTTTGCGCAGCTGGAACCTTTCATTGTGTTGCCTGAAGTGTCGCGTGGTGCAAGTAGCAAACCTTCATCCAAAAAGCAGGAGAAACCGTCTTATGAAGAGAAACCCAAGCCAGAAAAGAAACCCATTCCCATCGTCGACTTGAATACGGTAGACTCGACCACCTTGGTGGAGTTGCCGCAGATAGGCCCTTACACGGCGATGCGCATCATCGAGTTCCGCGAAAAATTGGGTGGTTTTGTCGACAAGGAGCAACTCCGCGATGTGAAGGGTATGGATGAGGCGCGTTTTGCAGCCATACAACCTTATATTAATTTAGGTGCCATTGAGATTCGGAAAGTCGATGTCAACCGTGCGGATTTCAAGATCTTAGTGCATCATCCTTACCTCAGCTACGAGCAGGTGAAGTGCATCTTCAACCAACGCGAAAAACGTGGCATGATCAAGAACTGGGCGCAGCTTGAGGATTTGCTCAAAGAAGAAGGGGAGATGAACCCGCTTTTAGAGCAGTATGTGAAGTATTAGAAGATTTTTCTTATTTTTGCGCCCTATATTAATTAGGATTATCCCGCCATGCGCAAACTATATCTTATTCTTCTGTTTTTGGTTTTGGCTATGCCTTCTAAGGCAGCTTACCTCCTCATCCCCATGGACAATACCCAAACCAACCACCTGAAAGCCTACGGCGTGGCTTATTGGGTGCTGCAACGTGAGGTGGAGATCAGCTGGCTGCTGAACTATAGGGGAGGGAGCTACCTCATTCCTTATCACGAGATGTTTGAGCGCGAGTGCAAGATGCGCAACGTGTCGTACAACGTCATCGCCGACGCCCAAGCCGATGGCATCCTCGCCGAAATCGCCGACCCGGGCGTGAACATGGACGAGATGAAACTGCAAAAGGTGCCCCGCATCGCAGTCTATGCGCCAAAAAACAACCTGCCATGGGATGATGCCGTCACCCTCGTGCTGACCTATGCCGAAATTCCTTACGATGTGGTCTACGATGACGAGGTGCTGCAAGGCGTTCTGCCCACCTACGACTGGCTTCACCTGCACCACGAGGACTTCACGGGACAGTACGGCAAGTTCTGGGCACGCTACCGCAACTATCCTTGGTATCAGGAGGATGTGCGTATGCAGGAAGCCACTGCGCAACGCTGGGGCTTTAGCAAGGTGTCGCAACTGAAACTCGCTGTTGTGAAAAAGATCCGTGAGTTTGTGGCAGGCGGCGGCTATATGTTCTCCATGTGTTCCGCGCCCGACAGCTTCGACATTGCCCTCGCCGCCGACGGCCTCGACATCTGCGATTATATGTTCGACGGCGACCCCATTCGCAGCGGCGACCCGCAACGCTTGAACTACGAAAACTGTTTCGCTTTTACCGACTTCTCGGTTTCAATCAATCCACAGGAATATGAAGTCTCCAACATCGACGTCACCCAAGGACGCTCACGGTTGGTGAACGAGCAGAACGATTATTTCCTGCTCTTCGACTTCTCAGCCAAGTGGGATCCCGTGCCGACCATGCTCACCCAATGCCATGAACGCTTGGTGAAAGGTTTTATGGGACAGACCACCGCCTTCAACAAAAACTATGTGAAGCCTTCCGTTGTCGTTTTGGGTGACAATGGTGCCTTGAACGAGGACCGTTACATCCACGGTAATTTTGGCAACGGTTTCTGGACCTTCCTCGGTGGCCACGACCCAGAGGACTATCAGCACATCGTAGGCGACCCGCCCACCGAGCTTGACATGCATCCCAATTCACCGGGTTATCGTCTCATTTTGAACAACATTTTGTTCCCTGCGGCAAAGAAAAAGGAACAGAAAACCTGAAAATGTTTATATTTGCCGCTTTAAAAACAGAAAAGAAAATCGTTTCATTAAGTTGATGAGCATAATTAGTTTACATAAAAGGCAAGAAAATTTGGCAGTCAGCCGTCAGCCGTCAGCCATGGTTCAACATAGCTGATAGCTGATAGCTGAAGGCTGATTGCTTATAATACTTCAGTTTAATTTTGAACAGTTACTTAAAATCATAGACTATGAGAAGAAAACTACTCGTTATCCTTGCCCTGCTTTTGGGCATCACAACACTTCAAGCCAAGCCCGTTGATGTGGCAAAGGCGCAACGCTTGGGACTGAATTTCGTCCAGCATAAGGCTTTGTTTGCCAAAAAAGCGGTGCAAGACCTGCAACTGGCTTACACGCAATATGCCGACAACGGAACGGCGACTATGTATGTCTTCAACTTCGATGGAGGTTATGTCATTGTGGCTGCAGACGACAGCTCTTCACCCATCCTTGGCTATTCCGACCAAGGCAATTTCGTTTATGAAAACGCTCCCGATGGATTGCGTTTCATGCTGAACGAACTCTCAAGAGGTATTGTCACTGTGGTTGAACAAGGCCGCCCTGTTTCGAACGACATTGTCTCACGATGGAAGAACCTTGAGGCATATGGTTATTTGCATGCAGATAAGGGCCTTCCTGTTGTTGAACCTTTGATTCAACAGCGTTGGGATCAAGGCACCCCGTTCAACTTGTATGTCCCCAGCGGTTGTCCGACAGGTTGCGTAGCCACGGCCATGGCGCAAATCATGAAGTATTGGGAATGGCCAGTGAAGGGAACAGGTGAACACAGTTATTACGCTCCTCTTTATGGTCAGCAATATGCCAATTTCGGGGCCACCACATACGATTGGGCCAATATGATTGATTACTATGGCAATGGTTCGAGTCAGGAGGAGAGAGAGGCAGTTGCGACGTTGATGTACCATTGCGGCGTTTCGGTCGACATGAATTATGAACCGAGCGGCAGTGGAGCCTATTCAGGAGACGTTCCTGGAGCCATTAGCACCTATTTTTCTTATACCGACAGGTCTGCTTTCATTTCTAAGGGTGGCAACTACGATGAATGGATAACCCTTCTTAAGTCGAACATTGACCAACGTTTCCCGATTTATTATTCAGGCCATGGTGATGACGGTGGACATGCCTTCATTTGTGACGGTTACGATGTTGACGGTCTGTTCCATTTCAACTTTGGCTGGGGCGGTTCCTACAACAATTACCTCCTTATCGATGGAGAGAACTTCGAATACTCGGGCAGCCAAGGTGTTGTCGTGGATTTTGTTCCCGACTATATCTTCAATGCCATGCCACAAGCTCCTGCAAATCTTGAAGTGACCATCGACAGTGATGTCTCGCTGATAGGCCATCTCACATGGACCAATCCTACCAAGGCTGAAACGGGCGAACCTTTGACTAGTCTTGATAAGGTTGTGGTTATGCGCAATGGCATTATCGTCCACGAAATCGAGAATGTCCAACCCGGCCAAGCTATGGCATGTGATGACGAAGTGCCTTTTTTCGACCAGTACGACTATTCCGTTATGGCAGTGAATGGGTCTTCTTTTGGCCGCACTACACATACCAAGGCGGTGTTTGGTCCCTATTGCGAATGGACGGTCGTAATGACCTCTTCTGATTTCCACGGTTGGAACGGTGGCGGCATTACGGTGCAGAACGCTGCAGGTTCCTATATCGACTTTTTGACTACAAACACATCGGCATCCCAGTTGCAAAGGTTCCAAATGGCTCTTGGCAACAACAATCTTTACTGGACGGAACCCACTTCCCCCATCAGCAACCTGTCTTTTAAGGTGAAGGATCCTCAAAACCATGTGGTTTATGAATATAGTGGACCGTCATCCGAATTGGAGGCAGGATTGCTGCGTACCTTGAACAACTCTTGTGGTAACGAAAACATCTGCGAGGCTCCCTATAATCTGAGAGCTATGGTTGATCCTGATAACAACCAGACCATCGTCCTTACTTGGGATAGCGAACACGATCCCGAGTTCGGCTACTGCATCTATCGCGACGGGTTCCTGTTCAATATGGCTCATGAGCTTCGTTATGTGGATGAGAACTCAGACATCGGTGGTCATTGTTACTATGTGACCGCTCTTTGCAATGGCGGTGAGACGGCCAATTCCAACGAGTATTGTGCTACATCTGGCGAGGGCTGCGAACCTCCGAAGGATTTTTACTTCAACTATAATGGAGACTATGTGCAATTGTCATGGTCGGCCTCTGGAAACAGCGATGTTTCGGGTTATATAGCCTATCGCAAGAATGACGACCTGCCATATAAGCGCGTCAAGGTGACTTCGGCTAACACTACAACCTTCAGGGATCAGACAGCTACTCCTGGTACGGAATATCAATATGTTGTAGAGGCATATTACAGAGCCACTGACTGCTCTTCTGCCTATGCCAATGACCTCTTCGACAGCGAGAAGTTTTTCATCAATGTAGACTGGTCGAACACACCCAAGGATTTGCAAGCCGATTTGGTTGAGAACGAGGAAACGTATCAGGTCAACCTGCGTTGGAAACCTGCCTACCAGGCCACTGTCTACGATGTCATGCGCAATGGTGAGAAAATCGGAGAAGTGACTGGGATTGTATTTGAGGATGATAATCTTGAGATAGGCACATCCTACTGTTATCAAATCGTTGCCCATGGTGAGGAATTTGAAACCAGTTCAAACGAAGCATGTGTGACAATACCTGCTCCCGTATTGCCTTGCTCTTCTCCGACAAATCTTAGACGTGGAACAGTTGGAATGTCGATAGAATGGACTGCACCGGCTGATCGTGTGCCTGAAAGCTATACGGTTGTCGTAATCGACCATTATACAGATGATATGATAAAGGAAATCACTGGAATTACGGAGACACGATATGTTGATGCTGATGTGGCTTGGGCCATCGCCAATTATTATAAGGTGAAAGCTGTGTATTCGGAATGTGAGTCGGAGTTTGCTTTGGCTGACAATGGTGATGACTTCATCTTTATCACAAACGCTTCGGTGGACGAAAACTCGTTGCTCAATGTGAAGCTCTATCCCAATCCCACTTCGGGTCAGCTGAGCATTGAAGCTGTGGAGATATCTTCGGCCAGCGTTTATGACCTTGTAGGTCAATGCGTCATGCAGAAGTCTGCTGAAAATGGCCAGTTGAACCTTGACATGGGCCAATTGCAAAACGGCATATACTTCGTCAAAGTTAATACCGCAAATGGTTCAGTTGTGCAGCGTGTTGTTAAGATGTAAATAATTTAAAATCAAAGAATTAATTTTAATAAATCAATGAAAAAAACACTATCTATTATGCTGATGTTGGCCTTGTTTGTAGGTCAACTCATCGCTTCGCCTGTCGACGTGAATACTGCCCGTCAGCTGAGCTTGAAGTATGTACAAGGAAATGCTACCAAAAAGGTGGCTAATCTTGACTTAGCCTATACGCAAACGACCGAAAGCGGCTCCAACGCCCTCTATGTTTTCAATTTTGAAGGTGGATACATGATTATGGCTGCCGATGACGTTGCTCAGCCTATTTTGGCTTTTGGTGAGGAAGGCAGTTTTGATGTCAACAACATTCCTGACGGTTTGGCCTATTACCTCCGTCACTATGCCCGTCAAATAGAGTATGCCGTGAACAATAGCATGACTGCTGATCCTGAGATTGCAGAACAATGGGAACAAATTAGAAGATACGGTGTCATCAGAGGCGAACGCGCCACTCGTGGTGATGTGGCTCCCTTGATTTCAACCAATTGGAACCAGGACAGCCCCTTCAATGCCTATTGTCCTACGGGTCAAGGCGGTCCTGGCGGTCGTGCCTACGCAGGCTGCGTGGCCACTGCTATGTCGATGGTGATGAAGCGTTGGAACTGGCCGGACCATGGTCAAGGCTCACATAGCTATACTCCTTCAGGTTATGCCACACAAACTGTTGACTTTGAGAATGCTTACTATCAGTGGGACAACATGCCCAACAACGTGAATAACAGCAACTATCAGGCTATTGCCTTGTTGATGTACCATTGTGGTGTGGCTGTTGATATGCAGTATGGTCCTCAAGGCTCGGGAGCCCATTCGCAGGATGTGCCCGATGCCATCTTCAATTATTTCCGTTACACCAAGAACGCCAACCGCCTGGATCGCGACCTTTATACCAGATATGAATGGGAAGAAATCTTGATTTCCAATTTGCAGGAAGGTTTCCCCATGTATTATTCAGGAGCTGAAGGCAATTCGGGTCATGCATTTGTTTGCTGCGGCTATCGTGAGAGCGACCGTAAGTTCTATTTCAATTGGGGTTGGAGTGGATTCAACAACAACTATTTCGCTATTGACGCATTGAATACCTATTCGGGCAATTTCAACGATTACCAAGGTGTCATCATTGACATGATTCCAGATTATGTCTACGACGGACTTATTCCTGCCGTCACCGACCTTAATGTCGTAACGGAAAATGCCCATTCAAATGTGGGTGTGGTCAGCTGGACCAATCCTACAACATCATTTGATGGTACTGTTTTGGAAAACATTGATCAAGTGGTCCTGCTTCGCAATGATCAGGAGATCTTTAGCCAGGCAAACGTGACTCCAGGTGAGGTCATGACTTTTGAGGACAATGTGCCGGATTATGATTGCTACACCTATCGCATCTATTTTATGTCCAATGGTGCCAAAGGTCGTGCAGCTGAATTTAGGTGTCAATATGGTCCCACTTGTACTTGGAAGGTTATAGGTCAAACCACTAACTTCCAAGGATGGAACGGTGGTATGATTCAGGTGAAGAACAGATTTGGTTCTGTTATTCAGGAAGTCACTATGACTAGCTCAACGCCTATCAGCCAACTAATTGCCATGCCAGAGGGCGATGTCACCTTCAATTGGTTGGCACCTAATACGGCTATTACTAACCTGACCATCAACATCAAAGACTCCTCAAACAACTCGGTGTACACATTCAATGGCAATTCCAATCAAGTTCCTGCTACGCTTTATACGGGCAACAATGATTGTGCTGGTTGTCAGCCTCCGACCAACCTCGCTGGCGAATACCAGTGGACCAACGATGGCTTTGGTACCTTGCTTTCTTGGGATTATGAGGGTGAGCCTCAGTCGTTTAAGGTCTATCGTAGCGAGGATGGCACCAACTATGAATTGGTTGCCACGGTAGACAAGACTTTGCGCGAGTACCTCGACATTGTGGATGCTGGAGACTATTACTATCAGGTGACCGCCTTCCGCAGCTATTGCGAATCCACTCCAGCTTGGGTTGACGATGAAACGGACTATATTCACGTGGAAGTGACTTCAGTCAGTGAAAACGGTGAAGCTGGCCTCAATGTCTATCCCAACCCTGCTAATACATTGATGAGTGTTGAGGCCGAGGGCTTGCAGCAGGTGATTATCTGCAACGTAATGGGTCAAGTGGTGAAAATGCAGCGTTGCAATGAAGACGGTGTCGTTATCAACACGGCTGACCTTGCCTCAGGTGTCTACACCATCAGTGTGAAGACCAACCAAGGCACGATGACGAAACGATTCTCGGTTATCCACTGATTATTTGTTGTGTTTTGGAAAATTGTCTATATTTGCAGCCTAAAAATCAGAATCTAATCTAAATCTACTACAAATGAAAAAGTATTTAATGAGTTTACTCGCTTTGGCTCTCGGTATCGGGATGGTGCATGCCAATCCGGTCAGCGTGAGCCAAGCCAAGTATGTCGGACAACAGTTTGTCCAAGCCAAATTTGAGCAGTCGCGCCAAAGCAACGACCTGACTTTGGTCTATACGGGTACTTCCTATCGTGGTGAGGCATGCTTCTATGTGTTCAACGTGGGCGACAATGGCTTTGTTTTGGTCTCGGCCGACGATTATTTCCGCCCCATTTTGGGTTATTCCATGGAAGGCGTGTTCCCAGTTGACAATATGCCAGGCGGTTTAAGATATCGTCTCGATGCCATCATTGACGGTAGAACGGGTCGTACAGGTAATGCGACTCCAGAAGTAGCTGCCGAATGGGAATTGGTCACCAATACCGGTCGCTTGATGTCGAGATTTGGTGCCAAGGGTAGTGCTTATTTGGTGGACACCAAGTGGGACCAGGATTCTCCCTACAATATGTTCTGCCCTGAATATGCAGGCGGCCCTGCCGGTCGTTGCTATGCAGGCTGTGTGGCTACGGCCATGAGCCAGATTATGAAGTATTGGAACCATCCTTTGCAGGGGCAAGGTTCTGTTACTTACAATTCAGGAGGAACCCCAGGCTATCCTTATATCCCGGGCCTTAGTGCCAATTTCGGTGCAACAACCTACGACTGGGATAACATGCCTGTCACCCTGTCGAACTCGTCAGCTCAAGTTGAAAAAGAAGCTGTAGCTACCCTGATGTACCATTGTGGTGTTTCCGTTCACATGAACTACGCCCCCGATGGTAGTGGTGCCCAATCCACCGATGTACCTGGTGCCGTCAGGAATTATTTCAAGTATGCCACTGATGTTGTGCATCGTGAAAGAGGCAATTATTCGCATGCCGACTGGTATAGAATGTTGAAAGAGCAAATAGATATGGGTTGGCCTATTTATTATTCGGGCTGCGACGCTGGTACACCTACTCCTGGATGCCATGCCTTTGTTTGCGATGGTTATGACGCTGACGGTTTGATGCACTGGAACTTCGGTTGGGGCGGTACTGGAGATACCTTCCTCGACTTCGATGACATCGAGTATTCGGCATCCCGTGATGCAGCCATATTCAACTTTGTTCCTGCTGATTATTATAATGGTACACCTAAGGCTCCGACCAATTTGACGGTGACGCCCGCAGCAAACAATGAGCTGAAGGCCACCCTCACTTGGACCAATCCTTCAAAGACTTTGAATAACACCGATCTTACTGTTATCGACCAGATTGTTGTCGTTCGCGATGGTCGCGTTATTTACACTGAAGACAATGTCACTCCTGGTGCCACAATGACCGTTATGGATAATGAGGTACCTCGTTTTGATATCTTCCAATATGAAGTTTATGCTGTCGTCGATGGCAAGCATGGCAGAATTTGCTATGCCGATAAAGCTAGCTTTGGTCCCACTTGCAACTGGACGGTTAACATCACTCAAGCTGCAATGAATGGCTGGCGTGGTGGCGCTATCCATATTTACAATGCTACAGGTAAGGAAATCACCCAAATTACCACCACAGCCTCGGCCGTTCAGTCTGTTCCTGTTGAGGTACCGCTTGGTCGTCTTTCATTCGGTTGGAGCGCCCAAACGAATGGTGATTCCTTCAACATGGGTTTTGCCATCAAGGATTCGCAAAACAATACGGTCTATACCTATTCTGGCCCCTCAGCCGATATGACGGAAGGCATTTTCTTCGAAGGCAGCAACAATTGCGGTAACGAAATTGGCGATGGCTGTCCTTTCAATCTTGTCGCTGTTGTGGATGATGAGAATCCAAACAACATCCATGTTTCATGGGATCCTATTGATGCAGAAGGCTATGGTTACACCGTGTATCGTGACGGTATACTGCATCGTCTTATCCCTGAAGGTAATTCCTTCTTAGATGAGGACACTGAGATTGGTGGACATTGCTATATGGTCAGCTATTTCTACTATGGTGGCGAAAATGGCTTGTATTCCAACGAGTCCTGCGCTACTTCAGGTGCCTGCTATGCCCCGACAGATTTCACGTTTGAATATGTTGGTGATGCATACAAGATCAAGTTGCTGTGGCAAAAGCCTGAACCTCATGATGGCCTCTCAGGTTACTATATCTACAGAAAGTTTGGTGAAGATGGCAACTATGAAAGGATTAAGCTGCTGAACGCCAATGCCACTAATTTCACTGATAATACGGCCGTTGAAGAAGGTGACTATTATTATAAGATTTACGCCTATTATCAAGGCATGGATTGCTTCTCGGCTCCTGCTGCTTGGATTTATGACCCCAATCAGTTCTATCTGCATGCTTATTATTCCACTGACGGTATCAACGAACAGGCAGACAACAGCATCTCTATTTTCCCGAATCCTACCACAAGCCTCTTCACCGTGGAAGGTCAAGGCTTGAACCATGTGACGGTTTACAACCTGGTGGGTCAAAAGGTTTATGAGATGGAATGCCGTGGCGAGTCGGTCGACATCAACTTGAGCGATGTTGAGACGGGCATCTACATGGTGCGCATCTCCACCGCCAATGGTGAAGTCACCAAGCGCATCACGGTCATCAGATAAGCTGAGACCTGTGACAAAACCAAAAACGGTTGCCTCGTGCGAGGCAACCGTTTTTTTTTGTCGTTTTGAGAAATATGACTTATTGCTCTTCAGCCCGTTCCCATACTTCGAAGCGGTAGGAATAGTCCACTTGTGGGTCGTCGTCAATGACCTCAAGGTCGACGAGATTCCATTCTTCGAAGTTGATGTAAGGGAAATAGGTGTCGGCTTCAAAACACTTGCCGATACGGGTGATGTAGAGACGGTCGGCATAGGGGAGAAATTGCTCGTAAACCATTCCTCCACCCATAATGAACACTTCTTCTTCGTCTTTCACAGCATCCAAAGCCTGCACGATGGACGAAATCACCTCAAAGCCTTCGGGCGCTTTGTCGAGTCGGGTGGAAAGGATGATGTTTCGACGGTTCGGCAAGGCTTTCTGACCGGGTAGAGACAAATAGGTCTTGTAACCCATGATGACGGTATGTCCCGAGGTGATTTTCTTGAATTGCTTCAAGTCGCGGGAATTGTGCCAAATGAGGTCGCCGTTTCGCCCGATGGCGCGGTTTTCGGCCATGGCCACTATGATGGAAATTGTCATTTCGATTGTCGGTTGTTAGTTGTCAGTTAAGGTCCCTGAGCCTGTCGAAGGGCCGCCTTTTTATACAGAAACTTCTCCTTTGATTACAGGCCAAGGGTCATAATTCTCTAGAGTGAAGTCATCAAATTTGAAGCCAAAAATATCTTTGACCTCTGGGTTGATTTTCATTGTAGGCAGTGGACGTGGAGTGCGCGACAGCTGTGTTTTCACCTGTTCGATGAGGTTGTTGTATATGTGCACGTCACCGAAGGTGTGGACAAACTCGCCAAGCTGGAGGTCGCACACCTGCGCCATCATCATGGTCAGTAGAGCGTATGAGGCGATGTTGAAGGGCACACCGAGAAACACGTCTGCACTGCGCTGGTAGAGTTGACATGATAGTTTGCCATCGGCTACATAGAATTGGAAGAAGGCATGGCAGGGTGGAAGGGCCGCCTTGCCAGCCGCCACGTTGGCAGCAAAGTTCTTTTCATGTTCGTCGGGCAACACACTAGGATTCCATGCCGTGACAATATGTCTACGGCTGTTGGGATTCTCTTTGATGCTTTTCACTACCTCGGCAATTTGGTCGATGCCCTCGTTGTTCCAGTTGCGCCACTGGGCACCATAAACGGGGCCAAGGTCACCATTGGGATCGGCCCACTCATCCCAGATGCTGACCTTGTTGTCGTGCAGGTATTTGATGTTGGTGTCCCCGCTGAGCAGCCACAGCAGTTCATGGATGATGCTCTTCAGGTGCACCTTCTTCGTCGTGACCAAAGGGAAGCCTTCAAAGAGGTCAAACCGCATCTGGTAGCCGAACACGCTGATGGTGCCGGTTCCCGTACGGTCGCCTTTCTGATGGCCGTGGTCGAGGATATATTGCAGTAGGTCGAGGTATTGCTTCATTTGGGACAAATAATTAATGGTGCAAAAATAAGGGAATTTTCGGATATTTTGTGCGATTTGAAAATAATGTGTAATTTTGCGGAAAATAAACTAAACGATGAATAACCAGTTGATCAATGTCATTCGTGCATATTTTGCCACCCAGCCTGTTCTGAAGGCATGGTTATTTGGTTCGTATGCCAGGGGCGAGCAAACGCCTGACAGCGATGTTGACATTTTGGTTGTGTTTGATGAAGAGAATGGTAGAAAAGTGAGCTTGTTAAGACATATCGGCATCGCATTAGGTTTGGAAGATTTGTTGGGAAAGAAGGTTGATTTAATCACCGAGGGCACATTATTACCTTTCGCAAAGGAAACTGCAGATAAAGACAAGGTGTTGATTTATGAGAGAGCCAGCTAAAGATAAAGGAAGACTTAATCACATTCTTGAATGCATCAACAACATCTTCGAATTTGTAGAAGGTAAAACTTTTGAACAAATCGAGGGTGATAAGATGTGTTATTTCGCTATTGTCTATCAGTTAGTCATCATTGGCGAAGCTGCAAATATGCTCACGAAAGAATTCCGTGAAGCACGTCCTCAAACGCCATGGCGCGAAATCGTCAGTATGAGGAATTTCATCGTTCACGGCTATAACGTAGTGGATAAAAACGAGGTTTGGTCGGTGATTCAAGACGACCTAACTCCGCTTAAGCAACAAATAGAGAGTTATGTGGAAGAATTAACTAAATCTGAAGAATCGAAATAAAAGAATATACTAACATATTATAAACCAAAGCATTAGCTATTATTTCGCGTTTAGCCAAGAGCCTCGGAAACTTATTGGAAATAAACACTCAGAAATAATATCTGGCAGTCTTTCATAATGGAAGACTTTACCAAGTAGTTTAAGGCAATGCTTGTACCGATAGGTGCAGGCAACTTGTTTACTTGGTAGAGGTTTCCATCCGAGGCCGCCTCTCAGCTAAACGCAATAAGTGGGCTTGCACCTAACTTTTTGCGTTGGCGGATTGATAGCATTGCGAAAACTATCAATCTATGGCAAGAACAGAATTAACGGCAGCCCGACATGATAAAAAAGATGAGTTTTATACTCAATTAGGTGACATCACAAAAGAATTGAAATTCTATAAACCTTATTTTGAAAACAAAGTTGTTTTTTGCAATTGCGATGATCCATACGAAAGTAATTTCTTCAAGTATTTTGCCCTCAATTTCAATTCATTTGGATTGAAAAAACTGATTGCCACTTGCTACAATGGCTCACCAATTGCTGGTGATGAACTTCCTTTGGTGTTTGACATAACTGACGAGGAACCCAAGAAAACAGCATACAAGGTTGAAATCTCGGAAGTAAAGGATTACAATGGCGATGGTGCCGTGAATCTTATTGATGTGCAATATTTGATTCAAAATGACAAGAATGTGTTGACTTTGTTAAAAGGGAATGGTTCATTTGATAGTCCAGAATGTGTAGAACTACTTATGGAAGCTGACATCATCGTAACAAATCCACCTTTTTCTTTGTTTCGTGAATACCTTGCATTGTTAGATAAATACGATAAACAATTCTTGATTATTGGTAATACTAATGCACTGACCTATAAAGAGACTTTTCGAATGTTTCAAAAAGACAAGATTCGTACTGGCTATACTAATTTCAATGTAGGAATGTTTTTTCGGGTCCCCGATGATTGGGAAAAATTCCATCATATAGAAAATGGCAAGAAGATAGCACGAGTTTCAACTGCTTGTTGGTTTACTAATTTACCAGTTTCGAAACATAACGAAGAATTGATTTTATACAAACACTATTCTCCTGAAGAATATCCAAAATATGATAATTACGATGCTATAAATGTGAATACATATACTGATATTCCATTTGATTACGATAGTGTAATGGGAGTGCCTGTTACATTTTTGGATAAATTCAATCCTAACCAATTTGAAATATTAGGAATGAGTGCTTCTGCAGGTTATAATGCTGAAATTGTTGGGATACCGTTTTTAGGGGAAAAGGATGCTAGACCTTTAATCAAAGGGAAAAACACTTATGCTAGAATTTTCATCCGTCGTCGTCAACCGAAAGCAGTCCCATACAAGGCAAGCGAATCATCCGTCTCGATGGCAGCGGAAGGGAATGAATAGCGGCAGCCAGCCCGTCCCGAAGGGACGATACTCGCTTTACCGTAGGTTGCGACCTACGGCAGCACCCCGGTAGGAAAACATAACAATCTAAACAAGAATACCCTATGGAAATAACACTTCATGAAATCAAAATCCGCGAGTTGGCGGAAGGCTATCAAGACCTTAGTGCCTCTGAAGAAGGCATTGTGGGCTACGGCGGTCGACTGAATATCCGCCCCAAGTATCAACGTGAGTTTGTCTATGACGACAAAAAGCGTAACGCTGTTATTGATACCGTTTGGAACAAGTTTCCGCTCAACGTAATGTATTGGGTGAAAACTGAAGGGGCCGATGGCATCGAGTACGAACTGCTTGACGGTCAACAACGCACTATTTCAATCTGTTCGTTTATTGCTGGTGAATTTATGATGGTTATTGAGGGCAATCTTTGTGCTTGGGACAACCTTACGGAAACACAGCAAGAGCGCATTCTAAATTATCCTCTTCAAATCTACATCTGCGAAAACGGTACCGATGAGGAAAAACTGAAGTGGTTCAATATCATCAACATTGCAGGTGAAAGGCTGACCGAACAGGAAATCCGAAACGCCATTTATTCAGGTCCCTGGGTAACGCAAGCCAAACGACGTTTCTCCAAGACGGGTTGTGTGGCTTACAAAATCGCCTCAGATTACATGTCGGGTTCGCCCATCCGACAGGATTATTTCGAGAAAGCCTTGAAATGGATTGGCAACAAGCAGGGCAAGAGCATTGAGCAATATATGGCTGAGCATCAGTATGATACCGATGCCGACCAACTTTGGCAGTATTTCCAAGATGTGATTCATTGGATGGAGAAGTTGTTTGGACGCAAATACAAAAAAGAGATGAAAGCGGTTGATTGGGGCATTCTTTACAACCAATACTACGACACAACGCTCACGGCTACTTCAATCGCTCAAGAGGTTTCAAAACTTATGGCCGACTCTGATGTGCAGAAGAAATCAGGCATATTCCATTATGTTTTCGACCACGATGAGCATCATCTTGGCATACGCGCATTCGATGATAATACCAAGCGTGAAGTTTACGAAAAACAAAACGGCATCTGTGCCATTTGCAGAAAGCACTTCGAAATCGAGCAAATGGAAGCCGACCACATCACACCGTGGTGCGATGGCGGCCGTACCGTGGTTGAAAACTGCCAGATGCTCTGCCGCGACTGCAACCGACACAAAAGCGGGAAATAGAAATACAAAAATTGCACTTCACGAAGTGCAATTTTTTTATAAAACCTCACTTCGAGAAGTGAGGTTGTGAATCACATAAATCTTTTTAGATAATTACTTTCTCTCTGGCTCGTGCTTGTACTTGAACAAGATGGCGAACAGGATGCCCACCACAAGAGCGAAGGCGGCAAACACATACCATGCATTCGACCAGCCAGTCATGAGTTCGTTGAAATCTGCCTTGCCGAGGGTGAAGTGGTTGACCACAGCTTGGGCGCAGAACGAACCGATGGTGGCACCCAGGCCGTTGGTCATCATCATGAACACGCCTTGCGCACTGCTGCGGATCTTCTCGTCCGTATTCTGATCAACGAAGAGCGAACCACTGATGTTGAAGAAGTCGAAAGCCACACCGTAGACAATCATCGAAAGGATGAAGAGTACGAGGCCGAAGCCTGTCGGACCGCCTGCACCAAGGAAGAAGAAGCGCAAAGCCCATGCACCAAAGGCGATGAGCATCACTTTCTTTATACCAAATTTCTTCAGGAAGAAGGGAATGAGCAATATGCAGAGCGTCTCAGATACTTGCGAAATGGACGAGAGGAATACGTTGTTTTTCACCGCAAAGGCATTGGCATATTCAGGCGATTGACCGAAAGCATCCAAGAAAGGTGTAGCGAAGCCGTTGGTCACCTGCAGGCACATGCCCAAGAGGAACGAGAAGATGAAGAACACGGCCATGCGAGCGTCCTTGAACAAGCCAAAAGCCCGTAGACCGAAAGTGTCGACAAACGATTTGCTCTCTATATTCTTGTTGACAGGGCAATTCGGCAAGGTGAAGGCATAGATAGCTAAAATGATACCCCATGCTGCGGACACAAACAGTTGCTCGTAGCCGTTCTTATATCCCGTGAAATTGACGATCCACATGGAGAGGATGAAACCGATGGTGCCAAATACACGGATAGGAGGGAAGGCTTTCACGGTGTCGAGGCCAGCCTGATTCAAGGCGTTGTATGATACGGAGTTGCCCAAAGCGATAGTGGGCATGAAGAAAGCTACACTGATGGCATAAAAGGGGAACAACTGCCCAAAGGTGACCTCTGCACCATATTTCATGCCCATATAGCCTGCCAATGCCATAAAGACAGCGGCCAAGAAGTGGCAAATGCCCAAAAGCTTTTGTGCGGGAATCCAACGGTCGGCCACGATGCCCATCAAAGCGGGCATGAATAGAGAGACGATGCCTTGGATGGCGAAGAATTTTCCGATGTTGGCACCCATGCCGATACGGCCCAGATAGATGCCCAAAGAGCAAAGATAAGCTCCCCACACCGCAAAGATGAGGAAGTTCATCACGATCAGTCTGAATTTGATTGCTTTCATATTTGTCGATTTAATGATTTAATATTCAAAGATTCAAATATTCAAGATTTTATTTAACTACAGATTTCACAGATTTTACAGATGTTTTCGAGTCGAAATTTTGCAGCTTCGCTGCGGATTAATACAGATGAGCCACACTCCACATTCCACATTCAGCATTCCACATTCATCATTCCACATTCAGCATTCATCATTCCACATTCCTCATTTCCTCCTATTGATCTCATCCCTAATCTCTGCCGCTTTCTGGTAGTCCTCATTGTCGATGGCTTCCTGCAGAAGTTCTTCTAAGGCCTCCAGGTCAAGCAGGTCAAGGCTCGTTTCACCTGCACCTATATTAATAGGGTCTCCTTCGGGCTCGTCGTCTTGTTTTTCCATGTCTTCCATGATGATGCCTGCCTCCTCCATGACGCTTTCGTAGGCATAAATCTCGCATCCTCTACGCACGGCTATGGCGATGGCATCGGAGGGACGTGCGTCGACCATCGTCAAGTCGTCGCCCTGTTTGCATACCAGCATGGCATAATAAACCCCGTCGCGGAAGCGGTTGATGACCACCTCCATGATTTCTATGCCGAACTCATGGGCGAACCTCAGAAAGAGGTCGTGGGTGTGGGGACGGCCGTTCTTGTGTTTCTCAATGCCCACTGCGATGGACTCGGCTTCGGCGCTACCGATGACAATGGGCAGACGACGTTGCGAGTTCTTGTCACCCAAAATCAATACATACGCCCCGGTCGAGGATTCACTGTAGGTCAGGCCCATGATTTCCAAACTGACTTTGTTCATTTTTGCTCGTTTTGGGAAGGTGGGTGAAGTCAACTTAAGCTAAAAAATTGATTTTCAAGTCTCAATTAAAGAATACCCCCTTTTTCCTTCAATCGTCAAAAATAGGGACTTTTTTGGAAACGAGCAAAAAAAGTTGTTTTTACGAAAAAAACTCTGCAAAAAATTTTCATTTCAATATAATTTGTCCTTATTTTTGTCCCGTCAAAGTCATTGAAAACAGCTAAAAGAACTGTTATTTTTGAATCAAAACAAGTTTAACTAAATAACAATCTTATGATTAGCAACAGTATTATTTACATTGTGCTTGCGGCCTCAATCTTGGCCCTGGCATTTGCTTTCATCTTCTACAAGCAGATGATGAAACAAGACGAAGGTACTGACCTGATGAAAAAAATCGCTGCGCATGTGCGTAAAGGAGCCATGGCTTACTTGAAGCAGCAGTACAAAGTGGTGATCATTGTGTTCATCATCTTGGCAGCCATTTTCGGTATCATGGCCTACTTCAAGTTGCAGAACGGCGTCGTGTGGTTTGCCTTCCTCACGGGCGGTTTCTTCTCGGGTTTGGCGGGCTTCTTCGGTATGAAGACAGCCACCTACGCTTCGGCACGTACCGCAAATGCAGCACGCAAGTCGCTCAATAGCGGACTTCAAGTGGCTTTCCGTTCGGGTGCCGTTATGGGTCTCGTCGTGGTAGGTCTTGCCTTGCTTGATGTGTCCGTGTGGTTCCTTGTGTTGAACGGAACAGGTTTGCTTGCGGCTGTTGGAGCCGAAAACGACCTCATCACCATCACCACAACCATGCTGACCTTCGGTATGGGTGCTTCCACGCAGGCTCTGTTCGCCCGTGTGGGTGGCGGTATCTACACCAAGGCTGCTGACGTTGGTGCCGACCTCGTCGGTAAGACCGAGTACAACATCCCCGAGGACGACCCGCGTAACCCTGCCACCATCGCTGATAACGTTGGTGATAATGTTGGTGACGTGGCAGGCATGGGCGCAGACCTTTATGAATCATACGCTGGCTCCATCTTGGCTACTATGGCACTGGGTGCTTCTGCTTTCGCCACTGCTGCCGTTGAAGGCATGCAGTTTAAGGCCGTGCTTGCACCTATGCTCATCGCTGCTGTCGGCGTGTTGCTTTCCTTGATTAGTATCTTCTTGGTGCGCACCAAAGAAAACGCCGGCATGAAGGAACTTCTTGGCGCTTTGAGCCGTGGTACTAATACGGCCGCCGTCTTGATTGCTGCCGCTACCTTCGGCATCATGTATTTCCTCTTTGGAAAAGAAACAGGTGAGTATGCTAACATGTGGTGGCAGACTTCACTCTCCGTGGTGGTCGGCTTGCTGGCTGGCGTCATCATCGGTAAGGCTACTGAATATTACACTTCCCAAAGTTACAAACCTACTCAAAAGGTGGCCGAGAGCTCCAAGACGGGTCCTGCCACGGTCATCATTTCCGGCCTCGGCCTCGGTATGCTTTCGACGGCTATCCCGGTAGTCACCGTGGGAGTGGCCATCATTTTGGCTTATCTCTGCGCCAATGGCTTCAATATTGAGTTTACTGCTGCTAACCTGTCGCGCGGTCTTTACGGTATCGGTATCGCTGCTGTGGGTATGCTCTCCACCTTGGGTATCACCCTGGCTACCGACGCTTACGGTCCTATCGCAGACAATGCAGGCGGTAATGCAGAGATGAGTGGTCTGGAACCTGAAGTGCGTAAGCGCACCGATGCTCTTGATGCTCTGGGCAACACCACTGCTGCCACTGGTAAAGGCTTTGCCATCGGTTCGGCTGCTTTGACTGCTCTTGCACTGTTGGCCTCCTACGTTGAGGAAATCAAAATCGCTTTGATCCGTATCGGACAAGACCTCCCCAATGGAGTCGAAGCTGCCAAGGCTACTTTGGTCGACTTTATGGAAGCCTACAATGTCAACTTGATGAACCCCGTCGTTCTCGTCGGCGTCTTCATCGGTGCCATGATGGCCTTCGTGTTCTGCGGCATGACGATGAATGCCGTGGGTCGTGCCGCCCAGAAGATGGTGGAGGAAGTCCGCCGTCAGTTCAGCACCATCAAGGGTATCCTTGAAGGCAAGGCCGAACCCGACTACGAGCGCTGCGTGGCTATCTCGACGAAGGGTGCCCAACACGAGATGCTGGTGCCTTCCATTCTCGCCATCCTCGTCCCGATCTTGACGGGTGTCATCCTCGGTGTGCCTGGCGTCCTCGGTCTGTTGATCGGCGGTCTGGCCACTGGTTTCGTGTTGGCTGTGTTCATGGCCAACTCGGGCGGTGCTTGGGACAATGCCAAGAAGTATGTCGAAGAGGGCAATTTCGGTGGCAAGGGTTCTGAAAACCACAAGGCTACCGTCGTTGGCGACACTGTCGGCGACCCGTTCAAGGATACGTCAGGACCTTCGCTGAACATCCTCATCAAGCTGATGAGCATGGTGAGCATCGTGATGGCCGGTTTGACGGTTACCTGCCACCTGCTGTAAAAGCAAAGCTATTTTTGCCTATGTCATTCCAATTTGTAATCTATGGGCAGAAAAGGCTGTTTTAAATAGTTCAACAATCCCTCAAGGCTTTTCTTGGGGGATTGCTTTTTTTTGGTACGGTTTTTGACAAAAAGAAAAAATGTTTGAAAAATTGGCATATTTGAGCAACGAACAAAAATAATTCATAATTTTGCAACAATTTTAAAATCATTACGAAATGAAGAAAATCATTTATCTGCTTGGCATTATGTTCCTTATGGTTGGAGTTGCCAAGGCGCAAGACAGCAAGGCTGCCATTGGTCCTGAAATTGAATTTGAAAAACTGGTTCACGACTATGGCGATGTTCCATTTAACGGCAATGGCGAATGTGAGTTCCGGTTCACCAATACGGGTAACGAGCCTCTTCTCATTCAGAAGCCCAAGTCGAGTTGCGGATGCACCATCCCTTCATGGCCTAACGAACCCATCCTTCCTGGCGAATCGGATGTCATCAAGGTGACCTACAAGACCAATCGTGTCGGCAACATTAACAAGACCGTGACTGTTACTTCCAATGCTCTCAAGAACTCAACTGTGGTGTTGCGTATTAAGGGTCGCGTGCTTGAACAAGCCAACGAAGCCATGCCAGAGAAAAAGAACGATTTTGGCAAGGGCTCACCTGTCAACAAACAATAATGAAAGTAATTTATTAAGATTATAGAAGCCGTCTAATGTTTACGTTAGATGGCTTTTTATTCAAAAACAACAACTTATGCCACAAATATCCAAAAAAGGTCTGGAATTGCCGCAGTCGGCAATCCGTAAACTTGTTCCTTTTGCTGATGCCGCCAAAGAGCGTGGCATCCATGTGTATCACCTCAACATCGGTCAGCCTGACATTGAAACTCCTAAGGGAGCTTTGAAGGCTTTGGCTGAGACTGCGAAGGATCTTCCTGCCAGCCATGGTGTGTTGGAATACAGCCACTCGGCCGGTATCCCGAGCTATCGTCGCGCTCTCTGCAACTATTACCACCGTCATGGCATCGATGTGACCCCGAACCAAATTATCGTCACCACTGGTGGTAGTGAGGCTCTGCAGATGGCTTTCACCGTGTGCCTCAATCCTGGCGACGAAATCATCATCCCAGAACCTTACTACACCAACTATAACACCTTCGCCAAGCTGTGCGATGCCAAGATTGTCACTATCCCTAGCGACATCAAGACGGGCTTTGCCCTGCCTCCCATTGAGGAATTCGAGAAAGTCATCACACCTCGCACTAGAGCCATCATGATTTGTAACCCCAATAACCCCACGGGTTATCTTTACACCCATGAGGAGTTGCTGAAGGTGGCAGGTTTGGTCAAGAAGTACGACCTTTATCTATTTGCTGATGAGGTGTATCGTGAGTTCTGCTATGATGGTCACAAGCACTTCAGCGTGATGCAGCTTGAAGGATTGGAGCGCAATACTGTCCTGTTCGACTCGGTCTCGAAGCGTTACAGCGCTTGTGGTGCCCGTGTGGGTTGCATGGTGACCCGTAATAGTGAGGTCTATGCCATCGCTATGCGTTTGGCTCAGGCCCGTCTGTCGCCACCGAGCTTTGGTCAGATTTTTGCTGAAGCCGCTGTCGATACTCCACAGTCATACTTTGATGGTGTGTATAACGAATACATTGCCCGCCGCAATGTCATTGTTGAAGGTGTCAACAGAATTCCTGGATGCTTCTGCCCAATGCCTAAGGGCGCTTTCTACACCGTCATCGACTTGCCCATCGACGATAGCGACAAGTTCTGCCAGTGGTTGCTCACCGATTTCAGCTATAACGGCGCCACGGTGATGTTGGCTCCCGCCACGGGCTTCTATGCCGATCCCGAAAAGGGACGTCATCAGGCCCGTATCACTTACTGCATCTGCATAGATGACCTGAAGGCTGCCATTAAGTGCCTCGAAGAGGCCTTGAAGGTGTATCCTGGAAGGTTGAGATAATTATATTGCATGTAGGGCTGTTGTATCACGGCAACCGATGTTATTATAACACCGGCTGTCCTAATGTGACAGCCCTACGGCATATACTAAAGGATGCCTTTCAAAGCCTTGCGGAACTCAGTCATTGGTTTTCCTGAGTCGCGTTCGATGATTAGGGTCTTGAGGCCAGCAAAGGGTTCGATTTCTTTAGCAATATCTTCAAGTGAACGGTCTTCACCAAAGTAAATAGTAGCAAATGCCTCCCAAAATCGAATTGCGGTGGCTTTGCTCATGTGGAAGATATTTTGAAGGTATTCTTCACCGTCGAGGATGCAACAGAGATACATCATCGCGACATCGAAGTTAGGATGTCCGTAGCAGAAATCTCCAAGGTCGATGAAATAACGTTGGTCACCAACGAAAATGGCGTTGGAGAACTGCAAGTCACCGTGGATGGCGGTGTCGGTGTCGGGAACCTCGGCAATAAACTTGCTGAGTTTTTCCTTTTCTTCCGATGTGAAAAATGGGTTTTCGGCCAGCAAGCGACAATAGCGGTCTTTGATGTTTTCGAACTGTGTCGTGTCAACGTGGGTTGAATGCAGCTGGAGACACATTTGCGCAAATTCCTCTGCATATTGCTTGACGTTTTCAGGATGGTCGCCAGCAGCACGTGAGTAGGACAATTTGCCAACGATGCGGCGGAATCGGATGCCATAGCGTCCGTCTTCGGTAACTACATATTCACCGGGTTCTGGGGTGGGAATGCCTGATTCATAGACTTTTCTGGCTAGTATCATTTCATCCAAAGGCTGTTGGATTTTGCCTGGAAAATAGAGCTTAAGCATGATGGAAGGATCGGTTTTGTGGTCATAGCTTTCGCCATTGAAACCGCCTCCAGAGAGGATATAGTCATCCAAAGAGATTTTTATGGCTTCCATTGTTTGGGATTTTTCGACAAAAATAGAAAATAAACTAGAAACCTATTGGTTTTTACAAGTTTTCGTACCTTTGCAAGGTTTTAAAGGAGTAATAGCCTTCCATGAAAAGGAAATCGTTTGCCAGCCGATTGAGTTGGACCATCCTAGGGGTTGCGTCTGCCATTTTCGTCGTGTCACAGTTGGCGGTGGCGGTGGCTTCCAATGTGATTCTTGGCAGGGAAGTCCGTAAAACCGCCATAGTACCAGAGGAGCCTTTGAGGTTTTTGCTCCGTTCGTCTGAGATGCAAATTACCTTGATTGTGATTGCCTTGGTGAGTCTTTTGGTGTTGTATTTTGTATGTCGTCGTATCATTCGGACAAAGACACGCCCCATCACTGACGAATTGCAAACCACGGCTACTGCCAATGAGCGTATGGAGTCGGAACTCAATATGGCACGCGACATCCAGATGGGAATGCTGAACACAGACTTTCCTCCGCAGATTTACGCCCTCATGAATCCTGCCAAGGAAGTGGGTGGAGACCTTTACGATTTCACCCTCAAAGACGACAATCTTTATTTCGCCATCGGCGATGTGTCGGGTAAAGGGATGCCCGCCTCACTGATGATGGCTATCACCAATGCAACGCTTCATATCGTGGAAGGGCTTGACTTGCCTTTGGACAAGACTTTGCGCCGTATCAACGATAGCGTCAGCGAAGCGAACAACAGCGGGATGTTCGTCACACTGTTTGTCGCTCGCGTCAATCTTAAGACGCGTCACATAGATTATTGCAATGCGGGTCATTGTCCTATTTTGGTCATACCCCCTGATGGTGAGCCATATTATCTCAAGGCCAAACCTAATCTGGCCATTGGCCTGTTCAAGGATTTTGATTACCAAGCCGAAAGCTTAGATTTGCAGGCGGGCACGCGCATCATTGCCTATACCGACGGTGTGACTGAAGCAGAGAAGAAAGACCAAACCCAATATGGCAAGGATCGCCTCATGGATTGGGCCAAACATGTTGTAGAAACGCTTCCTGAAACGTCTACCCAACCCAACAATTCCCAAGAAAGAACTATAGTTGAAAGCCTCTACGCTTCAGTGAATGCTTTTGCCGAAGGCAACCCGCAAAATGATGACATTACGATTATGAGTGTAAGAATAAACTAGCATGACTAAAAAACGATTCAACCCTATAACTGACAAGAGTAGTGAAATCATTGATTTCCTGATGGCTTCGCCTGACATGCCCTTCGATGAGGCTTTGCGATTCAAGTTGAGACTCTCCATTGAAGAAGCGGTCGAAAATGTGGTGTGTTATGCCTACGAAGGTGGCATTGGCTGGTTGGAAGTGGGCACAAGCCTTGACCACGACTCGCTTATCCTCACCATAGAGTTACGCGATGCTGGTGTACCTTTCAATCCGCTTGAAGCACCCGACCCAGATGTTTCGCTTCCGGCTAACGAACGCAAAGTGGGCGGATTAGGCATCTTCCTTTGCAAGAAAATGATGGACAGCATCAACTATCAGTATGTGGATGGGAACAATGTACTGACTATGACTAAAAGAGTTTAGAGTTTAGTGTTTAGAGTTTAGAGAAAATAATATGGATATTACGATTAATAAACAAGACGAGAAGACCTTAGTGACGCTGAATGGGCGTATCGACACTTCCAGTGCCAACCAATTCCAGCAGGACATTGCTCCTTTGATGGAAGGAGACCGTCCAGACATTGATATCGACTGCTCAGGCATGACCTACACCTCGTCGCAGGGGCTACGCATTTTTCTTATGTTGCAAAAAAGCGTTATCGCGCGGAAAGGCAATTTGGTGATGCGCAACATGAACCCTATGGTAAAGGAAGTGTTTGACATCACAGGATTTTCCAACATCATCACCATCCTATAAGCTTTATGAAACTCGACATGCACTGCGAAATGATACTCGACGAGTATCGAAAAAGGATGCCTTTGTACGAGAGATTAAATGTCTTTGTCATCAATAAGTTGCGTACTTGTCTCGATGAAAACCATATTCTCGTTGCAGGTCTTGAATCTCGCATCAAGACTGAGAACAGCCTTGTTGGGAAGTTGGAATTGAAAGGCTACAAATACAACTCGATCGATGACATTACTGATATCGTGGGCTTCCGCATCATCACTTTCTACAGCAACGAGGTGGACATCATCTCGGCACTTGTGGAACAGATGTTCGACATCGACTGGGAGAACTCCGTGGATAAGCGCAAGATGCTAGAAATCGACCGTTTCGGCTATATGTCCCTACACTACATTTGCCGCATTCCCGAGACGATGTATAAAGACCCGACTATGCCCGAGCTGAACCAGATGCGTTTTGAGTTGCAGATGCGTAGTTCGTTGCAGCACGTTTGGGCTAATATGTATCATGACATGGGCTACAAGAGCGATGTGGAAGTTCCTCTGGAGTACCAGCGTGACATGAACCGTTTGGCAGGCATGTTGGAACTGGCTGATGAGCAGTTCGGTCGCATCCGCAAGGAAATCACAGACTATCGTCGCAAGGTGCAGGCACTTGTGGCTAGTGGCAATTTCGACGAAGTGACCCTTGATGGCGATACTTTCCGCAGTTATCTTGAATTGAAACCGTTCATGCGACTGGCCAAAAAGATTGCTGCCATCAATCAAGCTGAGTTATACGAAGATAGCCTCATGCCTTATTACAAAATCTTATTGCGATTAAATATGAAGACTATCGGTGACATTGTGCGCTTGCGCAATGATTGCGAGGAAGCAGCATATCAGTTGGCACTTTTGCAGTTGGCTGGCACAGGTCTCGACATTGTGGCCTATTCGGTAGCTTTACAGAATATTTGCATCGTCTATATCCTGAAAAAAGGCTTTGGTGTGGCGGGTTTGACACAATTGTTCACAGCACTTTATGGAGCCAGCAATTATAATGCCCAACACGCCCATCGTATATTCGAACAAGCCCAAAGAATTAACTTGATTTGATTATGAACAATCCTTTAGATACTTCTTTTTTCGACAAAGCCGTGAAGTTTGCCACTGAGGCACATAGCGGTACGGAACGTCGCGGCAAGGCTTATCCCTATATCATCCATCCGATGGAAGCAGCCAGTATTGTGGCCACCATTTCCAATGACCAGGAATTGTTGGCTGCGTCCGTCCTGCATGACACTGTTGAAGACACTGATGTGACCATTGAACAAATCCGGGAACAATTTGGCGATAGGGTGGCCGAACTAGTTCAGCATGAAACTGCGCCTTTGGACGAGAATATGACATGGCGTGAAAAAAAGACGGTTCAAGTCAATCAATTAGTTACTGCTCCATACGACAGCAAGGTGGTAGCTCTTGGCGACAAACTTTCCAACATGTATGGTATTGTTATAGATTATCGCAAGATTGGCGACGAGGTTTGGAAACTGTTTCATGCTCCAAATGGGAAAGCGGATGTGGAATGGTACTACCGTTCGTTGGGCGAAGCCTTATCGGAATTGTCGGACACGCTTGCTTATCAAAAGTTTGTTGCTTTGCTTGAAGAGGTTTTCGGCTAACAGATATTGGCTTTTTTTTCTGTTTTCGCAGGTTCTTAAAGGCATGCCATTCCGTGCGTAGAATTGCAGGGTGCTGGAATCTATGGCTTTAAGAACCGTCATATTAGGGTATAGAACTACAAGCCGTCTCCTATAGATCCATGCTTTCTCACAGGCCTACGCGGGAATGACATAGGAGACTGTTATTTAATACAACAAGTATTTGGCTCTAATAACTTTGAAAGCATCTAGGTCGTTTTCCCATGAAGCGCGGATTTGTTCCGCGCTTTTTCCGTTTTCTATGTCGCGTTGCATCTGCTTGTCGCCTGAAAGCAGACGGAAGTAATCCTTGAAGAAGCCTTTGCCTTTCAATTGCTGATAGGCATCGATGATCCATTCCAAGTGAAGCTGGTTGTCGTTGTGGACAAAATCTTGGGCATACTCTAAGAGATTCTCGCCACGGCAGCGTTGGCCTTCGAGCAAGGGCTTTGAAGCCCCATTTGTGCTTTTGGGCGTAAAAGTATAGCCGCCTCGCATATCAGGATGGCCATAGATTTGGAACGGTGTTTCTGTGCCGCGTCCCACGCTGACGATGCTGCCTTCAAAAAAGCAGAGGGTGGGGTAGAGGTAGACCGACTCCCAGTTGGGTAGGTTGGGCGAAGGCTTCACGGGCAGTTCGTAAATGGCGTTACGGTTATAATTATTAATAGGTATAACGGTGAGGTCACAGGTGATACCGCCTTTCAGCCAGCCTTCGCCATTCACCATCTTGGCATATTCCCCGATTGTCATGCCGTAGACTACAGGCACTTGATGCATGCCTACGAAAGACTTGTTTTCTGGTTTCAACACCGGGCCGTCTACATAAAAGCCATTCGGGTTGGGGCGGTCAAGGACGATGACAGGGATGTCGTTTTCGGCAGCGGCCTCCATCACATAGCTCATGGTGGAGATATAGGTGTAGAAACGCACGCCAACATCCTGCAAATCAATGAGGATGATGTCGATACCTTGCAGCATCTCTGGCGTAGGCTTTTTGTTTTTGCCATAGAGTGAGACAATGGGCAGACCTGTCTTTTCATCCTTTCCGCTGTTCACCTTGGCACCCGCATCGGCAGTGCCACGAAAGCCATGCTCGGGCGTATAGATTTTTCGAACGTCAACGCCCAGCGAGAGCAAGGTGTCCACCAAATGCGTTTCGCCGATGATACTCGTCTGGTTGCCAACCACCCCCACACGCTTTCCTTGCAAAAGAGGTAGATAGTCATTCATTTGCATTGCGGCACTGATATAATGGTCTTTGTCTACAAATGCCAGCCTGGGTTCGTCGTCCATTTTGAAAATTTGCGCTGACGCAGGCACCATTAGGATCAGAAAGAAGAATGCGATGGCGAAGAATTGTCTTTTCATTTCGGTTTTATTTTTACTTTTGCAAAATTATTGAAAAACCTGCAAATGTCGGGCCCAAAATTCATAGCCAACCGAATTTTTTCGCTTTCGAAGGAAAATCTTTCTTCGACCGTGATGCGTTTGGCCGTTACGAGTGTGGCTTTGGCCATCATCGTGATGCTTATCGCTTGGGCGGTCGTGGTGGGCTTCAAGAACCAGATTCGCGACAAGGTGATAGGCTTTGTGGCCCCGATTCATGTGCAGTCGCTGGACAAAAACGAGTCGGTGGAAGAGACGCCTTTTGTCTTAGACTCATTGTTAATCAGTCGATTGAATTCCATTGAGGGCATTGCACATTACCAACAGGTGGCCAATAAGGCGGGCATGATCAAAACCGATGACGAGATTCAAGGTGTGGTGCTGAAGGGTGTGGACGAGAATTATGACTGGACCTATTTCAGCAACTGTCTGCTGGAAGGTAATACACCAGAGTATCATGCTGATGAACGCTCCAACGAGGTACTGGTTTCCAAAGTGATTGCCAACAAAATGCTGCTCAATGTGGGTGATGACGTTCGCGTGTGGTTCATCGACAAGGATCAACAGGCGCGTGGCAGAAAATTCACGGTGTCAGGCATCTTTGAGACGGGACTCTTCGAGTTCGACGAGCGTTTTGTTTTCGCCGACCTCAACCAGATCCGCAAGCTGAACGGCTGGGAGGATAATGAAGCCGGACTTTTGGAAATTGCATTGAACGACGATGCCGATGTGAATCAAGTCAATGAGAAACTTTACTATACATTACCTTCCGAATTGGCCTCTTATACCGCGCGTCAGAGCAATCCCCAAATCTTCGACTGGCTTGACCTTTTGGATACTAATGTCTGGCTCATTATGGCCTTGATGTTGCTTGTTGCAGGCATTACGGTAATCAGTATGTTGCTGATTATCATCATCGAAAGGACATCTACCATTGGGCTTTTGAAAGCTATGGGTGCGAGTAACAAGTTTGTCCGTGAGGTGTTTTTGCGCCGCTCATTGCGCATCCTGCTCATCGGAATGCTCATAGGCAATGTCATCGGTTTGGGTTTCTGCTTCATGCAGCAATACACCGGGTTTATCAAATTGGATGCCGCCACTTATTATCTTTCCGCTGTTCCCATCGAGTTGCACCTTAGTACAGTGATATTTATCAACTTGGGTACTTTCCTTCTGTGGGTGTTGATGCTGCTCATCCCGACCTCGGTCATCAACCGCATTACTCCCACCAAGTCGATTCGGTTTGAATAGTTGACCTCCAATGTCATTCCTGTGGAGATTGTGGGTTGGCATGGAAATGCTCTGCATTCGACGTAGTCAATCTATTGGAGGTCAATCAATACGGTAATATTCAAGTGTTTTTTCCTTTTTTTTGCCGCCATTCCAATAAATTGCCTATCTTAGCGGCCAAATCAACAAAGCTATGATGAAAGACTTTACCATTATGCCGTTGAAAGGCTACGGCGAGATCCCTTTCGGAATGACCCTTGACGAGACAGTCAAAATGCTGAACATGCCCGATTTTTATGAAGAACTGAGCGATATGGAAGAAACGGGCAACCGCTCCATTTATTACGAGTATGATTCTATCCAGACGAACATCTATTTCGAGGGTGTTACCAAATCGGTGGTAGCTTGCTTCGAGACTGAAAATGAGGCAGCTACGCTGTATGGCAAGAAAGTGTTTGAACTTAAGAAACCTGAAGTCATCCAATTGATGAAAGACAACGGTTTCAAGGAATTGGAAGAAGAAACCGAAGATGGAGAGCTGCGTGTTTCCTTTGAAGATGCCATGATTGACTTCTTCTTCACGGAAGACAAAATGACGGCAGTCAGCTGGGGCGTGCTTGTCGACGAACAAGGGGATATCATATAGTTTTCGACTATGACCAGTGACAATGTCTATGACCGCTTTTACGGATTGTTATTGCGGTCATAGTCATCATCATAAGTCATAGTTCAGTTAAAGCACAATGAAACAAACTAAACTTCAACAAAAATACGACGCATTTGTAGCCTATTTCGAGGAGCATATGCCCATCGCTGAGACGGAGTTGGAATACAAAGACCCCTATCAGCTGTTAGTGGCAGTGATTCTCTCGGCACAGTGTACTGACAAGCGTGTCAATATGACTACACCAGCTTTGTTCCAGCGTTTCCCTACGGCGCAAGACATGGCTGAGTCGACGGTTGAGGAGATTTACACCTATATCAAGAGTATTTCCTATCCCAACAACAAAGCCAAGAACCTGTTGGGGATGGCGCAAACCTTATTGAGCGACTTCAATGGTATAGTTCCCAATAATTTAGAAGACTTGCAGAAACTGCCTGGTGTGGGTCGTAAGACTGCAAATGTGATGATGGCCGTGGCCTTCGACCAGCCCGCCATGCCCGTCGATACGCATGTTTTCCGCGTTTCTAACCGCATCGGCTTGACCAAAAACTCAAAGAATGTGCTGGAAACCGAAAAGACTTTGGTGGCACATCTGCCCCAAGAGGTGATTTCCAAAGCACACCATTGGCTGATCCTGCACGGACGCTATGTCTGTCTGGCGCGCAAGCCCAAATGTGAGGAATGTGGCATCACGACAATTTGTGATTTTTATCAGAAGAAACAGAAAAAAGAGCAATAACTATGGAAGAGTATTCAGGGAAACCCAAGAAAAGGGGAATTGGAAAGAAAATTTTCACCATTTTAACTATCATCGTCGTACTGGCTGCGGCGAGTTTTGTCTTTTTCAAGTTCTATTTTGTTTTCGGTAGCGGCGTGAAGGCAGGCGAACTCAACTTGTTCGTTTACAAAGGCTATGTCTTTAAGACCTACGAAGGCCGACTTATTCAGGCTGGATATAACTCCAAAAATAGCAACGCTACCATACAATCGAACGAGTTCAACTTTTCGGTGAAGGATGAAAATGTGGCGAAGCAGTTGGAACGGTGCGCGGGCAAGTTCGTGGAACTGCACTACAAGGAATACCTTGGCACGTTGCCTTGGCGTGGCATGAGCAAATACGTGGTCGACAGCGTCTATTCGGTCAGTACGATAAAAGAGTCCACAGAGTTGCCGATTGTAACTCCATAAGCGGTTGTAGCTGCTCAGTTGCTCCGCGAAACCTCTAGCTTCCCGATTTCCACCTCATTATTCTCGGAGATGATTTCAATCCAAGTGTTATCTTCGCTGAACCACTTGTATTGCGACCCAATTCGGAAGATGAAGGTCTTTTCTTCTTCAGTTGCTGCAATAGGTAGCACGAAACCACCGTTTTTGCCGCCAGCACCGCCGAAGGAGACAATCATCGGGAAGGTCTTCTCTGGATGCGGGTTGCGCACCTTGATGATGATGTAGTTGGAACGGCGCACGGCCACATCAATCTTGTTGAATTCAAAACGGCGAGCCTCACCAGCGGCAAGTGAGATGTAGTCGCTGTTCAGCTCATAGAGCTTGTTTTGTTCGATGATTTCGCCGATACGGGCAATCATCTCGGTGGGGTAGGTCTCCAGGCCAAGTTCCTCGGCTCTGGTGTAGGCTTCGATAGCCTTGTCGAAGGTGTTGGTCTTGAAGTTGGCGTCACCTTCCTTGACGAATTTCTCGTATTGGCTACGAAGTGCGGCGATACGGTCGCTTTCCGACTTTTGGGCAATGGCCAATTGTGCCGTGGCCGTCGGGTCTTCAGGCTTGTATGCCAAGGCTGTTTGATATTGTGTAATGGCTTCAGCGAAGTTCTCTGCGGTCATGGCGCTGTTGCCAGCGCTCATGGCCTTGTTGTAATTGGCTTCCAACTCAGCAGCCATCTGGGCAAAGATGCCATCGATTTCCTGGATCTTGGCGGTGGCAATCGCATTGCCTGCGTCAAAATTCACAACCTCTTGGTATTTTACCTTAGCGTTGGCGTAATCTTGTTGGTTGAACAAAGCGTCGGCAGCATCGAGCATGGTCTTGATAGTGGCTTGACGTTCGGCCTCGGCGGCTGCCAGTGCGGCTTGTCGGGCGGCTTCCTCTTCGGCGGCGATACGCGCGGCCTCGGCTTCGGCAGCCAGACGTGCGGCTTCCTGTTCAGCAGCGATACGTGCAGCTTCTTCTGCAGCTAAGCGTGCAGCTTCTTGTTCGGCGGCAATACGAGCTGCTTCTTGCTCTGCGGCGATACGAGCCGCTTCAGCCTCTGCAGCCAGCCTTGCGGCCTCTTGCTCTGCGGCAATACGGGCGGCCTCGGCTTCAGCAGCCAAGCGTGCAGCCTCTGCCTCAGCAGCCAAACGTGCGGCTTCCTGCTCTGCGGCAATTCTTGCAGCCTCTTCTGCATCCTGTTCGGCAATGAGCTGGTCGAGGCGACCGATCATGTCTGTTGCGTAGGCGTCGCCCGCGACGACGGCAAGGGCACTCTGATACTGTGCCTTGGCTTCTCTGTAAGCTTTGTTTTCGTATAGTTGGTCGGCAGCGGCAATGATGCCGTTGTATTGGTCGGTCACGCCCTTAGCTGCTTGGTATTCGTTGCGCTTGGCATTGGCTTCTATGTCGTTGGGAAAGAGCTCAAGGGCTTGGTCGAGTTTGCCGATGGCAGCATCGTAGTTTTTGCGCAGTCCGAACTGTCGGGCTTCCTCCATGAGGTTGTCGAACCGGGTTACCTTTTCAGTGTAGAGCTGTTTTTTCTGTCTGGCCTCGGCTAGTTTCTCCTTGGGCAGTTTGTCGTTGGGGAAAATCTCGATGGCGGTTTCAAATTGCATGATGGCAGCGTCGAAGTTATCTTCGGCCAGCAAGCTCTCACCTTGGCTCATGGCGGTGTCGAAGGCGTCTTGTTTGTCCTGACGCTCTTTCAAAATGGCACGCACGGCCTCGGCCTGACCGCTAACATATTTATCGTTGGGGAAAACTTTCAAGGCTTGCTCATATTCAGCCAAAGCCTCTTCGTATTTCTGTTGTCCAAAGTACTGGTCGCCAGCATCCAGATGAGCATAGAACACTTCCTGTCGGGCACCGTCTTCCTGAATCTTCTTCACGGTTTCGTCCAACTTCTTTTTGGCTGTCGGGTCGTTCGCCTTTTGCTTCAACGCCATCTCGTAGTAGGTCTTCGCACTGATGTAGTCCTTGGCCGTGAACTTGTCGTTGCCTTTCTTCATCAGCGACTCGTACGACTCGGCATTTTGGGCTTGGACGAAATTGGTACTCAAAAGGAGCGAAGCACCAAACAACAGGGTAAATATGAGTTTTTTATTCATGAGCAAATTCAAAATTCAAAATTCAAGATTTAAAAATTGTGAATGGTGATTTGAATATTAATATCCATAACGAGAATTGGCTTATTATATTGTAAGATAAGAACTGATAATTTTGAATCTTTAAATCTTCAATCTTAAATCAAACAATTCTTCCGTCTTTGATAGTAATAGTGCGATCTGACATGGCGGCCAATGTCGGGTTGTGTGTGACAATGACAAAAGTTTGGTCCATTTCGTCGCGGAGGCGGAAGAAAAGTTTGTGCAGTTCTTCTGCCGATTTCGAGTCGAGATTCCCCGAAGGTTCGTCGGCCAGCACCACCGCGGGTTGGTTGATGAGAGCGCGTGCCACGGCGATGCGTTGCTGCTCGCCACCCGAAAGCTCGGAAGGCTTGTGGGTCTTTCTGTCGGTAAGATTCAGGTATTCAAGTAGTTTCTCGGCTCTCTCGGTGGCTTCTTTCTTGCCCATACCGCCAATGTAGGCAGGAATGCAGATGTTTTCGATGGCAGTGAACTCAGGCAGCAGGTGATGAAACTGGAACACGAAACCGATTTTCTGGTTGCGGAAGGCGGCCAATGCCGTTTCGTTCAATTTGCTGACTTCGGTGCCGTCAATGAACAATTGTCCGCGGTCCGCTTTGTCCAAGGTACCGATGATGTGGAGTAGGGTGGACTTGCCCGCACCCGAAGCACCAACGATGCTCACGATTTCCTTTTTGTTGATGTGGAGGTCGATGCCTTTGAGCACTTCGAGGCTGCCGTAGGATTTATGAATGCCTGTCGCTTGAATCATACCTTGTCGTATTAGGCTGCAAAATTACGAAAAATATGTGTATCTTTGCAGTCTTTGCAAAACGATATTGATTATGGATTTCAAACTAGTCTCTGATTTTCAGCCTACTGGCGACCAGCCCGAAGCCATCAAGCAGTTGGTGGATGGCTTGAACCGTGGCGACCATGCACAGACATTGCTTGGCGTGACGGGTTCGGGCAAGACGTTCACCATTGCCAATGTGTTGGCTCAGGTGAATCGTCCCGCTTTGGTGTTGAGCCATAACAAGACATTGGCTGCTCAGCTTTATGGCGAGTTCAAACAGTTTTTCCCTGAGAACGCGGTGAATTATTTCGTTTCCTATTACGACTATTACCAGCCCGAGGCGTTCATTCCCGCCACCAATACCTATATTGAAAAGGATCTAGCCATCAACATGGACATCGACAAGATGCGTTTAGCGACGACTTCTGCCTTGCTTTCTGGTCGGCGTGATATTATCGTAGTTTCCTCTGTATCATGTCTTTATGGTATTGGCAATCCAGATGATTTCGGCAAGAATATCATCTATTTGGAGCGCGGAATGAAAATCAGCCGCGATGAGGTGGCCAAGGCTTTGGTTGGGGCATTGTATGTGCGCAACGAGATTGAGTTCACGCAGGGTAAATTTAGGGTAAAAGGTGAGACAATGGATGTGTTTCCCGCCTATGCCGATTATGCCTACCGCATCGTTTTTTGGGATGATGAAATCGACAGTCTGGAAATGCTTAATCCCGTGACGGGGAGAAAGATGGAGGAGCTCTCTGAATTGACCATCTTCCCCGCCAACATCTTTGTGACTTCACAAAGTAAGTTGAACTCTGCTGTGGCGGAAATACAAGATGATATGTTCAAGCAGGCCGAGTATTTCCGCGAGATTGGAAAGAACTTGGAAGCCAAGCGCTTGGAAGACCGTGTCAATTATGATATCGAGATGATGAAGGAACTGGGCTATTGCTCTGGCATTGAGAACTACTCGCGTTATTTTGACGGACGCAGTCCAGGGACGAGGCCGTTCTGCCTGCTTGATTATTTCCCTGACGATTTCATCACCATCATCGACGAGAGCCATGTGACCATTCCACAGATTCGTGGCATGCATGGCGGCGACCGTTCGCGCAAGCAGACCTTGGTGGAATATGGCTTCCGTTTGCCGTCGGCATTGGATAATAGACCTTTGCAGTTTGATGAGTTTGAGGCGCTTACGGGACAGACCATCTATGTCAGTGCCACACCCGCTGACTTTGAGTTGCAGCAAAGCGATGGTGTATATGTGGAGCAGCTAATTCGTCCCACTGGCTTGCTCGATCCTGTGATTGAAGTGCGCCCCAGTTTGAATCAAGTAGATGACCTCATTGATGAGATCCACAAAGTGACGGAGAAGAACCAGCGTGTGTTGGTCACCACCTTGACGAAACGCATGGCCGAGGAACTGAATACCTATCTCAACGGCTTGAAAATCAAGACACGGTACATTCACTCCGATGTGGACACCATGGAGCGTGTGGAGATCCTGCAAGGTCTGCGTATGGGCGATTTCGACGTCTTGGTGGGTGTGAACCTTTTGCGTGAGGGTCTGGACCTGCCCGAAGTTAGCCTTGTGGCTATTCTTGATGCCGACAAGGAGGGTTTTCTTCGTTCGGAGCGTTCCTTGGTGCAGACCGCAGGCCGTGCTGCGCGTAATGCCGAGAGCAAGGTCATCATGTATGCTGATACGATTACCGACTCGATGCGCAAGACCATTGATGAAACCGCTCGCCGTCGTGCCAAGCAAATGGCCTACAACGAGGCTCACGGCATTGTGCCAAAGACCATTGTTAAGGCTATCGACAACTCGTTAGGTACCTTGAAAGGCCAGCCTGCGCCGGTGTCCTATTCGCAAACAGGTGATGCCACGATGGCGGCAGAAGGCCGAACTGAATATAGGTCGAAGGAGCAGATACAGAAAGCCATCCAGCAGGCCAAGAAGAACATGGAGAAGGCCGTCAAGGAAATGGATTTCCTGGCAGCCGCCAAGTTCAGGGATGAAATGCTTCAGTTGCAGATTGAGATTGAGAGAATGCAATAGTTATGTCCGCCGCCACCCGAGCCATATTACAGCAGTATTGGGGCTATCCCAGTTTCCGCCCGCTCCAGGAGGACATCGTGGACTCGGTGATGGCAGGGAAGGATACGCTCGCTTTGTTGCCCACGGGCGGCGGCAAGAGCATCTGCTTTCAGGTGCCAGCCATGGCGATGGAGGGTTTATGCCTCGTCATCACTCCGCTCATCGCGCTGATGAAGGACCAAGTGGCACACCTTGTGGACAAAGGCATTCCAGCAGCTGCCATTTATTCAGGGATGCACCCCGATGCCTTGGAATTAGCTTATAATCAAGCGGCATACGGGCGACTGAAGTTCTTGTATGTCTCGCCTGAGCGCCTGCAAACGGATGCCTTTATCGAGGCTCTGAAGCGGATGAAGGTTTGCTTGCTGGCTGTTGATGAGTCACATTGCATCTCACAGTGGGGATATGACTTCCGTCCTCCTTATTTGAAGATTGCCGACATTCGACCTTATATGCCAAAGACACCTGTCTTGGCCTTGACTGCCACTGCAACAGCCAAAGTAGTCGATGACATCCAATTTCGCCTCGGCTTCAAAGAAAAAAATGTCTTCCAAAGCAGTTTTGAACGCAAGAATGTGAC
Organism: uncultured Bacteroidales bacterium; assembly: GCA_946185535.1. Taxonomy (GTDB): domain Bacteria; phylum Bacteroidota; class Bacteroidia; order Bacteroidales; family F082; genus Limimorpha. The sequence goes on from CAMHJX010000002.1 coordinate 167,522, forward strand.
TTACAATGTGTATCAAGAGGCCGACAAATACGGTGTGTTGCGCCGTAAGTTGGAAGCTATGACAGAGGGCAGCGCCATTGTGTATGTACGCAACCGCAAGCGCACACAGGTCATTTCTGATTGGCTCAACTCGGTGGGTATTAGTGCCACTTTCTATCATGCTGGATTGGATGCCAAGACTCGCGATGAGCGTCAAGATCTATGGATGAAAGGTAAGGTGAAGGTTATTGCCGCTACTAATGCTTTCGGTATGGGTATCGACAAGCCTGATGTGCGTCTTGTTATCCACATGGATCTGCCCGATAGTATTGAGGCCTACTTCCAGGAGGCGGGTCGCGCAGGCCGTGACCTCAAGCCTTCTGAGGCTTTCTTGCTTGTTTCGCCTGCCGATGTTACTAAGTTGCAGGAGAACCTAACGCAATCGTTCCCTGAGTTGGAGCGCATTAAATTGATTTATAACGCCTTGGGTAACTATTTCAATATTCCTGTTGGGGCAGGAGAGAACATATCCTATCCTTTTGTCATCAGCGACTTCGCTAATCGTTACGACTTCTCTGTCGTTGAGGTGTTCCACACTTTGAAAATCCTTGAAAAAGAAGGCTTTCTGTTGCTCTCCGACAGCTTTGATGAGCCTTCCAAGGTGATGATCAAGGCCTCGCGCGATGACATTTATGGCTTTCAGGTCAACAATCCACAATACAGCGAACTGATTAAGTGTATGTTGCGTAGTTTGCCTGGCGTGCTTACCGATTTCGTGAAAATCAACGAGGAAGTTCTGGCCAAAAAGACCGGACTAGCTTCGGACAAAGTCGTTGAGCAGTTGAAAAAGCTGGAATCTTACCAGTTCCTTTCCTACGCACCACGCAACGACAAACCACAAGTGCTGTTTTTATCGGAGTTTGTTGATTCCAAGCATTTTGGTCTTTCAAAAGAGAACTATTACGACCGAAAAAAAGATGCAGAGGAGCGTGTGAAGGCGGTCATCGACTTCGTGAACAACAATGAGGAATGCCGAAGTGTGCAGTTGCTGCGTTATTTCAACGAGAAGACAAGGAAGAATTGTGGCCGTTGTGATGTGTGTTTGAAGCAGGGTCAACACCGTGTCCCATATGATTCGGTAGAAGAGCGGGTGCAGAGCGTGATGCGTGAGACGGGTCAGCCAATGAAGTACATTCTATCCCAATGTAGCGATATGGAAGAGTCGCAGGTGTTGGATGCAATACGGTTTCTAATTGATAATGATGTGCTTCAGTATGAGAAGGATGGTACGATCAAGAAAAAGTGCAACAAAAAAAGCCGTCAATGATGACGGCTTTTCTTTGTTTTTGAAATATTGTCTTATTTCAGGATGTTTGCTGCTGGTTTGAACTTCACAACTTTCTTTGCAGCAATCTTAATGGTCTTGCCAGTTCTGGGGTTGCGGCCTTGTCTTGCAGGACGCTTGGTAACTGCGATGGTACCAAAACCTACGAGAGCGACTTTTCCGTCCTTTTTCAGTTCGTCTTTAGTGACATCCATGATGGCATCGATAGCCTTTCTTGCATCAACCTTGGTCATGCCGGCCTTTTCGGCGACAGCGTTGATTAATTCTACTTTATTCATATTAGTTTATAATTAGTGGTTAAACTTTTACCCGACAAAGGTAATGTATTTTTGTAAAATACAAGTGTTTTTTGAAAAAAATGTGCGATTTTTATCAAAAAAACCGAAAATTTCATGAAAAAGGGACTATTTTCCTCATTTCAAAGTGGTTTTCCAGCTGCCATTGAGTTGTATTCCCCTTAAAAAATCGTCAATCGGCATGGCTTTTTTTCCAGCTTGCTGCACTTGTTTCAGATGGATGAATCCGTCCGATAATGCGATTTTCAGATATTTTTTGTTGTCGGAGACCACGCTGCCTGGCACAACATTAGGGATGCAGCTTTCGATTTCAGCGGCGTAGACTTTCATGTCAATGGTTTCACCATTTTCGGACTGCAGTTGGGTGTGTGCGGCAGGGTAGGGTGACAAACCGCGAATGTGGTTGTAGACGGTCAGGCAGTCACTGCTCCAATCTATATTGCAAAACTCTTTGGTAATCTTGGGAGCGGGTTTCAAGGGTTGGTTTTCTGACAGTTCTTCTTGTGGCAAAGCTTGGACGTTGCCATCTTCTATCTTCTTAATGGTCTCAACGACGACTTTGTTGCCTAACAGCATCAACTCGTCATGGAGCTCTCCGGCGGTTTCTTCGGGACGGATGTTGACTTTCTCACGCATGATGATGGCACCTTTGTCGATTTCCTCGTTGAGGAAGAAGGTGGTGAGTCCCGTCTCGGTCTCTCCATTGATGATGGCGAAGTTGATGGGTGCTGCACCACGATATTGGGGCAGGAGGGAAGCATGAAGGTTAAAAGTGCCCAGTTCGGGCATCTGCCAAACCACGGCGGGCAACATCCTGAAAGCCACAACGATGAATAGGTCAGCTTGGTATGAAGCCAATTGTTCCAAAAACGTCGGATCTTTTAGCTTTTCTGGTTGGAGCAAAGGCAGGTCGTGTTCCAAAGCGGTTTGCTTCACGTCTGAATATTGGATCTTCCGACCGCGACCGGCGGGTTTGTCGGGCATGGTAACCACGACCGCCACTTCGTAGCCGGCTTTAAGGATGGCTTCCAGTTGCGATGCGGCGAATTCGGGGGTGCCGAAATAGGCGATTCTGATGTTCTTTTTCATAACTAATTGTCAAAAAAATGCCTGACCTTTCTGGGCCAGGCATCCTTATTTATATTGACCCTTAAATCATTTCATCTTCTCTTCGAGATAGGCAATGGTCTTCGTGATTTCGAAAGCTTCATTGCTGTTCGGATAGTCTTTTTTCAGGGTCTTGTAGGTCTCCAGGGCCTTGGCATAGTTGCCCATGATTTCGTAGGTCATGCCCAACTTGACGAGGTGCATCGGTGAAGTGAAATCATTGGCGTTCTTCTTGGCGGCCTTTTCGTAATAGGCAACAGCGTTTTGCTGGTCGCCGAGTTCAAGATAGCAGTCGGCAATGAGACCTAAAGCCAAAGGAGACAACACCTTGTCGTCGTTGGTGTATTTCTTGAGGTATTCGATGGCGTTGTTGTAGTCACCTTGTTTCAGATAGCAAAGGCCCGCGTAATAGGCAGCGAGCTTACCAGCCTTGGTGGAACCATACTCGTTGACGATGCTGAGGAATCCGACTTTTTCGCCGTCTCCGTTCAGGGCAGTGGTGTAGTCTTCGTTCTGCATGTAATAAGAGGCGAAGTCAACGGCTTGTGTGGCCTTCTCCTCGAAACTGATTTCACTCGGGAAACTCAGGTTCTTGGCAGTTTCGTTCTTTTTTGCCTTATACCTGCTGAAGCCATAGATGGAAAAAGCGATGACCAACAGGGCAATAAGAATAATCCACAGGGTTTTTTGGTTGTTTTCAATCCAAAGTTCGGTTTTGCTTAAGGCTTCTTCAACGTTTTCGAGCCTTTCATCTCCTTGTTTTGTGTTCTGTGCCATATCAATTCAAAATTTTGCGTGCAAAAGTACGCTTTTTCGGCTTACCTTCAGCCGTTTTTTTGTAATTTTTTCTTTTTTCGTATTTTTGCACCTCTTAATGAAATTGTAAAGCTCATGAAGAAATCCATCGTGTATGACGGAAGGGAGTGGCAGAACCTTGAATTTCAACAGAATGCAGCCCTTGATATAGCCATGCTTGAGTTCCTCACGCAGTTCATTACTGACGAACGCAGGCAACGTTTTGAGGATATTCTCGATTTTCGCACAAGGCATCTCACGGTCGTCCTTGAGGACATTTTTCAGCCACACAATGCCAGCGCAGTGTTGCGCAGTTGTGAGCTCAGAGGTATCCAGGACGTGCATATCGTGGAGAACAACAACCATTACGATGTCAATCCGGATGTGGTGCTGGGCAGCACCAAGTGGCTCAACATGTACTATTATGAAAAAGGTGAGTTTAATACTCCCGATGCCTATCAACAGTTGCATGATAAGGGCTATAAGATTGTGGCCACTTGTCCGCACCGCGATGATTTCACGCCCGATACTTTGCCGCTCGACCAACCGGTAGCCTTGGTCTTCGGTACGGAAAAGCTTGGCCTCTCGGATTATGCCGTCGAGCATGCCGACATGCATGTCCGCATCCCGATGTATGGCTTCACGGAGAGCTACAATATCAGCGTTTCTGCGGCCTTGCTGTTGTACACGCTGACCAACCGCCTCCATGCTTCTACCGATATCAACTGGCACCTCACAGAGGCGGAACGCAATGCGTTGCGCCTTGTTTGGACACGCCGCTCGTTGAGTCGTATTCGACAATATGACCGTAAGTTTGCCGAGTTGCATCCTGAATTTTTTACTGAACCTTAGGTGCAATATGCTTTAATTTTTGTCGTTTTCATATAATAACGGCAAAATTTTGTACTTTTGCGCTGAAATTTGATTAGAGAATGAAAAAGTTATTGTTTGTCATACTTGCCTTGGCGATAATGGTCTTGCCTTCGTGCAAAAAAACGCGTTATTGCCGTTGCACCACCGTCCAGAATGAGGAAGTGGTGAATTTGGGTGAGGAGTATTACACTATCGAGGACAACTCTTCGTGTTCCGACAAGTCGAAGGAAATCGTGGGCTGGGGACAGGTCATCTGCTACGAAGTGTCGGAGTACGAGGTGACGGGTGTGGAACACCATTGGTGGGATGACATTTTTGGCAACAATAACAACAATAACAACAATAACAACAATAACAACAACAATAACGGTAACAAGCCATAATCGGGGTTGTCATATTCTCTCGGTAAATCGGTTTTGAAGGTCCTGCTGGGCCTTGTGTTCATCGTGTCGGCGGTTCTGAAACTGATCGGCATGGATTCCTTCGAGATTTACATTTACAGTTATCATTTCTTTAGTCTTAACGCCTCTTTCATTGTAGCTCGCTTGGCCATCATCCTTGAATTGGTTTTGGGCATCGGCTTGGTTTCCCATACATTGCATAAGATGTATTGGTGGGGGAGTATGGCCATGCTTGGTGGCTACACCTTATTATTAATATATGCCCTAACTCTTGGACGCACCGACAGCTGCCATTGCTTTGGCGACTTCTTGCAACTCGACCCTAAGCAAAGCCTTATTAAAAACGCAGTGCTGATGCTGTTTTTCCTGCTGATTTACAAGATGGAAAGTTGGAAGACACCATTCCGCTGGTTGATACTCATCCTCGCTGTTATGTCTTCGAGCATTGCGGTTTTCGTTATCTCGCCTCCTGACAATCTGACTTCAAATGCTGATCCAGAGCAGAACCTCCAAGTGGAGCTTTTCGATGCTATGCTTGACGATGCTCCATTGGATAGCCTCAACCTACACATGGGCAAGCAGGTGGTTTGCTTTTTCTCGACCTCTTGCGACTATTGCCAAATGGCGGCACGCAAACTCTCTTTGATGCAGCAATTCTACGGCTTCCCGAAAGGAAACATCACCTATCTTTTTATGGGCAACGAGGAAAGTATTGCAAAGTTTTACGAGGAATCGGGCTCGGCACAGTATTGCGATGTACTCTATCCCGATGTGTCGCGAATGTTGAAAGCCATCAATGGAAACTTCCCCGTCGTAGTGTTATTGGAGGATGGAGAAGTAGTGTTTGAATATGGTTTTCGCAATATGGACGAGGACGAGATCAAGACGTTTATGGCCTTCTGAACTGATCCCCCGTCTCTTCAATCACGGCCTTTTTCCATGAATCGGGATATCCTGGTTGTTTAGGTTTGGCAGGATAGCCGTATCCGTTGCGTTTGAACTGTCCGTTTTCTTCTTGCTTCACGTTACTGTCAAGGTATTTGACCAACAGGTAATTGTCTAATTCTTTCCATGTGGCCACGGTGTTGTGCCCCGCTTGGTTGGAGAAGTCGGTGAGGTAGGCGATGGCCTGTTTCGGGTCTTGCGCATAGAGGCTCAAGGCCTGTGAGTCGGCGTAGTTGACCTGCTCTTGATAGCCGCTTTCCAACTCGTTTTGCACGGCTTGGATGTCGTCGATGACGCGGTTGTAGAACAGGTATTTGAAATGTGCCAGTCGGTTGAAGACCCAGAAGGCGGCATTCTCGCTGTAGGTCAGCATGTCGCCGTTGCCCACACGGTATTCAATCGGCACCTCGCTAATGGAGCAGTAGAAGGGCGTGTAGACCGTCGAGTTGGTGTCGTCGACGCCGAACCAGATGATGCCTCCGATGGGGTTAGGCAACCACGAACGGCTTTGGGCGATGAAGGAAAAACCCGTCTGCACCACCTCGATGCTGCGCTCGTTGAGGTAAGGCTTGCTATCGTATTCCCAATACAAGGGGTTGAAGCGGAAAGGCGAGCCGAAAGGTCCTGCTCCCACGTCTTTGGTCTTGTCAAGCTCGGTGCCTTGGAAGTGGTCGCGCTGGAACGCCATCATGTCGCTAAGGCTGATTTTGCGGTTGGGCTTGATGTAAAGAGGCATACGATGCGTCAAGTCCTTGCCTGTGACATAGCCCCAGTATTCGTCCATGCCGTCGCAGACCTTGTTGAACATGGTCCACACGCGGAGGTCGCACACGCGGGCGGCGCTGAAGTCAACGGGGGCATAGGCGGCCGAGAAATCAAAGTCCTTGTCCTTGCCGCTGAAGTAGCCCATGCGACGGGCGAAGTCGATGATGTCGTGCTTGTAAATCACCTCAACTTCCTCGTTATATAGTTTCTTCCAGTCCTTGTCGGTGATGGAGGTCTTACCGTTGCGCAAGGGGAAGGTGGTGATGCGTGCGGCGTTGGCATGACCGCTCACATAACCGTCAGGGATGCGGATGGCCACCCACACGGCGCCTCGGTCGGCGTTGATGGTGTCGCCAGTCTTGGTCAACTGTGGGGTGTAGCCCTTCGGCATGATTTCCATATACCACACCTCGTTGGCGTCGCTGATGCTGAACGACTCGCCGTCGGAGCCGTAGCCGTAGGCATCCACCAAGTCGGCCATGATTTTGATGGCTTCACGAGCCGAGCGGCTGCGCTCCAAGGCGATGAACATAAGACTGCCATAATCCACGATGCCAGTCGGGTCCATTAGCTCCTCGCGACCGCCAAAGGTGGTCTCGCCAAGGGCGACTTGGTTCTCGTTGATGTAGCCCACCACTTGGTAGGTATGGGGAGGTTGGGGCACACTGCCACGGGGTGCGTTGGTGCCGCGGTCGTAGCACACGCGCATGCTGCCCGCCGGCCAGTCGGCGGCAGGGGTGAAGTAGAGCTCGCCATAGCGAATGTGCGAATCGGCGCAATAGCTGATGAAGTTGGAGCCATCTACGCTGGCGCCTTTGGTGATCAAGAAATTGGTGCAGGCCTGCGATTTCCCGAAGGCGACAAGCAGGACGAAAATAAGGAGGGTTTTGATGCTTTTCATTGGTGAAATACTTTTGGGGCAAAAATACTATTTTTATGGTCTGATGCAAAAAAGTCGTTTGAAATTGTTATTTTTGCAAAAAAATAAGCCCAATGAAAAAATATCTTTCATTCGTGTTATTGATGGTACTATGGGGAATCGCTTTTCCATTGCAGGCTCAAGTTACCATCAAGATAGAGAGATTGTCCAAGCCAGATTCCTTGTTGCCTGTTCAATCTCCAAAAGACATTTTCAAGACTTTTATAGAAGAAGATGCCGGCTTGACTAAGTATGCCATAGAACACAAAGGTATTCATGTGGATTATGGCCTGTTGGCTTTGAAAGTTGATGCAGATAGCCTTGTTACATTTGGCAGTCATTCTTTTATCTCAGGTATGCGAGAGGCATATTGGCACCATCGTCCGATAACATTGTCTCCGGATATGATTTGGGTATTGATAGCCCAAGGCTTTTCTCATCATGTGAATGCCAATGCCGAGGCTTTGCGCGACCGCATGGTTGATTTCGAAGGAAAAAAAGAGTTGACTTGTATTTGTGATGTTGAGTTTATCGAGCAGATTGATTGGGAAAAGGCCGTTGATTCGTTTTCGATAAAGATAGCGGAGAATACCAAAGGTGATATCGCGGAAATCATCAAGGCGGATTTCTCCACCACTACACAGGTCGAAAGAATTGCTTCGGAAATCACGCTTATGAGCGCGGTTAAGGATTATTTTGTGTTCACGGCGGCTATGATTGGCTGTGGTATTCCGTATGTCGTTTTGGAGGGAACACCGGATGACTGGCAGCGTGTGTATGACAAAGCGATGCAATTGAGGGATTATGACTTGGAATGGTGGATTGATGAGCTTGAACCTGTTCTGAGACAGATTGTTGCTTCTTCAAAAGGCGAAACTAACAAACGGTTCTGGAGGAATATGTTTCGGGTGCATACCAAGAAAGCGTATGGCAGCCCTGAATGTCTCGATGGTTGGATGGCCAAGTTTTTCCCATATAATCGTTATGAAGAAAGGCTGCCGTTGGATACGCTATATTTAAACAATATAGATCGTTTGCCGGATGAGATGGTTAAGGTGGATGCCAGAGTGTTCAACATGATGACAGGAGAGGATACCCCTGTGGAATTGTGGGCGGGTTTTGTTGGACTTGCACAAAACAACGAGAATTATATGCTAACGCCTAAGATGGGCTGGATGGTGCGAGTGAAAGATGTTGGTAATGAGGTCCAGAAACTGAAAATGGAAAATGAAGAAGGTTATTCCTTGCGTTTTGTTCAGAATCTTCCTGTTGCCTTGCGCCAATTCGATACCATTCCCATTCGAAAACTTGAGATCGATTTTAGGGAAAAACCGTATTTCCCCGAATGGTTTTGGGATTTAAACATTGAGCAGTTGAGGGTAGAGGGAAAAATAAGCGAGGAAGAACGACGTAATCTGTTGCAACATTTTGATGATGTCACCTTGGACAATGCTTGGTATTTCAATACTGGGGACGGTTGGGTTGCTCATGTAAAAAATGGCAATGTCTTTGAACAGATTGAAGGGTTGAAACATGTCAAGCTGTTGTGCCTTAATGCTACGATAATCGGACATGAAAATGATCTGTTTTATAGGCCAATTGGCGTTGGACCTGATTGGGAGCCTTTGAATATCGAGATGCCGGATTCATGGGAAGAAGTGCAAGTGGATTCCGTTTATGTACGGCTGAATGAATCGGAAAATGCTCCGCTGGAATTGTTGAAAAAGCAGCTTCCTAAGGCAGTCTTTAAAACAGGTTATGACCATTCTTTCCTATCATCCATAATGTCATTGCAGGGAAGACTTAGAAAAGAGCAAAGTCAAAAGCATAAAAAGTAGTATTTTTGCGCAAAATATTCATCAATGCAATCCACCATCCCATTAGCGGAACGCCTGCGCCCGACCTCGCTCGACGACTATATCGGGCAGAAGCATATCATCGGCGAACATGCCGTGCTGCGCCGTGCCATTGAGACGGGACGCGTGCCTTCCATGATCTTCTGGGGACCGCCTGGTGTGGGCAAGACGACATTGGCCTATATCATCTCCAAGCAGGTCAAACGACAGTTTTTCCAGCTGAGCGCCGTCAGTAGTGGCGTGAAAGAGGTGCGCGAGGTCATCGACCGCGCACGAATGGCTCCCGAAGCACCTATATTATTTATCGATGAAATCCATCGTTTCAGCAAATCGCAGCAGGACTCGCTGCTCGGTGCGGTGGAGCGTGGCTTGGTCACCTTGATTGGTGCGACGACGGAGAATCCCTCGTTTGAGGTCATCTCGCCCTTGCTGTCACGTTGTCAGGTGTATGTGTTGAAGTCATTGGAGAGGGAAGACCTTGAAATCCTTTTGGCGAAGGCCGTGAAGGCATTGGAGTACGATTTTGGCAAGAAAATCACCGTCAAGGAGCCTGAGGCCTTGATGAAAATCAGTGGTGGTGATGGGCGCAAGTTACTCAACGCCATTGAATTGGTCGTCACCTCGTTGAACGATTTGGACATGACTGCCGAAGAGTTGGTCATTACCAACGATTTCACCACCGATTGCATCCAGAGCAACCTCGTGAAATACGACAAGCAGGGAGAGATGCACTATGACGTCATTTCGGCCTTCATCAAAAGTATGCGCGGCAGCGACCCCAATGCGGCCTTGTATTACCTTGCCCGCATGATCGAGGCAGGGGAGGACCCCTTGTTCATCGCCCGTCGCATGCTCATCCTTGCGTCGGAGGATATCGGCAACGCTAACCCCAATGCCTTACTGTTGGCCAATGCTTGCTTCGATGCGGTCAACAAAGTCGGTTGGCCAGAGAGCCGCATTATCTTGTCGCAAACCGTCACTTATTTGGCCTCATCGCCCAAGAGCAACGCTGCCGTGGTGGCCATTGATGCGGCGCAGGCTTTGGTGCGTGAAACGGGCGACCTGCCCGTGCCTTTGTACCTGCGCAATGCCCCAACGAAACTGATGAAGGACCTTGGTTACCACGATGGTTACAAGTACGCCCATGCGTATGAGGGCAACTTCGTGGAACAAGAATTTTTGCCAACTGAAATTTCTGGCACGGTTTTATATGTGCCACAAGATAACCCTCGCGAACGGGAATTGCGCAAGAATTTGAGGGAGAAATGGAAGGAGAAGTATGGGTATTAGTGTATAGTTAGGAGTTGTTCAGTTAGGAGTTGGGAGTTTGATACTGAGAGTAGGCCAAGCCCCGTTGGGGCGACAGATAATAAGCAGGCGGTGTAAACCCCTGCGTAAAAAAGAATAAAAATGAGTGAAACAACCAACGAAAAAAACACCCAGAGTCTAACCCTGTGGAACAGGGTGCTGGCCACCAGCGTGAAGATGCCTTTTGTGAAGGTGGATCGCGACGAGTTCTTGACCAAGGAACTGTCGAAATTCTGCACCCCGATGGAGGTGATTACAGCCATCAACGAGAGTCCATTGAATGTCCTGACCAAAAAGGAGATTGACAAACTGGCCAACCAATGCATCAGCTATCACCTGACCATGGTGAGTGGCACATCGGCGTTGATGGGCTTACCAGGAGGCTGGTGGATGGCAGGCACAATCCCTACCGACTTGGTTCAGTTTTACGGTCATATCCTCTCGTTGCTGCAGAAGATCCTCTATCTCTACGGCTGGCCGCCGTTGACTGACGCCAAGAATCAATTGGATGAAGAATCGCTCAACATCATGACTTTGTTTGTCGGTGTAGCGATGGGCAATAAGCTAGCTGTGGAGGCCATAGGTAAGGTTGTTTCCCAAGTCTCGAAGACAGCGAGTATCAAGATTTCGGAGACAGTCATGGCAAAGTACGCCATTAAGATTGCGCAATGGATTGGCGTCAGCATGACCAAGGAAGGTTTTGCCAAAGGTGTAGGAAAGGTGATACCTTTAGTTGGTGCGCCTATCTCGGCCACTATTACTTATTACACCTTCCGCCCCATGGCACGTCGGCTCAAGAAGCACCTTGACGAGTTGTATGAGATGCGCCACTTCTCGATTAAACGTATCGAATAAGTTGGGAACGCCAATAAAAACAAAACACGTCCATAGATGAGGGAATGACATGGACGTGTTTTGTTGGTGTTGTAAAGAATCAGTGCTTAAACTCTGACAGGTACATGTCGTGCAGCTGATTGTCGGGCGTTTGTAGGATAGCCTTATAGTTCAGCTTCTTTTCGTTCATGAGCCAGTCGACATATTCGTCTACAAAATCCTTGATTTCGGATTGGTTCATCTTGATGTAAACCAAGTTGAGCTTGGCTTTTGCTTCGGTTTCAGAGAGGCCGTCGTTCATGATGATGGCTTCAGTGAGCTTGTCCATGAATTTTCCCATAGTATGATTTGTTTTGCGTTTTAGGTTGCAAATATAAGGGAAAAAATCGTTTCTGTCAAGAGAAAAAGAGATAAAAAATCAATTTTTTTCATCAAAGGGCTTGCATATTCCAAAAAAAATGTATTTTTGCAGCGGTTCTTATCATAAAGACCTGTAGCCGAGTGGCTACAAGTAAAAGGTTTCATAAATTTTGGTTTTTGGTTCTTGAAAATCCTGACTTTAGTCGGGATTTTCTTGTTTTGGGGTATCAGTAGGTCATTTTTTTTGCTTTTGAAGGTGAAAAATGTTGAATAGTTCTTATTTTTGCACCATAAAAGAAAACCTTACATTTAGGTGTTTATTTTAGCTTTGTTATTTGTTAAGATGTTTAAAATCAAAATATTATGGATCCTGTTGACTCAGTAATGATAGTCGTTGAAATCAGATGCCAAGACAAGTTTGGGAATATTATTGATGAATTCAAGTTGGATGCTTCCGATGGACAAGACCAGCTGAAAATAGAGGGCAACAAACTGCATGTTCCTGAGAATTATTCCAAAGCAATAGTGCTGGATGTTTTGCCGAGAGGAGACAAATTCGAAAAGGAACGGGTTGAGTTTTTGCTGAGTGATGTCTTGGAAAACATTTATACAGTCGTTTTGGAACCCGTACAGTATAAAGTGATTTTCAGAATCGGAAATACCGATTATGAGGCCACGGAAACCATGAATCCTTCTACGGCAAGAACGAAATGGGGTGCATATGATTACGAGATTAATAATACGACCAGGACCATTTATATTAGGGTTTATGGAAAACCGGTGATGAAGATGAACCATGAACACCTTCATACCGTGGTGGAGAGACCTTCTCTTTTTAGAAGCATTGGAAGACGCTTCCCTGGCAAGAGGAAGTGGTTGCTTTTGCTGCTTTTGCTGCTCATTGGATATGGTATTTACGCTGGCGTTTCCAAGTTTGTCTACAAAAAAACGCCATGGCCATTCAAGGCGAAGACTTTTGTACAGACAAATGCCCCAACCATTGTTTGGGATGAGCCCCAAGAAGAAGCTGAAGTTCAGGCAGAAGTGGAAAAGACTCCAACTCAAAATGAAGAAATGCCATCGAATGATGCTCAGGCAATTGACAAGGTAGCGGATCTTGATTGTCAGCATGACATTGATTATTTGAAGCTGGAGAAGAGATGGAATGAAGATAGTCTTAGATCGGAGGACTATAAGTCGTTGTTTAATGCATTTAAAGAAGGTGACGTTGATAGGGTGATCCAATTAAAAGAATCGTTATTCGATAGTGTCAACATCCAGAAAGATTTCCAGAAAATTGTCGATGGTCTTGTCAAGTTCAAAGAGGCAGATGACCAGAAAAAACTGAAGATGTCGAAGGAAGAGATGATCAGGCTAAGCAAGCATGGTTCGTTTGAAATCGGAGAGTTGGGTTATAGCATTCATGTAATTGGCAAGAGGAATTGATTTTAGCGCAAAATTTGAGTCCGTTGACACGGGGGTGACACGTTTGGGGCAAAAGAAAAATCCGTAGCTTGTTTTTCAGCAAGTTACGGATTTGTTTTGTAGCCCATAGCGGAATCGAACCGCTGTTTTAAGTGTGAGAAACTTACGACCTAACCGCTAGTCGAATGGGCCAAAAAAAGGTTCTTTTTGCGGAACCTTTGTGTGAACTAGGCGGGAGTCGAACCCACAACCGCCTGATCCGTAGTCAGGGACTCTATCCAATTGAGCTACTAGTCCAGTCGTTTTTGACACTGCAAAAGTACAGCTTTTTTCATTCATGCAAGCAAAAATTCATGAAAATTTTTGTTGTTTTTCACAAATATTTGATAATCAAATTGATATTTTTGTTCCAAGGAATGCGATTTCGATGCTTTCTTGTGAATGCAATCGCTTTTTTGCTATCTTTGCGCCATCGTTAACCAACATTTTACACTATGAGATTATTACTGATCAGCAATTCGACCAATTTCGGTGAAAATTATCTGGCTTGGGCCTCGACCCAAATCGAGTTGTTCTGCTTGCAGAACCATATTAATAAGGATAGCCGTATCATCTTCGTGCCTTTCGCTGGCGTCAACATCGGCGGCATGGTCTATCCTGAGAGCTATGACGCTTACGAGTCGAAAGTGAGGAATGTGTTCCGCACCAAGTTCGGCTTGGAGAACTTCACTTCTGTTCATCATTTCGATGACAAGGTGAAAGCTGTACGTGAGGCCGACTGCATCGTGGTGGGCGGTGGCAACACCTTCCACCTGGTGGCCGAGATGCATCGCTATGGTTTGATGGATGCCATTCGGGAGCGTGCCCTCGCCGGTGTGCCTTACATGGGCTGGAGTGCAGGTTCCAATGTGGCTTGCCCGACGCTTTGCACTACCAATGACATGCCGATTGTACAACCGGCTTCTTTCAAGTGCCTCAATCTGGTGCCGTTCCAAATCAACCCGCATTATCTCGACCCACATCCTGAAATCGACAAGATGATCAAACATGGTGGCGAGACGCGTCAGGACCGTATCAACGAGTATCTGGCCGTCAACCAGGATATGACGGTGGTTGGCTTGCGCGAGGCTACTGCCCTTTGGGTGGTCGACGAAAAGATGTGGCTGAAGGGCGGCAAGAAGATGATTGTGATGCGCTACGGCAAAGAATCGGTCGAGATTGACCCGAATTCAGATGTCACTTTCTTGTTAGGTGGACAGAACGCATAAAAAGGCATACGTGCTAAAGGAGATTCCCTTCGGGAATGGAATTGCAATTATTTTGTAAACAGCGGCGGCAAGTAACGCTTACGTATGGAAGACGTTATAAGCCGCCGCTGGTAATATTACCAACATTCTCCATTCCCGTAGGGAATCTCAATTGTTAATACAATCGGATTCGTTCGGTTAGAGAAAAAACGGATTCAATCGGTTAGAGAAAAACTTCGAGGTCTTCAAAGACCACGAGGCGACGGTCGAGGTGGACAACTTTTTGTCCACCTTTTTCGCCTTTGATAAGGTAGATGTTGGCCTCATCGCCTAAGATGTCGCGGAAGGCCTTGCGAATGCGCGAGAGATTGGCGTTCATGGTGGAGCCGATGAAGTCGGTGAGGTTGTCAATGGCTTTCTTGAGCAGCTCTTCGTCACCGTAGGTGGAGATATGGCTGTAAATCTTGTATAGTTCTGACTTGTGGTCGTTTAGGTAATTGAGCGAGAGGCCGTCTTCGTGGATAAGGAAGAAGATGTAAAGTGCCTTGCAAAGGGCGGGCATTTTCACTTCGGTGTTGTTGCGGTCGGTGAGGAAGATGTCGCCTTTCCGGGTGATGAACAGGCGGCTGACTTCATGCAGCCCATCGTATTTCAGCAAGATGTCGAGGATGATTTTGTGGAATCCGGTGTAATGGAGTTCTTCTTTGGACTCCGTCTCGTTTTTCGAAATTAGTTTTTTGAAAAAAGCCTTCTCTCTCTCGTTTTCAATGGGTGGGTTGATTTTCAAGATGTTGGTGTTGAGTTGAATGAGCCGCTCCAAGGTTAGCAAAGGTGCGTCGCCAGTTTCAAGGATGAGGAAATCCTGGTCAATGCTCGACTTCATGTTGCCAATCTTGAGGAAAAATGAAGGCTCGCTGATTTTCAATCCGTTGGCGTTGAGGTAATTCAGGAAAATTTCTTTGGAAAGAAACACGCTGTCGAGTTTTGGGAGATGCTTGTCGATGAGGTCGAGTTGGGCTTCCGAAAGGGTAGGCTCGATGTAGCTGAGTGTGTTGCGGAAGGTCTTTTTCTTGCTTTTGAGGTCGTCAATGGCCTTGGGGAGGTAGAAAAACTCTCGTTGTGTTTGGCGTAGCAGCTCACAAATGGCGTCATAGTCGCGCTTGATGCTGGCATTGATTTTCCTATTATAGCTAGGCTCAACATAAAGGACGGCATTGCGTGTGTCGAAGCTGAGGCTGGGGATGGAGACGAAATTGGCATTGAGGTCTTGGGTTTCAGGCAGTTCGATGCTAATGGAGAGGAGTAGTGCAGTAATCAGCAGCGACTCTGAAGGGTCAAGGGAGTCATCGGAAAGGGAAAGCTGTTGAAACACCCGAAGGATGGCAATTTTCTCTTGGTTGCCAAGACTCCTTAACATGTTGACGGCTTCGGAAAGGCTGAGGTTAGTCGCTTTTTTCCGACTGGTGAGCGTGATATTGAAAAGTGCATACACCTGTTGCAGGAAATCAATCTCTCCTTGGTTGACGATGCCGTCACACTGAACGAGGTCGGAAAGCACCTTGGCCAAAGCGGTCTTATGTATCTCCTTGAATTTCATTGTCTTGTCTTTTCAATTTTGGGTTGTAACCTTGCAACCTCTTTTCAGTTTTGAGGGAGGTTGTATTTTTGCCGCTGTTTTTTTCAGTGCAAAAATAACAAAAATTGATAAACAAGCAGAATGGCACGTAATTATAAGAATGGTTTAACCCAGGAAGAAGTTGAGGAAAGTCGCAAAAAGTATGGCGACAATGTGTTGACCCCGCCCAAAAAAGACCCGCTTTGGAAACAGTTTCTTGAGAAGTTTTCCGATCCCATCATACGCATCTTGTTGATAGCTTTGTTGCTGTCGGTTGCAGTCTCTTTGTACCAGTTGTTTACGGGTAGTGAGGGACTCTCGGTGCTTTTGGAGCCTTTGGGCATTTTCGTAGCAGTGATGTTGGCCACCACGGTGGGCTTTGTCTTTGAGGTGAGTGCCAACAAGAAGTTCGACATCCTGAATCAGACTGAAGACGAGACGATGGTGACGGTGTATCGCGATGGACTAGTGCAACGCATCGAGCGCAAGGATGTCGTGGTGGGCGATACGGTGATACTGAATACGGGTGACGAGATTCCCGCTGATGGCACTTTGATGGAAGCCGTAGCCATGCGGGTCAACGAGTCAGACCTGACAGGTGAGCCTTCGTGCAGCAAAACCACCGATCCAGAAGAGTTCAAAGAAGAAGCGACTTATCCTTCCAACTATGTCTGCCGTGGCTGTACGGTGATGGAAGGCCATGGTGTTTTTGTGGTTGAGAAGGTGGGCGACGACACGGAGTGGGGCAATGTGTATCGCGGCGCGCAAATCGACAATAAGGTGAAGACGCCGCTTAATGAGCAGCTTGACAAATTGGGTAATGGCATTACGATTGCCAGTTATGTCATCGCTGGTTTGATTGGAGTCTTGCGCATGGTGATGTATTTCGTTTATGCCGACGATGGCCCGTTCAATTGGATGGACTTTGCCCGCTATACGCTTAATACTCTTATGATTGCAGTCACTGTGATAGTGGTGGCCGTACCAGAAGGCTTGCCCATGAGTGTTACTTTGAGTTTGGCTTTGAGCATGAAGAGAATGCTGGAAACCAACAACTTGGTTCGCAAGATGCATGCTTGCGAGACCATGGGCGCGGCAACGGTGATTTGTACCGACAAGACGGGCACGCTCACCAAAAACCGCATGAGTTTGGGCGATAGCCTCATATTCGGCTTGCAGAATGGCCAAATTGACAATTCAGAGGTCGGACACCTGATGTCTGAGGGCATTGCCATCAACTCTACGGCTTTCCTTGACTATAGTGATAAGAAAAAGGTGAAGGTAATTGGTAATCCTACTGAAGGCGCTTTGCTGCTTTGGCTTTTCGACAACAATGTGGACTTTGTCAGGATTCGTGACAATGTCAAGATTGTCAAGCAGTTGCCGTTTACGACGAAATACAAGTACATGTGTACGGTGGTCAAGACTGCGTTTTCGGGCGAGTATATTTTGTATGTGAAAGGTGCGCCCGAAATACTGCTGAAGCGTTGCGCTACGGTCAGGAAGGCTGATGGCGAGGCTGGCATTGCTTGGGTGAAGCAGGAGGTTGAAGATAAGCTGCTGGAATACCAGAACAAGGCCATGCGTACGCTGGGCTTTGCCTATAAGTACATCACAGAAGAAGATTTGGATACGGTGTTTGCTCCCAAAGGAAAACTGCAAGTCGAGGATTTATGCTTCCTTGGCGTCGTGGGTATCATTGACCCCATTCGCGACGATGTGGCCGACTCTGTTAAGAGTTGTCTTGATGCGGGTATCGGCATCAAGATTGTGACGGGCGACACGCCTGGCACGGCAAGGGAGATTGGCCGACAAGTGGGGCTTTGGAACGAGGATGACGACATTGAGCGACAGATGATCACGGGTAAGCAGTTTAACCTGTTGACCGACGACGAAATCAAGGAACGCATCGATGATTTGAAAATCATGTCGCGTGCCCGTCCTTCCGACAAGGAACGCTTGGTGCGTCTGTTGCAGGAAAGGGGAGAGGTGGTGGCCGTGACGGGCGATGGCACCAACGATGCGCCTGCCTTGAACCGAGCCCAAATCGGGCTTTCGATGGGTGACGGCACCTCGGTGGCCAAGGAAGCCAGTGACATCACCATCCTCGACAACTCGTTCAAGAGCATAGCCCGTGCTGTGATGTGGGGGCGTTCGCTCTACCATAACATCCAGCGTTTTATCCTGTTCCAGATGACCATCAATGTGGCGGCTTGCCTCATCGTGCTGCTCGGTGCAGTGATGGGTTATGCTTCGCCACTCACCGTGACGCAGATGCTTTGGATTAACCTCATCATGGACACCTTTGCTGCCATGGCTTTGGCATCCTTGCCTCCAGATAAAAGTGTGTTGAATGAGAAGCCCCGTGCGCGTGACGCCTTTATTATCACCAAAGACATGGGCAGGCGTATTTTTGGCGTGGGATTGCTTTTTGTAGCCATTTTGTTCGGATTCATCCAGTATTTCATGCACTGCCATGTCGACTCATTGTCGGAATTCTCCATTCGCGATTATGCTTTGAGCTATTTCAATTTCCATCATGAGAGTGGAGGATTCACGCCTAAGGAATTGTCCCTGCTCTTTACCATCTTCGTCTTTATGCAGTTTTGGAACATCTTCAACGCCAAGGCATATCATACTATGGACTCTGCGTTTAAGGGCTTGCTCAACAGAGACATAAGACGCGGTTTTGGTATCACCGTATTAATAATTGCTCTCGGCCAAGTGTTCATTATCTCTTTCGGTGGTGAAATGTTTAATGTGGTTCCTTTGCCTTTCGATGAGTGGGTACGCATCATCATTGGAACCTCACTGATTTTGTGGCTTGGTGAGCTGGAGCGATGGGTGCATAGGGTGAAAACAGCCAAAAAGAATTGAAAATCTTGTTTTTGTGCTTTAAAAAGTTGTATCTTTGCCGCTCCAAATCAAAAAGGAGTAAGAAATGAACAAACGATTGATTATCTTTGCTTTATGCGGATTGATGGGCTTGGTTTTCGCTTCATGTTCCCGTCCTTCCATTGTCGGAACCTGGGTTGAACCTGCTGTTGAAGGCAGTTATTTGGGTGAAGTGGGCTTCACTTTGCTTGAAAATGGCGAAGTGGTGTCCATCAATACGGGTTTCAGGGAATACAAGAGCTGGGAAAAGGTTGGGGACAAGCTGATTCTCAACGGTGTGACCAATGGAACTACCCAGTCCAGTTTTGCCGATACCAACAACATCATCTCCCTTAACGATAGCCTGCTCGTCATCGGACAAGACGGGTATTCAGTGACGTATCATAGGAAATAAAGTTGATTCAAAATTCAATATTTAAAATTTTAAATTGCGCAAAGCGTCAAAAAACATAAAATCTTGAATCTTTGAATCATTAAATTTTGAATCTTTAAATATTTAATAATGAGTAAATTAGCAGTCGTCGCTTTCGGCGGTAACGCTTTATTGAGAAGCGGACAAAAAGGAACATGCCAGGAACAAATGCAAAATGTGGCTGACACTTGCCAGTCGTTGCTGCCTTTCCTGAAACAAGGTTATAATTTGGTCATCGGCCACGGCAACGGTCCCCAAGTGGGCAATGTGTTGCTTCAGAATGAGGCTGGTTCGCAGATGTTTGGTCTGCCGGCCATGCCGATGGATGTGTGTGGCGCCGAGACCCAAGGCCAAATCGGTTACATGATTGAGATGGGTCTTGAAAAGGTGATGGTGAAGGAAAACATCGACCGTAATGTGGTCACTTTCGTGACACAGGTGCTCGTCGACAAGGACGACCCGATGTTCAAGAATCCCACCAAGCCCGTTGGACCTTATTATACCGAAGAAGAGGCCGAGGCTTACGCCAAAGAGACAGGTGCTGTTTATAAGGCAGATCCCAAAGGCAAAGGCTGGCGTAAAGTGGTTGCATCTCCCAAACCTATTGACATCCAAAATATTAAGCTGGTCAAGCGTTTGGCCGAGGAAGGCAATATTGTCATCACGGTAGGTGGCGGTGGTATCCCCGTCATCTTGAAAGATGGTGTGCATGTAGGCGTTGAGGCGGTCATCGACAAGGACCTCGCTTCGGCCATGACAGCTATCAAGATCGGCGCTGACGAGTTTTACATCCTCACCGATGTGCCGAAGGTGTACATCAACTTCCGCAAGGAAAACGAGAAGGCTCTCGACACCATCACTGTGGCTGAGGCCAAGCAGTATCTGGAGGCTGGTCATTTCACCGAGGGTAGTATGGCTCCCAAAATCAGGGCCGCTATCTTGTTCGTGGAAGCCACTGGTCACGAGGCCATCATCACCGAAGCTACGAAGCTCGGCGACCCGACCTGCGGAACGAGAATCGTCAAATAAAGCAAAACTTATTTATGCAGTATATTGGACTGCGGAGCCGAAGCTTCGCAGTCTTATTTATGCCGTGTAGGCCACGGTCCAAGCGTAGTTTTTCTCGCGGTTGACCTGGGTTTCCAATCGGTAGCCTTCACCGTCAAGGATACAGTGCAGGTCGTCGATGAGGCCCGTGCCGCGTAGTTTCACCACAGCTTCTTTCTTGGTCCAGTATTGGGTGAATGCCTCAACGGGGTTGGCAGATGAACGGATCCATTCCGCTTCGAAAGGGTTCATCGTTTTCTTGACCAAGGCCAAGTTGCTCTTGCGGAAATACTCAATATCGATGCCGACAGGGGAGAAGTCGACCACCACAGCGATACCGTTTTTGCAATGGCTGAGGTTGAAATGAACATTGGTGTGGTGAACCAAATATGGTTTCCCGTGTTCATTTTGCCACATTTCCAAGTTGTTGATTCCCAAAGGTCTTAGAAGATCTTTCAGCATGAGCCACGACTTGAGGCAAGCGAATTGTCCGAACAAATGCTTGTATTTTAAGGCTTCGATGCGCCTTTGCTCGTCCACTAAAGGAAGCATCCGTTGCACCTCAGCCTCTGTAACTTGGGCCATATCGTCGAAAATGGAAATCATGGGACTTTTGTCGGTGCAAAAATAATCATTCTTGCACAAACGATGTCAAATAAATTTTCATTGACAAAATCACCTTGTTTGTTCAAAAAATCACCCCTCGTTTGGATAAAATAAAGTGTTGAATGAAATTAGTCTTATTTTCGCATCAATTTTTCAGTGGATATGGAAAAGACTTCATACAATGGGAAAACGGTTCAGGCCTATCCTGACATACCGCCCCGCACTTTCGACCTTCTGCCGAGATTTGTGGAGAAATATGGTAAGAAAAAGACCATGTTTGCCTGCAAGGTTGACGGAGAATGGAAGAAGTATATCAGCCGCGATTTCGTGAAGATGACCGATACCATCAGCCAAGGCTTGATAGGCTTGGGCGTGGGTAAGGGCGACCGCGTGGCTGTGATTTCGAACAACTGCCCGCAATGGAACATGGTGGACTTTGCCGTGCAGCAGATTGGTGCCATCCTTGTGCCTATCTATCCCACCGTGCGCCAAAGCGATTTCGAACATATTCTCAACCATGCCGAGCCTAAGATTGTCTTTGTGGAAGGCTCGCTTTTGCATAACAAGGTCAAGGGAATTCTTGAGACCATGTCAGAGCGCCCCAAAGAGTTTACTTTCAATCCGGTGGTAGGCATGATGACCTTGCGCGGATTGATGGTCTCGGTCAAGATTGACAAGAAGAGCCTCGCCAATCTGCAGGCGCACAAGGATGCCGTCAACCCAGAAGATGTGGCTACAATTATCTATACTTCAGGTACTTTGGGCACTCCCAAAGGTGTCATGTTGACGCATTACAACCTGATGAGTTGCGTGGCCCATTATGGTCCTCACTATCCCGTGCCAAGTTCGCACAAGGTGGTGAGTTTCCTGCCCTTGTCGCATATCTATGAGCGTTCGGTGCTTTACACACACTTGTATCTTGGCAACTCGACCTACTATGTGGAGAACTTCGGCACCATCATGCGCGACATCGCCGACATCAAGCCTGAGCACTTCACTACGGTGCCCCGCGTCATCGAAAAGGTATATAACGGTATCATTCGCAAGGGCGACAAACTGAAAGGTGCGAAGAAACGTATCTTTTTGTGGGCTTTCAAATTGGCTGAGCGTTACGATGAGACCGGCGTAAAGAAGAATAGAGCCTATAGATTTAAGCTGTATTGGGCCAATAGGTTAGTCTTCAAAGATGTCCGCAAGGCTTTTGGCGGTCGTTTGGAGTTCATCATCTCCGGTGGTGCCAGTTTGCAGCCGCGTTTGGTGCGCTTGTTTGCCGCCATGGACATCCCGATTGTGGAAGGTTATGGCTTGACAGAGACCTCTCCGGTGATTGCCACCAATAGTTTGGCCTTGGGTGTCATCAAGGCGGGAACCGTGGGCGTGCCTTGTAGTAGCGTGCAGTTCAAGATCGACCCAGAGTCGGGCGAGATTCTTGTGAAAGGCTCTCCGGTGATGAAGGGCTATTACAAGGACGAGGAGCAGACCAAGATTGCCATTGACGAAGAAGGCTATTTTCACACGGGCGACATCGGTGAGTTTGATGAGGATGGCCTGCTGAAAATCACAGGTCGCATGAAAGAAATCTTCAAGGACTCGATGGGCAAGTACATCTCGCCAGCCTTGATCGAAAACCGTTTTATGGAATCACCGTTCGTCAACAGCATCATGGTGGTGGGTGAGAACCAGAAGTTTGCCGCCGCCTTGATTGTACCCAACTTTGAGCATCTGAAGACTTGGTGCGAAGAGAATCACATTCCATATACTACCAATGCTGAAATGGTGAAGAACAAGGCTGTGAATGACCGTTTCCGCAAGGAGGTCGATAGTTACAACAAGTTCTTTGGCGACTACGAAAAGGTGAAGCGTTTCGAACTGGTCGACCGAGAGTGGACCATCGATGAAGGTGAGGTGACCCCCAGCCTAAAGATCCGTCGCAAAATCATCGCCGAGCATTTCAAAGATTTGATTGAGGGAATGTTTGCGGAATAACTTAGTTTTGCCCCACCAAAAATTTCAAGTCATCGATTGTCATGGCACGGCTGACGTTGCTGCCCGAAAGGAGAGAGTCGGCCAAATCGCGCTTGGTCTTGTGGAGGCGTAGGATTTTCTCTTCGATGGTGTGGCGCGAAATCAAGTGATACACGGTCACGTTTTTGTTTTGCCCGATGCGATAGGCTCGGTCGGTGGCTTGCTGCTCGATGGCGGGATTCCACCATGGATCCAAGTGGATGACGTAGTTGGCATTGGTCAGGTTGAGACCTAATCCACCAGCTTTTAGGCTGATGAGGAAGACTGGCACCAAGCCGTGCTGGAAGTCGGCTACCATCTTCTCGCGCTTGCGGATAGGAGTAGAGCCGTCCAAATAGAACAGTTTGTCTTTGCCGATACGTTCTTCAATTTGGGTTTTAGCCATGCCAAGAAACGAGGTGAACTGACTGAAAACCAATACGCTGTTTTTCGACTTGACGATTTCTTCCACCAAATCGACGGCGGCGGCGATTTTCGTGGAACCCAATTTCCAGCCTTTTTCGATGAGACTGATGGAACAGGCGGCTTGGCGCAATTTGGTGATTTGTGCCAAAATGTTCACATCCACCTTGTCCTCCGATTGCAAGGCTTGCTCGGTGGCTTCGCGCAGGGTTTCGTAGGCAGTGATTTCGGCATCGGTCAGTTGGATGTCACGAGTGATTTCGGTCTTTTCAGGAAGTTCCTCGATGACTTCTGCCTTGGTGCGTCGAAGCATGAAGGGGGTAATCATCCGCTTGAGTTGTGCGCGCCGTTCCTCTTCGCCGTCTCGCTCGATGGGGATGATGTATTTGTTCATGAAACTATCGAAGGTGCCGAGAAGTCCTGGGTTGAGGAATTGGAACAAGTTCCAGAGTTCCGAGAGGTAGTTCTGGATAGGCGTGCCCGTGAGGATGACGCGATTCTCGGCTTTGAGTTTCATGGCTGAAGATGACATCTTGGTGCCACGGTTCTTGATGGTGTGGGCTTCGTCGAGGCAAACGATATTCCACTGGAGCTTGGTAAGGGATTCTTCTTCGCGGACGAGCAGTCCGTAGGTGGTGAGTACTACGTCATAGGCTTTGGCGTTGTCAAGCAGGGTGTCGCGGTCGGAAGATTCGTTGAGAATCTTGACTTCCAGAGAAGGGGAAAAACGAGCTAATTCGTTGGCCCAGTTGAGCATGACAGAAGCTGGACAAACCACCAGCGAAGGCCCTTTGGCAGCTTTGTAGAGCAGGAAAGCGATGGTTTGAACGGTCTTGCCCAAGCCCATGTCGTCGGCGAGGCAGGCACCTGCGCCCCATTCCGACAGCCTTACCATCCATTTGAAACCTTCGCGCTGATAGTCACGCAGTTCGGCTTGCAACGTGTTCGGAATGGCGATTTTCATCTTGGCGGCTTTCTCGATTTTTTTGACGAGGGTATCCATTCCTTTGTCGGCTTTGAGGCTGCCGTCAGTATTATGTACGATTTCAGCCAAGGCTCCCACCTGATAGAAGGGAATTCGCACCTTCCCGTGGTTTTGTTGGGCAAGGCCTTCCAATCGGCGCAGGTATTTGGCTAACTGCTCGGTGATGGCGATGTAGTCCGTCTCGTTCAGTTTGACGAAACGTTCTTTGTAAATTCCCTGCGAAATCAGGTTGAGGAAATCTAGGGCCGACATGTTGTTGCCATCGAACGTAATGTTGCCTTCCACCTCGAACCAGTTTTCCTTTGAAACGAGGTTAATGTTGACCCTGTCTTTGCTCAGTTTGGCCTTCAGGTTCAGCTTTTTGCCTTCGGGCCACTCTATCTCGAAGCGGTCGGAATGGTCGCTAACGAATTCGAGGAGTCCGAGAAGGCTTTCCGGCTCCATTTCAGCTTGGTTCACGGAAACCGAAGTGAGCAATTCGTCTTGTATAAACCCTTTGATTTCCATGAGGTTGGCTTTTTCGGTCTCGAGGTTGCGCGACACTTGGAAGCGTTCTCCGTCGGCTTCATCGAACACCGTTTCTTGTCCCATGCCAGGCATGAGGCGGAGTTTGCCGCCTTCAAGGGGTTGGGCGAGGATGCTTAACATGAAAGTATCTTTATCGGGTACAACGCGCAGGAGCAGGCGCGTAAGACCTACCTTTTTCTGCAAAGTGGAGCCGCCTTCCAGCAGATCCGAGTGGATTTCGACCTTGTCTGAAATCTGTTCGATGAATTGGATCAGTTTCGATTCAGCTTGTTTGGGAAACATGCCCAAGTTGGTCAGCGTTTCGATGATTTTCCGCTCGAAGTCAGTGAGTTTGAATACGGTGAAATGGGTCTTGTTATCGCGACGGATGAGTATTGGGCTCGCTTTTTCGCGGACAAATTCATCTTTTTCAGGCACATTGGTCTTGACTACAAAGCCGTTTTTCGCTTTCTCGATGGCGATGAAGGGCTTTTCTTCGACGATTTCCACGGGTTGTCGTCCTTTTGTACTGTTGATGAACACGCGGTCGGAGCCTACAAGTTGCGGAATGGCATAGCGTCCGTAAATGGAATAATAGCTATAGGAGCGTGAGGCTGCGGCTATCTTCTTGTCGGTCTCGTCCATGCTATCCAGTTCTTGACGCATGAATTTGTCGGTTGAGATGCGTGTCCCGACGCTCCAAGCGCCACTTTTTAGCCGATGTTGTTCAAGTGGCTCCATCGATTCGTATTCGCTCATGATATAGATGATTCGCGTGTCGCGTTGGTCTGGATTGTTGGCTTTTTCTTTGGAAACGGCAACTTGTGCAGTCAGGTTCTCGATTACGCTTTCCCAATGCTCTTTCCTGTGAATCGAAAACAGGATGGGCTTGCCGCCAAAGCGTTCTTCAAGTTCTTGTTGGTCAGTGGTTTTGTAATAAGGCGATAGCTCATGGCGCAGCAAGGCGCATTTTGGGTTGGTCGTGCTTTTGAAGAGGCCTTTCTTGACCTCGTCAGTAAGGCCGAAATACTGGGTCAACAGCGCAGCAAGGTGTCTCGAAATGGTGAGTGCACGGAACGATGAAAGACAGTATTCTATATCGCTTTTGAGACGTTTGTCGTCTTCCGTGTTGATGATTTGGTTGATGATGATGCGGCATGGGTAGTAGTCGGCATCGTTGGTTACCGACTTGTTGAGGAATTGGATGGCTTTCTTGTTAGTGGCAGGGGTGTTTGTCTTTGCATAATATAGAATAAGGTAGAAGTCGAGCAAGGGATTCTCGAAAAGGTTCTTGTTTTCAGTAGTTTTGTTGCGTAGTTTCAGCGAAGCCTCGAACTGCTTGCCGGCAGCTTCCATGTCGCAGCGGTAAAGTGATAGGATGGCATCGATGCAAAGTGTCCAATAGGTTGGCATGTTGGATTTCCAAACGGGCTTCGTGCCTTCAAATAGGAATCGATAGGCCGTCAAAAGGTCTGAAAAATTGTCTTTTGCTTTAGGCTCTAAAGTGCCATAGTATTCGATGATGTCTTCCAAGTCGTCCAACTGTTTTTCGTCCCAAGCCTCATGGAAGAGCATGTTGTCAAGTCGGTCATGCAGCAGTTGCTCCATTTGTTGCGGATTGAGACTTGCGAAGGCGGGCATAAATTCTTTGTGGCCGAAAAGAGGCTCCAAATAGGGTATGGGGCTACGCGTCCATTCTGGAAACAAGTGTATGTTAGAGATGAGTTTTGGGTCTTGGGTTTGGATGGCCTTGGCGATGCGCCAAAGAAAACCGAAAATTCCAGGAGGTTGGGTGTAGAGGCTTTCCAAATACTCAACGTATTCGGGATGGTTTTTCAAAAGACGCAGGACAATGGCGAAATAATATTGTGGATTGGTATTTCCGTATGGATTCCAAAAGCGGGATCCTAATGTAATTAAGCCAAGTCGGTTTAACCTTTTTGTGATGTCACGAGCCTTCAACAAATTGAATCCTTGCTGTCTGCAAATGAATTCCATCGTTCTTTCTTGAAGGCCAGAGTCGAGGTAAGTGATGAGGCCGAGGATGAAGAATTCTTCTTCGTCGAGTTTGGCCGGAAGAGGCAGAAGGCTTTCCAAGTTGGTCATGTTGTCTGATGTTGGGGGATGGCGTTGTCAAATGTTGAACTGCAAAGGTAAAGGTTTTCGTGCAAACATACATTACAAAAGTTGCCTAGTTGGATGTTTTTGACTTTTCAAGTAAAGTTTGTACCTTTGCAGACCAAATTTGTTACTTTATGGAATCTTTACCCGCAATATTCTCTGACCTTGCTCTAATTCTCGTTACCGCAGGTGTTACAACTGTGATTTTCAAATGGTTGAAACAGCCCTTGGTTTTGGGCTATATCATTGCTGGTCTGCTCATTGGACCTTATTTTCCTTGGTTCCCAGTCATCAACGACCATGAAAGCGTTGAGATTTGGAGCGAAATTGGTATGGTCTTCTTGCTGTTTGCCATTGGTCTGGAATTCAGTTTCAAGAAGCTGAGGAAACAGGCTGGTACAGTAGGCATCACTGCACTCACAGAACTAATCTCCATGTGTATCATCGGCTTTTTGCTCGGTAAGGTGATGGGCTGGTCGCAGATGGACAGCATCTTTCTGGGTGCCATGCTTTCCATGTCGTCCACCACCATCATCGCCAAGGCTTTCGATGACTTGAAGATGAAGGGGGAGCGTTTTACGGGGAGTGTTATTGGCGTTCTGGTGGTTGAAGATTTGGCAGCCATTTTGATGATGGTGGTGCTTTCTACCATGGCGGTCAGTGCGACCTTGGATGGGAAGGAATTGATGATGAGTGTGGTGCGCCTTGTCTTCTTCCTTTTGGTGTGGTATGTCGGTGGCGTGTTTCTCATCCCGACCATCCTCAAATGGGCGCGCAAGTTCATGTCGGAAGAGACTTTGACAGTGTTTGCTGTCGGCCTGTGTTTCTTTATGGTATGGCTCGCCAACAAGGCGGGTTTCTCATCGGCTTTGGGTGCCTTCATCATGGGTTCCATTTTGGCTGAAACGCTTGAGGCTGAGATGATTCACAAGCTCACCACTCCTATCAAGAACTTGTTTGGAGCCGTGTTCTTTGTTTCGGTCGGTATGATGGTCAATCCGGCCATCTTGGTACAATATTGGTGGCAGATTTTGGTCATCACTATTGTCGTGGTCGTGCTGAAGTCATTGAGTTCAGGTCTGGGTATGCTGTTTTCGGGCGATAACCTCTACAATGCCGTTCGTGCGGGCATGTGTTTTGGCCAAATCGGTGAGTTCTCGTTCATTATTGCCACGGTGGGTATGAGTTTTGGCGTCATCGATGATTTCTTGTATCCCATCATTGTTTCGGTGTCCATCATCACCACTTTCCTCACTCCTTATATGATTAAGGGCGGCGAGCCGCTATTC
This sequence comes from uncultured Bacteroidales bacterium, assembly GCA_946185535.1. GTDB lineage: Bacteria > Bacteroidota > Bacteroidia > Bacteroidales > F082 > Limimorpha. The sequence goes on from CAMHJX010000002.1 coordinate 195,881, forward strand.
CACTGGATTGAAAAGAAAGTGCCTGATAGCTGGAAAAACGGCTTTGGAAGTAAGGAAAAAGCCGTCAAGTCTACGAATGGTGAGGAAATGACGATGAAGGCTTATCTTTTGAGCCAACTGAAGAACTTGGTGCTGTATGCTTCCATCATCATTGCCTTGATGCTGGTTTGCTTCTCGCTTTGTAGGTTTATTGAAGAATATGTGCCTCAGCCTATTGGTGGTTTGGTTTCGCTGGCTGTCACCCTGTTGGTCATGTCACCCTTCTTGTGGGCGGTGGCCTTTAAGCATGGCATGAAAAAGACTACTGGAAAACTGATGGCTGAGAGTCGGTTCAACAAAAACTCCATCAAGTTGATTTTCATCTTGCGCATCATCCTTGTTTGGGGTGTTACGGTCAACGTTCTCAACCATTATTTGGGTACTGGGTTTTGGGATAGTCTTGGCCTGCAAAATGCACCACACCACCTGATAGCATTGGGTCTGGCAGTCATTTATGTCATTGTTCTTCGTGTGATTACGCCTGTGATGCATTGGTATGAGACCATTGAGCGTCGTTTCCTCGAAAACATGAACAAACGCGACACGTTGAAGTCGTTCGTGTTACCCGAGGTGCTGCAGGAGAATTTCACTATGGAGAAGATGGCTTTGAGTCCAAAGAGCCAATATGTCGGCAAACGCATACGCGAGACCGACTTTCGCCCAACCTATGGGGCTAGTGTAGTGTGTGTTGACCGAGCTGATGAGATCATCGACCTGCCTCGCCGCGACTTCATATTGTATCCTGCCGATGAGGTGACTTTCATCGGTACCGAAGAGCAGCTTGCCAAGCTTAGGCCGTTCGTCGAGGTGGAAGATGATGTGCTGATCAAGGAACGTCCTGAGAGCGATGTCGATATCCATAACTCAGTGGTGGGCCCGAACAGCCGTTATGCCGGTGTCTCCCTTCATGATTCCGACTTGCTCAATCGCTTCAATGTCATGGTAATTGCCATTCAACGCGACGATGAATTCTTCCTTAATCCTCAAGCTTCATTCGTGTTCCAACATGGCGATATAGTTTGGTTTGTCTCTACCGAAACCAACGCCAAAGCCTTGATGCAATACGCCTACGGAACTGAACAACTGTCAACTGAACAACCGATAACTGATAACTGATAGCCATGGAATCCTTACCCGCATTATTCTCCGACCTTGCTTTAATACTTGTCACTGCAGGTATTACAACAGTGATTTTCAAATGGTTGAAGCAGCCTGTGGTACTGGGCTATATTATTGCCGGTTTCCTCATTGGTCCCAACTTCGAGTGGTTCCCTGTCATCAACGACCACACGAGTGTGGAGACGTGGAGCGAAATTGGTATGGTGTTCATGCTGTTTGGTATCGGTTTGGAGTTCAGTTTCAAGAAGCTGAAGAAAGTGGGAGGGACGGTCGGCATCACCGCTTTGACCGAGTTGGTGACGATGTGCCTAGTGGGTTTCCTGTTAGGTAAGGTGCTGGGGTGGTCGCAGATGGACTGCATTTTCCTCGGCGCCATGTTGTCGATTTCCTCCACGACGATTATCGCCAAAGCATTCGACGACATGAAGTTGCATCGTGAAAAATTCAGCGGCAATGTCATCGGTGAGTTGGTGGTGGAAGACTTGGAGGCTGTCTTGCTGATGGTCATCTTGTCCACCTTGGCGGTAAGTAAGACCTTCGATGGCATGCAGTTGGTTACCAGTATGTTGAAACTTGGTTTCTTCCTGTTGATATGGTTCATCGGTGGTATCTTCATTGTGCCGACCGTGCTGCGATGGTCGCGTAAGTTCATGTCGGAAGAGACCTTGACCGTATTTGCGGTGGGCTTGTGTTTCATGATGGTCGTCTTGGCTAATGTGGCTGGTTTCTCATCGGCCTTAGGCGCGTTCATCATGGGTTCCATCTTGGCAGAAACCCTTGAGGCTGAGATGATTCATAAGCTGACAACTCCCATCAAGAACCTGTTTGGTGCCATCTTCTTTGTCTCGGTCGGTATGTTGGTCGACCCGAAGATTTTGGTGGATTATTGGTGGCAGATTCTTGTGGTGACGGTGGTTTTGCTGCTCTTCAAGCCTTTGAGCAATGTCATCGGTCGGTTGTTGGCAGGTTTGGGACTTAAACAATCCATTCAAGGCGGTTTTTGTTTCTGCCAGATCGGTGAGTTTTCCTTCATCATTGCCTCATTGGGTTTGAGCTATGGTGTCATTGACGAGTTCTTGTATCCCATCATCGTTTCGGTGTCTATCATAACGACTTTCATCACGCCTTACGCCATCAAGGCAGCGGTTCCGACTTATCGTTGGCTGAGTGGGCATTTCCCCGAGGGTTGGTTGAATCATTTGGAGAGCAACGACCGAGGCATCAAGGTGAAGAGCGGCAAGAAGGTGAATATGGCCAGTTTCATGGGCCGACAATTTAAGCATATCATCATCAATGTTGCCATTGTCATAGCGGTGCTGTTCATCTGCTTCTGGATTGGCTCCGAGGTCATGAAATATGTGCATGGCATTTGGGGTATCGCCATCAGCGCGGCTATCACTTTGGTGCTGGTTTCGCCTTTCCTGTGGGCTATCGGCTTCAGGCATACCTTGGTCAAGACCACGCACAAGCTGATGGAAAACAGCCGATTCAATAAAACCTTGATTTTGAGTATCTTCATCTTGCGTTTCATTATTGTATGGGTGGTAGCTGCTGGTGTCATGCGGCATTTCTTCAATGCGGCTTTTTGGTCGCATTTGGGCGTTGGAGCTCCCTATTTCCATTTCATCAATATCGCCATGGCCTTTGGCTATACGATCATGCTTCGTGTCATGAGTCCCGCGATGAAGTTCTACAAACGCATTGAGGATAACTTCCAAGGTAACCTCAACAAGCGTCAGTCGACGCAGGTGTTTGCCATCCCCGAAATCTTGCAGGAGAACTGCCACTTGCAGAAGATGACCTTGAGCCCTGACAGTGTATATTCTGGAAAACTGATCAAAGAGACCGATTTTCGTGACAATTATAATGTGAGTGTGGTCAGCGTGGAGCGCGGCAAACAGCTGTATGAGTTGCCTAGGTCTGACTTCCAATTGTTTCCTTTCGATAAGATTACCTTTGTGGGGCATGAAGATCACCTCCGGTTGATGGTGGGCAAGGTGGAAGTCTTCGACGATGCGCTCATCCAGGAGCATGAGGAGAGTGAGGTGGATTTGTACAATGTGCAGGTGCGTCCCAATAGTCCATATGTGGGCGTTGCTCTCAAGGATTCGGGCTTGGCCGAGAATTTCGATGCCATGATTATCGCCATTGAACGTGATGGACATTTCATCTTGAATCCTTCGGCTCGGATTGCCTTCCAACCCGCTGATTTGGTGTGGTTTGTGGCGCAGAAGGACAAGGCTGAGATATTGATGAATTATAATCCGGATACAATTTCTAACTCACAATAGTCTGGCGGCTGCCACACTGTGACAGCCCTACAACTGGTAACTCCTAACTAAAATGATAGTCTGTATTGCCGAAAAGCCAAGTGTCGCCCGCGACATTGCCAAGGTGCTTGGAGCCAACACTGCCCATGAGGGTTATATGGAAGGCAACGGTTACCAGGTGACTTGGACTTTCGGACATCTTTGTACCCTGAAAGAGCCTCATGACTACACTGACCAATGGAAGGCGTGGGCTTTGAGTCGGTTGCCGATGATTCCGCAACGGTTTGGTATTAAATTGATTGCGGACAAAGGCGTGGAGAAACAATTCAAAGTCATTGAATCCTTGTTTCAGAAGGCTGATGAAATCGTAAACTGTGGTGATGCCGGCCAAGAGGGTGAGCTTATCCAGCGTTGGGTGATGCAAAAAGCCGCTGTAAAGTGTCCTGTGAAACGCCTTTGGATTTCTTCCTTGACCGAGGAATCCATCAAGGAAGGCTTCAAGACCTTGAAGGATCAATCTGATTATCAGACGCTTTATGAAGCAGGTCTCTCGCGTGCCATCGGCGACTGGTTGCTTGGCATGAACGCCACTCGTCTCTACACCTTGAAATATGGCCAAAACCGGCAGGTGCTGTCCATCGGAAGGGTTCAAACGCCTACTTTGGCGCTGATTGTCAACCGTTACCACGAAATCGTCAACTTCAAGCCTGAAGCTTATTGGGTGCTGTCAACCATTTATAGGGATACCACTTTTACCGCCACTAAAGGAAAATATGGTTCCGTTGAGGATGGTCAAAAGGACTTGCAGAGCGTGGAAGGAAAGGAGTTCACCGTGACCGACATCTCCACCAAGAAAGGCACTGAAGCTCCGCCGAGGCTGTATGACTTGACCTCGCTGCAGGTGGAATGCAACAAGAAATACAACTTGTCCGCCGACCAGACTTTACAGACCATCCAGAGCCTATACGAGAAGAAATACACCACCTATCCGCGCGTCGACACCACCTACCTGAGCGACGACATCTATCCCAAGTGCCCCGACATCTTGGCGAAACTGACCAACTATGCCGAATACACCGCGCCTTTGGCGGGCAAGAAACTGCCCAAGAGCAAGAAAGTGTTCGACAACAGCAAGGTCACCGATCACCATGCCATCATCCCGACGGGTGTGGTACCGACGGGGTTGTCGTTCGCCGAGGAGAAGGTCTACGACGAGGTGTGCCGCCATTTCATCGCCGTGTTCTATCCCGACTGCAAATTTGCCACCACGACGGTTATGGGCAAGGTGGAAGACGTGGAGTTCAAGACTTCGGGCAAGCAGATATTAGAGCCAGGATGGCGCGAGGTCATCAAGCCGGTGAAGCAGGAAGAGGACCCTTCGATAGGCTTAGGGACCAAAGAAGTGCAGGAGGATGAGGAGAAGACCTTGCCCATCTTCACTAAAGGTGAACATGGACCGCATCAGCCGCAGCTGGCTGAGAAATGGACCTCGCCACCGAAGCCATACACTGAAGCCACTTTGTTGCGTGCTATGGAAACGGCAGGTAAGTTGGTTGACGATGAGTCGTTGCGCGAGGTGATGAAGGAGAATGGCATTGGGCGGCCTTCTACACGAGCAGCCATCATCGAGACGCTGTTCAAACGCAATTATATCAAGAAGGTACGCAAAAGTTTGGAACCAACGCCTACGGGCATCGAATTGATCGGCCTCATACATGAGGACTTGCTGAAGAGCGCCGAGCTGACGGGTATCTGGGAGAAGAAACTCCGTGAGATTGAGCAGCACAAATACGAGGCGCGGCAGTTCCTCGATGAGCTGAAGCAGATGGTGACGGAGATTGTCACCACCGTGATGTTGGACAACAGCAACCGTCGCGTGGCGGCGGCTGTGGTGGAGGAGAAACCGAAGAAGGCGACAACTAAGAAAACCACATCTAAACAGAAGAAAGCCGCGGAAGGCATAGATTCCAGTCAGCGCGCTGGCCAGCGTGGTAATGACATGCCTTCCATGGCACCAGCAACACCCACTGAAGCCATTATTGGCCAGCCGTGCCCGCTATGCGGCAAGGGGCATATTATAAAAGGAAAGACCGCATACGGCTGCTCCGAGTGGCGGAATGGCTGTGGATGGAGGAAGGCGTTTTGAAATTTTCCTTGAGCACTTGGATTATTGAAACTATGTTGTATTTTTGCAGTTGTAAACACACACACTATGGGCGTAACATACGACAACGAGAATCAAATGTTCGTGTTCGACTTCGAGCATGATGGGAAGGAGGATATCGTCAACTTGACAGGTGACGGCTACCAAGTAGAAGCTTTTGGCAAATGCTTCTATTATGGCTATGAGTTCTCTGACCAAGTGGATAGCAATGTGCGTAGTGCGTTCATCAAGTATGTGAAGTTTAATGACAACTTGCAGAACAGCCCCGAATTGACTCAGTTCATCAAAAAGGCTGTGGACAATCTTGACAAGAAGATCAACCTGTATGATTACAACTTGGTGGTGATGCCGGAGTCATCAAGCGAAGTTAATCGGTATATGCTTCGTTATATTTATCGTTTCGCCCAACCGACCTTGAGGAAAATGGAACTGGTGAAGGCTTTGCCGTCGAGCATCTCCTTTGATATGGACGCCTATCAGGAACAGTATCTTGATGATGTACTGGAAGACGGTCGTCCACGTTATACCGAAGCGCAGAAGGAAGAAGTTAAACGATCCATCAATAAGATGCTTGATCTTATTCATCAGAAAGATTATTTCACCATTGCCAAGGATGTGAAGAAAAGCCGTTTCCGTCCCTATATGATGGAATTTCTGAAATTCGCTTCTGAAGCTGATGAAAAACTATGCGCTTCCATCCGTCAGCAAAATGTGTTGATTATTGATGATGTGACTACAAGCGGTTCTACCTTGAACGAGATTCTAAGGACGCTTCGTATCCTCAATGAGGACAACGAAATCACAATCTTCAGCCTTATCGGCAGAAGAGACCTGATGGCCGATGCTGTTTAGCCAAATTCCAGTGATTATTGATATGAAACGTCAGTTGCTTATAGTAGCATTGCTAGCCTTTATGCTCCCCGCCTGCAACACCAGGCGCAGCCATGACGTGGACTTCTATTACTGGAAGTCGAAGTGCGAGATAGGGGAGACGGAGTGTGCGTATTTTGGCCAGTTAGAAAGCAAGCGTTTGTTTGTCCGCCTCTTCGATGTGGATGTCGAAAGCGGAAAGGCGGTGGTCGTGGGACCGATACAGGCTTTTTCGAAAAAGCAACTGCCGAACGACAGCACTAAAGTGATACCTGTGGTGTTCATCACCAACCCGACGTTCTTGGATTATGTGGGCGACTCGGCAGTCGACAGACTTGCGGCGAATGTCAACTCAACGATAGAACATATTATGGAGGCAGCTGGTGTCGCCTACAATGAGATCCAAATCGACTGCGATTGGACGCAACGCACCAAAGAACCTTATTTTCGTTTCTTGAAGCAACTTGCCGACCAATCGGGTTGCAGCATCAGCTGCACGTTGCGCCTGCACCAGATTCGTGACCGTCAGAAGACGGGTGTGCCGCCTGTCAGTAGGGGCAGCCTGATGTGCTATGCCACTTCAAGCCCGATGGAAGGCGACACCCACAACTCCATCCTCGACTTGGAGCTACTGAAAGCCTATACGGCAAATATCGATGAATACCCGCTTGACTTTGATGTTGTTTTGCCAATCTACTCCTGGGGTGTCGTGACCAACCATGTGGGCGAGGTGAAGCTCATCAACGGACTGACTGAGGATGACTTGTCAACCTCCATGTTTGAGAAAAAGGCTGACCACCTCTATTTGATCAAAGAGGACGGCTTCCTCCAAGGCATGTATGTCAACCGTGGCTTCACCGTGAAAATTGAAGACATCACGCCAGAGCTACTCGCCGAGGCGAAACAATACCTTGATCACCAAATCGGCAGGGACTTTCCATGGGTGTATTTCCATCTGAGTCAAGGGTTTCTGACCCGATATAGTATGGACAATTTAAAATAAGTAGATGAGCAAATTCAGTTTACATAAAAGACTCGAGACTGTGTATGGCAGTTAGCTATCAGCAATCAGCAATCAGCCCAGGGCAACCGAGCTGATAGCTGATTGCTGACGGCTGATAGCTACACAAGTCCCAAAGTCAAAAACAATATAGTATAATTTTGAACAATTACTTAAAACCTTATGAATATGCGTAAAAGACTTCTGCTTGTTGCCCTTGTGCTTATGGCATTTTGGGGCAAGACCTTTGCTTGTGGAGGTTGGGATGATTTCGACCAGACCTATTACAACCTCTTCGCTCAGGAAATCATGAAAGACCCGCGTTACCATCCATTCCTGTTGACCTACGACAGCCGCTATTACCCTGGCGAAACGCTTCGCAATGGCAACATCGAGGAGTGGCAAAAGTACTTGGGGCTGAGCTATGAAGACACCTATTATCTGGTGTTCAAATCCACCCGCGATGACCTTCAAAAACTCACCAAAGGCAAGACCGCTTCCGACAAGAAATTGGCTTTTGCCACACCTGAGTTCGTGAAGCAACACAAACAGGCACTGCTCTATCTTGCCTACACCAAATACCTGGAACCTTACATGCGTATCATCCCCGATACTGAGAGTGAGGTCTACATGTGGTATTGGGATGAGCAATATGAGCACAACGCCGGTGACTTGGACTATGAAAAGGTGAAAACGGTGCTCACCAAGAGCTGGAATGCCGAAAGCGACAACGAACTTAAATTGCGCTATGGCTATCAGCTGGTCAGGTTGGCGCATTACACACGGCGCTTTAAAGAGGCTGTTCAACTGTTTGACCAGTATGTGAAGCCGCTGAACATGCGCACCGAGATGTATTACTACGCTTTGAGTCAGAAAGCGGGTGCCTTGCGTGGCATGGGCGAGACCGAGAAGGCCAACCGTGAGTTCATCCATGTGTTCACCAACTCCCTCGACTTGAAGACCGTGGCCTACAGCTCTATGACCTTTGGCTGGGAATCTGAAATCAACTTTGAAGATTTCGTGGCTGGTGCCGCCGACGACAATGAGCGCAACGACATCTATTTCATGATGGGTTATGGCGATTTCAACAATCCCGTCAACGAGATTGAGAAAATCATTGCCAACGATCCCAATGCTATTCAAGCCATGGTGCTGATGGTGCGCGCCATCAATAAGATTGAGCGTGAACTGTTGGGTGAGTATTACGATTATGATATGGTCTCCCAATCGCGTTACCCCTATTGGGATGAGGACAAGGAAGAGAACCTTCGTCCGTTCTTCAATCAGGCCATGAGGGTGTGCGACAGACAGTGTGAGCAGGCCAAAGACCATAACTTCTGGAACTTGGCTTCCTCGTATCTGCATTTCCTGAACAAGGATTTCGACATCGCTAGCAGCCAGTTGGGCAAAGTGAAGTCGAACGATGCGCTATATAAGACCATGGTGCGTAACCTGACTGCTTATATCGACATCTGCCGTCAGCCTAAGATCACTTCCGACGAGGAGCGCCGACTTTTTGCCGAATACCGCGATTTGTTTACTGCAACGAATAGCGTGTTGTATGATAATCAGTATGTTTTTAACGACTATTTTCTTGGAGGTAAGACCTTCGTCGATGAAGTGCTGACCAACCGTTATGCCTTGCAGGGTGAAAAGGCCAAGTCGTTTTTGGTGATGCATCATCTGACTGCTATCGAAGGCGCACCTAATGACAAATTGCTTGATGAGATCCAAGCCTTTTTGAACAAGAAAAAGAAGACTCCCTTGGAGGAAAATCTTGCAGAACTCAGGACAGTCGGTTTGGACAATTACAACAATTACATTGCTTATGTAAAAGGTGTGTTACGCCTGACCGAAGGCGACTTCAAGGCGGCCAAACCGCTGTTCGACAAACAGACCCGCCTGACGGAATCGAAACGCATCTTTGGCCATAACATCAGGGTGTGGTATAGTGGCGAGGAGAATGTCATCATGCGCGACGATTACCTCTATGAGTTCCCCTGCATTCACGACAAGATGAATGAGGCCGAAGTAACCGATGCTTTGATGCAGTTGCAGAAAATCGGCGAAAAGCATAATGGGGATGAATCGGCAAAAGCCAACTATCTGATTGGTAATTTTTTCTATAATGTCAGCCTGACGGGTTATTACCGCCATTATCTCCGCTTCGACAAGAACAATGGTTTCAACTATGAGAAGTTTGGTTTTGATGCTGAATCTTATCAGAACACGGTGCAGGTGTCGAACACTTATTTGGATAAAGCCATGAAAGAGGCTTCAGACCCCGAACTGAAGGCTCACATCGCATTCGCATTAGCGAAGAATGCCCAACAGGATTTGGAAAGACAAGGATTCGATGAAATCCAATCTGTTTCAGACCCTCATTATCGTGAGTTTGAAAAGTATGAGCAGACGGCTTACTTCAAGACGGTGCTTTCCAATTGCTTGTATTACAGGGCTTATTACACTACTTACGCCAGATAAAGTAAAATGTTAAGGGCGTACGGGTCGGAACCTGTACGCCCTTAATCTATCTTTGGAGAAGGATTATTCGATTTCCAGCGTCTTCTTGCAAATCTCAATCTCGCCTGGGTCGCCGGTGTATTTGCCGAGGTCGTCGCTGAGCTTGACCACCTTCTTCCAAGTACGTTTCTCCGTAATCTTAGCTGCTGTGAGCTTCACCACGATGTTCATGGCCTTCACATTGTCGACGTCGCAGGTGAGGTGGGTGCCGATGCCGAACGAGTCTTGCATGCGACCTGCCACGGCTTCATGGATGGCGATGGCCTCATCCACATTAAGACCATTGCTGAAGATGATGGACTTCTGCGCTGGGTCTATGCCCAGTTCCTTGTATTTGTTGATGATTTCCTCTAAAGCCTCGTAGTTGTCACCGCTGTCGACGCGCAGACCGTCAAACAACTTGGCGTGCAGGGTGGTGAAGTTCTGGAAGAAGGCCTTGCGGGTGTAGGTGTCGTAGAGGAACACACCCAAGCTGCCGGCATACACCTCTTGCCAGTAATCCATGGCGAGGTAGTTGGCTTCATTGTAACCATAGAGCGAACAAGTCTCGATGAACTGGTGGCTCATGGTGCCGATAGGGGTGAGGTCGTATTTCATAGCCAGCAGCACATTAGAGGTACCAACGAAACAAGTCTTGGTGAACTGCTTTTGTGCCTCAATGAAGCTGCGGATGACCAAGTCTTGGTGCTCGAACGAGAAACGACGCCGTGTGCCGAAGTCGCTAAATTTCACGCCATTGCCGATGAGGCGGATGCCCTTGGCGTATGACTTTTGGTATTCCTTCTCGGCATCGTAGTGCTCAAATTCGCCTTTCAGCTCATGCATCATTTCGGAGACCGTGGCCAAGATGGGCATCTCCCAAAACACGGTGCGCCACAGCAGTCCCGTGACGGTGATGTTCAGGTGTCCTTCCTCGTCTTGGCTCACCTCGACTTCCGACGGGCGCATGTGGAAGCCTTTCAGGAAGGTAAAGAACCATAGCGGGAAATAGTAACATTTCCGTTTCATGAAACGCACTTCCTCGTCGGTGATTTTGATGTTGCCGTAAAGGTCAAATTGTTCTCTCAGTTTCTCGGCGAAACCCTTGGGATATACTGTGTTATTGCGGTCTACGAAGGTGTATTGTCCCATAGCGCGGGGGAACTTTTGCAGGTAGGCATAGCATACGCTGAAGGTGTAGAGGTCGTTGTCTAACAGGCTGGTGATGATTTGTCGCATGGTGTATTCTTTTTTTGGCTGTTAGCTGTTAGCAATCAGCTTTCAGCTTGGTTTTACCGTAGCTGATAGCTGACTGCTGATGGCTGATAGCTGATTCATAACTTACTAATAATACTCCTAATCTTATCCGATATATACTTCACTGAATTGGTGGTGTTTTCAAGGACTTGCACAAGGTCTTTCCGTTTGATGATTTCCGTTAGGGTGTAGCCATTGTTGAACAGTTTGCTGATATAACTGCCGTATAGTACATCGCTTTCGTTTTCCAAAGTTTTGATTTCCTGACAGAGGCGGTTGATTTCCTTGCGATTATCCAACATGTTGGGCATGTCAGCGATGATGGTGCTGAGGTTTTCGGCGGCGAACATGATGTTGTCCGCCATGGTGGTGAGGTCTTCATCAACGGCGAGGAAACGGCGGGTGAGGATGATGTTGGCTGAGTCGTCGATGCGGTCAAGGAAGGTGTCCATCATCTCGGCGAGTTCGTGCACATCATCGCGGTCGAAGGGGGTGAGCACGGTGGCGAAGAGCTGGCTGTAGAAGTCGCGTAGCACCTTGTCGCCTTCGGTCTCACAGACCTTGATGTCTTTTCTCAAGGCTTCGAGCTGGTCGAGGTCGGTCTCCAAAAGCATTTGTCTCAAAAGCGTGGCAGCCTTGTCAATGTATGCTGCCTGTTGCTGGTAGAGCGGGTAGAACTTGGTTTCCTTGGGGACGAAAAACTGGAAGAAACTGTTGAGACTCATGGCATTAATTGACTAAGAGGTGAAACAACAGGTTCAATATGCCGCCGATGACCAACGGCACGGGGATGGTAAGGATCCATGACAGGACGATGCGCTTGGCAGTGACCCATTTCACGGACTTCATGCCGTCGGTGAGGCCTACGCCAATGACGCCGCCGGTGATGGTGTGCGTGGTACTGACGGGGATACCCATGAATGAGGTGGCAATCAAGGTGGTGGCACCGGCAAACTCAGCTGAGAAACCACGGATTGGCGTGATTTTGGCCAAACCACCGCCCATGGTCTTGATGACGTTCTTGCCGCCAATCAAGATACCCAACGACATGATGATATAACAAACCACAGCGAGGATGTCGGGGATGTGGAAGTTTTGGCTGCTGTCGTAGAAATTGCTAATGAACTCTTGCATCTGTGGGCTGACACCTTTTGTGGTGAATACGCTGGCCATCAGAACAGCGATGATACCCATGGTCTTGGGCGCGTCGTTGGAGCCGTGGCCGATACAAAAGGCCGCTGTGGAAAAATGTTGTAATATCTTGAAAATCTTGTCAACCCGTTTCCGCTGGCTGTTTTTGAAAATCCTCAGTAAGAAGCATTCAAGGAAGAAACCCAAAAACAGACCAATCAATGGGGATAATACGATGAATGCCAGCGTGATGATGATGGGTGTCATGTGTAGCACACTACTGCCATTGACAAACCAAGCGGCTCCAATGATACCGCCGATGAGGGCGTGCGAGGTGGAGATGGGCATGCCGCTCTTGGTGCAGACAGCCACCCAAATGGCAGCCCCAACCAACGCGGACAAGATGAGGTAGGGGTCGATGACGGCTTGGTCGGCGAAGTTAGCCATGGTGTTACCCACAGCAAACTGCTGGTTGAACACCAAACGGATGATGATGAATGCGGTGAACTCCCAGAACGAAGCCCAAAGGATGGCCTGCATGGGCGTCATTACCTTAGTGGCGATGATGGTGGAGATGGAGTTGGCCGCGTCGTTCATGCCATTGAGGAAGGTGAAGACGAAGGCCAGCAAAATGGACAGGATGATGGCTATGGTCAGTAGGTTCATCACGATTCTTTTATTAAAAGGCTTTTAACGGTACCGGTCACTTCCTTGGCGCGGTCGGTGGTGTCTTCCACCACTTGGGCGATCTCCTTGTATTTCAGCAGCTCTATCTCGTCCTTTTCGTTCTCGAAGAGGTAAGAGATGTAGTCGCCATAGATGTCGTCGACGGCGTGCTCAATAAGGGTGACTTTTTGGCATAAATCGCTGATTTGTTGGTGGTTTTTCCCGAGGTCGTCGAGCAAGCCAAACACATCCATGATGATGGTGGCATCTTCGTGGATGTTGTCGACGATTTCCTTGATCTGCTTGTCGATCTTCTTGGGGTTGTACATCAGGATGGTCTTGGCCGAGTGGTTGATGAAGTCGAGGAACTTGTCGAGGTCCATGGCCAAGGCATTCATGTCCTCGCGGTCGAAGGGCGTGACGAAGGCCTCGTTCAGCTCGATGTAGAACTCGCGCAGCAGCTCGTCGCCGGTGGTCTCTTGTTTCTTGATCATGCGGGTGAGTAGCTTGCGTTCCTCAGGATCGTCGCTTTTGACCAGCTCCTTGAGGTATTTGGCGGCAATTTGCGCCGTCTCTGCCTGCTTGGCGTAGGTGGGGAAGAAGTGCTTTTCGCGGTTGCTTCCTTTGGTGAAAAGGTTGTTCAGTGCCATTTTCGAAATGGGTTTGAATTTTGGGGCAAAGATAATGAAAAATAAAACGGATTTCTTTTTTCAGACTAAAATTTTGATGGTGTCCTCTCTATTTGTAAATTTGCAGCCTGAAATAGAGATTCATTGATGAGAGATGAGATTAAGGTTTTTACTTTTATTGGCATTCACCGCTTTGGTTTGGACACTGAAAGCCCAAGACTACAAGGTGCTTAGCATGGAATCGTTGCCGCTTGACATGACGGCGCGCGAGCATATCAAGCAAGACGAGCGCGGACGGCAATGCGCTGTGCTACGTATCGCTACGCAGCATATCACACCCGAACAGCGCACAGGCTTCCATTTCGAGTGCGACCTCGCTTCGTTTGCGGTGGAACGCCAGATTGTTGACGGCGAGATTTTGGTGTGGGTTTCGCCAGGGATGAAAACTTTGAAGATTCGTCATGCCACATTGGGCCGATGGGATTTGCATACAGCCAATTATGGCATTACGGTTGAGGCATTGCATACCTATAAGATTGTGCTTCAAGGAACGTCTACGTCACCCGATAACCCGATTACCAAGCAATTCCTCGTGTTTGATATTACCCCCAAAGACGCTATGCTGACGGTGAACGGTACCCCATGGCCTGTGATTGACGGCATTTCGCAAAAGATGGTCGATTTCGGGACCTACGAATACCGCATAGAGGTCAAGGACTATCATGCGATTTCGGGGAAAGTGGATGTGTTTGACCCTGACAATAAGGTTACTGTAAAGAAAAGCCTTGCCCCCGCCTTCGGATACCTGAAGATTGAGGGAGATAGGGACGTTCTATCCAAGGCTTCGGTATATATCGATAATGCCAACGGCTCCGATGCTTTGCAGTCTCCGCAAAGACTGGGCAGCGGGCAACACGAGGTCCGTATCCTGCATCCCATGTACCAAGCCTACCAACAGTCGGTGACCATTAAGGACAACGAAACCTACACCTTGAAGGTAAATCTCAACGCCAACTTTGCCAACGTGACTTTGAAAGTGGATGCCGATGCCGAGATTTGGGTGAACGGCGAGAAAAAGGGAATCCGCAGTTGGACGGGTAACCTTGAGGCGGGTAGCTACATCGTGGAGTGCCGCATGAAAGACTGTAAACCTACACGGGAGGAGAGAAACATCACTGCCGACATGAGTGGACAGACTTTGACCTTGCCAGTGCCACAGCCCCTCACAGGGATGCTGGTGCTGAATTCCACGCCGGCCATGGCTGAGATTTATATTGATGGCGAACGCAAGGGCGAGACCCCGATGCGCATCAACAAACTCAATGTGGGCAAGCATAGTCTGCGTTTGGTGAAGGAAGGTTACAAGCCTTTAAACAAGTCATTTAACATAGAGGATGGCAAGACTTTGGAATTGGAAGAGAAAATGGAGGCCGAAGTGCCAGTGGTTGTGAAGCCCGAAAAGCCCGAGAAAGAGGAAAAGCTTAATCCTGAGAAAGAAAAGCCTGCGAAGCCCACCCCGCCAAGTGTGTGGTTTGCCACGGCGAATGCCGCCTATTCCTTCGCACCGCAGGCCTCGTTTGGCTTCAGCTTAGGGCAAGTGAAGAAGTTCGGTTGGTTCCTTTCAGCCATGAGCAATTTCGACTTTAAAGCAATGCAATATCACTACGTTGCCGATGCCAATGGCTTTATTGATGGTGAGTACCCGTATTATGCGGAATCATGCTGTACACGCATTTCTGTGCTGGGTGGCATTGTATATAAGGTGATAGAGCCGTTGTACCTTCGTGCAGGCGTGGGCTATGGGCAGCGTGTGAAGAGTTGGTACATCTCTGACGGTCGGTTGGTGAAGATGTCGGACGACAGTTGGACGGGTGTGGATGTCTCGCTTGGAGCGCAGGTGCATTTGAAAGGTTTTGTTCTCAGCCTTGAGGCGGTGACAACGAGCTTTAAGGACGTGGAGGGGAAAGTGGGAGTGGGGTATGCGTTTTAGTTGAGAGTTTAGTGTTTAGAGTTTAGAGTCAGTGGAAAGTTTAGAGTTTATAGTTTTTAGTTAGGAGTTGTTCAGTTGTTCAGTTGGGAGTTAGGAATGTGGAGTTAGGAGTTAGGAGTTAGGAATTAGGAATTAGGAGTATAGGGATGTGGAAAGGGGCGGTTCATCTGTATTAATCCGCAGCAAAGCTGTAAAATTACAACTCGAAAACATCTGTAAAATCCGTGAAATCTGTAGTTAAATAAGAACTTGAATTTTGAATTTTAAATCTTGAATCCAGATATATGAAAAAACCAAACATAATCTTGTTGCTCCTCATGGTGTTGGCTTGCTTGGCGGCTTGCCATAAGGATAAGGAAATGAATGCAAAGGATCCCGTTGTGTCGAATGTGGAAATGACGGCTTCTGAGACCCAAGCTCGTTTTTCGTGGCAGGTTGACTTTGCCGGGCAGTTTCAGACGGGCGTGGAGGTGAGCCAAAGCGAAAACATGGTCGACTTGAGGCGCGTGGAAGCCTCGAAAGAGGAGGACAAGTTTGTGGCCGTTGTTGACAGCCTTACGGAGGGAAAGAAATATTATTATCGTATTGTGGTGTGGAACAAGTTCGGTAGTTATGAAGAAATGGTGAAGGATTTTACAACTGCAAAGACTTTCTCCATCCATGTTGAGGCGAGCGAAGGAGGTACGGCTGCTGGAGGCGGAACCTTTGCCGAGGGCGACACCTGCACAGTGGTTGCCACGGCCAACGTGGGCTATAACTTTGTGAACTGGACGGAGAACGGAAGCCAAGTCTCTGCCGATGCGGATTACAGCTTTGCGGTGACGGGCAACAGAAGCCTTGTGGCCAACTTCACCTCGCAGGAATACACGATTACGGCCACTGCCGAGCCTGAAGAAGGCGGCTCAGTGAACGGTAGCGGTGGCTACAACAATGGCGACGAATGTACTTTGAGGGCCACGGCTAATGATGGCTACGAATTCCTGAATTGGACCAAGGAGGATGGAACCATTGTCTCCACAGATCCTGTTTATGCTTTTACCGTGACCGAAACGGCAGCGTTTGTGGCGCATTTCCAAGCCATCATTTATACGATTTCTGCTTCTGCTTACCCCGAAAATGGCGGCACGGTTACTGGTGGCGGTGATGACTTTCATTATGGTGATGAATGTTCGTTGACGGCCACGGCTGCTTCTGGCTATAGATTCGTGAATTGGACAAATGATGACACCGTAGTTCATGGGGAACCTACCTATTCGTTCCCAGTGACTGAGTCGGGGGTATATGTGGCACATTTCGAAGAGATTGCCTTTGACCTTGATGTTTCTGCCCAACCGACGGTAATAGCCCAAGGCGGCAGTTCCCAGCTTAACGCAGCAGCTTCGGGAGGCACTGGCAGCTTCAGTTATAGCTGGACTCCCAATGCTTCATTGAATGATGCTTCAATCTATAATCCTGTTGCTTCGCCTACCACAACCACTACCTACACCTGCACGGTCACAAGTGGCGGACAAACGGGAAGTGGTAGCTGTACCGTCAAAGTGGTATGCCCTCCAACTGACCTTACGGCAACTGTGCAAAACACCAACAACGTACATTTGAATTGGACCACAGCCAATCCAGCCGATAGTTACAACGTGTATAGAAACGACACGCTGATTGGGCAGGGGGTAACCAACACCAATTATGATGACAACGGTCTCAGCTCGGGAACCTATCATTATCGGGTGTCGGCTGTGTATCAGGGTGTTGAGTCGCCCAAATCAAATGAAGCATCGGCTACCATTTATAACTCGTTGAGCGTTACGGCTTCGGCCAATCCTGTTACCATACCAGAGGGCGGTAGCTCTACGTTGACGGCCACTGCCACGGGCGGAGATGGCAATTACACCTACAGTTGGACACCTTCAACGGGGTTGAACAATACCCATATCCAGTCGCCTACAGCTACACCAAGCTCGACAACGACCTACACTGTCACGGTTGAGAGTAATGGGCAGACCGTTTCGGACGATGTTACTGTGAACGTGGTGAAAGCCCCTACGAATCTCACAGCAACGGTGCAAAATACCAACAACGTGCATTTGAGTTGGAATGCAACCACACCTGCCGACAGTTACAATGTGTACAGAGACAACACAATGATTGCGCAAGGGATAACCAATACCAACTACAATGACAACGGTCTCAGTTCGGGAACCTATCATTATCGAGTGTCGGCTGTGTATCAAGGCGTTGAGTCACCCAAGTCAAATGAGGCTTCGGCTACCATCTACGCTTCGTTGAGCGTTACGGCTTCGGCCAATCCCGTCACTATACCTTTTGGAAGTAGCTCCACGTTGACGGCCTCTGCCACGGGCGGAGATGGCAATTATACCTACAGTTGGACACCTTCAACAGGATTGAACAATACCCAAATCCAGTCGCCTACGGCCACCCCGAGCTCTACAACGACCTACACTGTCACGGTTGGGAGCAACGGTCAGACCGCTTCGGATGCCGTTACCGTGAATGTGGTGAAGGCACCAACGGGACTAGCTGCCACGGTGAATGGCAATAATGTGCATCTTACATGGAATCATGCCAACCCACATACAAGCTACAAGGTGTACAGAGACAACACGGTGATTGCGCAGAATATCACAGCTACAAGCTATGATGATAATAACCTTAATTGGGGAACAACCTATAATTATCAGGTTTCCACTGTATATTTGGGAGTGGAGTCGCCAAAATCGAATACTGCGCAGGCGGTTATTCCTTCCCAAGTTCCCACAGGCGCGATAGACGGCAAGTTCACCATAAACAGTAGCGGCGCCAAGGTGTACTTCTCGAATGGTAACCTGCAATACATTGGCAGTTCCAGTACGCCTTGGAAGTTTGCCGACCACCAGTGGGAGGTGATAGGCACAAGCCAAGGCAACACATCCCAAACCACCACTCGCGACCTCTTCGGCTGGGGCACAAGCGGGTGGAGCGGTAGCGGTGCCACATACTATCGCCCATGGGATACCGACAACAGCAACGGCAGTTTGTACGGGCCTCCTGGTAATTATAACCTGACAGGCACATACGCCAATGCGGACTGGGGCGTGTACAACCAGATAAGCAATGCTGCAAGTGGATGGCGTACATTGACGAAGGATGAGTGGGTGTATGTGTTTCAAGGTCGCAGCGGAGCCTCATCGAAATACGGGCATGGCAAGGTGAATGGTGTGAACGGCATGATTCTGCTCCCCGACGAGTGGACGCTGCCCTCGGGCTTGAGTTTTACCGCAGGAAATAGCAACTGGGCGAACGTTTACACGACGGTACAGTGGGCACAGATGGAGCAGAACGGCGCAGTCTTCCTTCCTGCCGCTGGCCGCCGCCTTGGGACTTCGGTCCTCAATGTGGGCAGCTTCGGCTACTACTGGTCGGCTTCGTACTGCAGTAGCGACAACGCGTACGGCGTGTACTTCGGCGATTCGTATCTGGGTCCGCAGAGCGGCCTCAACCGTTACTCCGGTCAATCTGTACGCTTGGTTCGCTCCGCTCAGTAGCTGCTTCTTGTGTCCCCACCCACGGGCAACGCCCTCCGTTTTTCGGGGGTGGGGATAAGGCAAAAAACATTATTTGGAAAGCGGGCGCAAGGGGAGATTGTTGTATTTTTGGGGCGGGGAAAACTTCTTGAATAGATGCGGGATTCGAAAAAAAACACCCCGTTCTCCCGAATTTGCAAATTCGGGAGGCTATAATATCAGCATTTGCAATGCGGGAAAACAACGATAAGCGGCTGCCGTGGTACGACAGCCCTACAGCCCAACGGTGGGGTTGTAGGACTGTCACACCGTGGCAGCCGCAGTGCCGTTTTACACCGCCACCAACTCTTGCCCCACGGCATGAATGGTGTCGAGAATCATATCCATTCGGGCTTTGCTGGCTTTCTTCTTTCCGCTGATATACTGTGCCATCAGGCTTTGGGAGATGCCCATCCTTCGGGCCAAAGCCGATACATTTAGTTCAGGGTGCGACATGAACAGTTTATAGAGCGGCGAAGGTTCTTGCTTGTCGAAAAACCCCTCAAAACTCAAATCTTCGTCCAACGTCTCCCAATGGATTCCGAATTCGTCATAGTCGTAGTCATTTAATTGCTCAACCGAGGCGTCTTTTAGTCTCGGATAATCGTCAAACAATTCGTAAGCCTCTCTGCCGTCCTCTGTCCGAATCCAGACAGCCGTTTGGGTCAGCCAAATCTTTTCTATTTTCATGGTTATTTCCTCCTTCTTATTTGTTGTTGTTGAAAAACATGTTCCAATGTTGGGCTATGGTCTCTGCGTTCTCTTCAACAATGGCCTCAATCATCTTCAATTCCGCTGGTTTGAAACCTAGGTTTTCGACAAGTTCTATTGGAAATAGATTAAACTTCGCTTTTGCTCCTCCTTTCACCACATGCACATGAATTGGTGAGTGGTCATTGGAATAAAACAGGAATCGGTATCCGAACAGTGTGAAAATGGTTGGCATGTCTTTCAAATTTTCTGCAAAATTAGGTAATATTTTTATTACCTGCAACTATTTTGCACAAAATAATTCATCAAGGTTACATATAAGGCAAACGTGCCACCATGGGCTTGTCATCTGCTGCGGGTGGGTTGGTGTAGGGCTGCCTCAAGGTTGTTGAGCTTGTCGAAGCATTGCAGCAGCCGCAGGATTAATGGGAAATTCGTGGTGGATTAATGGTGATTCGTGTTTGTTATGTTTGGTGTTGGGTGGCAGGATGAATTATGAGGAATGTAGTTTTTTGCGTCTCTATTTGTAGATTCAATTCGTTTCCCAATCATCCAATACATCCTCTTCCATCGCCATCTGTTCCTCCACCCGCTCAAGGGCGTAACTGGAATAGGCATCGTGGAAGCGAAGGTCGAAGGCGTTGAGCTGGTCGAGCTCATAATAGCGCGGTACGATGCCCCTGATCCTCAGTTTGTGGGTCATCATGATGGCATTATCGTAGGCTTCCCAGCTGAAAGGTGTGGCCTCTTCTTCCGTGAGGTCGTCGTCAACGTCCCAAGTATGCCCGGTGCCATTGGCATCGAAACGGTAAAAAACGTGTCCGTCTTTCTGCCAAAGCCCGATGAGCATCTCCTTGTTGGCAGGGCTGGCGTGCAGCGTGCGCGGGTCGATGGTCTCGGGATAATAAGCCGTTGGACGCAGCAGGAAATAGAGGGTAATGCCTATGGCCAATGCCACGGCGGCTATGATAAGGATGATGATCCAGCGTTTCTTGTTCATGGCGTTCAATTGATTTTAACGATTTCGTGGTTGACGTTGGCGTATTTCGGCATGACGGTGCCGATGGTGGCATTCTGGTAGGTTGGGTCACACACCATATAGCGTTTGCCGTTGTGGATGACGCTTCTGCCGGCCAGTTGCGCATCTTCACCAAAGCATATCGCAGTGGCCAAATGGTCGTCATAAAGCACGCCGATGATGTCGTAGCCTACAAACCTTTTCACCATCCAGGCAAAGAGCGCACAACGGTCTTCGCAGTCGCTGAAAGGCAAGCCGATGGTCTCTTCGGGGAAATAGTATTTCTCGCGTCCATGGTATTGCTCATCGATTTTGTAGACAAAAGCGGTTTGCACAAAATTGAGCAGGATGTCGACCAATTGAACCTTGTTGTAATGTTCGCTCAACGTGCCAATGGTTTCAGCCAACACCGTCTCAGTCTCTTTCGACACGGGGGCGTTGAAGTAGACGGGGAACACCGTGGTAGGGATGTCGTCGTAATAGCGCAGGTGCGAGGTGGAGTAGGGCAATGTGATGTCCATGTCTGCCTTGTTGAGGTGCAGTTTGCGCGACTTGTCGCATGCGGCAATGTTGAGCGACTTCTTGAAGTCGAGCCCGATTTCCTTCAAGCCGCTTTGGTCGGCTTTTTCATCATACGAATAAACGCTTTCGCCTTGCATTCCATTGCCATACACCGCATAGTATTTGGTGCCGTTGATGCGGAAGAAGGTTTTTGAGTACACTTCTTTGCTGTTGTCCAAGGCAAGCAGGAGCAGGAGCTGGTTGCTTTTTGAGCCTCGTCCCACCCTGGCCTTGAAGCCGTGGCTGTGCAGCATATAGAAGGCGAACAGCACGCGGTCGTTTACGTTGGCGTAGATTTTTTCAGTAATGGCACGAAGCAAGACGAAATAGCCCCATTCGTTCAATCCCATCTGGACGACGGCTTCGTCCAACTGCCGTTGAAGAATGTGGTCGGCATCATTTTGATGAAGGGTAGTATAGTATTTCGAGACCTGTCTTTCCCTGACGCCATTTGATGAGACCCTAAGTGCTTTTGGGACCTTAAATACCATGTCGCGACCGTAGAAGTTGATTTTGATTGTACTTGAAGGGTCCGTGCTATGGTCGAAGACCGAGTTTTTGTTCTCGGGTTCGTTCTCGAAGATAGGGCTTTCGCTGTCCAACGAGGGAGCCTCCACGTCGATGATGCCCGATTGGACCGTTATGGAAGGCATGACTTCGGGCTTTTGCTTCGAATAAGCCCCAGATTGTCCGGCGAAGCTTTGGTATTCGCTCCAAGCTTGGGCCAAGAAGGCTTCGAATTCGCTATTCGCTTGGGCTACGAAGTCGTCATATTCTTTTTGCGCCTGATCCTTGAATCTTTCATAGCTGTTCTGGATAGAGGAGCTGTCGTTTTGGGCACTTAATCCTAAAGGTATCATTGCCAAACCGATGAATATGATAAGGAGTGTTTTTGCTCTCATGATGACGTGTACTTTGTTTGTTCACCCTATTAGAGGATGCCATGCGGAAATATTAGTCCGAAAATTTGTGCAAAAATAATAAACCGAATCAAAAAGTCTAAAACAAAACGGCTAAAACAAGGTTTTTTGGATGCAAAAAAATTTTTTGTTCAAAAAAATGGACTAATTTTGCCCCCTGATAGTCTCTATGTTTTCGTATTCTAAAATTGAATTGTATGAAACGATTGACATTGTTAGGATTGGCACTTTTCGTGGTGGCCACCTTAAACGCCCAAGTCGAAGACGACTGGCTGAAAAAAATGAAAGAAGAGCAGAAAGACGCTCTCAAGGAGTTTGAGGAATTCAAACAACACGCTTATCAAGAGTATGAGAATTTCCGTAAGCAAGCCAATGAGGAGTATGCAAGGTTTATGGAAGAAGCTTGGAAGAGCTTTGATATCCAACCTGCCGAGGAACCGCCGGCGAAACCCAAGCCCCTCGTTCCGTTGGTTGACAACATAGATCCGAAGCCTGCACCGACCCTCGATCCCAAACCTAATACCCGACCTGCCAGGGAGACTGTCAGGGTGCCTGATCCATTGGTGCTAACGGAGATTCCTAGACCTGAATTGAGTCAAGTGGAGCGCCCCAAGCCTATAGAACCTATTGTTCCGAGTGCAGTTCCCATGACGGCGGCACAAAACGTGTACCTGTATGGTTCGTCCTTCTCTTTCCATCTGGATAACTATGAAACGCCGACGTTGAAGGATGCCTCGGAAAAGAGTGTGGCCAAGATGTGGAAACAGTTGTCGGATCCAAGCTATGACTACCTCATTGCCGAATGCCTGCAACAGCGCGAGAGCCGCAACTTGTGCGACTGGGCTTACGTCAAGCTCACTCAGCAGGTGGCCGAGAAACAGTTTGGCAAGGACACCAACGAGGCAATCGTGATGCAGATGTATCTGCTCACGCAGTCGGGATACAAGATGCGCATCGGCCGCGATAATGCCAATCATCTGATGCTGCTGATGGGCTCGAAGGAAAAGATTTTCCGTTATCAGTATTTCCAGAATGGCGGTATTAAGTTTTATATCCTTGACAGGAAGTACAACAGCAAGAGCCTGCACGTTTTTGACCATGCCTTCCCTGGGGAAAAGTCGCTTTCGCTTGCCTTGACCCAACCCAACTTGCAGGTGGAGAAGACGGAAGAGAGAACCATCAAGTCGAAGCGCTATCCTAGCTTGTCGGTAAAGGTGCAAACCAACCGCAACCTGATTGACTTCTACAACGATTATCCCATCAATTTCAACTGGCATTATTATTCATTGGCTTCGCTGAGTCCAGCAATCAAAGATTCGCTCTATCCAGCCTTGCGCAAGGCCATTGAAGGGAAGACTGACCTGGAGGCAACAAATATCCTGCTGAATTTTGTGCAGACGGGCTTCCAGTATCAGACCGACCAGGAGCAGTTTGGCTACGAGCGTCCGCTTTATCCCGACGAGACCTTCTTCTATCCTTATTGCGACTGCGAGGACCGATCCATTCTGTTCTCCTGCTTGGTGCGTGAGTTGTTGGGTCTTGATGTGGTGTTGCTTGACTATCCCATTCATATCGCCACGGCCGTCTGTTTCAATGAGCCTGTGGAGGGCGACTATCTGGTCGTGGACGGCAAGAACTATATCATCAGCGACCCGACCTATATTGGTGCCGTGGTGGGACAATGTGCTCCAAAATACAAGACGGTTAGTCCCAAAGTGATCAAGTTTTAATATTCTTTAGAAGAAAAAAGCTGAAAAATCAGCAATGTTGCCTGCTCTGTCAAAAGAAAGCGTATTTTTGCAAGTTGAAAAACGATAATAACACATTAGTTATGAGACGATATTTATTATTAGGTTTGACCATGCTCATGGTATTCTCGTTGAAAGCCCAAGTGGAAAAAGAGGGTGACTTCGAAAAAATGAAAAAGGAATCTCAAGATTTGTTTGAGCAATTCAAGGAGCAGGCCAACAAGGAATTTGAGGATTTCCGTAAAAAGGCCAATGACGAGTATGCCCGTTTCATGGAAGAAGCTTGGACGCCCTACACTGTCAAGGATGCGGAAGAGATTCCGATGGAGCCTAAGCCGATCATCACCTATGAGCATGAAGCTCGTGTGACCAATTCCAAGATCGAGTACGATGTCATCAAGGATGTCCCTACGGATCGTCTGCCCAGCCAACGGTTGCCTTTGGCCTCGATATCCAATGAAGACCTTGAACTGGTCGGTCAGCCTGAGCCCTTGGATCCCATCATGGCTACTTTTGATGCCAGCACAACCATGCAGTCGCTTTCGCTTTATGGCTCTGCAATCAAGGTGCGCGTTGAGCCTGAACCCAAGAAGCCCATCAAGCTTAAGAATCTCACGGAGAAGAGCATAGCTAGAATGTGGAAGAAGCTGTCGTGTCCCTATTATGACAATATTGTCGCAGAATGCTTGAGGCAAAGGAAGGCCTGTAACCTGTGCGATTGGGCCTACGTGAAGCTGACGGAAAAGATGGCCAACAAGTATTTCGGTGAAGGTACAAACGAGTCGATAGTGCTGCAAATGTACATCTTGGTTCAGTCGGGCTATCAGATGCGTATTGCCATGGCCGAAAACCGCTTGACCTTGTTGATGGGTTCGAATGAGAAAATCTATGGATACAAGTATTGTGAGATGGAAGGTATACAATACTATATCATCGACAGGTCGCTTGAAGACAAGTCGATGCTGATATTTGACAGGGCTTTCCCACAAGAGAAGTCGCTCTCGTTGGCTTTGGTGCAGCCTAGGTTTAGCCTTGAAAGAACTGAAAAACAGACCTTCTCGGCACAAGACTATCCGGAGATTACGGTTACAGTTGAAACGAACAAGAACCTCTTGGATTTCTATAACGACTATCCAGTTTCCGGCCAATGGAATTACTATTCACACGCTTCGTTGAGCGAATGCGTGAAGCGTGACTTGTATCCGGTGTTGCAAAAGGCGATAGAGGGAAAGAAGGAAGTGGAGGCAGTCAACATGTTGCTAAACTTTGTCCAAACGGGATTCGGATATTCTTCCGACCAAGATCAGTTTGGCTACGAGCGTCCGCTTTATCCCGACGAGACCTTCTTCTATCCTTATTGCGACTGCGAGGACCGTTCCATCTTGTTCTCCTGTTTGGTGCGCGAGTTGGTAGGTCTCGATGTGGTGCTGCTGAGTTATCCTTCGCATGTGACAACGGCTGTGCGTTTCAACGAGCCGGTGAAAGGCGATTACCTAACGGTTGGGGACGAGAAATATGTGATCTGTGAACCTACTTGCCTTGCTGGAGCACCTGTTGGCTTTAGTGCTGACAAGTTCAAGGAGAAGAAGCCCGTTGTCATGCGTATGTAATCTAATAGGCTGTTCATCAAGAGCCGAAGTATAATATAGTTGAGAAGGAATATGAAAACATTACTTGTCGGAAAAATGAGATGGATTGTCATGGCATGCCTTGTTGCATATGGGGGCATGCTATCGGCACAGATGGTGCAATATGGATATGTGGTTGAAATGAATTCGGGCGGGCGGGTGCTCCCCAATGTGGCCGTTTCCATTCCTATGGCGCACGACTGTCAGCCTACGGCAAGTGATGCATTCGGATTGTTCCGTCTCAGTTTCGGCGAGCATAAGGTGGGCGACGTGGTCATGGGTCTCAGCGCACGCAAATATGGGTATGAACTGGTCAACAAACACATCATTGAAGGCTATACCTTGACCGACCGCGACTCGCTTCGCATCGTCATGGCGCCTGTCGAAAAGCTGAAAGAAGCGCGTGAACAGTATTATGCCCTGCTTGAAACCGCCAGCATTCAGCGCTATGACTCCACAGTGGCCTACCTGAATGTCCAATATGCCCAGCAAGTCATCACCAAGCCAGAACTGGACTATTGGCAGTCGCTGGCCGAAGCCGAGCTGAAAGTCGCCTATCAAAACTTGGACGAGTATGCCGACCGTATGGCACGCATCAATGCCGACGATCTGGATGAGAATTCACTACCAATTTACGACAGACTAATATCAGGTGATGCTGAGTCGGGCTTGGCACTCATCGGTGACTTGCCGGAGAGCAGCGTGATGGATGATTATCTTGTTTTCACGGGTACCTATCCTATGACGAATCCTGAAGTGTATGTTGCAGCAAGCAATTATGACCTGCTCAACATCCCCGATTCGCTCTATGCTGATGTGGTCGCCTTTGCTGGATACAACGACAGGTATGAGACCAGTTTCATGGCCAACGGACTGCATTATGCCCAAAGTTGCCGTCATCTCGGCATCATATTCTTGAGTCTGAATGACACTGTTTTGGCAGCCGATTGTTTCCGAAAGGCGTTGAAGATGTATGAGCTGCTGAACGAAATGAATGACGGCTATTATCAAGAGCAGGTCGAAGAGTTGCAACGCCTAATCAAAAGCCTCGAATAGTCATGCGCGAGAGGAACAAAGCCTATTTCGACAGCTTGAGCGACAAGGAATTGGTCGACTTGCTCCTTGCCAATGATGAAGAGGCAATAGAGTATTTGTTCTTTATCCGCTGCAATGGGATGTTTGCCCACATCGCTTGCAGCATTTTCCAATCGCAGACCATCAAGGAGGAATTAATCACTGATTTTTATTTGTTTCTCAGCGAAAACGACTGGAGTAGGTTGCGTCAGTTTGAGTTCAAGGCAGGCCTGAACACTTGGCTGACAGTGATTGCGGCAAGATTTTTCAAAAAAATACGCATTTCTCAGACTAAATTAGTCGTGATAGACCCTCAATTGATTGTCGAAACCCAAAAGAACGAGGCGGACGACTACGACATCATCAATGAGATGAGCCGCCTCGAACTTTACCAAGCCATCAACAGGCTGTCGAAACCTCGCGAACGTTACGCCCTACTGGCCGACCTGACGGGCAAACGTGCCGAAGACATCGCCGCCGAGATGGGATGCACGGTAGCGGCAGTGTACAACCTGACCAAAAAAGCCAGGTTGGAATTGAAGACAATAATGCAAGAAAGGAAGGAAGCGTAACATGAAAAACGAACCCATGCAAATCACCGATGAATTGATTGCCCGTTATCTCGAAGGCAAAGCGACTGACGAGGAAAGGAAGGCAGTAGAGGCTTACCTGATGGAGAACGAGGAGGAGATGGACATCCTTTTCGCTGCCCGCGCCGAGATGGCCTATCAGGACGACATCGCCCATCAGTCGGTGTTTGCCCGTTCCATGATCGAGTATGACGAATATGCGCTAGCGGCAGCGTCGGAAAAGATGGACTGTGCCATCAAGGCGCAACAGATGGTGCTGCGCAACTACGGCATCGAAGTGAGCACGGAGGAACTGACTGCCTTGGCCAAGAAGCAAGGCTGGTTTGAAGAAGGGAAGGGCAGCGCCTTCGACTTCGTGGGTGAGTTGCTCAACCATTATGGCGTTGAATCCGTGCAGATGCGCAATGCAGGTGTCTATCACATCATGCATGAACTGAGCCAAGGCCATAAGATCATCGTTGGCGTTGATGCCGATGCGGCAGAAACAGCGGAAGCCCAGCACGTGATGCTTGTGGCCGGCATCGACACCACCGACCCCAACAATCTGAAAGTGGTGGTGCGTGACCCCTCACATCCCGAGCAAGACAATACCTATTCGGCCAATGAGTTCATGGAACGCTGGAAGCATACGGGCTGTTTCATGGTGTCAACCAAGCAGGCTGCTCCTTTGTCGGCCAATCCTGAGATGCAGAACTTCGACTACCAGCTGGGTTATGTGCGTAAGTTTGCTGATGTGGCTTATGAGGAAATCATCAAGCGGCTGGCTGAGGATGGGTATATACAAGGCGGCCCTTTGACCCTTCGAGAGGCCTCAGGGACCACAGGCTCAGGGACCGCGAAAAGGCTTAAGTTCTATATCTTTGGAGTTTTAGCATTGCTTTTGTTAGGTGGAATCGGGTATTATTGTTGGCGTGTTTCGACTCCTTTGCAGATGAAAATCAACGTTACTGAAGACAAGAACTACAGCATACCTTCACTGCCCTTCACGGAAGGTACTTTGCAATGCGAATATGCCGACAATGCGGTGCAAACCCTTAAGGTGGGGGGCGACAATGCCACCGTGTTCCTCAATGAGATACCCTATAAATACAGGAATTCCGATGTGCATGTCGTTTTTGATGCAGAGGGCTACCGAACTATCGATACCGTAGTAAAGGTTCAAAAATCCTTAAACCTCAGTCTGAAACGCAACAACGACTTGGGCGTGGTGTTTGGTCGTGTGGTCGATTTTGAGACGGAGCAGCCCATTGAAGGTGCAACGATTTCGCTTCAGGACATGACCGCGCAGACCGATGCCTTCGGGCAGTTCAGGATAGAGATCCCCTTTGCCAAGCAGGACAAGACCCAGCGGGTGCAAGTCACAAAGGAGGGCTATCAAGTGTGGGAAGGCCTGTACCGGCCTTCGGCCACCGACCCGTGGTACGTGGTGTTGTCAAGGAATTGAAAGCTTGATAAGTAGATGAGGAAGTTGGGGTTTTATAAAAGGCTATAGGACAGCGACTTGTGATAATAATCATTTCAGGCCTCTAGCTTTTGGCCTCTGGCTTCTGGCAGCTTATCGAAAAGCTGAAGAGCTTATATCCATCATTGAGCTGCCAGTAGCCAATGGCCAGTAGCCAAAAGCCATATCAATAGTCAAAAAATGATATAAGTTGATTTTGATCCGTTGTATGATTTTAGACCAAAAGCATTATTTTTGCGCCATATTTCTTAAGTTATGAAAAGATTTACTCTAGTTATTATATTCTTTATAGTTAGCATTTGCGGTGCCTTTGCCCAAAACATTTCAGTGAAGTCCTTCAAGTCCCTGCCGATGGACTTGACGGCTTCGAGCCTCGAAGGAAAGCGCGTTGACCAGAACGGGGATGTAGCGGCATTGATTAAAGTGGTGACTACCGAGACGGGCTTTGTCTTTGAAGGCGGCACCTTGGGCATCGTCGACACGAAACAGACCCCTGGCGAGGTGTGGGTGTGGGTGCCACGGGCGGCACGAAAAATCACCATCAAGCACCCGCAACTTGGGGTGTTGAGGGATTACTACTACCCCGTGGAGATAGAGGCCGAGCGCACCTACGAGATGGTGCTGACCACGGCGAAGATTGAAACCATCGTGAAGGAAGAGGTGCGGATGCAGTATCTCGCCTTCCAGATCTCGCCTCCGAATGCCACACTTGTGGTGGACGAAAAATACTGGGACGTGGAAGCCGACGGAAGTGCCCAGGATTATGTCAA
The DNA here is from genome assembly GCA_946185535.1 of uncultured Bacteroidales bacterium. Taxonomy (GTDB): domain Bacteria; phylum Bacteroidota; class Bacteroidia; order Bacteroidales; family F082; genus Limimorpha. The sequence continues at coordinate 225,557 of CAMHJX010000002.1, forward strand.
CTTTGGCACCTACTCTTGGCGCGTTGAAGCACCAAATTATCATTCGGATGCCGGTCGCGTGACCGTTGATGACCCTAATAACGCCAAAATTGTGCCCGTCACGCTGCAACCCAACTTCGGTTGGATTGAGGTGGCAGGATCGGGCAATTTGAAGGATGCCAGCGTGTATGTCGACAATGTTTTGATAGGTCGTGCTCCATGCAAAAGTGAAGCCCTGAAGAGTGGAAAACACACCGTGCGCATCACCAAGAAAATGTACGCCACCTACACAGAGTCGGTGAATGTTGCCGACAACGAGACCACCCGCCTTGCCCCCTCGCTGGCTGCCGACTTCGCCGAAGTGACCCTCACGGTGGATGCCGATGCCGACATCTACGTGAATGACGAACGCAAAGGCATACGCACGTGGACAGGTCCCTTAGGCAGCGGTACCTACAAGATAGAGTGTAAGCAGGCCAACCACGAAACCAGCACGACAACCAAGGAGATTACAGCCGCCATGGAGGGACAAACCATCACCCTGCCAGCGCCGCGCCCCATCTACGGCTCGCTGAACGTGGAGAGCACGCCTAATTTCTGCAATCTTTACATTGATGGCAAGGATATGGGAACTACCCCCAAGTCCATTGCTGAAATCCTCATTGGCCAACATACTGTCGTATTCACAAAAGACGGTTACGACCAACAAATTGAAACCGTCACCATCGCCGAAGGCTTAAGGACACAATTGAAAGCCACTTTGAACAAGACCCCCGAAAGACCCGCCCCCCAAGCCAACAAACCCACCAACAGTTCAAACGGCCAAAAAACATCTACAAACTCACAAGCGGACCTCAATGCACTTTACCAAAAAATCAATGCGGCATTGGAGGCTGGTAAAGTCATGTCGATATTGAATGACCTCCTAGAATTGGACAGCTACGAACATAACGACCCGAGTGTCCCATATATCTTGGGTACCTTATATGGTGATCCTATTAATAGAATCTACGACCCCAACAAGGCCATCGCTTCTTATCAAAAAGCCTTACGTATCAACCCCAACTACTATAATGCCAATTATAATCTTGGTGTCCTCTACATCACTTTGGCCAATGAACTAATAGCACAAGCCAACGATATCACCGGTGTCTCGAAAGCCGAAATGGAACAATACGATAACCTGTTTACCCAATCTGACGACAAGCTCCGTACAGGACTCCCCTATTTGGAGAAAGCTTACCAACTGCAACCGTCCGAAGACGTCAAAACGGTGCTTCTCGCCATATACAGAAAACTCAAGATGGACTCCAAACTTAAAGGGTTGAAATAAACCAGGCCTAGGAAAACCAACTAACAGAAAAAAAATGAAACAAATCACAGCGTTACTGCTAATATTGCACCCATTCTCCCAAATTTGCAATCACGAGCGGTCGAAAGACATGCAAAAGTACCAAAAATACATAAAAG
>CAMHJX010000003.1 GCA_946185535.1 uncultured Bacteroidales bacterium
CGTCTTCTCTATTCATGGCAAACAATATTTTTCATTTGCAAAAATACACTTTTCTGTTTTTCATACAAAAGTGTGATGATCCATTGTTTAGTTTGGTTGCTGCCAGTTAATTACTTCAGCTTCAACCCGTCCTTGAAGGCCTCGCCAACACGTTTCGAGACTTGATAATAGCCGTGCGTATAGGGGTCGAAAGTGATGGCTTGCAGGGCTTCCACGTCCACTTTGCCGTCTTTCATCTTGTCGGCCTCGACGGAGGTTTGCAGCACCTTGCCGATGACACCAAGGCCCGTGTCGTCGCTTTGGTATTCGATGAACTCACACTCCATGGCGATGGGCAGCTCGTTGATGATGGGGGCATCAACCAGATTGGACTTTGTAGCAGTGAGACCGCTTTTGGCAAATTTGTCTTTCTCGTTTTTGCCTGAGACCACGCCAAACCAGTCGGCTTCAACCATGTGGGGCGCATCGGCGATGTGGACCACAAAACCTTTGCGTTGTTTGATGTTCTCCACGGTCTTGTGGGTTTCGGTCAGGTTGAGGGCTACGCGGTTGCGGTCGAGCATGGTGCCCCAGGCGGCGTTCATCACGTCGATTGTGCCATCTTCGTTGTAGGTAGCCACGAGCAAAACGGGCATCGGGAAAATGGCTTCTGTTACTTTAATGGGTTGTTTCATAATAAATTGAGAATTGATAATTTATAATTGACAATGGATTTGATACTATTTCAAAGAGGGTTTTAATTCTATCTCAAAAATGCCGCGCTCCACGATGCGGTAATGCGGGTGATACGCCTCGTTATAACGGCTGCTATGATGCACGGCTTGGTTGTTTCTGGCGGCTTCGGTCAGCAGGGGAAGGTCGGTCTCAAAGTTTCCGATTTCCATCTTATTTGTCTGAATGATGCTCACGATGGCTTCCCATTTATCCAACCAACTGGCTGCCGGTTCTTGCCACAAATTGGCACTCCTTATGAAGGCATCTAAAAGTCGCTCGGCGGTAATCAGGCTGTCGGCAATGGCAGAGAGGTACACACGGACGTAATAGCCTTGACTGCCCGTTGGCTCAAAATAAGGTGATTGTGTTTCACCCATTTCCGAGAGTTCAAGCATCAGATAATGTCTCGCCGTGGCCGTGTCGCTGATGATATGGCCTGGACCGAAATGCTCTTGGTAGAAACTCTTGTAGATGTCCTGCAAGTTGGATTCAGGATAAGTTGCTAACTGCCTCTCGATGGCCGAGCGCATCGCTACCGTGTCGATGGGTTGCCCGAAGAGGCTGAAGGAACAGGCTAAGGCTAATATCAATAAGAGTTTTTTTATCATCAAGAATTTCAGAATTTTAGAATTCCCATTTTGCTGATCATTTGAATTTTATCGAATTTGAGACTATAATTGCAAGCAATTATAAGAAGTTGTCTTTAACAGCTTTCTCATCTTGATTTTATAATCGTTTCCGCCATCCGTTTTCCAGCTTCGAAGGCCTTTTGCAGGTCTTCTTCCCAATGCTCCTCACGGTACTTGCGTTTGGCTTCCTCCGAGAATCCTCCCAACTCGAAATTGGCGTAGTTCTTCACTTGGTAGGTGTTGTTGGCAAACAGTTTTTCTGGTTGTCCGAGGGCTTTGGCGATGCAAGGCTCCATCGTGCCGTAGCCATTGCAGTTGCTGCCTCCCACACCACCGTTTTGCGTTTCCACTAACACCACAGGCATCCGTTTCGGGGCAGTGATGCTGTAGTCGTTGTAGGAGAGCCAAGGGAAGGCCAAACGCTCCAAGAAAGCCCGCATTTGGCCAGTAATCTCCCCAAAATAGTTGGGCGAACCTAAAACTAGGCCATCGACTTGCGCGATTTCTTCCAAGACAGGAGTCAAGGCATCCTTGTATTTGCACACCTGCGAAGCTTTGCCCTTGATTTTGCAGGCCATGCACGACATGCAGCCTTTGTAGTCGAGGGCATAGAGGCGAATGGTCTTCACCTCGATTTCGTTGCTGACGGAACTGGCTCCTTCAGCGAATTTCTTGAGCATGGAGGCCGTGTTGAATGTTGCTCGCGGTCCTCCGTCGATGATGATGATTTTTTTCATTTATGATGTGGTATTTGTGAAAATGCAAAGATAGGGAATTTTGTCAAAATATTATACTCTCAACAGTAAAGGCCAGGTGGAGGGGATATCGTTACATCAGAGGTAAGTGCCATTCAAAGATCATCCTCAATTGTCTTAATAACCCTCGCTGGCACGCCACCGACCAAAGTGTTGTCAGGAACGTCTTTGTTAATCACGGCGCCAGCAGCAACCACCACGTTGTTGCCAATTGTCACACCGGGAAGGATGGTGACGTTGCCGCCAATCCACACGTCGTTGCCGATGCGCACGGGCTTGGCCAAGGCGTGATACTCCCTGCGACCTTTGGGCGAAAGCGGATGCCCGACGGTGGTAATCAGCGTGTTCGGGCCAATCATCACATGGTTACCGATATAGACCTCGCGAATGTCGAGGATGGTGAGGTTGTGGTTGCCGGTGAAGTCGTCGCCGACGAAAATGTTCTTGCCTCGGTCGCAATTGAAGGTCTTGGCAATCCACACGCGCTCCCCCACCCCACCCAGCATCTGCTGCAGGTGGCGGTACTGTGCCAAATAGTCGCGCCCGTCGATGGCATTGAAAATCTCGCATTGCCGAATGGCCTCGGTCTTGAGGGCAATCAGTTCCTCATCGGCATACGAGTACTCTATTCCTGCATTACATTTTTCTAAGTTGGTCATAGAGTCGTGTTATTTTCTTTCGCAAAATGTCACATGCACCATGTCGCCAAAAGTCTTGCCTATTTGTTTGCGGATGTCCTTCCGCAGGCCGATGATGAAGCAAGGCGTTCCCATCTTGACAATCTGCCCGTCGTATGGCACGCCGTCGAAGGTGGCATGGACCGCCAGCCTACCTTTGCCAAAGAGCGCCTTGATGTCGAAAGGAACCTCAACGTATGCGGCATCCATATCTTCGTTTTGGATGATGATGGCATCGAATTCGTATTGTTGGCTATCTGCCATGTTGATAAAACTATATATTGTTGATCACTTCACCGTTACCTTCATGGTCTCAGTGCCCTTCGTGGTTTCAACCTTGATGAAGTACACACCTGCGCCTTGGCGACAAAAATACGAAAAAGCTTCATTCATTTCGTAAACTCCACAATAGCACTCGCCTCGCTTCCAATGGCTAATTCGATGATGAAGCCGTTTTCTATCTCAAAAACTGTTGGAACGAGTACATCGCCAAACTTCGCCGCCACACGGTATTCCACGCGAAGGCCTTTTACAACAAAATCCTCGGGCAGCAGTTCCATCGCCATGCGGATGTAGTTGGCATTGTTGACATGGCGGTTGTAGTCGATGTCGGCGCGCATTACTTGAATGGGCGCGAAGGCCTCTCCCCCACCCTTTGGCAAGATGATGCGGCGGTCTTTGTAGTTCATCTCCAGCTGCGGCTCGATGAGCAGAGAGTTGGCCACGGCATCGTCCACGCGCTTCAGCTTGCCTTTGGCTTTGTCGACAAAGGCACCCATGCTCCAAGTACGGTAGCAAGGCTTGCCTTCGGCATCATAGATAAAGGTGTTGCGGAAACCGAACATGGGCTTCATGCCATACACCGAGGTGGTCACGGTCAGTTCTTCCTTGAAATCGGGCACGCGCATGATCTCCACCTGCCTTGAAGCAAGCAGTTGCGCCATATTTTCACGGGCGAAGTATTCCTTTACTTGTGGCTCGCTGTCGATCCACATCTCCGAACAATCCTGCATCATCTGTAGGGCGGAAAACAGCTTGAGTTTGCCCTCGCTGTCGCAGGTGCTGGTGGTTACTTTGTAATTCAGGCTGTACATAAATTCTAATTTTCGGCAAAGGTACGTTTTTTTGCCCACAAGGACAATAATTCCAGAACTAATCAGTTATTCTAAGCACATAGCCATGATTGACTTTTTCCGAAAATACTTTTCTGTCGTCGCCCTCATCCTGATGGGTCTCTTCCTTCTTGACCTTACCAACACGGATCAAGAGGACATGTTTGTAATGGGACAAACTGAAATCCTGTCCATTATGTCGTTTGACGGTGATGAGTTTGATGAAGACGAGGATTCGGAGTTTTTGTTCAATATTCCATCGGAAGGGTTTCATAGCAGATGCGAGCTATGCCCAATTTTAACCTTAGGCGCTGAACAAGATGAAAATCTATGCTCTGCGGCTTTGCGCCTCGGACAGGTGAGGCGTTATGCCCCTAGGAAAAACTTGGCTGACAGCCATAACTATATCGTCACGAAAAACATAAAAGATGGTGCGGACTTCGGCTCGAACCATCTTTTTTTATCCCATAATTCATTTATTTATCAACTAAAATCTAACTAAAATGAAGAAATTAGCATTGTTTGCAGCATGCATCGCACTGTCTTTCGCAGTGTCATCATGCACAAAAGAAACGCCTACAGGAGGTAACAACAACAACAACAACCAATGGGAGGCCGAAGGGAACGGCGCTCCCGTCAATGCGATTGACATTGCCACGGACATTGTCACGTTTGTCAACACACATTTCCCTGAAGCAAGCATCCTCAGCTGTAACCAGACCGAGCACTATTACCGAGTGATTCTAAGCGACAACACCAAGGTGTATTTTACCCAAGCGTTTGAATGGGTTGAGGTTAACTGCGAACATTCATCTATCTATGGTGCTGTGCCTGCGACGCTTATCCCCGAGCAGATTGCAGCCTATGTTACCGCCAACTATCCCAATCAACACATTGATGAAATCGAAAGGGAAAACAATGGCTGGGAGATTGAACTCAGCAATGATGTTGAACTTAAGTTTGATGCCAACTTCAATGTCGTCAACAATGGCGGAAATGGTGGTGGAAGCAATACTGAATACCCAGACATCAACACTTTTGTAAGTACTTATTTCTCTCAAACTGAAATCCTTAGCATCAAAGCGGAAGACGACGAATACGAAGTGGAACTTGCCGATGGTACCGAGATTTCTTTCAATCTCAACTTCGAATGGACTCACATCGACTGTGAAGAGTCCTCCATTTACAATGCCGTACCCACAGAACTCGTTCCCGAACAGATTACTACCTATGTAAACACGAACTTCCCGAACCAACAGATCGAACAAATCGAGAGAGAACATTATGGTTGGGAGATTGAACTCAAGAATGGACAGGAAATCAAGTTCGACACCAACTTCAACGTCATCGGAAACGGCGGCGGAAATGGCGGCGGAACTCCTTCTGACTATGCAGAAATCAACACTTTTGTGGAGACTTATTTCCCTCAAGTTGGCATCCTCAAGGTTGAGGTGGATGAGCATGAATATGAGGTGAAGCTGACCGACGGCACTGAAATCACCTTCAACCTCGCCTTCGAATGGAAGAGCATCGACTGCGACGAATCGAGTGTTTATGGCATCATTCCTACCGAACTCGTCCCCGAACAGATTTCTGCCTACGTTGCCACAAATTACCCCAACCAGCATATTGACAAAATCGAAAAGAAAGCAAACGGTTGGGAAATTGAGTTAAGCAACGGAGTTGAAATTGAATTTGATAGCAACTTCAATGTAATCCATATCGACAACAAATAAGAAGTCAATTTTTTCTTCATAACGAAAGCGGTCAGTGAGCCATCGTTGGCCGCTTTCACAAATTTGCGCCTATGCTCATCGTTATCGCAATTTTAACCCTAATCGCAGGCATCGGGGTGTTTTTGGTGGCCTGCAAAATGTTGAGTTCCAGTCTTGAAAGTGCAAGCAGTGCGGGCTTGAAGCGGCTGTTTGCCAAGATGGGAAATAACAAATGGCTCGGCGTGGGTGTCGGCACAGTAGGCACGGCAGCCATCCAAAGCTCGGGCGCGGTGACGGTGATGGTCATCGGCTTCGTGAACGTGGGCATCATGTCGCTCGCACAGGCCGCCACGGTCATCTATGGCGCCAACATCGGTACCACGGTCACCGCGCAACTGGTGGCCTTGGGCATGTTTGGCGGCAACGGCATCTCCACGACAGTGCTCTTCTCGGCCTTGGCCGGCATTGGTGCCTTTGTGATGATGTTCTCGAAACGTGACAAGTGGAAACAAACCGGAAGCATCCTGGCGGGCTTCGGCTTGCTGTTTGTTGGTCTCGGCATCATGTCGGGCGCCATGTCGGAGTTTGCCGCCTTGGATTCGGTGAAACGGTTTTTGGCTACCATCAGTAACCCCTTGCTGATCGTCTTCATCGGCGCTTTGCTGACGGCCATCATACAGTCGTCATCGGTGCTGACGTCCATCGCCATCACCATGGTCGTGGCGGGACTGCTCTCGCTCGACCAGGGTATCTATCTCACGATGGGTTCCAACATCGGCTCATGCGTGGTGGCGATTCTGGCGGGCATGACCAGTGGCCGAAACGCCAAACGCACTGCCCTTATCCATTTGTTTTTCAATGTAATGGGTGTTACTCTGTTTTTGCTTATCGCCTTGGTTCTTCATCTTTTCACCCAAGGAGATTGGGGCTTTGGAAGGATGTTTGAGGCCATGTTCCCACACGCCCCGCAAGTGCAGTTGGCCATGTTCCATACCGTTTTCAATGTCTGCACCACCTTGGTAGCACTGCCGCTGACCAATGGTTTGGTACGCTTGGTATGCCGCATTATACCTGACCATGGCGATGAGCTTCACGACGACAAGTTTCATCTGCATTTTCTTGACGACTCCATGTTGGTGACACCCGCTTTGGCGGTCAGGCAGTTGAAGACTGAAGTCGAAAACATGGGTGCGTTGGCCCACGACAACTTCTGCCGAGCCATCCATATCGTCACCACATTGGATTTCAGCGATTTGGAAAAGTTCAAAAAGACCGAAAACGAGCTTAATTTCCTGAATAGCGAGTTGACCCGTTATGTGGCGGTGCTTTCAGCAAAAGCGCTTAGCCAAACGGATAGTAAGTACCTCAGTTGCAGCGTGAAAAGCGTGAGCGACCTGGAGCGCATCGGCGACTATGCCGAAAACATCGTGGAATATGCGGAAAGCCTGCAAACCCAAAATGAAACATTCTCTGCGCCTGCAGTGCTGGAAATCAAGGAGATGGAGCGGAAGATCACGGCACTCTACCACGAAGTCATGAAAGCCTACCACGACCTTGACTTTAAGGCGCTCGAATATGCCTATCAGATTGAGGAACAGATTGATAGCTTCACGGAGACCATGGAATCGCAGCACATCCAGCGGCTTGTGGCGGGACAATGCACCCCGCAAGTTGGTGCGGAATACATCTCACTGGCGCAAAACGCCGAGCGCGTGGCCGACCATTTCATCAATGTGGGCAAGAGTATTAGGAGTTTTGCGTAGTGTTTAATATAGCAACCCAAACGTCCACAGCGGAATTGAAATGCCATGGCCGTACTCGATGTCGTCTATATGCACTAAAAAAGTGCAATACTTTTAGTTTTGTGCACTAAAAAAAGTGCAATATTTTTGATTTTATGCACTAAAAAAAGTGCATTATTGGGTTTGTTTCTAGACGTAATCAGCTATCATCTCACAAACAGGATCTTCCCTAATAATCTTCGGAGCTGACTTTCCAGCCAATACCAACACTTTCTTGCCATTACGATAGATGTGGAGCTGTCTGGAGCGAACCACGGCAGTCAGTCCCTCGTCATCTAGCATGGCCATCCATAGACGATGGTATTCGCCATTCTTATCGAACAGTTTCTTCTGCAAATGGGAACACATATTTGCGGTGTCGATGGTCATCATTGGGTTTCTTTACTTGCCTAATGGATACGGAATCGTCCATCCTTCGATTCCTTTAGCGCTGTATTCTCCGTTGATGAACAAGACCCTCCAGGGATGGTAGGCCTTCAATGATTCGGCCATCTCAGCGGCAAGAAGCAGGTTGTCCTTGGGCTTGATTACTTTCACTTCGCATTCCACCAGATTGCCTTGGGCGTCAACACGAGCCCGTTGGATACCGAAAACAATGCGCTCTTCGTTGTCCAGCTCGGGATAACGCTCAATATTCAGGGGAAACATTTCGCGCAATTCTTCATTGTTAGCGAGATTGAACTTGTCGAACGAAAAACCGTCCACGACATGATTATGGTATTCTTTTCGCCCTGTTATTTTCCCCTTTTCGATGTTGAGCATCATTTCTTCCTCGTAGTTTCGCTCAAACGCGTCGTGCCAGTAATAAACCACCTTTCCTGTGGCCACGCGAATCTCTCTCGTAAGCCAACTGGCTATGATGCGGTCTCCGGCCACATAATTTTTGAATACACGTAGTAATGTGTCGGAGGGGATCGACACGCCTCTCAACTTTTGGGTTTCCGAATCGTAGTTATCGCATTTTACACTATCCAGACAAAGTTGATCCTGCTGAATGCTCCAATAGGCGGTGTAGCCATCCCAATTCGAAGAGACAACGGGCCGATCTTCCGGCAACACATCTATCAATTCATGGTAAAGCGCAGCGTCTAAATCAATAGGCTTACCTAGTAATTTCCAACGAGCACCGTCTATAAAGATCACATCGCCAGTTTGACCCGTGGCATGGACGACCAGGGCCAAAAACAAGAACGATACAAACAAAAAGATCCTTTTCATAGTGTTAGCAGTTTCTTTTATAACTTGCAAAGATACTGGTTTATTTCGCTCGTGTCAATCTTTTCAGCGACACCAACACCAGCGGAATGCTAATCATCAACGTCATTACCTCGGCAATAGGCATGCTGAGCCAGATGCCTTTTTGGCCGATGATGGGGGTGAGCAAAAACATGGGAATCAGCACGAAGACGATGCTTCGGCAGAGGGCGATGACCACCGACTCCAAAGGTCGCTCGATGGCGGTGTGGAAACTGCAAGCCACAATGTTGACGAACGACACCAGATAATGCAGCGTGACGTAGGTGGTCGCGACGGTGGTCAGCGTCTGCAACTCTAGGTCGCCGTTGCTGAAGGCACTCGCGATGCCGTGTTTGAAAACCAACACGAGCAGATATACTCCAATGCCGATGCCGCCACCGAGAAGCAAGGCATTGGCCAACAGCGATTTGACTCTTCTGTGGTTTTGGGCGCCGACGCTATACGACATCAAGGGGTACATGGCTTGCGACAGCCCGAAAATCGACATGTTGACGATGAAGTTGAGGTAACAAACGATGGTGAAGGCCGCCACGCCCTTAGTGCCAATCTCACGCATCAGCACGAGGTTGAAGATATAGGTGGTGACCGCGGCCGAAACCGAGGTCAGCATCTCTGATGAGCCGTTGAAAAACATCTTCTTGATTTCCTTGCGTCCGCCCATCATCTTGCCGAATCGGACAAACCGAAACAGCACCAAAGCTGCCGTGGTGTTGGCGATGCAGGTGGCTATCGCGGCTCCGGCCACACCCCAGCCGAAACGCAGTACGAAGAAATAGTCCAGGATGATGTTCACCACACAGCAGATGACGCCGCTGACAAACACCCAGTTGGGCTTCCCGTTGAGGCGGGTGAAGGCCTCCGTGAAGTTGGGGATGCAGTAAAAGATGAAGCCGCAACCGATGACGCCAAGGTATTGTCGTACAAAAGGATATACTTCATCGTTGCTGCCGAGGAAATAGCACAAAGGCTTGAGGAAGATGCCAACCAGAACGGACAGTAACGCAATGGTGACTAACAAGGTGACAAAGGTTAGCGAAGTATAGCCTTTCGCCAGTGATTCGTCGCCCCGTCCTTTGGCGATGCCTGTGATGACGATGCCACCTGAAATAATCATGATGGACACGCTCAGCATCGAGCTGATGAGCGGCATGGCGATGTTGACGGCGGCAAGACCCAGCGCACCCACGCCACGGCCTACGAAAAGCCCGTCGATGATGGTCTGCAAGCCCACGATGAGCATCCCTATGATGCTCGGCAAGGCATATCTGGCAAATTCTTTGAAACTGACGCTGATAAGTGCTTTGGTTCTGGAAGGAAGGCTGTTCATTTCATATCCTGAAGCTTAAACGAGGGCTGCAAGACTATCTCGGCGACTCCTTCTGATAAGCGGCTGCAAAAATAGGGAAAAAAGCTATTGAAGCAACTCAGCAAGCATCGCATCTATTTCGTTGAGTTCGCCACGTGCAATGACCTCTCCGCTTTGACAGTCAATCAGCAGCGTGGTCGGATAGCCTCGAAGGGCGTAATCTTGCCTGACTTTGCTGTTCTCTTTTCTTCCTCCGCTACCTTCGCATACGTTGACCCACGCAAATTGGTTTTTGGCGAGGAAAGTCTCCCAATTCTTGCGATTGGCATCCACTGAGAGACCGTAGATTTCCAGTCCTTTCTCGTGGTATTGGGTGTAAATCGCTTTCAATTGAGGCATGGCTTCCAAGCATCCGGTACACCAAGTAGCCCAAAAATCGACAAGGACATAGCGGTTGTTGGGGTCGTTCACCACCGAACTCAGACTGACCGGTTTGCCATTCACGTCGGGATATTCCATGTCGATGAATAGAGGAACGATATCACTTCCTTCCGTCCGGGGTTCAGTTTTGATGCGTTGCGTCAATTCTTTCCTCAATTCGTCGATATAAGGCAATGCCGCCAATTCGGGCGACAAACGATCCAGAACATCCAATGCTTGGACGGATGACTTGCACCAATATTCGACCTTTGCCAATGCCAATGCCCCTGTTTGCTCGGCATTAAGCACGGAGTCCTTTATGGCTTGGGCGGCTTCTTGATTCCCACTACGGCTAAGCGTATAATATTTGTAATCAATTTCGTTGGAAGGGGTTCCTTTGGCACCAGTTTCGAGGTCCTCCTCATCGTTGGCATCCACTTCGACGAGAATCGTCCCTGGCTCCAAAATGAAGTCCTTCAATTGCATGCCTTCTTGTACGTAAAGATACCCATGGGTGGGCGACGAAACATCAGGGTGAATCTCAAAGGCACCTTTTTTAACAGATCCTGTGCCTACAACCTCCCAATGGTTGAACTTATCCAGCAATTCGAGTTTTGTTCCGTCATCGAGGCCCTTCACGGTCCCCTTGACGGTGCAATAATCTGATTGTTTTTGATTGGAATGGCATGCGCTGAAGCCAATTATTAGCGATAATGCAATAGAAAAGAGTAGTCTTGTTTTCATATTAGTTTTATTCATCAAGTAGATTTTTCAGTAAGACGAAGAAAAGCGGATTTTGTTACAGCAAAAGTAAAAAAATCGGGCTGAGGGTTTTATAGGTTTAATATGATGGAGGAAAAAATGGAAAAACATCATTTAATCAAAAAAATATATCTTTGCCCCGTCGAAAGTTTGAAAAAATGAAGCGATACAAATCCAAGATAGCGTTATTCCTATTGGCAATCTATCTGCCGATGTGGTTGCTGTCGTCGTTTCATGTCCATGCTTATCCATTGGATAATGCCGAAGCCACTGCGGAACAGCATTCTTCAATAATGGATGAAGACGGGTGCCTACTTTGTCAATTCCAGCAGCTTGCATACGAGGAATCTCCACAAGTGGTGGTGTCGGTCATCCTGCCGGAAACTAAGGTGGAATCCAATCCGATGGTTCTAGATGTCGTTTCGGCTTTCGGACAAACCTTGTCATCGCGCGCCCCTCCTGTCTTGTTGTAAATCGACACGAGACAATAGACTTCAAGACGCGAGACAACATAATGTCCCGTGTCCCGCGTCTCATAGTCTCGCGTCAAAACAGCTAAATCAACTCATTTATTCACTTTTTACAACAAGACTAAAATGAAAAAAACATTATTTATAGCCTTGTCATTGGCGTATGTATTGCCGATGACGGCTCAGAGTTTGCCTGACTCTACCGATATGTTTTTCAGGCATTTGGAATTAAAGGAAGTGACGGTGACGGGTGCCGTGGGCGACATGAGAATGAAAGAGACGCCCATGCCGATTATGATGCTTCAAGCCAAGGAACTGCATCAGCTGTCGTCCTCGAATCTGATTGACGCCATCGCCAAGCAGCCGGGCGTGTCGCAAATCACCACGGGTAGCGGCATCTCGAAACCCGTCATCCGTGGACTGGGCTACAACCGCATTGTGGTTGTCAACGACGGTATCCGACAAGAAGGACAGCAGTGGGGCGACGAACATGGCATTGAAATCGATGCCAACGAGGTAGGCGCGGTGGAAATCCTGAAAGGCCCCGCCAGCCTCATGTATGGCTCCGATGCCATGGGTGGCGTGTTGGTGTTCAAAAGTATGCCTACAATGCCCGAGGGTAGCATAAAAGGCAAGGTAAATGCTGAATATCAAACCAATAACGGCTTGATAGGCGCATCTTTCAATCTTGCTGGCAACCAGAAAGGCTTTACTTGGGATGCCCGATTCAGCGAAAAACACGCCCATGCCTACAAGAACCGTTTTGACGGCTATGTGCCTAACTCCCAATTCGGTGAGCGTGCCTTCTCGCTCAAAGCGGGACTGATGCGCAACTGGGGCTTCACCAACCTGAAATTCGGGTATTACAACCTCACCCCGAGCATCGTTGAAGGCGAGCGCGACACGGTGACGGGCGAATTGCTCTCAGAAGATGGAAACTTGCTGTCGTATCGCCACGGTCTACCTTATCAGCGGGTGTATCACTACAAAGCGGTTTCCGAAAGTTTTGTCAACCTGTCTTCTGGACACTTGAAGGTGATTGTGGGCTATCAGCAGAACCGTCGCAAGGAGTTTGAGGAGTCGGCGGACGAATGTGGCCTTTATCTGCAACTGCACACGCTGAACTATGATGTCCGCTATGTCTCGGAAGAGAGAGCGGGCTGGAAGTTTTCGACGGGATTGAATGGCATGGGGCAGAAGTCCATCAATCTTGGCGAGGAATACCTTATCCCAGATTATGCCTTGTTCGATGCAGGCGTGTATGCAACGGCATCCAAAGTATTGGGTCGTTGGAATCTCAGCGGCGGACTCCGCTTCGACTACCGTTATTTGGCCGCAAAGGGTCTGATCGAGGACAACGAGGTGCGTTTTGAGGACTTCACGCGACATTTTCAAGGCGTTACGGGTAGCTTGGGGGCGACGTGCGAAGTCACGGAAAGGCTGGATCTGAAATTCAATCTTGCCCGAGGCTACCGTGCCCCCAACATCAGCGAGTTGGCCTCCAATGGCGAACACGAAGGCTCATTGAGGTATGAAATTGGAAACCATAACTTTAAGCCTGAATACAGCTTACAGGCCGACTTGGGCCTCAATTATGCCACGCGCTATTTTGAGTTGAATGCCGCTGTGTTTGCCAACCACATCACCAACTACATCTATCTGCATCGTATCGACAGCATCATTGAGCCCGACCTGATGACTTTCGCCTATGCGCAGGGTGAGGCAATGCTGATGGGTCTTGAAGCGGGTGTGGATATCCATCCGTTCCATGCTCTTCATATTGGTGCAGCGTTTTCATACGTCAACGCTCAGTTGTTGCACCAGCCTGAAGAGATGCGTTGTCTCCCGATGACGCCCGCACCACGCCTTTCGGCTGACGTGAAATACGAACTCACACACGATGGCAAGGTGTTCAACAACGCCTATCTTGCTGCCCGTTTGGATTGGTGTCTGAGGCAAGACCATTATTATGCAGCCTACGATACCGAGACAGCCACGCCATCCTACCTTTTGTTAGGACTATCGGCCGGAACTGAAATCTTGATTAAAGGCAAGAAAGTCGCCGAACTGACCTTGATTGTCGACAACCTCACGGATGTGTGCTACCAAGACCATTTGAGCCGCTTGAAATATGCAGATTGGAATGTCGTGACTGGACGGCAAGGCGTGTTCAACATGGGACGCAATGTCGTTTTCAAGTTGACGGTGCCCATTGGGTGATTTCAGGCACGAAATGCGGTCCTTTTCACCTTTTTTCGATGATGATTAATGGTCGAAAAAATCACTATTTCTTGGGATTGTAGCGATAGGGCAAGCGTCGGATTTTTGCAGCTGAATCAAAGACAACAAAACCATGGGATTACTTAGCAAGATTTTCAGCAATACGCGCAAGCCTGAAGGCTTCTTCGGCAAGATGATGGTGAACGGGATGAACGGCGGCGGTCACGCCCAGATGGCCAACTGGGCCTTGTCGTCGGTGCAAATCAAAGAAGACGACCAGATCTTGGATATCGGCTGTGGTGGTGGCGCCAACATCGCTCGGTTGCTACAACGCGCCCCGAAAGGCGTGGTGCAAGGCATCGACTATTCGACTGTGTCGGTGGCAAAGTCTTCCAAAGTGAACGCCAAAGCCATCGCGGAAGGGCGTTGCAAGGTGCAGGAGGCCAGTGTGGTCAAACTGCCTTTCGGAGAGAGCGTTTTCGATCTCGTCACCGCCTTCGAGACCATCTATTTCTGGCCCGACATCGAGCATTGCTTTAATGAGGTGAAAAGGGTGCTCAAACCCGGTGGACAATTTGTCATCGTCAACGAGTCGGACGGCTCGGGCCCGATGGATGCCAAATGGGAAAGCCTTATCGAAGGAATGCACACCTACAAACCGGAGGAAATCAGGCTACATCTATCAAATGCAGGCTTCAAGGGCATCGACATCCGGAAAGACGAAGCCAAACACTGGCTGATGGTGACGGCGGAGAAATAAGCACAAAAGGCGATTACCCCATCACCACATCCAAAACCATCATCAGCACAAAACCAATGGCAAAACCAATGGTGCTGAGGTTGGAATGCTCGCCCGATGAAGCCTCGGGAATCAGTTCCTCGACGACCACGTAGCACATGGCACCAGCGGCGAAGGCGAGCATGTAGGGTAGGATAGGGGTGAGCCATGCGGCCAGCAACACTACAGCTAGACCGCCCAGCGGTTCAACCACTCCACTTAGGCTTCCTATAAGGAAAGACTTTGCCTTGCTATTGCCCTCGGCACACATGGGCATGGAGATGATGGCTCCTTCGGGGATGTTTTGGATGGCGATGCCAAGCGAAACAGCCACGGCACTGGCCAAACTAACACTTTCGGCACCTTGCGACGCAGCGGCAAACACCACGCCCACCGCCATGCCCTCGGGCAGGTTGTGGATGGTGACGGCCAAAGCCAACATCGCTGTGCGGGAAAGCTTGGAACGCGGCCCCTCGGGCTTATCAGTGCCTAGGTGCAGGTGAGGCGTGAGTTCGTCCAAAAGCAGCAAGAAACCGACACCCGCAAGGAAACCTATTGCAGCAGGCAATACAGCCCAATGGCCGCTTCCCGACCGCATCTCAATAGCAGGGATGAGCAACGACCACACCGAAGCGGCAATCATCACACCCGATGCAAAGCCCAACAGCGACTTCTGCAACCTCGGCGACATGTCTTTCTTCATGAAAAAGACGAAGGCCGCACCGAGCATGGTGCCCAACAAAGGAATCAATAAACCGATAGCCGTGCCCATAATAGTAGTAATAACAGTTTAGACTGCAAAAGTAGGCTTTTTTCGGTAATCTGAAAAAACAAAATCGCCGCAAAAGCCAAGAAAACCCTTGCGGCGGTTGGAATGTTAGAACTTGCTTCTTCAATGGCACCCACTGGGCACATCAGACACTATTTTCCGTATTTGCTGCCTCGCCACTTCATCGAGCATCACGACATTGGCTTCTATGCCTCCGAGTTATGCATCACCACCACCTATCTCTCACGCATCGTCCGTCAAGTGTCGGGCGAAAAAAGCTATGGCTTTAAGAACTTTAATTTCGCATTGTCAGGGTCTTCGAAAGCATTGCAGCTTTTCAAATATGACAAAAGGTCGTCGAATGAGCGGCCATATAGCGTTTGGCCGAAATGGTGCATCTTTTCCATCACTTTGATGTAAGTTGCGGGATCCCCTTGGCGGCTCAGCTTGCGTAGCGACAGCAGATAATCTTCACGATACACGGTTGGCACTATAATTTTGGCTTCGCCAGCGCGGAACAATTCAGCGTTCATCATCACTCGGGCGGTACGTCCGTTACCATCGTTGAAGGGATGCGTCTCGCTGATGAGGAACATCATGTATATGGCTTTGGCCAACGGCGAGGTCAGCGCAGCATAGTAATCGAATCCGACTTCCAGTGTTCCTTGAACCAGTTTGACATCGACAAACTCGGTGTTTCCCGCACGGTTGTTCACCTGCTTGAATTGTCCAGGGTTAAGGTCGGGGCGGCCTGAAAGCAGTATGGCATGACGACGGCGCAGAATGTCAATCAATTCCTGTGGAGTTTTCGGATAACGCTGCATCTCGCTTCGGTTCGATACCAGCTGGAACGTGCCCAAGATATCATGCGAATCCTCGCTTCTGTTCGCTATCGGAATGCCTGTCTCGACAATCCGCTTGGTTTCATCTACCTCGAATTCCGTTCCCTCGATGTAATTGGAGAAATAACTCTCGAAAAATGCGATGTCGCGGTATTCGTTTTCCGACTGCGGCTGTATGGGGCGTGAAACGAAGTGCTGCTCCTGCAAAGCGTCATAGAGGGTCTCGAACAGCCGTTTCCTGTTTTCGTCGTATCTCAAACCCACCGACAGAGCTTTTGCGTAGGTGGTTGCGAGTGCGGTTGTATCATGTGTCGCCAGCAATGCCGAAATCAGCACATTGATTTTTTTGAACTCCTTATCCATGCCAAGTCTTTCGGCGGTTTCGCGCAAGGTGTCGCGATATGAGTACAAACCCGCTTCGCCGCTGGCAATCAGCACGCTGACAAGTTTCTTTTCTATCACATCGACAGGCAGCACCTTCGAATCCCCGTCAGTCCTGCGCGACTCCTGCATGTTCTCAAGCATCCAGCGGTGTTCGCTTGCAATAAACATCTGACCGAACACAATATCGTCCTTGTCATTTCCTGGGCCTTTGCCCACAACAATCACTACGCCAGGCAAGTCGGTCACCTTTTTGTTGAAAGATCCTGTCAAGAAGAAATAGCCGTTAGCTGTCAAACGCATCTCACGCGCACTTCGGTGGCTGATAATCGTTCCTGGGAAACGCCACATAAGGATATTCATAATATTGCGCCTGACGATACTCTCCGGGCTGTCAATCAGGTTTGTCGTATAGAGACGTGGCGCTATCTTGCGCAATTTCTCCTGTTTTATGAGGCGGGCGATAGCGTGCGACACATCCGGGTCGGACGATGCAAAAACAATTTCCTTATCCAAATCCAGTTCTTTCATACAAATTTTCTATAATTGCAGATGCAAAAATACAAATTTTGTCGAATAATGTATGAAAAACTACAAATTTTAGCGATTTATTCCTTCGCCACCACCCGAGCCGCATGCTTTTTCCCTTCAATATCCGCAATCCGCAGCAAATAAACCCCTTCTGGCAAACCACTAACATTGATTTCATTCGTCCCCCGCACGGTCTTAACCCACTGCCCAAGGGCATTGTACACCTCCACTTCGGTAGCCTCAACGCCTTCTATCGTCACCTTTTCCTTTGCCAGATTGGGATAAATGAATAATTCAGAATCCTTGGTTTCACTCATAATCAGTTCATAAGCACGATAGCACGAAAATACGCATACCGAAAAAAAGCCAAAGAAAGCCTCAAACCACCGCTTGTCGTCGATAGAGCGGCCAAGGCTCTCAATGGCTTATATTGTTCAATGAGAAAACACTCTAAAAATCCTCTCCGCTTTCTCCAGCCCAAAGACTTTCACCAACTTCTGGAAAATCACATACTTGATATCTACCCTATTGCGCTTGCTCTTCACGCCATCATTGTTCTTACAAACGCTCTCTCTCCTCCTCACTCACCGATCTTGAATCAAGTCTCACTTTCGATTGGCCAAACTTGTAGGAGACATTCAGCATGATGTTCCTTCCGTCGCTGTCGAAGAAGACCAACGAATTGCCGCGTAGGACACTTTGTTGCCAATAGAGCATGGAGTTGAATATGTCATTGGCACTCAGTCGTACGGTCAGGTTGTTGTTGAGGAAACTCTTCTCCAAACTGGCCGAGAGGTCCCACAGTTCTTTCACGGTGACACCTTCCGATGGATAAGGCGTTCCGTAATAGAAATTCAGGTTGAACTTCACATCGTAAGGCAAAGTCAGCATATTGCCGACGGAAAGCATGGCGTAGTTCCTGTTGTTCTGTTTCAGTATGCCATCTTCTTCCTTTTCGTAATAGTTCCTGCCGAAATAGACGGAACTGTAAAGATACCACCACTTGGTGACATTCCCGTTCCACGCGATGGAGCCGAACAAACTTTGCGTATGGTCTCCGTTTCTGTAACGCACTTCTCCAAAATCAAGATTACCAGCACTCTGATAATGCTCCCAATAAATGGGATTGATTTCGTAATTGTAGCCGAAACGCACCGAAAGCGAGATGGGGAAACTGGCAAAAACCTGTGCCGAATGGATGTGGGTGTTAATCAAGTTGGGATTGCCCATCGTATTGACCAAGGAATCGATGTACATGCTGGGGTTCAAGGCATCCAACGAAGGGCGGACGATGCGCTTCGAGTAAGACGCACCTACCGCATAGCCCGGGGTTGGTTTGTATTGTATAGTGGCATTCGGGAAAAGGCCGAAATTATTGTAATCTACTTGGGGAACATCGTTCAAGGAATTATGACGGTCAACATATTCAGCCCGCAGTCCGGCGGTGGCCGACCACTTGTCGGAGAAATTGTGCGCGACGCTTGCGTAGGCGGTGGCGTTCGACTCGTCGGAATGGTAGTGCTGCAAGAGGTTGTTTGTTCCTGTCAGGTCAACATGGTTGTCGGTTTGGATTAGCGAGTATTTCGCTCCTGCTGCAAGTGTGGTCTTGCCGTTTCGGAGCGGCAGGGTGTAGTCGGCCTTGCCCACATAAATGCCCGTGTTTCCATAACCTTTGTTAAGGTTCAGAATGCCGTGGCTTTCACTTCCGTCAACGATGTTGCGGAAAGCGTCCTCGTCATTATAACGGTTGTAGGTGTAGTCCAAGGTCACATTGAGGTTTTGGCCGAGGCTGTCGATGTCGTAGTTGAAAAACAGCGTGTTATTGCTCCGCAACCCCTTGTCATGGGTGCTGGTCACGGTCTTGAAATCCGTGTGGCCAGGCCCTTCAAAATGGGTCTTTTGCTCGCGCAGACTCGTCCCGTTGCCCAGGTTGTTGATGCTCTGCAAGCCGATGGTCATTTTCGGGGTCAGGGCGTATTCCAGCATCAGTTTCGCGTTGTGGCCTTGGTTTTGCGAGAGGTTGTAGGCGCGGTGCTCAATCATCGAGTAGCCCATCACATCCTCGTTGTTGATGGTGTGCGTGTTCCGTCCGTTGAAACCGTAATAGAGATTGGCCGAGAACTTGTTTTTCGACAAGGTGACATCGGTAAAGGCACTTTCGCTCCAACGCCGTGCCTTGGTCAGCGTGCCGCCGATGCGCACCGAAAAATCATCGTTGCGCCGTATGGTGACGATTTTCACGATGGCGGTGGCGTCGGCCTCGTATTGTGAAGAAGGATTGTGGATAATTTCGATGGACTTGATGTTTTGCGGGTTCAGGTTATAGACCTCATCCATCGAATACACGCGCCGGTTGTTGATGTAAACGATGGGCGACCCTTGCCCTATAACGGAGAGGTTGTTCTGTCCATCTACCAACAGACCTGGTGTTTTGCGCAGCATGTCGATGCCGTCCGCGCTCGATGATAGCAAGGTGCTTTCCACTCCAACCACAGTCCTATCTGGCAGACTGGTGATTTCGGGTCGCTTGGCCGCAATGGTCACCTCTTTTAATTGCGATGA
This sequence comes from uncultured Bacteroidales bacterium, assembly GCA_946185535.1. Taxonomy (GTDB): domain Bacteria; phylum Bacteroidota; class Bacteroidia; order Bacteroidales; family F082; genus Limimorpha. The sequence continues at coordinate 19,703 of CAMHJX010000003.1, forward strand.
TGCGACGCTCATTTTCAGTGTTCCCAAATTGCCTTTCGGTTGGCTGACGAACTTCGTTTCATAGCCCACGAAACTGATTTTCAGCAGGTCGCAAGTCAATTCGAGCGTGAATCGGCCATCATTATCAGTAGTCACACCACCGAGGAAAGTGCTGTCGGGCAGTTGCATCGCTACGACGGTAGCGTAAGGAATGGGCGCGTCGGTTTCATCCACCACGCGGCCGTTGATGTTTTGCGCCTTCGCACCAAGTACTGCCGTTAAAATGAGCAGTGCGGTCAAAAATGATTTCTTCATCATTTTGGGTTTCATTGTTCTGTTGTGTATCATAATACTATATTTTAATGTTCATTCTTGCGGTCGCAATCCTCATGCCGTTATTATAAGCACCTAAATATCAACAATCTGTAAATAACAATCATTCTCAAACTGTCAAATTCTTTTACACCGTTGTAAAGTTTCTTTACAGTCTCATCTGTCTTATTTGTCCTATAAGTCCCACTTCGTAAGCACGTTAGCGCGATAGTACAAATAACGAAAAAGCCTATCTACTCACCGCCACCTTAGCCGTAAGCACTTTTCCTTCTGCATCCGCAATCCGCACCAAATAAACGCCCTGTGGCAACTCCGCCACAGTTATTTCATTCGTGCCTCGCATAGTCTTCACCACTTGCCCAAGCGCATTATAAACTTGTACTTCAACAACTTCAACGCCATCAATGTAAATAGTTTGGAAAGCAGGATTGGGCCATAGTGTAAAGGATTTCCCTTCCGTCTCATCCACAGCGTCAATGCTGACAAAATTCGCCGTTAGCTGTCCGCCTCTTGCTATCATGTGAACACATTCTTGTTCTTTTGAAATGGTATCGCCGTCTTGGTTAGTCCAGCCGACAAACTGGTAGTTTGCATTTGCTGAAGCAGAAAGATGGGCAAACTCACCAAAATTATAGATCCCTGAACCTACAACCGTGCCACCGTTTTCGGGACAAGCAACAACATCTATTTCAAACTCCTCATACACCGACTTGCGGCTGCGGTAGATTTGATTGTCGTATTGTCCAAAAGCATACAAATAACCATCATTGGAAAGATGCAACTTGCTTATCAATTTGTTTGGCATCCCCAAATCGAGACAATCCCATGTTTCGCCATCATCCGCAGAGCGGAAAACGCCCCAAGGCATTCCCCAAGAATCGCAATACATATTGGCATACAATACATCGTTATTGTCAACGGCTATCGACTGAACGCATTGGGATGGCAAAAACGATTGCCATGTCACCCCGAAATCACTTGACCGAAAAAGACCTGGTGTTTGCAATTCCGGATTGGTTATGCAGCCCACATAAATTACATCTTTTGAATTATTGGCCAAACAAACCATGCTCTCATCGATCAATCCTATGTTTTCCCACGTTTCGCCATTGTCGGTCGATTGGAGCAAGCCCCCTTCGCCCATGGCAAGATGGTCGAAAACGGAAGCCAGTATAGTGCCGTTGTTAAGTTTCAGCAGGTCTGTCACCTCACAAATTAGGCTATGGTCCACATAGACATTGGTCCACGTCGAATCCCAATCCGTTGATTTGTAGACACCTTCCCATGTGCCTAAAAGCAAGGAGTTGTCGGAAGTCACACCTATTGAGACACCGTTCGTAGTGGTAGGAACGGGCAGTGCCTTCCATTCGGTGCTGCCGGCTTCTCTTTTTTGCAAAGGATGTCCACCATAATTTGTTCCAGCCAGCAAAGTGCCGTCCGTATGCTCATATAGGCGTAGTATTCCGCTGTTTTCCAATCCGATGAGGCTCCATGTTGCTCCACCGTCGGAAGAACTGTACACGCCCGTTGCGCCTACAATAATGTTCCCTTCGGCATCCTCTATGAGCGAGAAAATACCTGTTGTTGGTGGGTCAATATCCATCCAAAAGTCATCTACTGTTTGTGCTTGCATCGTCACCCCTCCCGCCATCAGCAGGAGCACAAGCAGGGTGTAAAATCTTGTCGTTTTCATATTCGTTAGCTTTTAGAATTTTTCGGCAAAACTACACCAAGCCCCAGCGCATGGCAAGCAAAACCATGTACGGGTTTGTACGGGTTTTTCGCTATCGTACCGATAATCAATTAGATGTGGATTCCTCCGCGAAGCCTCGGAGAGTGACCGAAAGAGGCTCTTCAGCGCCGAAAATGGCTTTCATTTTGCGGCCTCGGTCGTTCACGGTGGTGTAAGCCCGCTGCATCAGGGCAGAGATGTCGGCGTCAGAAAGGCCAAGCAGATAGAGGCAGCAATAGTCGAGGTCGTTCTTGGTGAGGTTGGGATAGGCTTTGGCTAACCTGACGGTGAACAGATTGAAATGGCGGTCGGCGGCATCGCGCAACGCCATCACCTGTTCCTTGCTTAAGGCGGCGTCCTTATAAAGTTTGCAGTCCATCTGCGCCTTGAACTGTCCTTCATGCACCCGCTCCATGATGAGGCGGCAGATAGGCTCATCGGTGAACGATTCAGCCTGTTGGGGCTTCGCGTTCACCTCCTCCTGCCGTTTGATTTGGTCCTTTAGCTCCCTCACCTCCTGGTTGCTCTTTTTCAACCGTCCCGACATCGACGCTTTTTCCAAACGATGGGCTTCCCTTTCGGCTTCCAATTTTTGGCTTTCCAACCGGTGCGCTTCACGCTCAACCTCTATCTGCTGGTTGGCTTTTTCATGTTGCTCTTTCATCTTGCGCCTGTGGAGCAGCCAAGCCGTAAGAGCGGCCAACACCGCAAGGATGCCTGTTGCCACTATCATCCTGTTTCTTTGGACACGGATTTTCCCCTGCCTTTCAGCATCGGCCCGTTCCTGTTCCCATTGTAGATGCTGCTGAAACAACTCGTTAAGTTGCGAGACCTGTGCATTGCTTTCCCCTTCCGATACGGTGTTTCCCGCAATATACATCGAAAACTGGGCGGCTTTCAATGTGTCTCCCTGATTTTGGAATATCTCGTAAAGATATCGCGCCGCAATCCTTTGTCTGGCAGCATCCTCCATATTCTCAAACACAGGCGTTAAATAAACTAACGCTGAATCATATTGTACCTCCTCACTATAAATACTGCCAATAGTCAAATAGCGATTCAATTTCTCTGTTTCATCTGTGGTTTGAATTGCCATACGCCTCAGATCATTCACCGAAGGCTCAACCCCTTTACCCATTTGATAATACAGAAAAGCCCTGGCTGAAATCAAATCCCTGAAAACCAAATTGTTCGTATCGGGCAATTGTTTCAGTGCCTCATCGAAATAATATGCTGCACTATCATATTCTTTCAATTTACCAAACTGCTTTCCTAATTGAAGGAGTGTGTTGGCAATCTTGTCTGGCGAAGCCTGGGCAATTCTATCATAATCCAAGCTTTTCTTACAGCAATAGATGGCAGGCTCCTGCATGAATTGTGCGGAAAACAAATCCCCAAGGCGGTTATAGGTCAAAGTCATAAACCGTGCCTTGTGTCCCACCAAAACCTTCTCCTCAAAATGTCCTTCCATCATCCGTAAGGCATTGAGGTATTCCCCGCAGGCCTCAATAAGGCTGTCGCGCTCATAATACCCCACACCATTAATATAATGCGCCCGTGCCGCCAAAAACCCGTCATCGATGGAATCAAAATAATCCACCGCCTTCAGCAGATCCTTTCGGTTACTCTGTCTATAATAATTCTTATACAGCAGCTCCGAAATCAGCACCTGGCAGTAATGCCCGTCAAACTCATCCAGACTATCCGCTGCCGCACTTGAAGCAAACTCCTGAAGCATCGCAAAAGCACTATCCGGCTGCTGCCACATCAGGCTGTCAATCTCCGCCAATACAGGAGACGACGGCGTTTCAATAGATTCAACGACCTTGGTAGGGTGGTCGCAGGCTACCGTTAACGCCAACAACAGGATTCCTATGTAAAACCAACGTTTCACGCTGCAAAATTAATCAAAATCCATCAAAAAAACAAATTGCATCCTATTCCCATCATTGCAGCCAAACAAACACCGCCGCAAAGGAGATCGCGGGTCTCCGCCCGCGATGAGGCCTTGCGGCGGTAATCCCAATCGTTTTGGATTATTAGTGTTCGCAAACCTTGCCGACATCCGCCGTGAAACCGTCGTCCGTCGGCTTGAACTTGCCGTGTTCCTTCAGGAAGTCGATCAGTTCCTGTGCCGTCAGGTTCTCTGCGCTGCACGTGTAGAAACGTTCCTCAGTACCAAACTTCTCGATGATGGCCTCCAATAGGTTTTTCTCCGAATAACTATGTCCCTGCATCATGGCAAGGACTTCGTGTCCGTGTGTCATATCTTTTAGATTTTACGCTTCTTCAATGGCTCCCACAGGGCAGCCTTCTTTGGCTTCGGCGGCTGAAGCCATTGCCGACTCTGGAACTTCGACTTCAATGGCGACAGCCACGTCACCTTGGATGCTGAACACTTCGGGGCAGGTGGACTCGCAAAGCCCACAGCCGATGCAACTGTCATTTACTTTGTACTTCATGATGTTCCTTTCTGTTATTGGTTTATGTGTTGGTTAATCAATCCTTTGATTCTCTCGATGATGGCCTCCACTTCCATGCCCGATTTCTTGCTCATTTCGGCGATGGTAGCTTTGCCCAACATGATTTTGCCAACGGGCGTGTTGAGCATCTTGAACTTCTCGTTCACTTTTGCCATTTCCATCTTCAGCCAAGGATATTGGGCGATGAGGTCGGCTAAACGGGTGTCTTTCGTGATTTCCATATTATTGCGTTTTTGTTACGGACGCATTATGCGTCCCTACATTAGTTTTATGTCGGGATTTTTCTCCGTGAACTTTTCTTTCAGCACCTCGATGATTTCGGCGCGGCTGTTGCCTTTCTTCTCCATCTGTTTGATGGTCTTATAGGCTTGAAACAGCGTGGAAGGCCCGATTTCCGAACTGAAATAACCGATGCCTTGGTTCCAAGCCAGCAGTTCAAACACATCGTCCAAAGCGGCGGAATCGAGGCCGTGGATGTAGGCCTTCACCAGCTCGCGGGTGGCTTGGCGCATACGACCTGCTCCGACGGCATTGGCCAGCGAGAGCAACAGACGTGTCTCGTATGGCAGATGACGGCGGCTGTCGTTCCAGGTCAAGTCCCAGAAGTTGACGGCGGTCTGTGCCAAATCATCATCGATCAAGGCCATGTTAGTGAGAGCGTAAGGGCGCATCGGGATGTCTTTCTCGGCCTGTTTCATCTGGGCGCGGTAGAAGTAAGTGTGGTATTCGGCCTCGGCCAACTTTTCAGTATAATGCTCGAAGCCAAGGTCTTCAAGCACCTCATAAAGCGGAATTGGCTCAAAACTTTGGATGATTTCCATACCTTCGCCAACGGCCATCTTCGCAGCCTGCATTTTCAGTCCAGGGAAAAAGTTGCCCTGCACGCCGCGTACATCAATCTTATTGAAATTCACGGTTTTGTCTTTCCAATCGTTGTAACTCATAGTTGTGTCTCCTTTCTTTGGTTTGATGGTACAAAAGTAGTTTCTTCCATTGCGGCAAACCGTAACAAATGTTACATCAGGCGCTTTTTTCCGTATTTTTGCGCTGAAAAAATACTATTATGGAAGAACTGAAACGTATCAAACTCTTTGCAGGATGCAGCGATGAATCCTTGGAGCGTCTGCTAGAAAGCCCTTGTCGCCGACAGGATTATCCCGCTGGAAGGCGGATGCTCAACCCAGGTGACCCATGTCGTGCGCTGATGGTGCTTGTCGAAGGTCAAGCCGAGGCACGAATGATGGGTGAGGAAGGACGCGAGGTGCTCGTCGACCACCTGAAAGCCCCAATGTTGCTGGCTCCAGCGTTTCTGTTTGCCAACAATAATGTTGTCCCTGTGGAAGTCACCGCCCTCACCGATTGCGCCGTGTGGCACATCAACCGTGAGGCGTTTTTCGAGTTTATGCAGCAGGAGCCGACCGTATTGCGCACCTTCCTTGAAATCCTCTCCGAGCGAGGCCGTTTCCTGAGCCGAAAGATGCGCACCTTCGCCGTCAACAGTCTTCGCAACCGCGTCATCGAATACCTCGAAGCCAACGGCAGCATCACCTCAGTGGCCGCCGCTGCTGAACAACTTGGCGCAACAAGACCCTCGCTCAGCCGCGTGCTTTCGGAAATGGTGAGCGAGGGCCTTATCACAAAAGATGGGAAAGGCTACAAGAAGTGTTAAATTCCAAACATTCTCATATCTTCCTTCACTGTACTAATCCCGCCAATGCCGAAGTTTTCGACCAAGACTTTGGCCACATTGGGTGAAAGGAAAGCAGGCAAGGTCGGGCCAAGGTGGATGTTCTTCACACCGAGGCTGAGCAGGGCTAATAGCACGATGACGGCCTTCTGTTCGTACCAGGCGATGTTATAGGCGATGGGCAGTTGGTTTACGTCGTCCAAGCCGAACACTTCCTTCAGTTTCAATGCGATGAGTGCCAGCGAATAACTGTCGTTGCACTGTCCCGCATCAAGCACGCGCGGAATGCCATTGATGTCGCCCAAACCAAGTTTGTTGTATTTGTACTTGGCGCAACCTGCCGTGAGGATGACGCAATCCTTGGGCAAGGCCTTGGCAAATTCGGTGTAGTATTCGCGGCTCTTCATACGACCGTCGCAGCCCGCCATCACCACAAACTTACGGATGGCACCGCTTTTCACGGCCTCTACTACCTTGTCGGCAAGGGCAAACACCTGTTCGTGGGCAAAACCGCCTATAATCTTGCCCGTCTCAATCTCTTTAGGGGCTTGGCAGGTCTTGGCCAAAGCGATAATTTCACTGAAATCCTTTTTGCCGTTGGCATCAGCGGGGATATGCTTCCAACCTGGGAAACCCGTGGTGTTGGTGGTGAAAACGCGGTCTTTGTATGTGGCATTGGCCGCAGGCGGCACGATGCAGTTGGTGGTGAACAGAATGGGGCCGTTGAAGGCTTCAAACTCCTCGCGTTGTTTCCACCAAGCGTTGCCGTAGTTGCCTTTCAAGTGGCTGTATTTCTTGAGTTTGGGGTAATAATGTGCAGGTAACATCTCGCTATGGGTGTAGATGTCGATGCCAGCGTCCTTGCTTTGTTCCAAAAGTTGCTCAATGTCGTTGAGGTCGTGGCCGCTGATGAGGATGCCCGGACGGTTGCCCACGCCAATATTCACCTCGGTGATTTCTGGGTTGCCGTAAGCGGTCGTATTGGCTTTGTCGAGCAGGGCCATCGCCTTCACGCCCCATTCGCCTGTTTTCAGGACAAGAGCGGTGAGTTCGTTGGCATCGTTGCAGGTCACCAATTGGCCAAGGGTTTGCAGGATGAACTCATTGATGTCGCCATCGACTTGACCAAGGCGGGCGGCGTGTTCCAAGTAGGCGGCCATACCTTTGAGGCCGTACATGGTCAACTCCTTCAACGAGCGGATGTCCTCGTTGGTTTCGGCAAGCACGCCGACGGTTAGGGCTTTCTCGTCATATTGCTCGCGCGGGCAATTCCATTCCAATACATCAAGTTTCGGGAGCACGATGCCTTTCTTGTTGGTCACACGGTCTTTGAACATTTCGCGCAATTCCAAGCCTTTATCGATACGGGCGTAGATGCTCTCTGCGTCGAAGTTGGCGTTGGTGATGGTCGAAAACAGTGCGTCGTTCACGAAGGCGTGGATACTCTTGCGGAAGTCGCAATAATCGTGTCCGCACCCGTGCTGGTGATGGTTGGCGATGACGCCCAATCCTTTAAGGACATAGATTAAAAGGTCTTGTGCATGAGCTACTTGCGGAGTCTTTCCGCACACTCCAGAAATCTTGCAGCCGGTGCATCCGGCGGTTTCCTGACATTGGAAACAAAACATTTTCTCGTTCATAGTCTTGCGTGTTGAATAAGTTGTGAAATTTGCCGCAAAACTACATACGAGGAACGACTTGGAGCGTAACAAATGTTACAGTGAAAAACAAAAATCCGTAAATCAGGTCTCAAACTGTAGCGAGCAAGTATGCTTTGTTCTCGTTTAATCGAAACTCTTTCTTATAGATATATGTGGTATAGCCAGGAGCGTACGAGTCATAGACCTCGCTGAGAAACTGACCTACCAGTGTGAAACCATGCTGAGGGTAGTATTCGTGGGTGCAACTGGTGTCGGTCCAAAGGTAAAGATTTTTCAGTTCTCTGCGCTGGAACTCATCCATCATAGCCTGCAGCAACTGCTTTCCACAGCCTTTCTGATTACTGATGAAGAGCGATAGTTTCACCTCGCCGTCATTCATGCACTGCACCGTTTTCCCGTCAACCTCCAGCATATAGTCGGCCAAAAGACGGAAGCGTTCACGCTCATGGTCGGTCATCTGTGCTTCAATGTTCTCGCGCCATTGATAGACATCTGCCTTGTCGTCATGGAAGTTGGCAAACAGCACCCCATGAATCACGCCATCATCGCCCACGGCCTTCAAGGCAAGCGAGGGATTGCTATAGTTATAGCGAAGGATATACTCTGCCACTGCATCGATAAACCACTGCCGTTCGTCGGCATAAAAATCGCCCCATGCACCAGCAGCCAGTGGTGCTGCTTTAGCAAAGTCATCATTCGTGAATTTCTCTATTTTCATTTCTATTATTGCCTCATGCTTTATTAAGTTATGTAATACTCTGAAAATTGGAATTTATCTGGCAACAACAATAGTGAACAGCACCAGATCCTCTGTCCCAGTATTGATTATACTGTGTTCCGATCCTTTAGGGCAAATATGCAGGACGCCGGGGCGCAGTTCTTCTTCTACACCATCGCAGATGGCTCTGCCAATACCTGACAAGATATAGTTCATATCATCGCCGGATGTCTGCCTGTGCATTCCGATGCTCCCGCCCGAATGGATTGTTGTGGGAATGATACGGTATTTTTCATCGTTGTACATCCGCACGGTCATCAGCCCTGTTCCCCCGTTCATACCAGGGAATGCTAGTTCTTCTATCTTGTTAAAATCAATAATCATAAGTTCCAATAAATTCCGATTTGTCTGTTTCGCAATTCGGCTGCAAAGGTAATAAAAACAATCCTGAAACGGGCGAAATCTACTTGCTGTTCCTCTTGAACGAAAAATACCGCAATCCAGTCAAAGGCTTGGATTGCGGTATTTTGAGGATTGTTTTAAAGAAGTTACCGTTTGTCCTGAACACCGTATTTAATCCAATCGGGTTGCATATAGCGTTGCTTGACAGCTTTGCGGAAAGCGAACATCTGTTCCTTCAGTTCTGCCAAAAGTTCGCGATTTTCGCGCCCTTTTTCATTGACTTCACGACGCAAGGCATCCACTTCTTCATCTTTTTGGCGCAAGGCTTGCAGTGCCTCTTCCAGCTTCTTGATTCCTTCGGCATTGATACCGATTTGCTTTACCTCATTGAGGTGGTTCTTCAGACCGGAAGCAAGCACTTCGGCCTTCTTGATTTCTTTTGTGATTGTTACTGACATAATATTACTTTTTGGGTTAATAAAATAATTGTTGCTCTTTTCAAAGATTTGAAAACGAGATTGTTGAATAAAAGACTAAATTTTTTTGATTACTTCGGAAGCATTTGTCCCTTCCTCGTGAGAATGGCCTGAAGCAGATAAACGACTGCGATGATTGCGCCTATCATATACGGTGACAGATGGGCCACCGCTGCGATAGGTGAGACGATAAGAGGAGAGAGGAACTGCCCCAAATAAAGTGCCGTGGAAAGCAGAGGCATCACGGTGGTGGCGGCTTCCTTGCCCGCTTTCACGCTGCCGATGGTGTTCAGGTAGGGAACGCCGATGCCGTTGGCAATGCCGATGAGTGCCGAGCCAAGCAAAACAAGTGACAATGAAGTCCCTCCGGCAAGGCATAAATACCCCGCCATGAAGCCGATGGGGGCAGCGTATTTCATCTGTGCGGCAAAGCGTTTCATCATTGCGCCAAAAACCAAGCCTACCAGGAAAGCCACCACATCCAAACCCATCATCACCAAGGTGATTCCCGTCACCGAAAGCATCCCAGAGGCCGTCAGCGCGAAATTGGTGGGGTAGATGAAGAAAAGGATCATCACTAAGAACATTCCCACGACCGATGGATGGAATTTCTTTAGTAAGTTTAGAGTTGAGGGTTTAGAGTTTAGAGTTGTTGGGTCTTTTTTCATCAGGCTTTCGTTGGGCAGGAAAAGCATAACGAGCACCACGGCGATGAGGCCAAGCAGATAAACCAAGAAGGCGTAGTTCCAACTGACTGCCGCCAACATTCCCGCGAGGAAAGTGGCCACCACGCCGCCCATCTGGTTCATGGCGGCGGCAAGACCCATCAGGCGGGCTTGCTCCTCGGGAGGGAAATAGTAGGCCAAAAGACCCGTGGAAAGCGGCATAATCATGCCCACACTCACGCCTAACAAGGCCCTGAGTACCAGCAAAACAACGATGTTATCGGCGAAAAAGGCCCCGCTTCCTGCCACCACATAAAGCAGCAGGCCGCAAAGGGCGATAGTGCGGGTGCGCATCACGCAGCAGAGCATCGGGAAACAGAGGTTGGTGAGGATGATGAACAGCGCGGGCATGCTCACCACAAACTGGATGAGTAGAGGATTGGCGTCAGCGAAATGGGCGTTGATGGCGTTCAAGGCAGGTGCGACGGCGGCTCCCGCCATCACGGTCAACAGCGACATCGAAAGGATGGTCGCAACAAGAATCTTTGGATTTGATGAATCTCTCTTCATTCGTAAGAATCTATTCAATTAAACATGTGTCCAACTGGCATAGTTCTTACAGATTCACCCTATGATTCGGCTACCGACACGCTCGCCGAATTCGGGTGCAAAAGTACGAAAAATCGAGGAAAGGGTGTTCTCGCTTGAATGAAAAAAAAATCCCCAGTTCAAGCCTTTGCCTGAATTGCGGATTATTATGGCGTTTTTGCTGAGAAATCAACAAATATCAATTGTTTAGAACAAAGACAATTGGCCGTTTCGAATATCCTTAATAATACTCTTCCAACCATCACGTTTCTTTCCATTTAATTCCAAAATCAGTTTCATATCAGGTTTGGACATCGCTTCTATTTCTGAAACATAAGAGCCATGCTTTTTTGCATTGTATTTTGGATGCTTCTTTATGGATTCAATTATTTCTTCTTTGGATAAAGTTGCATTACTTGGTCTATCGGCAGCCTCATACATGATTCTATTCTCAATTGTTGGATATTTTCCTTCAAGATATAGTTTTACAAGACCAGCGTGAGATAAAGGTTTTGAATAGTCAACCACATTGCAATTTGTGTTGTAATCGAGAAACACAATGTCTTTCTCCTGCAAACGCTCTTTAATTCTTTGAAGCGTGTGTTGAACTGATGGCACATTCTCCAACATATATAAATAAGTTGGTAGATATATCAACCAACGCGCATCAGCATAGTTCAATATTTTATCTCCATATTGATGTCCTAAAGGCTTTCCATACTTACGCACAGTCCGTTTTATGTCTTTCATAGTGTCGTTTCGCAAAGTTGCATAGTCCACTCCGTAACCTTCAAACACTTTCAAACCTTGCCAAACGGCCTCAACACAAGCCGCCTTAATATTGGGCATCCCAGGCACAGGGATGTTGCCATGAGGATAAAAAGGACTCAACAAACGGAGTATCTCGTATTCCGAGGTTGATGTGATGTCAAAAATTGAAGCATTAGGATATTTCATCCGGATGTTATCAATCTTGCTTTTCTTATTTGCTACATATATTTTCATCATAATGGTAACGGAGAATCAAGGTTAATAATATATTTTGCTGGAATAAAAGTTTTTACCATTACTTCGGCTTGATGAGGTTTGAAATCATCGTCGTCCCGACTAACATAGTTCCTTTTCACGGCATCAAAATTCACCATTCTTAAATCCGAAATACTTCCACCATGATGATGGTTGTTGTCGGTAGCATTTATATCGGAAAAAAGAGAATCTTTCCATGTTGCAACTTCAATATCAATTTTTAGTAAAACAAGGTCAATGCCATTTTGTTGATGTTTAAAAATCATTGGATGGTCATCGCAAAAAGACAGTCTAACATAATCTTGCAATCCATGACGCACATCTAATTGTTGTCCAAAACCTTCGCCTCCAAGAAATGGTACCGTGATATTTTTCTGTTTCAAACTCCACCATGAATAAAGACCACCATACTGTTTTATAAGTGCAATATTGTCCCTTGCTGTAAAATGATAGAAACACTTAATACCATTGTTTCGCAAAAGACTAATAATAGCATCTTTGTCCGGTTTGTATTTTTCCAGTTCTGCTTTTCTTTTTTCTTCCTCCTCTCTTTCTCTTTTTTGTCGCTCTTCCTCTTCTTGTCGTTTCTGTCTCTCCTCCATTATCAGCTTCATCATTTCTTCTCTTTCATAGCCTTTGAGAAAACTGATATAAGTAATAAGAGGTCGATTCTTTTTGTTCTTTTCTATGATGTTTTTGCAGACTTCCTTCAAATGGTCATTGTCAGTCTGCATTTCAACGATTACAATATGTCTGTTTTTCAGTTCTGGATAATTATCATAATTTATCTCTGTCCCATCAAGCAAGGCATCTGTAACAGGGTCGCATATTTCCACATTGTTTGGCAGATCGTAAAGCGATGCGCCATCGCAAGTATAATAATGATAGTGCAAACTCTCAATACTCCACTCTGGATTGTTAGCACACAAATAAATAGAAACAGGATAATCATTACTGAGTTGCTCAATGAAATGCCTAATTTTCTCATAAACTGAAGACAGATAGTATCTTGATATGTTTCTAAATTCATTGAGATTATTTGTGTTCTCTTTTACACGCTCAAAGTCAACATAGTCCAAATCGGTCTCCAAACAATATGAACCTGCAAATGATTGCCAAACTTTATAATTGCCATCAATGCTTTTCCCTTCATCGTTTGTCTTTTTAAATGGCACTTGATATGGATAACATCCAAAATTTGGCATAGTTATATCAACAAGGTCTCGACACTTCTTTGTAAACTCCTTTTGTTCTTCTTCCCAAGCGTTAAATTCCTGCGCTATTTTAATAAATGTATCGTAGTCCTCTATCTTGTACTTGTTTGAAATAATAATCTCCTTTGTTGTATTAGGATTAAGCCGCCTCCATTTCTTTAATCCTTCTGAAAATGATTTTTCAATCTCTTTGTACTGAATATCTATTTCTCGTCTTTTTCGCTCTTGCTCTTGTAACTTCTTTTCTTCTTCGTTCCATGTTTCAGGTGAACGTTTGGCTATCTTCCACAAATCAAATATTTTATCACTATAAGAAGAAATATGATTTTTATCTATAAAATTACGGTATGCTAAAGGGAATTGATTCCGTATTTTTTCTACTTTTTTCTCAAAAGGTCTTGGAATGGATACGATTAAATAGATAATTAAGCCCCATAGACCTATGTTTATGATTATCCCAAGTATGCAGTATAAAATGATTCGTGTTATTTCCATCAGCCTTGCGTTTTGGCGTTTGGCATCTATCGGATTTCGGGTTTTTCTTTCAGCCAAAAGAAACGTGGACTTTGACATTATCCACATTCTGAGGCCGTGAGAATTGCCCGATACACCAGATAAGCCAAAAGCCCACGCTTAGCGCAGGCATTTACTGACTTATTCATCGGTGTATCTCCTCTAAAATTTCTCACGTTTCAGAATGATACCGAATAAATAGCAAACGCTATGATTTATAATATGTTATTTAAATTCTTTTACTTTGTTTTGATTGTGTATTAATATTTTGTTTGGTTACTTCTTTTGTTTTTTGTATTTATTGCACTGCAAGCAACTCGTATGGATTGGCCACAGTTCGCCTACCGAATCGGCGTAACAGCGTGACAATATCCTCTTGCGGTGTGTCTTTGTCTAATTGTAGTTGGGCATTACTTGGTATCCTTGAAGCAAAGAACGGCCACAACTCCTTTGCAGAATATTCTTTCTCTTTTGACGGAAAGTTAGCCAATGGCAAGATTCGGTTTTGCATCTTAAACTCTTCGCTATAGTTAAAATACCATATTCCTTCAGAATAAAGAAGCGTGCCTACAAACAACCTGCCGAGATTCACGTGGAATGTCGCATCGTTGTCGGGAGTAAGCACCATTTCGTTTTGGCTTTCCGACCAAAACAAACGTGCAAGTACTTTTTTGAACTTTTGTGTCATAATAACCTCCTTAATTCATTAAAACGGTATTCTAAACATTTACAAATCATCATAATTCGATTTTTGGTCATAAGAGTGCAAAAGTTGTGCCTAACCTCTGCAATCATCTGCCCTAACAAGGATAGAGTCAACAATTCTCTGATTTCCTCACGTGAAACATAGAACTGATTCGTGTATATTTTCTCAAAGAGTTTGAAGTGATTAAGTTTCTTCTCTCCTTCCCAACCTATCTTTGGTCGTGATTCTTGGCAATATTTTCTAATATGTGCATCCGTGGTTTTATTGATTTCAACTATATCGTTCACCTTGTTTTCGGAATAGTTCCAAAACAAACCTCGTGCCGTATCATAAACTGGTGAAAAATAAGGTTGGAAACTGCCATCGATAGGCCTAACAACACCCCAGTTGAAGAAATGACGGTCATTGTTGCCTACAAAGGCATCAAAAATGACAAGCATCGACAATTTGTGCATAATATCGTCTTTCTGGTACGGAAACATATTCGTGACAGCACTATCAACAAACTGAAGTGTAAACCATTCGCTTGTCAGTTTCTGCTTGTCAACTTCTTCCACAAAAATTGGAGATTCTTCATTCAGATAACCAGCTAAAATGTCGGCACCATGCACTAATTCCTCTTTGTTAGGATTAAGAAAATAGCGACTGAGAAATCGTAATTGCCCGCCCATCATAGCTATACGCGACTCTGCCATATTCAAACCAAATATCATTCCCAACTTATTCAATAACAATTCTGTAATTGACTCTATAGGATACCATTTGTGTCCAGTCTTAGCAATATATCGAATCCAATTATTCTTGTTGGTTTTATGCTTTTGGCCAAGTAGTTGGTGGTCGTATATTCCAACGAATTTCTTGGGCGCATCTCCATCAACTGTTACCGAATCATCCACAAAATAGTTACTGCGTTTCAAGACAGGAACGCCTCGTACATCCAAATGATGTGCGTCAGTAAAATTCTCTATTTTGTGAATAGGTATTTTCAATGTTTTCTATTTTAGTCGGTGCAAAATTACTAAAATAATTGAAATAAGCGAATTTGACTATGCGCATATGATATCAAGAGTTCGTGTGTTTTGGTCGAAAAACAGAATTTTTTCGAGAATGAGGCAATTTTGAGGATGCCTTGTACAAAAAACCGCAAGCAAGCCTTTGCCTAAATTGCGAGTTCAGTCGGTAAGACTACTTCCTCGAAAACACCTTATAAGCCCGATGCAAGGTAGGCAATGTGTTCTTGATTTGGGGCTGATAATGGCTGGCCATCAGAAGGATAAGGGTGATGATGCCAATTAACGCTGCCAAGCCGTAAAGGTTACGAAGACTCAGCATCATAGCGTTTTCGACCACTTCGTTGGTGATGCTGCCGTAGTCATGGCTTCGGAACGAGATGGGGTTCACTTGTGAGCCTAAACCACTGAGATTCTTCGCCATCTCCATTTTGAAAAGATGTCCGCACAAGGCACTGCCCACCGCCGAGCCTGGACCAATACGCACAAAACCGAGGATGGTCAGCACCTGGAAACGATGCTGCAAAGGCACCACGCCTTCCACGTATGTGGTCAGGACGATGAAAATCATCACATGGCCAACCCCGTAAAGGAACATTGGGAGGTAAAACAATCGAATTGGCGTTTGCGGCGATATGGCAAAAGTCATCAGCAAGACATAAAGTGTGATGCAACCTATACTAATGAAAGTCAATAGTTTGTAATTGAAATGCCAGCGATCGATGGTTTGCACGGAGAAGAAACCGCCGAAAAGGATGCCCGCCAAAACCCACCATTTCAGGTTGGCGATGCTCAATGTGTCATAATGCAGCACTTCCTCAGTGAAGATGTGGTGCAACACGCTTTCGGTACTCATCAGCAGGGCAGCGACAAAGAAAAGCAACAGGATGTTCCACAGGTTGCGGTAACGGAAAGCGGGATACTCCAAATAGGGATGCCGATAGTGGAACATTCTGTAAACCAGCACGGAGAGCGCAACGAGCATCACACCAATAGCGATATGGGTGTAGGGCGAGCGGAACCATTGGATTTGGTCGCCGTAAACGAAGATAAAGGTGAACGCACCCAAAACGATGCCCCAAAGGAACATGCCGATCCAACTGATGCCATAAAGCCGATTGAGCGGCATGAGGCGGATGTCTTTCATCAGCACGAAAACCATCAAGGTCACAAGGAGTTGCAAGCCCATCATTAGGTAGTTCATGTATTGCCAAGGCAGGCCATAAACGACATGGTTGGCCACGATGCCCGATAGTTCGATGCCGCCAAAGACGACAGTGAACACGATGGCCAAAAAAGGCGCGAAATTATAGCGCGGCGACACCTTCATCATCACCGAGGAGAAGCACTCGAAAGATCCCCAAAGTTTCAGGAAGCCGAAAATAAAGTTAGTGACCGCCAGAATCGGCATGAAGGTGGTGTTCAGGCAGATGATGTTGCACAACACCATGCCTAACGATACGATGAGCAAAATCTGCTTGGTGGTGAAGCGGAACTTAAACCGAAACAGCACTGGAAAGGTCACGGTGACGCCAATCATGCCGCAGAAACCGCAGAATAGCACATCGTTGGGCGTGAGCGAAGTGGTGGCGGAAATCGGTCCCGAAAGGCCCATGAAGAGCGCGTCCGACATCTGGAAGACAAGCGGAAAGAACAGCGTAATCCAGAAACGGAGTTTTTCGGGGACAAAGTCCTTGTACATGGGCATGGAGAAGCCCTGTTGTTGTCCAGCCATTTAGTTCTCTATTTCACATTCAACATTGAGTCCGGCACGCAGTTGTTTCATGGCCTCGGCATTGTTGTCGGCATCGAAGGCGATCTTGACGGGAATGCGCTGCTCTGTCTTGACGAAGTTGCCCGTTGAATTGTCTTGCGGCACAATGGAATAACGGGCACCAGTGGCATTGGAGATGGCCGTCACGGTGCCGTGGAACGTCTGGTTGGGAAGGGCATCGACAGTGATTTTCATTTTTGAACCGACATTGAGGTGGCGCAGTTGTTTCTCGCGGTAGTTGGCGATGACCCAGCAGTCTTCGTCGCTGACGATGCTGATGAGGTTCATCCCGGGTTGGATGAGTTCGCCCTCATGGATGGTCTTTGGCGAAGTGTAGCCGTCGCAAGGCGCGGTGATGACGGTATAGGAAAGGTCGAGTTCGGCGAGGTCGAGCGCGGCCTCGGCGATGGCGATGCCCGCATCGTTTTGGTCGAGGCGTTGGGTCTGTTCGCTCTTGACGAGGCGGGTGCTTTGCTGCTGTTGCTTCATGGTCTCGTAGCTGGCTTTCATGGCCTCGTATTGCGTTTTCACACCTTCGAATTCGGCCTTGGTGACGGTCTCGCTTTCGTAAAGATTCTTGTAGCGAAGGTAGTCGGCTTCGGCCTTTTGCAGGCGGATTTCCATCTCGCGCAGATTTGCATCGCTGACAGCGATATTGTTTTGGGTGGTGCGGATGCTGGTGTTCATGGCAGCCTTGCCGACAGTGGCGTTTTTGTAGTTGGCCCGTGCCTGCGCCAATTGCAGGCGAAACTCTGCGTCTTCAATCAGGACTAAGGTATCGCCTTTCTTGACGTGCTGGAACTCGTCGAAACGGATCTCCTTGATGAAGCCAGGCACCTTGCTGCTGACGGGCGCAATGTGCTGATACACTTGGGCATTGTTGGTATATGTGGTCTTCGTGACATGCCAAAACTGGGCGCAGACCCACACGATGCCTGCAATGAGTAGTGCGACAACGATGATGTTGGCAACGATTTTTTTGGTTTGTTTCTTCATGGCTTAGAGTTTTCCGGTTAAATAATTGAGGTTGAGGTAATAATAAATGATGCTGATTTTCGCGTTGACCCATTCCAACTCGGCGGAGAGTTTGCTGTTGGAGGCATCGAGCATGTCGGTGAGGCGAGCCAAGTCGTTGTCGTAGCGGTTGCTCGTCATGCGGTAGTTTTCATTGGCCAAAACCAAGGTTTTCTCACAGATTTCCAAGTCTTTGATTGCCTCCTGATATTTCATGAACACCGCATGGATGCCGTTGTCGATGCCCTCGGCCACCACGGATTTCTCTTCTTGGCTTCGCCGCGTCTCCAAGTTGGCCTTTCGGATGCTGTGGGTGCTTTTGTATAGTGCCGAGAGGTCGTATTGCAGGCCCAAACCGACAAACCAATAGTTGAAGTTGTTGTTGAGCACAGGCACTTCGATGAGGATTGGGCCGTCCAAGTGGTCTTCTGCGACGAGGGCAAGTTTGGGCCGTCGTGCCGACTTCGCGAGTGATGCTTTCTCTTCGTTCATGCGAATAACGAGGTCGAGTTGCTGAAGGGTTGGCGAGGATGCAATGGCGTTATTATGCCAATCGCTTTCCGAAAGCATGGGTAAAGTGTTTGCTATCAAAGTGGTATCGGGTTCGATTTCGGTAGATGTTTCCAACCCGATGGCTTGTGTTAGTTGATAATTAAGAATGTCTTTTGCATTGTTGAGGCGGGTGCGTTGCATTTTGAGGTTTTCGAGTTGCAACTCATAGCGCGTGAGGTCGTTTTTCAACGCCATGCCTTGCTCATGGCGGTTTTGGAGGTCTTCGAGCACCTTTTCCACGAGGACTATATTTTGTTCAAAGACACGCAGTTGGTTGTTGAGTTTGTAGATGTCCAAATAATAGCCTGCCAGCAGAAAATGTATCTCCTGTCGTTTCTGTTCGTGCTGCAATTGGGCCATCTGGACACCCAAGTCGGCTAATGCAATGCCGCTGTTGAGGGCACCGCCGGCATAGATGACCTGCGCCACCTGAAGGCTGAAGTTGTTGCCAAAATGCGGCATGTCGATGGGCATCCCGTTGCTGAAGTCCCGGTCCCAGAGGTAGCCGTTGCCGATGTAGGAGGCCGAAAGCGAGGTCTTGACGTCGGGCAGGCGACCGCTTTGCGCCGAAAGCAGGCCTTCTTGTGCGACTTGGATTCCGATACTACTGGTTTTCAATACTTTGTTGTTCTCATCGGCGAGGCGAAACAACTCTTCAAGCGTCATGCTTCGTTTCTGTGCCTGTGCCGAAACACACAGCGCGAGCGACAGAAACATCACTGCGTAATGTCTGATTCTCATAAAACGATAAATAAAGGTTATTGCATGGATTTTTGTCCTGTTTTTACCTAAGATTAAACAACTAAAATTCTGGATTTCAGCTGGTAACAGGATTTACATGCCTAAAGGCAAAACGCGTTCATTATACGCCAAAAACTCCATTTTTCGGGTTGCAAAAGTACGGAAAATTGAAGAAAGGATGTTCCCTCTTGAGCGAAAAAAATCCGCAACCCAAACCCCTGCCCGAATTGCGGATTTGAGTCATTATGCCCGCAATAATGGTCAGAGGAAGCTCAATACGCACTGTCTCCTTTTTCGCGACAATTGGAAAGACCAAAGCAGAACAACCGAGGATGACCAAGGTGTTGATGATGTTTGAGCCGAGTACATTGGTAATGGCCAAATCGGTTGAATGAGTTAAAACAGAGGTCATGTTAACGATGAACTCTGGCATGGATGTGCCGAACGCCACCACTGTAAGGCCAATCATAAGATCTGACACGCCCAACCGCTTTGCCAGGTCGGAAGCTCCGTCCACCAGCCAGTCCGCTCCTTTGACCAAAATCGCCAGTCCCCCAGCAAAGCAAATAACCAAAAACCATATTGTTGATAACAAATGTGTGAACATAATCAAGTTGTACTAAGGTTTTGAAACATTTGCTTTGACAGCAGACTGAGGCGCAATTCCAAAAGCCTCGAGAGCGCACTCAAGCTCTGCCTGATTGTCACTGAGAAGCATGAGCCGGTCGCCCACATGGAGATGCAAGGCAGGCACGCCGAAACGGCTGCCCGCCTTGCCTGCCAAGATGCTGGCAAAGAATAGGATTGACAGAATCAGTAAAACGAATTCTATTTGCATGAGTCCTTATCCCTCTGGTTTCAATTCTTTCAAAACACTAAGAAACGCCTCCGCATCAGCACCTTTGTAAACAGTGATGTCGGAATTCGGCTTGAATTCGTAATCTGAGTAACGAAAGATTTGAACTGCTGCAAATTGTTGGTCTTTAGTGTAAAGCACGAACAATTCGATAGGGCTAAGTGTCTTGCAATGCAGATTCTTTATATCGTTGAAATGATGCTTTTCAAGACATGCTCTCAAGTCGTCGTAGTCGTCGGCGATGAAGTAATACATTTTTTTGCTTACCGCCATCTGCGTGGGCATATAGTGCCAGCGGCGGAAGAAGCCTTTGCGTTCCAATTCAGGGAGTTCGTGGTTTTTGAGGTTCTTATAATTTGTTGTTTCCATTTTATCGTTGTTGAATTGTTGATTGTTTAATTGTTTGATTGTTGGGATGTGCATACAATCATCCCGTTAGGTGCGAAATGCACCTAAAAAGGGGAAAACGAAAAAACAGGAAACGGTCTAAATCAGGATACGTCTCAACCGGAACACATGGTATTCCTTCGGGAACGCAACTAACTGGGTGACAGAATGATGAATTAACCTTGAAACAGCAGGCTTGTGCGTCGAAAGCAACACCTGCCTGATGCTGACATTACTGACGGTTCGGGTGCGGTTGGGCAAGACTCGCACACTGAAACCAGGCGAGCAAACCGTGCTTTCCTGTTGCACGGCATGACGGGTCTCGGCGGCAGCATTGTAAAGATTCATCATGTTGGCTTCCATAGAGTCAACAAAGACAACATCGTCCGACTTTGAGTACTCGATTCCCATTGAAACTGACTGGTTTACACACCCATTCAGGCTCGCAAGGAAGAAGAACAATATGGTGGCTAAAAAGCGCATGGATGCGATTTTTTAGAAGATGCAAAGATAGTGATAATTCTAATTCAACACCCAAAATATCCTCGGAAAGGAAGGTCCCGATGGATGTTTCTATAAAACCCGCTGATAAATCTCCATGTCTACATCCTTGAACACATTGAAAACCACCTGTTTGGCACTGCAATCGGGATGCTCGGTCAAGTAATCTTTGACGGTTCGCACGGCGATTTCGGCGGCCATTTGGTTCGGAAAACGGAACTCGCCTGTGGAGATACAGCAGAAGGCGATGCTTTCAAGATGATTTTCATCGGCACAAGCCATGATGCTTCGGTAGCATGAAGCCAGTTGTTCCTTTTGGAATTCCGTCGGGATGCCGTTGGGGATGATAGGTCCCACCGTATGAATGACATACTTACACGGCAGATTATAGGCCCTCGTGATTTTGGCCTGCCCCGTCGGCTCCTCGTGACCCTGTTGGAGCATCAGTTGGTGACATTCCTCGCGTAACTGCACACCTGCTGCGGAATGAATCGCATTGTCGATGCACTTGTGCAAAGGATGGAAGCAGCCCATCATCTGGCTGTTGGCCGCATTGACGATGGCGTCTACCTTTAATCGGGTTATGTCGCCTTGCCAAATTGTATAGTTTAGAGTTGAGGGTTTAGAGTTTAGAGTAGTTGAAAGTGGATAGTTTAAAGTTGATAGTTTAGTTAGGTCAACAATTCCTTTTTCCTGTAATTGCGTCTGCAGTTCCTCGTCCTGCAAACGCAGAAATTCCTCGCTGACGGGTTTCGGCCAACGCACATTGCGCAAGGCACGGAACAGGTCGCGCTTGCCTTGCAAATCCGATGGAATCTCCATCTCGGAATATTGCGGGTCTTCTTTCAGAAGGTAATCAATCAAATAATCTAAACGATTCATCTTCAACAATTCAACAGTTCAACAAATCGAAGATTCAACGTAGTTAATCAACGATTCAACAATTCTTCTAGTATTTCCCCAATATCCCCATCAATAACAATCGACCTGTCTTTGATTTGTTCCACGGTGAACGCCTCGCCGAGGTTGATGGTGGCGTAGGTCGCCTCGGGGTTTTTGTATGTCATTTGCATGAACGGCAGTTTGATGATGGTCGGGGTGTTACTGCCTATGCCGAGGTCCCAATACAACACCTTTCCGTGTTGGTGGCTGTTCACGAAATCGAGGTAACGCTGTGCAGCCTTGTGCCAGCCTTCGTCCTCCACAAAGGTGTCATCGGCACGCAGGTTGACCTTCATGGGGCCGCCACAGACGGGACAATGGGGAATCAGTTCGGTCGGTATTTTCATATCGTTTTGTGTCGCAACCAGTTTCCTGATGGTTTCCTCGTTGTCGTAGGTCTTTTGGTGACAAGGTTTCGCACATTGGAACAACCCATAATCGCCTTGGGTGTAGAATAGCCTTTGTTTGTCGAAGCCTACCTTTTGAAATTGGTGGTCGACATTGGTGGTGATGACGAAATAGTCCTTGCCCTTCACTAGTTTCAGGAGGTTGTCGTAAACGGGTTTCGGGGCGGGCACATAGCGGTTGTGGTAAATGTGTCGGCTCCAGTAGGCCCAATGTTCCTCCTCGGTCGGGAACTGGTGGAATCCCGCCGTGTACATGTCGGTGAAGCCGTATTTCTCGATGAAATCGGAAAAATACTTTTGGAAGCGTTCGCCATTATAGTTGAAGCCTGCCGAGGTGGAGAGGCCTGCGCCAGCGCCAATCACGATGGCATCGGCCTTTTGCAGAGTCTGCTGAAGTTTCTGAATGCTATCCATTTGATTTGTTGTTGTCTTTGCTATACCTATGGATTTTATTCGACCTATCCTTCTGTGTGCCACGGGCATAGACGATGTCAGGGTAGCCAAAGCCGACGATGAGACCCGTGTAGTGGTCGGTGGGGATGTTGAGCATCTTGCGGGCTTCGGGTACCAACTCGTTGAGCACCTCGCTCGGGTAGCTCATGATAGCCGTGCCCAAGCCGAAAGCGTTGGCTAAAAGCTCAAAATAGGCTGTTGCGATGATGCAGTTGGCCTTGGCGTCTTCGGCCCATTTGCCGCTGCATTTCTCATGGGCGATGAAAAGATGAGGTGCACCACAAAACAGCATGTCACCTTCGCGAACAGTCTCTTCGCTCTCTTTCATCTTGCCGTAGAAGAATGGGCTGAAGCTATGCGTGTAAATGCCACGTTTGGCCAAACTTTCCATCTTGTCGTAAGCCACCTGCCAAATCTCGTCCACACGCTTTTTGTCATCGATGACAGTGTATTCCACATTACAGGAGTTGCCGCCCGTAGGGGCGTTCTCCATCGCGGAAAGGATACGGTCAAGGATGACTGGATCGACGTTGTCGTCCATGAAGCGGCGGCACGAGCGGCGGTATTTCACCAAGCGTTCCATCTGCTCGCCTATGTTCTTGTCGGGTTTTGGTGTCGAGGTTTCTGGCTTTTTGCCAAAGATGGAGATGGCGCCTTCGGGGCATACTGCTAGACAGTGCTCGCAACGCCAGCAGCCGCGCCAACCGTAGCGTTCGAAAGGCTGCATCACGGGCAAGCCATTCTGCATTTTCAGCACCATGCCGGTGCATACATTCACGCATTGGCCGCAACCGATGCATTTGTTTCTGTCAACCTCGAAATGAGTGGTGAATTCTATGGCCATAGTTATTCCATTGTTATCACAATCTTGCCGCCTGCACCACCTTTCTCCAAGAGGGTGTGCGCTTCCGCGATTTCATCCATCCGGAACACTTTGGCGTACAGCGGCTTGATGTGCTGCTCGTTAATCAAACGGAAAAGCGAGTCGATTATTTCCTGTTTCGGAAAATTGCTGAAAAACCCGCTGAGAAACACGCCATTGGGAATGTATTTGATAGGGTCGAAATGCTCCACGGTGAAGACATTGCCCAAGATGCCTGTGTTACACACATAGCCTGGACGACTGACACAGCGCAGACTGTCCTGCAAGGTGGCGGGGCCTACTAGTTCCAAAACCTTGTTTGGACGCATATCGTTGGGCAGTCTTTCCGACAAATGGCCGTCATCAATGCAGCAGAAGTCTGCCCCGATGGTTTTCAGACGGTCGAAGTCCTTTTCCTTGCGGCAAGCCGCAATCACCTTGGCACCCAATGCTTTACCGAGTTGGATGGCGGCCTGTCCGACGGTGCTGGTGGCACCACGTACCAACAATATGTCGCCTTCGTTAAGCAAAAGGCACTCCGTCAGCGAGCCGTAAGCCGTGAAATAGGTTTCTGGAATGGCAGCCAACGAGACCCAGTCCAAGTCGGTCTCCACTTTGAAGACATTGGTAGCGGGCAGCAGCGCATACTCGGCATAACTACCGTTGAACGAGCGGCCCATACCTCCCATCAGCGCAATGACTTTGTCTCCTTTCGAAAAATGGCTGTCGGAAGGGTCGGCAATCTCCCCCACGCACTCGATGCCAGGAACGATGGGCTTCTGGATGTAGTCGTTCTCGATTTCGAACATCCGCAGTAGGGCTTCGGAGTGGTTCAGTCCAGCGGCGTGAATCTTCACCAACACCCAACCCGAACGCACTTTGGGAACAGGTATTTCAGAGGCTTTCATTTCCTCCGCCGAGCAACGATGATCTAATTGTATTGCTTTCATTATCATTGAAACTTTCAACTATTAACTCTAAACTCATAACTGACTCTAAACTCTACACTCTCAACTCTCAACTAACTTCCAGCATTGCGGGTCAGCAGCAAAGAAATCATGCGTGTAACCATACGCCACTGCGGGACAACCTCGGCAGAACCGCAGCAACTCACATTTTCCGCATTTCTCAAACTTCTCATATTGGCGGTAATAGTCCATTTGCGGCGAAGTCCACAAATCGTAAAGCGGTGTCTCGAAAACATTGCCCACCTTGCTTTCAAAGCGGCGGCAGGCCATCACATCACCGTTGGGCAAAATAGTGAAATGTCCGTGACCACAGTTGCAGCCGTCATAAACAGTATCGTCGTCCAAGTTTTCCGGAATATTGAACTCGCCAATTTCATATAGATACAGCCCCCAAAGATGGTCTTTCAGGTTAAAGGTGGTTTTGCAACTGTCTCCATAGTCCATGTACTTTTTCCAGCAGGTATCCAGCACCTGGCGGTACTGTTGCGGCGTAAGGTGTGCGCTCTTTTCCAAACTTGTGGGACAGTATCGCGCAAAGGCGAACACGTCAGCCTCGTACTTCACCACAGTATCGATGATTTCTGGCATCTGGTCGGCATTCACGCCCGAGACAGTAGTCATAATGGCCACACGGATGCCATTGCGGTGCAGCACCTCGATTTTCTCCAAAGTAGTGTCGAACGAGCCAGGCTTGCGCATGAAGTCGTGCGTCTCACGGTTGCCGTCGATGGAGAGCTGGTATTTCTCACAACCGTAAAACTTCAACTTTTGGCAGTTCTCATCGGTCAAGTGAAACGGATTGCCCAGAATGGTAAACGGGATTTCCTTCGCTTTCAGCATCCCAAGGATGTCCCATACTTGCGGGTGCAAAAGAGGATCGCCTCCCGTGACATAGAAGTACGGAAGGCGACCGCCCATCTTTTCGCACATTTCCACGCAGCTGTCAATCACCTTCTTTGCCCGCTCCACGCTGACCGAAAGCAAATCGGGATGGCCTTCGGAAAAAATGTAACAGTGCTTGCAACGTTGGTCGCAATAGTCAGTGATGTGCCACTGGAATGAGAAATACTGCATGTTTCGGCTTATTTCGCACCGCAGGCGCTACCGCAAGCACTCGGTTTTTCCTCTTTCTTGGGCTCGGCGGCACCACAGGCACTGCCACAGGCCGAAGGCTTTTCTTCTTTCTTGGGTTCAGCTGCGCCACAGGCACTGCCGCAAGCGCTCGAACTTCTCATAGCGAACGAGGCCACGAAGCCTCCAAATTCTGATCTCTTCATCGTTGTTTGAGTTTTAGTTGGACAATCTATTTACTTGGCTTTGAATGATTCTTACGGTCGGTGATAATGTCGCTGAAATGCTCCAGTCCCCATGTCAGCAGCGCATCCAAATGAGGCATGAGACTCTTTCCGCGTTCGCTGAGTCGATATTCCACTCGTGGCGGAACTTCTGTGAACACCTCGCGACTGATAATGCCATCGTCTTCAAGATGGCGTAGCGTTGAGGTCAGCATTTTTTGTGAGATGTCTGGGATTTGTCGCCACAAGTCCTTGAATCTCAGTACTTCCTTCTGTTCCAAGGTGTAAAGCACCAACAACGACCATTTGTCAGTGATATGCGAAATCACGTTGCGTATCGGACAATCGGGAAAGGTGGCGTTTTGTATTTCTCTTTTGTTGTTCATTGTTTCTGGATTAACGAGGCAAAAATATAGAAAAAATTCTAATTTTCAATCACTTACCTTTTGTCAATACACAAACCTTTTTGTAAGTATTGCTGAAAAACAATAAGTTAATACAAGAAGAAAATTCACTTCCCCGCTAGCCAGCACCCCGCCGCCATAACGAGCGTGGCAACGATGAAAATCCAGCCAATAGGCTCACCTAAGATGACCACCGAGAGGAAGGCTCCGATGAAGGGCGCCAAAGCGTAGTAGGTGCTTGTCTTGGCAGCACCGATGCCACGTTGGGCAAGGGTGTAAAAGAAGATGCTCAACCCGTATGCCACAAAACCGAGCATCAAGAGGATGACCAAATGTCTCCACATCGGGAATGCTTCACCTAACGACAATGCTCTGCACAAGGCACCCAAACCCGAACCGAAGCCTTTCACCGTCACAATTTCCATCGGGTCTTCGTGGGTTTCATGCAATCGCTTGCACAACACTTTGCCGAACGCCGAACCGTGACCTCGTATGCGGCTGAAGCGGCACTCACGGTGCGACACTTTTCGTCGCTTATCCGCCAGCATACGGGAAACACCCCGATGCAATGGATCCATTTGTTCACTGTCGGTCAGGCCAAGCACCTGCTGATGAACTCCAACCTTCAGATTAAGGAAATAGCAGACAGACTCGGTTTTCCCGAACAATTCACATTCAGGAAATATTTCAAGACGCATACTGGCATTTCGCCAAGCGAGTATCGGAAACGGAGTGCGTAAAAGCCTAAAGCCCCATCAGCATGACCCGTTCCTCTTTCTTGAAGCCGAAACTTTCATAGAATGAGGGTAAAACCCCGTCGCAGGCGGTAATCAGATGAAAGCCCACCATGCCTTGTGCTTTCATGTCGTCCAAGCATTTATTAGGTTGGCAAAAAAAAACAAATTTTTATCTTTGCAGCCGAAAATCCACGCCGACGGCAATCCCGCCTACCCGGAACGAGAACCATGGCAGCCCATGAACTTCATTCGATAAGTGAGCCATGAAAAAAAAGATAGGAAGCTAAGATTGAATATACGCCAATAGACAGATAAATCGGAATCTATCAGACATAATACATAATAAGATAAGGTTATGACAAAGAATCCACTCGACATCACCGAGAGAGCCAGCGACATACTTCGTGCTCTCAAAAAAGGAGTGCTTGTCACGGCAAAGGCTGGCGACAAGGTTAACAGTATGGTCATTGAATGGGGCACTCTTGGCTTCAACTGGGGGAAGCCCGTTTTCGTGTGCTATGTCCGCCAAAGTCGCTTTACACGCGAACTTCTCGACTGTAATCCTGAGTTCACTATCAATATGCCTGTAGGCGACTACGACAAGCGCATCATCCGCGTATGTGGCGGAAAGAGCGGTCGCGACATCGACAAGGTGAAAGAACTAGGGCTGACGCTTGTTGAAGGCAGCAAGGTAAGTGTACCAGCCATTGCAGAGATGCCGCTCACATTGGAGTGCAAGGTTATCTACCGTCAGGAGGAGGACAACCGACTACTACCGGAAACGATACGCAGCAGGTTCTATCCGCCACTTTCTGAAGTGCGCAACCACGACACCGACAAGGACAATCATATCATTTACTTTGGAGAAATAGTAGATGCATACGTTGTAGAGGATAAATAAAAGAGACAAGTAAACTCCAATTTAGGTAACAAAAGTATAATTATCATTCACTTAAAAGGTCTTGGCAGAGACCAGAGCCGTGACTCGAAACACTCCGAGGTAATATGAAGAAAGTAATGTTTTTATTAGCGGTAGGAGTGATGTGCCTGACTGCCTGTGTCCAGAAGAAAACTGATGAACATGGTCCCCGCCAAGGTGGCCACATGGAAATCAACAAGGATTCTGACAGCACATTTGTTTCGCTGAAGAATGAGACGTTGAAGAAGTTCAAACAATTGACTTTCAACGATGAACAGACGGGAAAGACGATGGAGTACAACCTGCTGGTTCCCGAAGGCTATGACGGGACGGCAAGCTATCCGTTAGTGCTCTTCATGGCCGATGCCAGCACCGTGGGCAAGGAGGTGACGGCTCCGCTCACACAAGGTTATGGCGCCTTGGAGTTCGCCTCCGACAGGGATCAGCAACTCCATCCTTCGTTTGTGCTGGTGCCGCAATACACCGACTGGGCCGTGCAGGACGACTGGAGCACCACCGACGAGGTGGAGATGACCATCCGCCTGCTTGAATCCGTCTGTAAGGAATACAATGTGGATACCAACTGCCTCTATACCACTGGCCAGTCGATGGGCGGCATGATGTCGTTCTACTTCAACATCACCCATCCCGACCTCTTTGCCGCCTCACTCTTCGTCAGCAGCCAGTGGGACACCTCGAAGATGCAGGACTTCGGCAAGAAGCATTTCTTCTACATCGTGGCCGGCGGCGACCAGAAGGCTTCGGGAGGCATGAGAGACCTGGCAGCAGTACTGCAGGAAAACGAGGCAAGGGTTGACTCCGCAAGTTGGAGTGCAAAACTGCCTTCATCAGAACAGGAGAAGTTGGCGGAGGAACTCATCGCCCGTGGCGGCAACATCAACTTCATCAAATGGGAGACTGGCAGTGTTCTGCCTGAAACGGGTCGTGCCATGGAGCACATGGCCTCGTTCGACTACGGCTACAAGATTGACGCCGTCAGGGACTGGCTGTTCAAGCAGAGTAAGTAATCACGGCATGTATTAAAAGCCGAGGGCGTAACCTGTATTGGCTACGCCTCCACTCCCAAAAATACATTGGTACGAATATAGAAGAAAAGTAGTGCTTTGGCGGATGCCAAAGTAGTTCGGTTAGTTTTATTTCAAAAAGGAAACGGGAATGTCGCCGTGCGAGTTTCGGGAAAAGGCCTGATGAATTCTATGGATTTTTGTCCTACAAATCCACTTCTGTACGACTTTTTGCCATAAAAAAAGTACTTTTTGAAAGAATTCGGATTGGGCGGTTTACATAGTTTTGCAGAAATTTGTAATTAACAAAAAGTCAAATTCTTAAACTTATGAAAAAATCCTTACTTTTCGCTATTGCAATGCTTGTTTGCGCATCGGCTTTCTCACAAATGAGAACAACTTTCATCAACGAACATTTTGACGGTTCGTCCATGCCATCTGGTTGGTATGTCGCGGGCGATGGTTTAGACAATTGGATTGTCTACAACTCAAGCCAAGCGGGAGGTCAAGCCAACGAGCTCGTGTTCATGTGGTATCCCATCTTTGAAGGGACTTCGCGATTGGTGATGCCCGCCGTCGACCTGACGGGTGTTTCAAGTGTCATGGTGTCGATGAAATACGCCCTTGATAACAACAGCGGGACATGCACCATCGGCATCGCAACCTCTTCTGATGGTGGAGACACGTGGAACGACGGCTGGTCGCAATCCTTCGATGCCGATGTGCAGTCATCCGTCAACGAATTGATTAGCACGCCCGACATGGGCAATGCCAATGTGCTTTTCTGCCTTTATTTCACTGGTGACAGCTATAATATTTTTGACTGGTTTTTCGATGACATAGAAATCTATTCCGTCGAGAATACCGACCTTTCGTTGCAGTCCATCGACATGAATCCCATGGCGATTGCGGGTGACAGATACGTCACTTGCACCATTGCAAACAAAGGGATTAGCACGATAAACGAGGTTACGATGAGCTATCATTTTTCGGGAACGGAAAGGGTTGAGGAAGTTTTTGACGTGACACTGCTCCCTTCCGACTCAACCCAACTGACTTTTGCGCAGCCCACAAATCTTTATCCAGGCTCCTATCCTCTCGCTGTGAGCATTGAAACCGTCAATGGGGTGGCCGACGACGACCCGCTCAACAATACGCTCTCAAAAGACATCAACGTTATCCGAGCAGGGGTGCAACGCATTCCTATGATCGAACATTTCTCCAGCTCGACGTGCAACCCTTGCGTCAATGTGAACACGCAGATGCAGTTTCTGACCGACAACAACCCTGGCAAATTCACCTATACAAAATACCAGATGAATTGGCCAGGCTCGGGCGACCCGTATTTTACTGAAGAATGTGCTACACGAAGCTTTTATTATGCCATTGCAGGAGTTCCGCAGTTGACGATGGACGGGGTGCTTATGGAACCCTCGATGCCCATCTCGCAAATCCAATTGGACAACGAATACAACATGCCTGCTGATACCGAGGTCAAGGGCTCCTTTAGCGTAAACGGCAACACGATTACAGCCAAGGTCGATTTCATGTCGATAGAGGGTGTCAGTGCCAAGGTCTTCGTCTCTGTCAATGAAAAGGTGACTTACGACAACGCCATGACCAACGGAGAAACCGAATTCCACCATGTTTTCATGAAGTTCTTGACCGACGATGAAGGCGACGAAATCGACATTGCGGCGGGCGAATTCCAACACGTTGAGTTCACATGTGACTTGTCGTCGACCCATATCGAGGAGATGAGCGACCTCGAAGTAGCTGCTTGGATCCAATACGAAACCAATCACAGAATCGTGAACAGCAGGTATTTGTATGCGTATTCTGACACACATCCTTATCCTGTGAGGAACTTGACTTTCACAAAAACAAACGAGGGTTCGTTCAAAGCCCAATGGGAGGCCCCGGAAGGAAACCATGCGCTTAGTTATAATGTTTATTTGGCAGGTGAATGCATAGCCAACACGACCGCACTTGACTACGAAATCAATGCGAATAAGGGTATTCACGTGCTTGCTGTTGAAGCCGTTTATGCAAACGACATGACATCGGTCAAAATGTTTAGAATTTACGACCCAACCGAGTCTGTAAATGAACAACAAAGCGTGGCTTATGACATTTATCCTAACCCAAACAAAGGCCAGTTCAACATCGTCCTTCCTGAAAAGGAATGCGAAATCGTTGTGGCCAACAGCGTCGGACAAACGGTGCATCGATGCAAGGCTCGTGGCTTGACTACGCTTCATTTGGAGGACCTCAACAGTGGCATTTACTTTGTAAACGTGAAATCAGACCAAGTGGTGACGACGATGAAATTCGTGAAGGAACTATAATGATGAAAAAGAATTATTGTCCTTGTGATGGCACAAATGTTCAAATGTTCACAACAAACCAGTATCTTTGCAGAAAATATCCATTATGCAAAACTTCATCATCAGCCCCATCACTATTGAGCATTTGAACCATTATGGTGCTATCTATGCGGCAGCGTTCTCAGGCGAGCCGTGGAACGACGACTGGTCGGTGAAAGACGCTACCATTCATGTTCGTTAACTGCTTGAAAGCCAACAATATTACGGACTTGAGTGCATTGTAGACGGAGAAGTGGCAGGCTTCATCTTGGGCACTTCCATGCTGTTCCAATATGGCCGCACCTTCGAGATCAACGACCTCGCCGTGGCACCTCAATACCAACGGCAAGGCATCGCCTCTCGTTTGCTTGAACAATGCCTCGCCGACCTCAAGGCGCAAGGAATAGTGGGTTTCCATTTGATTACCGCCCACGATGGTGTCCTACCCGCTTTCCATGAAAAATTCGACTTCAAGAAAGAAGAGCTGGTGATGCTGATGGGGATGGAATAAACGATGTGAAAAACCGCCGCAAAGGTCTAGAAAACCTTGCGGCGGTTAAATTGTTAGAACTTTGTGTTAGCTTCTTCAATGGCACCCACAGGGCAGCCTTTTTTACTAAATCGAGCATTGATTTTCGCCAAATAGCAAACTTAAAAAGAGCATCGGGGGTTTTGGCCGATGCTCTTTGATCAAAGCCTATGTCCAAGGTTCACTTTGCCAACATATACCAATGGCTATTTCTCCAAGATCTTCATAAACTCTTCTCCAGTTATGGTTTCGCGTTCAAGCAGATACTCGGCCACTTCATGCATTTTGTCGATTCTCGAGCTGATGATGCCTGCGGCTTTGTCTTTGGCATCGGCTATAAGCTGCTGCACTTCGGTATCAATATCAGCAGCGGTTTTGTCGCTGCATGCTAAAGAGGCGTTTCCGCCAAGATAGGCATTGCCTTGGGTTTCCAAAGCCATCATGCCATAACGATCACTCATGCCATAACGTGTAATCATGGAGCGAGCCAATTGAGTTGCTTGTTCAATGTCATTGCTGGCGCCAGTGGTGCAAGTGTTGCAAATGATTTCTTCAGCGACACGTCCGCCAGTGAGGGTAGCCAATTTGTTCAGCAAATACTGGCGACTATATAAGAAATGTTCGCCTTCATCGACCTGCATCGTATAGCCTAGTGCCCCTGAAGTACGAGGGATAATAGTGATTTTGTGTACTGGGGCCGAGTTGGTTTGGGCTGCCGCCACCATGGCATGCCCCACTTCGTGATAGGCTATGATTCTTTTTTCTTCAGGCGAAATGACGGCATTCTTACGTTGTTCACCTGCCATAACGGTTTCCACGCTCTCTTCGATGTCTTCCGTGGTAACGGCATTTTTGCCCTGACGGACGGCACGAAGAGCGGCTTCGTTGACGATGTTGGCCAAATCGGCACCCGACGAACCCGCTGTGGCACGGGCGACCACATCAAGATCGACTACTTCATGCTGAACGTTCTTCAAGTGTACATTGATGATGGCCTTGCGACCTTCGAGGTCGGGGAGCTCCATTTGTATCCTACGGTCGAATCGACCTGGTCGTAACAATGCCTTGTCGAGGCTATCGGGACGGTTGGTGGCGGCAAGAATGATAACGCCTTTGTCGCCATCGAAGCCATCCATCTCGGTTAGTAGTTGGTTAAGCGTCTGTTCGCGCTCGTCGTTGGCACCACCATAACGGCCTTCACGGCTTTTGCCGATGGCATCGATTTCGTCAATGAAAATGATACAGGGTGCTTTTTTTGATGCTTCATTGAACAGGTCGCGCACCTTGGCGGCTCCCATGCCCACAAACATCTGAACGAATTCCGAACCCGACATAGAGAAGAACGGAACGCCAGCTTCGCCTGCCACGGCACGAGCGATGAGGGTCTTTCCAGTTCCAGGAGGACCAACAAGCAAGGCTCCTTTGGGTAGTTTGGCACCCAAGGCCGTGTATTTCTTCGGATTGTGCAGAAAATCAACCATTTCTTGGAGAGATGCTTTGGCCTCGTCTTGTCCTGCCACATCGTCGAATCGGGTTTTTACGTCAGTGTCGGCATAGACCTTAGCTCCACTTTGACCAAACGACATGAAATTGCCCATGCCCAATCCGCCTGCCGATTTGCCGCCTTTGGCCATTCGCTTCATGATGGCCCTATAGAAAATCCAGAAGAAAAGGCCCGGCAGAATCCACCACATGAGGAATTGTGCGATAGGCGACCGCTGATTCTCGATTTTCTTTACAAAATGTATTTTGCCATCATCGTTTGGGCTATCAGCCGCCAGCAGACGGTCAACCAAGTTGGGATCATCAACGGCACCTGTGCTATATATCTGTTTATCAGTAGAATATACAATGCGACTATCTTGAATGACCACCTCTGTTATCGAGTCCTGCTCCACCTTTGAGACGAAAGTGCCATAATCGGTCTCGATGACGTGTTTGCGCATGAATGCTGGTGAGATGATGACATTCAGGAAGAGAAGGAACAACATGGCGAAAACCAATCCCCAAAGCCAAGGACCGCCTCCGTTGGCCGACCTCGTTGGCCGGTTGTTGTCGTCGTTTGAGCCTTTCTGTTGTTGTCCGTTATCTGGAAATTCAACGTAATTCATAGTTCTGATTTTAAATTTATGATTAAACAATATTTTTGGTGTTGTCTTTTGTGGTTGAATTGTTTCGGAGTGTTTGTCGGTATTCAGTAACCGTCATGCCGAAACCACGTTTCACATACTTGCAGAAGAAACTCAGATTGCTAAAGCCAAGCTTCACACCAATTTCCTTAGTGGTAAAGTCGGTATGCTGTAGTAATCGTCTGATTTCTTGGAGGGTAAATTCATCAATCAACTCTGAAGCTGAGCGCCCACTGACCTCTTTGCATACTGTGGTGAGGTATTTCGGTGTTATGGACAATTCGTTAGCAAACCATTTCACTTCACGATGCGCTCCATTGGACTGTTGTAGTAACATGATAAATCGACGAAAAATCACCTCTTTCTGCGCCGGTTTTTTGCTTGACGAATTTGTCGGGATTAGTTCTTCAAGCCATGACAGGATCTCCAAAATGCCTGCTTGCAACAATATGTTCTTGATTTTCTCGCGTGTCGGAGTAATTTCACACGAGCCGTAAATTTGGTTCAGTTCGGCAAAAACGTTAATGAGCGTTGTCTGCCTTTCTGTCAAATGCAAAATGGGATGAGCAAATAGATACTGGGTCTTTTCCCACCAAAGATTATCTTCCCTAAAACACAAGAAGGCCATTTCGTCAAGCGCTTGGGCGACAAATCCAATGAGGCGACAATGGAAGTCAGGTGTGCGCATGTAATGGCCAATAATGAAGTGCGGGTGACAAAATAGCAGGTCGCCTTCCTTTAGCTCGAAATGCTCATGGTTGAGGTCGATTTGCATCTTCCCGGCCGCGCAAAACAACATCATGGCGTACCCCTCACTCTCATTCCTTCTCAAAAGGAAATCTTCCAAATCTTCAGAGAATATTATTGTGTTATTTTCTGACATGTTCATTGCTTTCAATGGGTAAAATTACGTATTCTTTCGCAAATGGAACATCATTTCCCAAAAATACGAGTAGAATAGGAAATACAGACAATGATTAGGGATTATCGGAACACTGACACACTTCCCATCTGGCATATCCTTTGAACGAAAGAAAACCAAAAATACCATTATGTCATTACTTGTCATCACACATAGACAGAAGGATTTTTGGGTGCGAATACCCTATCAAGTCATTGTCAACGGACGTCTTGTGGGAACTATGAACACGCCTCAGGCACGGCTTCGATTGCCCGCTGGCTACTATACCATAACAATTCGGTCAGGAAGCTATGTGCCCATCGGCAAAAAAGGCAAAACACTCGATTTGACACTCTCATCGACGGCACCAGTTCAAGTGAGCGAATACGGATACACGTGCCTTGATTTCAAGAATAAGGAACGTTGGTGGAACACGCTGTTTAATATCGATCTAATTCTCTGGCTCACTAGTGTGTTCCTCCGCATTCCTAACCCATGGAATATTGTTTATCATGTGGTTTCAGAGGGCTTCTTCCTCATTTGGATTATTCGTTTGCTGATAGTGCGTCGTCGCTATTATTCCATGGAAAGCTATTTCACCTCAGAGCCTCCAGAGGCCGTCTATCCCAAGAAAACCAGGATGGAGAGATATGTCGAGGAGCATCAAGATGAAATCCAGGCCCGCCAAAGGAAAATCTACGATTGGCAGCAAGATCG
The DNA here is from genome assembly GCA_946185535.1 of uncultured Bacteroidales bacterium. Classification (GTDB taxonomy): domain Bacteria; phylum Bacteroidota; class Bacteroidia; order Bacteroidales; family F082; genus Limimorpha. The sequence continues at coordinate 55,375 of CAMHJX010000003.1, forward strand.
TTCACTCAAGAGAATGCGTCGCCGCTACAAATTTCAAGAGTGGTGGAAAAAGCATTTGAAACGAAGATGTTGAAAGAGTTGGCGAATTATTCGCAAATCAGCTTGAAATGTAGCGCATAATAGCAATGAATGGGTTTCACTCACCACCTTTCCTATTCCCCATGAAGCGAAAAGCAGAAGCATGAAGAATGGCAAAACACTTCGCTGAGTTAAATCTAAATTCCGAGTTTATCTGTTTCGTAATTCGACTGCAAAGATAATAAAAAACAATCCATCAACGGGCGAAATCTACTTGCTGTTCCCTTTGAACGGAAAAATCCGCAACCCAAACATTTGCCTGAATTGCGGATTTTTTAGATGACACGTCTTGTAAGAATATAACTGCCGCTCTATTGCCCTTGATAATTAGCGAAATAACTCCATCCAATAGCCGAGCGATATTGCTCATTTTTCGGCAAGTATTTCAAGCGTCTCACGGGGCTTTCGCCGAGAGCTTTTCGCGAGGCAGAGCAATCAATTGAACATGCACTAACTATATAAGTTGTGTTATTTCTTTTTTGATATACGCATCCCTCCCAGATAGTTCCATATCCGCAGTCTCACGGTCAGCCTTGTCTATGATCGCTTTCATTTCGTCAATAGAAAGCAGATTTACAGCATTAGTATCCACATAGTCCACAGTTCAGTCCGCAGAGAGAAAAAAGTCCGTCTTTGCGTTCAAATCCTTTGACACTCATAGCGATCTCTTATTTCTTCTGATTGCAGCCATAGCGTCCATATCGCCGTGTTCGATTTCGTGTTCGAGCGCAGCAACAATGCTGTCCTTGCGTTTCAGGAAGTTCGGACCAGTCAGGTTCTTGCCCGAAACGGTGTGATGTGTGATAAACCTGCAGTCGCAGGTCAGGTTCTCCACAAAGGTTTTCAATTCAATGAGCATCTCCTTTTCGGAGAGTGGTGCGAATTCGCCCCTCTGTGCTTCTTCCAGTAACGGAGTCCCCGGAAACAGCGTCAGACCGCCCGTGCCGACGAGCATCGGCTTGCACTGGCTGAATATCTTTGCGGAATTGACAGCGTGGTCATGGCTGTGTTCTTTGCCAGCCACACCGTTGAGAAAGCTCATCCAGAAGTCTATTCCTGCCTCGGTCAGCTTTCTGCATTGCTCTATAATATCGTTTGCATGATAGCCTTTGTGGATGCGCTCCAGGGTCCAGTCGTCGCCGCTCTCCACGCCGAGCGAGATTTCCTTCAGGCCGATGTCGCGCAGGTTGCGCAGCTGCTCCACAGTCTTGTCTTTCAAGTCGGAGACGCGCGTGGCGGTGTACATATACTCCAAGTCGGGCAGGTATTTGCGGATGAGTTCGAGACGAGGCATCAGGTTGTCGTAGCTCATCACCAAGGGGTTGGCGCTGAGCAGTTGGATGGTTTTTGCGTGAGGGTCGGTGGCGGCAATCTCCTTGAGGTCTTGCTCAATCCACTCCATCGGCTGCATCCGGAAGGGGATGCCTTTATACATGGTGCAGAACTCGCAACGGTTGTGGGTGCAACTTTGTGTGATTTGAATCAACGGCCAAGTGGGCCAATAGGGATTACGATAAACAGGATCAGTAAAATGCATGGTGTTTCGTTTTTTAATTACGGTGCAAAATTACAGCCGTTTCCCGGAACCGCCATCGTTACTTACCTGTTGGTAGGTGGGATTGGTCATTTCTCCAGCATCAGTCGCCGGTGTTCCAAGCCCCATTCCGTCATGCGATAGACGATGACATAGAGCTGTTTGCCGTGGCCGGTGAGGTTGTATTCCACCCGCGGCGGGTAGCCATAGCACTCGTGTTTCTCTATGAGGCGGTCGTCGGCCATCTGGCGTAGCCTTTCGGTCAGCACCTTGTCGCTCAGTCCGTGGACAGCTGTCAAGATGTCCTTGAATCGTGTGTTGCCGCAGAGGATGGCGGTGAGGATCTCTACCGTCCACTTGCTGCGCAGCACATCCATCGTGTCGCCGATGGAAAGCACCTCGCGGCACAGCACCTGTGATTCTTTGGAGGCTATCTCGTTGAGGATGTTTTCAATGTCGTTCTGCATAAAGGGTTAGTCTTTAACCATCATTTCCTTTTCGGTTTCGCCAACGGCAGTTCCTTGCAAGTCGCTCGTACAAGTTCGGCAATATAATCGCGGTCGTCCACATCTTCGATGAAGAAATAGTCTTTTGCGCCATCGTAAGGTGGACGCATCTCGATGCTGCGCAATAGCGAGCGGCCCGCCTCGGTCGGTTTCAGGTAGAAGCGGTTGTCGCAGATGAGGCCGAAGATGACGCCGTCGCAATAGATGCCGTAGTCGCCGAACATCTTTTTCACGGTAATCTCGCCCGCACCAGCACATTGGTCGGCGATGTATTGAACGAAGTCGGGATTGCTTGCCATGGTGGGTAATTCTTGTGATTGTGCAAAAGTATGAAAAAATCCGCAAGTCAAGACTTTGTTTGAGTTGTGGAATATCTATTTTTCAGTATGTAATCTTTGACAACGGCAGAATTTTGTCAACAATCATACGAATAAAAAGGCCTCGCCTATTCGACGAAGCCTTATCATTATTGAAGTTTTATTAGTATCAATCATATACAAGGCGTACCGACATACCCAAATGGCGGTGACCATATGAACAATAATAAGAGTTATAGTGTATTTCATTACCTATTCCGAGATTAGAATAGTTGAAAAACACATGATATGCATAGGAACTGTATGAAGCCGTCCAATAATAGCCACTAAAATCGGTAAAAACAGTTGTTCCAGAGCGTTCACTTGCACAAGGCAAAAATATCGCGCCATGAGTTTCAAAAATGTTTACCCAATCTGACATAACTATGGTGTTTGTGTTAAATCCAGTGTAACCACTATTAGTACCATCTAATGAATAATTTGAGACATTCCAGTCATCTGGGAGTATGATAACTCCTTCTACTCCATTAACCTTAGCTTTAGCGAAGCGAATGCCAGATGATGTCGTGCGATTATACATCAAAAAACTCCATTCTTCATAAGTCAATGTGCGCCATCTATTAGCCACATTGCCTCCATTGGTTATCGGTTTGTTTCCCCAGTCGGCGAAATTACTATAATCGGAATCATATGTAGAACTGTTAGTAGGATTGTTTCCTGTTCCCCAACCGAAAAGATCAATCCAACCGCTATATGTAGAAGATATATTGCTGTTATTGCTGCCAATATAGTCAAGCTGACTTTCAGCAAATCGCCATTTGTTGGTTGAAGCTCTATATTGAAGATTGCCTTGTGAGAACCAAACCTGCTTGGTGCCGCTAATGGAGAATTTACCGTTGACAGCACCTGTAGGAGGTTGCTCTTTGGTTTTGAACGATACTGGTTCGCCATAGGAAGTCCCCTTGTTATTAGTTGCGTATGCACACACATAATAAGTGACATTTTGAGTCAACCCCGTTATATTACTTGTGAAACTGCCAGTATCTGTTCCTTCTGTAGTATGGCTATCGCTAACGGTTGGAGTTTGGTTTGTTTTTGACCAGCAAACCCCTCTCGCCGTAACCGTCAATCCACCGCTTGAGGTCACTTTTCCGCCGCAAGTAGCTGTTGAATAAGAGATATTTGTCACCTCATCAGTAATGACAGTGGGAGGACTATAATCTATTGTTTTAAATGCCACATCGTCGCCATAGGATGTACCTTTACTATTCACTGCGTATGCACGTACATGATAGGTTGTGTTGGCGGATAACCCTGTGACATTGATTGAAAACTCACCTGTACCCGTTCCGTTGTTTAAATGAGAATCATTAGTGGTAGGATTCAAAGTGGTAGACCAGCAAACACCTCTTTCCGTCACTTCCGAACCTCCATCGCTATTCACGTAACCGCCACATGTGGCATGTGTATGACCAATGTCTGTAGGTTCACTAGTCGTTATATCAGATTGTGCCATAGGAAGCGTGGTAAATGTCGCCTTGCCGCTGTAGGATATACCCGCATTATTTCGGGCAAAAGCGGAGCAATTATAAGTGGTGTTAGGTTCAAGACCTGTCAATCTGGTAGGAAATTCTCCTCCACCACTACCGCAGTACATCGTGTCCTGCTTGGCTTCACCTTGCTTTCCATACACAAAACCTCTATCGGTTACAGGTGAACTGCCTTCATCTGTCACCTCACCTGTCACATTAGCGGAAGTATAGGATACTGAAATTGCATTGTCATAGATTTTTACCGTAGGTGGAGTGCTTTTCTTACAGGCAACAAAGCATAACATTAAAGCTACAAGACCTATGAGTTTCAGTGTTTTCATGTTTGTTTTCATATCAAAAAGTGTTTTCAATTACTTATTATTAGATGATGCCAAAGTGTGCACGAATTGCTTTGCCGCAGTCTGCATTCTTGAGAAATCATTACCCAATGAAGTCGTGCAGTCAAGCACCAACATAATCAAAGCACTATTCCTGTCTTCTTCCGTAACTATGGAATTTGCAGGAACAAACTCGGTCTCTCTTTCCCATATGCCATTGCTTGATTTATGCCAAAGCAGTACTTTATTCAGACTTGTTTGTGAAATAGGATTGCCCTGTAAGTCTTTTAAATCCTCAAATGGGAACCTGTAGAATCCGTTTTGTTTGTCGAAAGACTCTATAGAAGTACGCCCAGGTGTAAGCCCTCCGTAAGTGATATTATCCAAAATGCGGCTGTTGGAAGTGCGCTTATATGTAGCCGATATGTAACGGCTTGATTGCTGAGGATTTCCAGAAGCTGTAATATCAAAAGTGAAACGAATTTGAGTGCCTTCATCGTATCCTGGCGGAACATCCAGTTTGACATTCACGGAAGTTGAAGTCGAATACAAACTATCCGCAATCTGCTTGAACTTTTGCGTAACCTCGTTCATATTTGATACTTGGAATGCATTGCTGTTGCTACTTGCCAGTTTATTTAAATTGTCTTGAAATTCCACTTCATCATCAACGTCATTTCCTTTCAAGCCTATCGTGTAAGCAGCAACACTCTTGCCATGTATTAACTCATTTACGATTTTATTATGCAAGGCAGTGCGGTAGGCAAGTTTGCTTCCATAGTTTTCTGGATTGGTTTCCGAATCACTCAATGAATAGTTGTCCAATCCATCGGTGAATGTAACCAGAGCCACATTTTTAAGTTTGGGCGGTTGTGGATACGCATTGAGTTTTTTGAGACCTTGGTAATCTGCATAGTAAAGCCCCGTCAAGTTGTCCGCATTTAGGTTTTCAATAAAACTCGTAAATTCCGACTCCGAAGAACTATTCAACAACTTGATTTCTTTTGTATAAAGGTTTCTGTTGAAACCAATGATACCCAGATAGATACCTTCGGTTGTTGGAGAAGATCCTCCACCATTTCCACCACTGTTGTTACCCCCGTTGTTTGGGTCTTTCGTACATCCAGTGACCATCATTGCTGCCATTAGCATTAAAGCCGCTGCTGCCTTCATGAACGTTTTCATTTTCTTGTGATTTTAGTTGTTATTACTTGTTTGATTGATTAGTTCCTGTTTCCAAACAAGCACAAAAAAAGCGTGAAACTTCCTTGTTTCCCGCTCTACTAGGTGTTTGGCGTAACCCGATTCACACAAGAAATAAGTCCATGCTCACGCTACGCGCGAGCATTTAGACTAAAACTTTGTGAATCTTCGTGTAAAAATCGCCAAATCTTTAGTAGAGAAGAATTCAGTTTTAATGCTGTTATTTATGTCGTTTCATTTCACGCAATTCTGCGCTTTTATTGCATATTCGTTTCGTTTTATGGGTTACTATTTGTGTTTTATCGGGGCAAAGATAGACAATTTTCAAAAGGTGCAAGGGATTGGGTATGTTTTTTTCAAATGGGAAGAAAATATCCGCAAGTCAAATTTTTACCTGAATTGCGGAATCTTTCTTTGTTTATTTCATTTTTATTGTTTTGATATTCAATTATTTAATATATCAAAACTCTCTTTCAACAGCATTAAACTCATCCAAAGTCAGAATCTTTAACTTTGGGTAAGGAAACGATTTGAGTCGGTTGAAATGATTGTCTTCGGTAACGATGTAGTCAGCGCTTGCGGCAATGGCGCAATCCACAAACTTATTGTCGTCTTTGTCAATGTCAGACAGTAAATGGAAATGGAAGTAGGATTCTTGAAAATGGGCTGAACAAGGCAATTCGTGTCAAGTACAACGTAACGCATCAGTTCAAAGTGTCATTGTAAGGAGTACGCAAATGTTTTCCACGCAGTTCGTCCAACTTGGCTTGGTCGAACTTGCCCTCGTCCCACAGTTTGTCAATAGCCTTTTGCGCCAGTTCAGCAAAAAAGAGCGACAAAGTCAGTTTCAATGCGTCCAAATCTTCCTTTGTAGTGACATTGGCAGCCGCGTTCATCAGTTCCAATTGTGCCATTTCCGAGTAACTCATAATCAATTCCTTTCCATATATCGATGGCAAAGATAATCATTTTTTACCAATCAGCAGGTAAAGAGTCAAAAAAATGCGACACAAGCTTAATTTGGCACCGAAATCAGCGGCACATCTAAAACGACAGAAATTCTTGCCAGAGTGGATAGCGTGAAGTTGTGACCGCCGCCAAGCCAGCGTGATACGGCAGCGGCAGAGGTGCCGAGGCGTTGGGCAAGCTCTTTCTGCGTCATGCCTTTGGCTTTCAGAGCATCTTCAATTTCGTCGGCAATATGGAAAGACCATTCCATTTGCTGCCTTAAATCTTTTGGAGTCGCTGCCAATGCCTCATGGAAATGCTTTGCTCCTGATACATCTTGTTTCATAGGTCGTATTCTTTATCGTCAACACCAATTATTTCTGTTTTCTCAATGCGCAGGAAGAAATCGTCGGGCACGAAAACCGTGATCAGTCCCGAGATGACCAAGCCCAGCACGAGCCATCGACCGATGTCCTGGATCATGTCCACGAAGCCATATCGCAAAGCCTCCAGACACTTCTGCCAAAAACTGAGTTTCGGCTTGTCTTCAGCCTGCTTTTGTATGGCTTCGTTAGGCTCATTGCGCGTGGCCATAGTCACCATGCCACCACCAAACAAAGCCGTGACAAGCGCCGCCACAGGTCTCAGGATGGCGAAGGGAACGCCCAACAGCGAAGCCGTGGCCAAAATGGAATCGACACCCGTTTGTGGCGTGGCAATCAGGAACGAGGTGGTGGCACCTTTCGAGGCCCCTTCTTTCCGCAACGACATGGCCGTAGGGATCACGCCGCATGAGCAGAGGGGAAGCGGCACACCGAGAAGCGCCGCCCAAATGACGCTGCTGAAGCTGTTTTTGCCAAGATAACGCCGATACAGGCTGGCTGGCACAAACGAGTGCAGCAACCCCGCAAAAGCGAATCCCAGCAGCAGATACGGCGACATCTCATTGACTAAAGCCCAAATTTCACGCATGGTTGCAATCCTTCTATAATTGACTGCAAAGGTACAAAAATGATTAATTCAATGCTTCGGCAGACTTTTTCATCGCACGCTCGGCCAGTCGCATGGCGAGCATGGCGATGGGTATGGTCAATGCCATGACGACAATCAGCATTGGGAGGTTGTCGATGATGGGTTTCATCAGCTCGTCATAACCCACAGGCATCTCTTCGATAGCAGCGGCAAGCGAGCCTTCGGTGTCGGTCCACCAATGAAGGGTGTAGGCAAAAAACGAGAAAGCGAAGGGAACAAAGCTCCAGCGGACACCTTTCAGCGTGTCGTAGCCTTTCATCTTTCTGAGAATCTCGGCCAATGCGGTCAGAACAACCGTTCCAATGATGTAAGCCAGATCCGCTTCGCCCGCTATCAAGAACAGGACGAAGATGAAGCCGTTCAGGGCTGTTGCCGCCCCGAAGCCACGGATGAGGGTGCAGGTATAGAGGTAGATAAAGGCGGACACCAGCGGCAACACTGCGCCGATATATGCATAGCATGCAGGGTGGATGGCGCCACTTGCAGCACCCAAAATGAACAAGGCCAAATAAGCGATGGCCATAAGGAAGACTTTTAATACTGTTTTCATAGGTTTAAGTAATTGTTCAAAATTATTCGACATTATTATAAGTTTCTTAGCTGTAAGCTATCAGCCGTCAGCTATCAGCTCGGTAGTACCGTGGCTGACTGCTGATGGCTGATTGCTGACGGCCAAATTCTCTTGCCTTTTATGTAAACCAATTCTACCCATCTACTTTCTTTTAGTTGTTTGACACTGCAAAGTAATGGCCATTTCAAAAACCGCGAAATCCCAATTGATGGGTAATGTCAAGTGATCTTATCCCAAGTTTCGATGATTGAAGTCTCAATGCGCAAAAACAAACCCCCAATAGCATCTTACACCCTTAGGCATTTTGATGTTTGAAACAGGGATAAGCCTGTCAACCTTCAAAGTCAGGTGGACGGCTTCGGTAAGGGCATACTCCACGCCGATGTTGGGATTCACAAAGAAAAACGACTCATTATGCAGAAAGGCATTTGGTTCCGCTTCCCAGTCGTCAGCTGAGCCTTCAAACATCAGCAGCGAAGAGGCTTTCCCTCCACCGATAGTGACACCCGCATAAGGTTGCCATCGCCCGAATTGCCAATAGACATCGGCCAGCAGTCCGCCCCAACTGGTTCGGATATAACTGCCGTTGTGCATTTGTTTTAAGGTACTGACATAGCCCTCGCCACCCAAACGGAAATGATTGCCAAGATGGTAACGGAGTACTCCGCCGAGGCCGAAGGTCATTCCTTCCGCTTTATAGTTTAAGGCGGTTAGGTCGCCATGCAGGTAACCCGTGTGTACCATCATGCCACCGTCGAAACGCTGGCGGTTTTGGGCTTGGTTTTGTGTGAACGGGATGATGATTAACAGAAAGGATAAAATAATATATTTCAGCAGTCTTTTCATTTCTTTCCTTTCAGAATCGCCGACCCGCTCAGCCCCATCCATTTGGCTTCCCATGGGGTCATAAACATGCCGTTGGTGGTGTCAATGAGTTCAACCTCTGCATAGCCCAAGTCTTTCAGCTTCTTGACAAAAGCCTGCATGTCGCCATATTTGAATCGAGAGAAAATGTCATGAATGGCGAAGGTGCCGCCTTTCTTCAACACACGCAGGGTTTCCAACAAAATGGCTTGTCGGTCGCGGCTCGGGATGTTATGATAGACATAGTTGCTGGTCACCGCATCGAAAGTCTCGTCGGCAAAGTCGAGTTTCAAAGCGTTGCCTTGGGCGAAATGGGTATTGCTCGTACCCTCGGCCTGTGCGTTTTGTTCGCATAAGGCAAGGCTATAGGAAGCATATTCTTTGCCCCAGCGGTCGATGCCGAACATCTCGGATTTTGGATTGCGTTTGGCGCAAGCGATGGCTAACGCACCGCTACCACAGCCCACATCGAGACCTTTGCCGCCTTCAGGAAGGGTGACATAAGCGGCAACGCCGTCAATGATCTGTTTCGACATCTGACGCTTGCCGTTGTAGGAGAAGGCACGATGCAACAGCCACATCCAAAGGGTCACCAAAGCCAGCACGATGGCGAGCACAAGGAAAACGATTTTCAGGACAGTCTTCAACGTTCCGGCGGCAAGCAGTCCGCTCACGCCAAAGACCAGGAATAACAACAGGCAGGTCAATGTGCCGCCCAAAGTCCCAAGGATCATGCCTTTAGGCATCCAGTTTTTGTAGTTGGGTTTCATTTTCTTTACTGCTGTTTTCATAGGTTTCTTTTAGTTGTTTGACGCTGCAAAGTAATGGCCATTTCAAAAACCGCGAAATCCCAATTGATGGGTAATGTCAAGTGATCTTATCCCAAGTTTCGATGATGTTTGAAAATAACCGCCGCAAAGGTTGAGAGAACCCTTGCGGCGGTTAAGTTTTCAAAGCTGACGGGGATATTAGTCCATAGCAGCGATTTCGCTTTCGCGGATAATCACATCGGCAATAACCTCTGTCTCATCTGCTGGTTTGATTGTCTTGTTAGTATTCTGCTCGTTCCGACGTGCAATGTTATCAGGGAAAATCCTGTGTATGTCAAACCGCAAAAATGTTGTTCTTTAAGAACGAAAAAAAATCCGCAACTCCAAGCCTTCGCCTGAATTGCGGAACATCTTTCATAAACCACTTTTTTAGTATGTAATCAACGATGAAGGTAGTATTTTGTCAACAATAGCGGTGAAGAGAATAGTACAATTATTCACAATAAACCAGTATCTTTGCCAAAATTATCCATGTATGCAAAATCTCATCATCAGTCCAATCACTATTGAGCATTTGAGCCAATATGGTGCTATTTATGCGGCGGCGTTTTCGGGCGAGCCCTGGAACGACAACTGGTCGGTGGAAGACGCCACCATCCATGTCCGCGAACTGCTTGAAAGCCAACAGCATTACGGCTTGGAATGCATTATAGATGGAGAAGTGACAGGCTTCATTTTGGGCACTTCCATGCTGTTCCACTATGGCCGCACCTTCGAGATCAACGACCTGGCCGTGGCACCCCAATACCAACGACAAGGCATCGCTAGCCAATTGCTGGAGCAATGCCTCACCGACCTCAAGGCGCAAGGCATTGTGGGTTTCCATCTCATAACCGCTCGCGAAGGTGTCTTGCCCGCTTTCTATGCAAGATTCGGTTTCAAGAAAGAGGAGCGGGTGATGCTGATGGGGATGGAGTAATCAAAAAAAGATATATCTTTGCCCCGTCGAAAGTTGGCAGAAATGAAGCGATACAAAAATAAGATAGCGTTATTCCTATTGGCCGTCTATCTGCCAATGTGGCTGCTGTCGTCGTTTCATGTCCATGCTTATCCCTTGAAAGCTGCCGATGCGATTGAAGAGCAACATTCGTCGATAATGGATGAAGACGGATGTTTGCTTTGCCAGTTCCATCAACTAGCTTACGAGGAATCTCCACAAGTGGTTGTGATGGTCAACCTGCCGGAAACCAAGGTGGAGCCTATTCCTATGGTTCATGATGTTGCTTCAGCTTTCGAACAACCATTCTCATCGCGCGCCCCACCTGTCTTGTTGTAAATACCAGAGAATCAATTTACTGTATTTATAACTTAACAACAAGACTAAAAATGAAAAAATCATTATTTATAGCCTTGTCATTGGCGTATGTATTGCCAATGACGGCTCAGAGTTTGCCTGACTCTACCGATATGTTTTTCAGGCATTTGGAATTGAAAGAAGTAACAGTAACAGGTGCCGTGGGCGACATGAAGATGAAAGAGACGCCTATGCCTATCGTAGTGCTTCAAGCCAAAGAACTGCATCAGTTGTCGTCCACCAATCTGATTGACGCCATCGCCAAACAGCCAGGCGTATCACAAATCACCACGGGAAGTGGAATCTCAAAGCCCGTCATCCGTGGGCTAGGCTACAACCGCATCGTGGTTGTTAACGACGGCATTCGCCAGGAAGGCCAGCAATGGGGCGACGAACATGGCATTGAAATCGATGCCAACGAGGTCGGCTCGGTGGAAATCCTGAAAGGTCCCGCCAGCCTCATGTATGGCTCCGATGCCATGGGCGGCGTGTTGGTATTCAAAGGGACTCCTACCCTACCCGAAGGCAGCATTAAAGGTAAGGTAAACGCCGAATATCAAACGAATAACGGCCTGTTGGGAGCATCGTTCAACCTCGCTGGAAACCAAAAAGGATTTACTTGGGATGCCCGATTCAGCGAAAAGCACGCCCATGCCTACAAGAACCGTTTTGACGGCTATGTGCCCAACTCCCAATTCGGTGAGCGAGCCTTCTCATTGAAAGCTGGACTGATGCGCAACTGGGGCTTCTCCAACCTGAAATTTGGTTATTACAACCTCACTCCAAGCATTGTGGAAGGCGAACGCGACACGGTTACTGGCGAATTGATCTCCGAGGAAGGCGACCTGCTTTCTTACCGTCATGGCCTACCCTATCAGCGGGTGTATCACTACAAAGCGGTTTCGGAGAGTTTCATTAATCTGTCATCTGGATACCTAAAGGTGATTGCAGGCTATCAGCAGAACCGTCGCAAGGAGTTTAAGGAGTCAGCCGACGAATATGGCCTGTATCTGCAACTGCACACGCTGAACTATGATGTCCGTTATGTCTCGGAAGAGAAAGCGGGCTGGAAGTTCTCGACAGGACTGAATGGCATGGGACAGAAATCCATCAATCTAGGCGAGGATTATCTTATCCCCGATTACGCCTTGTTCGACGCAGGCGTGTATGCAACGGCATCCAAAATGTTAGGGCGATGGAATCTCAGTGGTGGACTTCGCTTCGACTACCGCTATTTGGCCGCAAAAGGTCTGATCGAAGACGACGAGGTGCGTTTTGAGGACTTTACACGACATTTTCAAGGTATCACGGGCAGTTTGGGAGCGACATGCGAAGTCACGGAAAGGCTTGACCTGAAATTCAATCTTGCCCGAGGCTACCGTGCACCTAACATCAGCGAGTTGGCCTCTAATGGCGAACACGAAGGATCGTTGAGGTATGAGATTGGAAACCATAACTTTAAGCCAGAATATAGTTGGCAGGCCGACTTGGGACTGAATTATGCCACGCGCTATTTTGAGTTGAATGCCGCTGTGTTTGCCAACCACATCAGCAACTACATCTTTCTGCATCGTATCGACAGTATCATCGAGCCTGAGCTGATGACTTTCGCCTATGCGCAGGGCGAGGCAATGTTGATGGGCTTCGAGGCAGGTTTTGACATTCATCCTTTCCATGCCCTTCATATTGGGTCGTCGTTTTCTTATGTCAACGCTCAGTTGCTGCACCAACCCGAAGAAATGCGCTGGCTTCCAATGACACCTGCACTGCGCCTTTCGGCAGATGTGAAATACGAAATCACGCACGACAGCAAGGTATTCAACAATGCCTATCTTGCAGCCCGCATGGACTGGTGCTTGGAACAGAATCATTATTATGCAGCCTACGACACCGAGACGGCCACCCCCTCCTACCTCTTGCTTGGGCTTTCAGCCGGAACCGATGTCTTGATCAAAGGCAAGAAAGTCGCTGAACTGGCATTGATTGTCGACAACCTCTTGGATGTGTGCTACCAAGACCACTTGAGCCGCCTTAAATATTCGGATTGGAATGTCGTGACAGGAAGACGCGGCGTGTTCAACATGGGACGCAATATCGTTTTCAAATTGACGGTGCCCATTGGGTGACTTCCCCCATCCCATATCATGCCCCATCTCAGCACAATACTATGCCAAAGCCTATTTGAAAGATTTTTTTTCAAATCAGAAAAAAACCTCGTATTTTTGCTGATAGAAAACACATCAAGTAAAATTTTGTTATATGTCTAATAACCAATCAATTATTACAAACGCAGAGTATTTCCCAAACATGCTTCCCGCTGAGGAACTTGCTCAATTGAAGTTTATCCCAACATTTCCCGAATTTGTAACATGGATAGAACAAAAGTGGTCTGACCTGCCTTGCTTATCCGACACGGTCAACACATTGAATTATAAGCAAACCTGTGACATCATTGCCCGTAAACGCGCTTTGCTGAACGAATTAGGCCTGCAAAAAGGTGACAAGGTGGCTATTCTCGACAACATTACCGTCGAGGCAGTTGAGATGTTTCTCGCCGTCACGTCGGCAGGCTATGTGGCAATCAACCTGCCTTCGCAGCTTCCTCCTCAAGCCATCGTGGGCTGCTGCATGAAGTTTGGCGTAAAGGTGTTGGCTTATGGAAAGGACTTCGCCGAGGCTGTGAATGGTGTGCCATGCAAGGCTATCGCCATCACCGATTGCGCCGACCATACCGCCCCTGTGGCTACGGTCGATAAGGACGACCCTGCCGCTATCTTCTTCACAGGTGGTACCACGGGTGCTCCTAAAGGTGCGGTCCTACCCCATCGTGCTTTGATGCGCGGTGCTTTGAATGGCGTATATGCTCCAGGTAGCCAGCTCGGTCATCACCGTTATGCCTGCGTGTTGCCCTTGAGCCATGTGTTCGGCCTCGTCCGCAGCACATTGTCCGTCCTGATGGAAGGCGGTGCCTGGTTCTCTGCTGGCAACACCAAAGAGACGATCACCAAATTCCCTGTCATTCGTCCTACCAGCCTCGTTGCCGTTCCCGGTATTTGCGAGATTTTGTTGGGTCTAGTCAAGATGTACGGAAAGCCTTTCCTGGGTGGACAATTGGGATTTATTATCTCGGGTGCGGCCAACGTTCCTCCGAAACTCATTGGTGAGTTCGACGAGTTGGGCATCCACCTCTTTGCGGGATATGGCATGACCGAAGGAGCCAATCTCACCACGGGTAATATCGATGTGAAGTCGCGTCCTACTTCAGTCGGCAAGCTCTATCCTGAACAAGAGGCAAAAGTGGTCGATGGTGAATTGTGGTTCCGTGGCGACAATGTATTCCTCGGTTACTATGGCGACCCTGAAAAGACTGCCGAAACCCTTACCGAAGATGGTTGGATCAAGACCGGCGACCTCGTGCGCTTCGATGAGGAAGGTTACATGTACATCGTTGGCCGCATCAAGAACCTCATCATCCTCTCCAACGGTGAGAATGTCAGCCCCGAGAGCATCGAAGAGCCTTTCTACAAAGACCCGAAACTCCGCGACTGCCTCGTCAAGGAAGACGAATTGGATGGCCGTCAGGTGATTGCCATCGAGATCCTTCCCCGCATGGAGGAGTTTGGCAACGGTCCATGGGAAGAAGTGGAAGCCTATTTCAAGGATTTGGTCGGCAAAGTCAACGCTGAGCTGCCCACGACCCACCAAGTAAGCAAAGTCACTGTGCGTAAAGAGGACTTCAAGCGTACTGGCGCCATGAAAGTCTCAAGAAACCAATAAGCCATGGAAAGAGAGCATATTTTCAACGAGCTGAAGGAAATCCTGAAGCTCATCAAGCCATCCGCTGATTTCAGTAAGATCAACGAGGACTCACAGCTTGTCCGCGATGTGGGCTTGGACTCACTGACCATCTTGTTGCTCAGTCTCGCCATCGAGAACAAGTTCGCTTTCAAGTTCGAAGGCAATCCCAAGTTCACCACGGTGGGCGAAGTCATAGACTTTATCAGCGCGAATTCAACCCTTTAAGCCTATGAGCATCCGAATCGAAAAAGTGGAAAGTCACAAACAATTGAAGAAGTTTGTGACTTTTCCACTCCATTTATATAAGAATTGTCCCAATTGGGTGCCTGCCTTGGAAGGCGACGAATACGACACCTTCAACCCCGAGAAAAACGGAGCCTACGACTTCTGCGAGGCGGACTGCTTCTTGGCCTACCGTGGCAACGAAATCGTGGGACGCGTGGCCGCCATCATCAACCATAAGGCCGACGACGCGGAGAATATTGTCCGTTTCGGCTGGCTCGACTTCATCGAAGACGAGGAAGTGTTGCGCGACTTGATTGATACCGTTGCCGACTGGGGCAAACAACACGGTCGCACTGAGATGCGTGGCCCTTGGGGATTCACCGACATGGACAAGGAAGGCCTCCTGGTGGAAGGATATGAACACCTCTCCCCTTTCACTTGCCTTTATAACTTTCCTTATTATGGCGAGATGTTGGAGCGTCTCGGCTTCACGAAAGATGTCGACTGGACCCAACGGACGCTTGAGGTGAGTAAGGAACTGCCATCCATGTTCCAATTCGCCAACCTGATTGAGGAAAGGTTCAAGGTGCATGTGGTGCAGCCGCACAGCATGAAAGAGATGGGAAACCGATACGGAAGGGAGATCTTCCACATGTACAATGAGGCTTTCGCGCCCTTGAATGGTTTTTCGCCTTTGACCGACAAGCAGATTGATGCCTATCTGAAAACCTATGTCCCCATTCTTGACAAAGACTTTGTCGCCTTGGCCGTCGATGCCAATGACAAGCCTATTGGCTTCATTTTCTGTGTGCCTTCGCTATCCAAGGCAGTGAAGAAATCCAATGGACGACTGTTCCCGTTTGGCTTCAATAATATCCTGAAGGCCTTGAAGAAAAACGACACCCTCGAGGCATTGATCATGGGCGTGATGCCCGAGTATCAGCAATGCGGCATCCCAGTGCTATTATTCAAGTACCTTCACGAGAACTGCATCAAGCGGGGCATCGATACCATCATCATGAACCCGCAGTTGGAGGAGAATTACAAGGTGCAGTCGCTCTTCGGCGACTACAAGACCGAGCCTTTCATGCGGAGGCGTGCCTATAAGAAGTCGCTTTAGCCGTAATAACTACCCAAAATCGCAGCAAACCATTTTGCTGGCAAAATTCGTTTTAGGAACACAGAGAGTCGTTGTTCGAAAGAAGCAACAACATAACCGTGTCTAGGATTCTTTTTCTTTAGGATGGTGCTGATTTTTCGGGCTAGTACCTGTGGCTTCAGCCCACCTGTTTCGTCATGTTCCACCTTGTCAATCGCTTTTTGATAGGCTGGATAAGCCTGAAGTGCCTCATCTTTAGTCGCTTTCTTTCGGCTGCCCGTGAAACCTGTCGAGAAGTCACCGGGGCGGATTACGGTCACAGTGATGCCAAACGGCTTGGTTTCCAGGCGCAGTGCCTCACAATAGCCTTCGATGGCGAACTTGCTAGCCGAATAGAAACCTTGAAACGGCAGCCCCATCAAGCCGCCGATGGAGCTGAGCGCAATGATTTTGCCAGAGCCGTGTTTCCTCATGTGAGGCAACACGGCATTAACGCAATGTACCAATCCCATGAAGTTGGCATCCATCTGTTCCCTAACTTCTTCCTCTGTGGCAAACTCCAACGGTCCACCGATGCCCATGCCGGCATTGTTGACCAGCACATCAATACGGCCTTCCGCCTCTACGATTTGTTGCACCGCCTGTTGCACTGCCTTGGCATCGCGGACATCTAAACGAAGATAATGCACTTGTGGCAATGGCGTGACTTCACGGCGCACTGTCCCGTAAACGACATGGCCTTCCTGCGATAGCAAACGGGCGGTCTCCAAACCAAAACCCGAGGATATTCCTGTGATAAAAACTACCATTAATCAATGATTTGTGCTTCCTTAAACGCTTTGGTAATTTTATCCAAAGCCTCATCCACTTGTTCGAAAGTATGCGTGGCCATCAAGGCAAAGCGAATCAAGGTATCGTTTTCGGGCACAGCGGGTGCGATGACCGGAGTGACAAAAACGCCATCATCCAACAACCTGTTGCAGAGCCAGAAAGCTTTCTCTGAGCTTCTTACAAACAGCGGAATTATCGGGGTTTCGCTCTTGCCGGTATCGAAGCCTCGCTCTTTGAACTGCTTTCGGGCATAGTTGCTTACATCCCAGAGATGCTGTATGCGCTCCGGTTCTTCTAACATGATGTCGATGGCCTTGCTGACCGATGCCACATTGGCGGGCGGCATGCTGGCACTGAAAATCAGCGAGCGGGCATTGTGTTTCAGGTAATTGATGGTGTCGAAGTCAGAAGCGATAAAACCGCCCAACGATCCAAACGACTTGGAGAAGGTGCCCATGATCAAATCCACCTTGTCGGTCAGGCCGAAATGGTCGGCTGTGCCCCTACCCTGTCGTCCAAGGACACCCAAGGCATGGGCGTCGTCAATCATGATGTCGGCATCGTATTGTTCTGCCAAGGCAACCATTTCAGGCAACGGAACGATGTCGCCTTCCATTGAGAAGATACCGTCGGCAACAATCAACTTGACGGAGTCAGGATTGCACAGTTTCAGTTTTACCTCCAAACTTTCCATATCGTTATGGTTGTACTTCCAGACCTTACCAAACGAAAGTCGGCTACCCTCAATAATAGAGGCATGGTCGAGGCTATCCAAAAGCAGATAATCATTGCGACCACAAAGTGCCGAAACCACACCCAGATTCACCTGAAATCCAGTGCTGAAACAAACGGCAGCCTCTTTGCCGACCAGTTTGGCCAACTTTTCCTCCAAAGCGACATGAATATCAAGTGTGCCATTGAGGAAACGGGAACCCGAACAGCTGGTGCCGTATTTCTTGATAGCCTCGATGGCGGCTTCCTTTAGCCGTGGGTCGTTAGCCAAGCCAAGATAGCTGTTGGAACCAAACATCAGCACATCTTTACCCTTGATCCTCACCACCGTGCTTTGTTCCGACTCGATGGGTTTATAATAAGGGTAGATACCTTTTGCCTGAGCCTCTTGCGGAGCAGTATATCTTGCACAGTTTTTCCTCAATCTGTTAGTCTTCATATTTCTTGTAAAGGTCTTTTCGGAGCGCAAAAATAGTCTTTTTTTGTTCGCCTTCGAACAGAAAAACCACCGAAAAGGGCAATAATGCAGGTGTATCACACTCAACAAAGTATATTACACCCTGGCGCATATATGAAAATCGCGGAAAAATTCCCCTGATTTTTTCAAGGAAATCTTTCCGCGAATTGGATTTGAAGGCTCTTATGCCTTATTCGTGCACAATCACCAAGCGTTGCGTCATTCCGTTGCTTGTCCTAACGAAATAGATGCCTTCTTGGTACTTGGCAGTCGGGATGACCAATTGCGACTCGTCGGTGTAGAAAGACTCGACTTTCTGCCCGACTACGTTGTAAAGGCTAACTTCACCAAGATTCTCACCTTGGACAGTTACGCTTTCATTGGCAGGATTGGGGAACATGGTCAGCGTCGTACTGTTTTCATTGACGCCAATGGTCATCTCGTAAACGATGTCGACCTCGAAGTTGCCCGCCGAGGTGTTGACATACATCTTACCTTCGAAGTTCTCCTTCACAGGCACGTCGACATAGACATCAATAATGATGGTTTGTCCTGCCGTGACAGTCATACCTTCGGTGACGTCTTAGCCATCATCCATGCAGTGTAACGCAAAGATGGGGTCGGCAGTGAAGGCATCGACGATCACATCTTCGGCAGTCATGTTGGAAATGGTCAGTTGGCCAGGCTGGTAGGTTTCACCATCGTTATAGATGTGCAAGGTCTGCGGGTTGACGGTCAGCGTGCCAGTGCAGTCGTGAGGTTGCAGGCCGTATCGTTGCATGGGTCGCATTGTAAGAAACTTGTTCGTTGATAATAAGCAAACCATTGATCTGCAAGGTCTTTCAAGTGGCTTTTACTTCGTGAAAGCTGGTACTGAAGTGAAAAAGGTCATGGTCAAGTAAACAATATAATTTGTTTCTGATAACAAAAAAACCGAAAGCAGCTTTCGGTTTTTTTTGTATCACACAGTATAAAGTTTCAATTTTCATTGTCTATGCTGACAATGGTGTATTTGCGTGTTCCAAGTCCAATCTGTTCGGCATACTCCACGGTATGCGTGCCGTGTTTCTTGTTGATGCGGTCCTGTAAAGGCTTAGCATCGTCGTCCTTACTGCTGATGTGGTTGAACACGAGATCGAGGCAGGCTTGGTCGAGGGCGACGGGGTCGGTGGAGGCCAAAATGCCGATGTCCTTGATGCGCGGTGCAGCAGGATGCCCGTCGCAGTCGCAGTCCACTGACATGTTGTTCATCACATTGATGTAGATGATGTCTTTGCCTTCCTGCTTGAAATAGTCATGCACAGCCTGTGCCGCAGCGGCCATCGACTCGAGGAAATTGTCCTGATTGGCAATCGTCCATCTCGTCTTACTCTTGCCTCCAGAGTGGATGTATAGTTTCCCAGAGGTCGAGGCCACACCTATCGACTGGTTCTTCAATACGCCACCGAAACCGCCCATGGCATGTCCTTTGAAATGCGCAAGGTTAATCATGAAATCATAGTTTTGAATGTGAGAGCCGACAATGTCGTATTGCAGATGCTTGGTATCTTTGACGGGCAGCTGCATTTCGCCCTCCTCGTCCATGATGTCAACGGTAGCGATGTCGTTGTAGCCGCGCTCGGCAATGGCTTGGCGGTGCTTCTCTGTGTTGCCACGGTTGCCACCGTAGGCGGTGTTGCACTCCACGAGAGTACCATTCACTTTTTGTACAAGGTTTTTAATCAGCTCGGGGCGCAGGTGGTTGCTCTTCGACGACTCGCCGGTGGAGATTTTTACCGCCACACGGCCGTGAGCCTCCACACCCAAAGCCTCATAGATGCGCACCAGCCCTTCAGGACTGATGTCAGTGGTCATATAAACCGTTGCTGCTTCGCCTTCGGTCGTGGGTGGGGCAGGTTGATGTGTTTGTGCTTGGCATGAAGCCATTCCTAATGTGCAAATCAGTGCCATAATGATAGTGCTTTTAGTCATATTATTGTTGTTTTGTGATGTAATGCTATCTCTTCCAAGCTCCAATTACCTCGCCGACATATACCGTGTGGATGCCTGCATCGAAGCCGTCGTACCATTTCTTCGGTGTATCGTTGCGGAAGTCCTGCTCCGTCTGATGCCATGCCGTCATGGTCTCGCACTCGATGACCAAGTTGGCTTCTTCGTAATAGGGCGTACCGTGTTCAGTATAGGCCACATGAAGGCCGAGGGCTGCGGCCTTGTCACCATCGCGGCCGCTGTTGCTACCCATATACTGCCACACCTCCGGATCGTCGAACTGCATGATGGTGAAGCGTGGGTGCTTCTCCATAAACTCCCAGGTGAAGCGTCCGGGAGCCACATAAACGGTCACTGCTGGACGGTCGTGGCCAAGGTAGTTGCCGATGCCGCCCCAACCGATGGTCATGGCGTTGCTCTCGGTGGTATCGCCCGAGCATAGGATGAGGTTCTCAGTGAACCACGTGAAGCCGTTTTTCTGGAACTCTTGCTGCACATCGAAGGCAGTCAGCTCGTTGTTTTCCTTATTCATTGTTTCATCGTTTTGTTCCTGTTGTTGAGGACTGGCACAGCCGATGAGGGCGATGCATAAAAGGGTATAAAGATATTGTTTCATTGAAAATGATGTATTTATTGAACCGCAAAGATAAACAATTTCTATCTTTGCGCCCGAAATGTTTATCGGAGAACTAATATCATTAGGCGTAGCCGTTTCGTGGACCGCCACTGCGTTGTTTGCGGAGGTGGGCTCGAAGCGCATGGGCTCGCTGCCGTTCAACACCGTCCGCATGACGATGTCGCTGGTGTTTCTTGCCGTCACGCTTTGGTTGGTGATGGGTGTGCCTTATCCGCGTTATGCCGATGGCAGCACTTGGACATGGCTGCTACTCTCGGGCTTGGTGGGTTATGTCATCGGTGACTATTGCCTGATGCAAGGTTACATTAAGATAGGTTCTCGTTTCGGGCAGCTTTTCATGACTTTGTCGGCACCTACGGCGGCACTCACCGGTAGATTGCTCCTCGGCGAGCAAATGCGTCCCATCGCCATCGTTGGCATGATCGTCACCCTAAGCGGCATTGCGCTTTCGATATTGTCGAAGAGTGACAAATCCGATCATCATGCCATCCATTTCAAGTTGCCTGCAAAAGGCATCTTTTTCGCGGCAATGGCTGGCATCTGCCAAGGCTTCGGCTTGGTGCTCAGCAAAGTGGGATTGACGCATTACAACGCCGCTCTCGCTGCCGCTGGCATCTCAGGCGATTCGGTCTTTGCCAACGCCGTGCTGCCAATACCCATTAGCATCAGCATGTCATTTGCGGCAACCACCATCCGTGCTTACATCGGACTGGTGGGCTTTTTCCTAGCGTTGGTGTTGTTTAACAAAGACGGACTTGCCCAGTTGCGTCATGCTGTGAGTGACCGTAAAGCGATGTGGTGCGTGCTGGCATCCACTATATTCGGACCTTTCATCGGAGTCAGCGCGTCGCTATTGGCCACGCAATTCACCTCGGCGGGCATCGCCCAAACGCTTTTTGCGCTTACACCCATATTGATCATCGCCCCAGCAGCCATCCTTTTCCATCAAAAGGTGACCTTACGCGAAGTCATAGGCGCTGTCATCAGTGTCGTTGGGGTTTGTTTATTCTTTGTGTAACCTCAAAAAACCGCATCGCAATAAATGCAAAACCGCCGCAGAGGTATAACCCTTGCGACGGTCAGATTCATCAGAGTCGAGGTATCGTTTTATTGATACTTGGTGAATTGATATTTTTCTCTCAGTTCGGCCTGCTTTTCAGGCGATACGGAGGTGATGTAGGACTTCCAGCCTGGACAGAAGTTGATATGCCAGCGCCAAAAGCGTCCCATCAGTGATTTGGGCTTCGCATCGTAGTGCGCGCGAATCTTGCAGTTTTCACAAGGGTGTGCCATAGCCTTATTTGAGCATGTTTTCAATTTCAGCCTCCATGTCCTCGGGCTTCGCCACAGGAGCGAAACGCTTGATGACACTGCCGTCTTTCGAGATGAGGAACTTGGTGAAGTTCCAGCGCACACCTCCTTCTTCACGACCCTCAGATTTGCTCAAGCCGTCGACAAGTTTCATTGTAGCCTTGTCTTTCAGTCCGTGGACTTCTTCGGTCGGTACTTGCTGTGTCAGATACTTGAAAATCGGGTGGGCGTTCTCGCCGAAGACATCGATTTTCTTCATCAGCGGGAAGGTCACGCCGTGGTTGAGGCGGCAGAACTCAGCGATTTCTTCATCGGAGCCGGGTTCTTGGTGCTTGAATTGGTCGCAGGGGAAGCCGAGAATCACCAGACCTTGGTCTTGGTACTTCTTGTAGAGGGCTTCTAAGCCGTCGTATTGGGGAGTGAAACCGCATTTCGAGGCGGTGTTGACAATCATGAGGACCTTGCCCTTGTATTGGGCCATGTCCACTTCTTCGCCCTTGTTGTTCAGGGCCTTAAAGTCATAAATCGTAGCCATTTCTTTAGTGTTTTGTGCATAGACGGTCGTCATGAGAAACAGAGCGACAACTATGCTAGTGATGGTTTTGTTCATTGAGCTATTTTTATTGACTTCGAGACTTCGGGGGGCAGTTCCTCCCGTAGTCCCGCAGTCTCGAGTCTTATTACATTTGTTTAATCAGCCAGTTTTGGTAGCCGATTTTCTCAATGAGGTCGAGTTGGGTCTCGCTCCAGTACATGTCTTCCTCTTCGTCCTTCAGGTATTCCTTCATAATATCGAAGGTGGTGACATCCTCGCAAAGGTCGTTCATGCACTTGAGGAGGAAGTCGATGCCTTCCACTGAAACCTGATGGTCGCATTTGATGTATTCGCAAGGGTCGGTAAAGAGTTTGCCTTCGGGACGCATTTCGTGTTTCAGCTCACCGCCGAGGTCGAGGAGGCGACCGATGAACTTGTCGACCCAGCCCATTTCCTCGTCGTGGTGACCCATGTATTTGGCACCGAGTTTCTCAAAGCCTTGGTCGGCGAAGACCTTGCCTTGCAGTTTGTGGCCGAAAGCCTGATTGGAGAGGTTGGTTACGAAAAACTGTAACGCGTTGATTGATTTCTGTTTGTCCATGATTAATGTTGTTTAATTGTTGGTTGTTTATTTGTTTAATTGTTTGTTTGTTTGTTTAAGTCCTTCGATGAGTTTGTCTAGCGTGGGGATCATCTGGGAGATTTCTTCTACTGAACCCTCATTCTTGATGATATCAGCACTGAGACATTCGGGGATGTGTTTGGCTTGCTCGCGCATTTCGATGCCTTTTTTCGTCAACGAGACAATGCGTTGGCGGGTGTCTTCCTTGCCTTTGGTGCGTTTGACCAACCCCGCTTTCTCCATACGCTGTAGGAGCGGCGTGACAGTATTGGTTTCCAACACCAGCTTGTGCGCGATGTCGTTCACCGGTTGCTTGTCCTGTTCCCACAACACTAATAATACAAGGTATTGGGGATAGGTGATGCCAAGCGGGTCAAGATAGGGATGATAAGCCCCCATCGTGAGTCGCGCTGCCGTGTAAAGCCGGAAGCAAAGTTGATTGTCCAATTTGAGTTGATCGTATTCCATTGCACAAATTTATATCGTTCACGATGCAAAAGTACACATTATTTTTATATCGCAAGCGATATTTTTGATTTTTTTTCGAAAAAAGAAAAATTTGTATCTTTGCGACCTGTAAATGAATTCATTATGACACTACAAGAAGCTATCGTTGCCCGCCACTCGGTGAGGCAATACTTGGAAAAACCTATCGAATCTGATAAGGTCGCGCAACTGCAGGCCTTAATTGACGAATGTAATAAGGAAGGCCGACTGCACCTTCAGTTGGTCACCAACGAACCGAAAGCCTTTGCCAGCGGAATGGCGAAATACGGCGGGTTTAAAGGGGTCCGCAACTATATCGCCGTTGTCGGGCCTAAAGGCGAAGATGTGAAACTTGGTTATTATGGCGAGAAAGTGGTGCTGCTGGCCCAGACCCTCGGCCTGAACACTTGTTGGGTGGGCATGTCGTTCAAAAAACAGCCCGACCAATACCAGGTGCTTGATGGTGAATCCTTGGTGGCAGTAATCGCTTTGGGTTATGGTGCCAATCAAGGCAATGCTCATCCGCAAAAGAAGGGCATCGAGCATTTCTGTCATGTTGAAGGTGCCATGCCCGAATGGTTCCGTCGGGGCATGGAAGCCGTTTTGCTGGCGCCCACTGCCGTCAACCAACAAAAGTTCGAGTTCATTCTGCATGAAGGCAACCGCGTGGAAGCCAAGGCAAAGTTCTCATTCATCGGATATGCTGCTCTTGACTTGGGCATCGCCAAGTGCCATTTTGAGATTGGGGCAGGGGAGGAGAACTTCAGTTGGGCATGATAGCCATTACAAATTCTTTCAAAACGCAAACTCATACCCCGCGCCAATCCAGCCTCTGAAGCCTGTCTCTTTGGTATAGGACTTCAGTTTGGTACCTTCGGCGTTGGCGTCCACTTGTTTTTCCATGAGGTAATCGCACAAGATATAGAAATTCAAAGTGCTGCGCTTGTCCAATCTGATATCTGTGCCTATTGAGCCTCTCAGACGGTTGACGTACCCTCCGTTGAAGCCCTTCAAGAACCAACCTGGTTCGCCTTCTTCGGAATAGGCGTCCAAAGTGACATAGACTGTGCCGTCGTAAGCCGCTTCAATGACAGGTGCGTTTAAGTAGTTGCGTACCTCGAAATAGGCATAGGGTTGTACTTTGCCAAAACCTTTGTACAATGCCTTCACACGGCTTTTCAGTGTCAAGGCGTTCTGCGGATTTTGGTACACGTTGAAGTCACCCGTGCGGCGTGTCACTTGAAAACGCTCTTTCAGCGAGAAGTTCCAGTTGCCGTAATGTATGGTGCCCGTGACATCGGCCAACAGCCTGTGGCGCGGGTTCTTGAACGACTCGGAATTGGCGCCATAACCATTGATGAGTGCATAGCCCAACCCCAGTTTGATATTGGGATGCACTTTGTAGCTCAAGGCCAATGTGGTTTGCAGCCTATCAAGACTGCCGAAGTTGTTGTCGAAACGTACCTCTTCCTCAAGGGAAATGTGCAGGCCGCGTGTGATTCTCTTGTCAAGGCTCAAGGAAACTCTGCCGCCAAATTCAGGGGCGAGGGCGACATCGGTTTGGGCTGTTGCCAAAATGGGGAACAATATCCCCAGCATCAATATGATAATCTGTTTGCTTTTCATAACTCTAAACTCTAAACACTAAACTCTAAACTTAAAAAGGACCATGGCCGCCGCCACCAGGGCCACCACCACCTCCATTGCCGCCCGTGTAGGACGATAGACTGACGGAATTGCCGCCACTGACGGAAGCATCCATGTAAAACATACCCTCAAAGCATTCTGTTCCGCCCGCAACATTTACGTTGGATTGCAAGGTAGGGGAGGAACCTCCCGAGACAACCAGAGGCGTCCCTCCGCTTGCTGGGGTCTTGAAGGCGTAAGTCGTTGAACCAACGGTCAAGCCATACCAAGTGTTTTGTGACCATGATGTGGCCGAATAGCAACTCTGTGTAAGCGACGAACCGCTCTCCAAGCCGCCAATGGCGATGAGTGTGCCACCGGTGAGATACATCTTGTAGCCGCCTTCGGTGTTGGCGTCGATGGCCACTTCGGGCGAGGTGGTTCCCGTCACGAAGATCACGCCGCCTTTGAGGTAGAAATTGCCGTTGGCATCGAAGCCGTCGTTGCCTGCGCTGTAGCCGTAGACGTAGCCCCCGCTGATGGTGAAGTCGCTGCCCGAGTTGATGGCATCATCGGCTTGCGAGATAGCCACCACCTCGCCATCGGTAATGGTGATGCTGCCTTTGGCCTCAATGGCTTCGTGTGATGAGCTGTTGAAGGTCACTTGTCCACCCGTAAACAAAAGGTTGCCATCGCATTTGATGCCTTTGGCCGCAACGCTTTCGGTGCTGCTGTTGTTGCTACCGCCAGGGAAATCGCCGCCGCCATTCGAGCCGTAGTTGCTTCCTTGGGCGTAGATTTCAACGGTGCCACCGTCGAAATAGCCATTGCCGTCACAGCTGATGCCCTTGCCGCCAGTGCCCGTGTTGGTGATACTGAGAAAACCGTCGTTCATCCTGAAATAGCCGTCGGCCTTGATGCCAGCCGAGCCGGTGTATTCGCCGTCTTCGTCGTCGTAGGCCGTGCCCCCCGAAACGTTGATGGTGGTTTGGCCTCCGTTGATGATCACATAGCCATCCGTGCTGAGTCCTTTTTTCATGTTTGCCGAGGTGCTCACGGTGAGTGTGCCGCCCGAAACGATGATGTAATCTTGGCCGCGCATTCCGTGTCCGGCTGAGGAGATGACGTCAACCGTCCCCGATTGGAAATGCAGATAGTCGTCGGAAACGATGCCGTTTTTGCCCGTGGCTACCACGTTGAGGCTGCCGTCGCCGCAGAAGATGAACTGGCCTTCGCCAAACATGGCCGCCTTTTCGTCTTCGGTCGAGGGCGTGTCGGTGTAGGAGGTGCCGTCGGCAAGATAGCTGTCGCCCGTCAGCTTGATGAAGGTGCGCTTCCCCTTGTTCGGGTCCGACTGTGGGCCTTGCACGTTAATGGCCGCGCCGTTGGGGTTGGTGATGTGGGCGCCGTTGAGCGTAATGCCTTGCCTGTTGGAGCTATACAACTTGAAGAAGCCGTCCGTGGTCGTCCCCGAAAGCTCATACATCACGTATTCTTCGCCGCTGTAAACAATGGTCACGTCATTGCCGTTGATGGTGACCGTGAAGTCGTCGGTCGTGCCTTCAACAGCGGCGTCGCCGTTCGTGGAAAACACGACGCTGACCGTTTGCGCAAAAGTGGTGTTGGCGATGTCGTCGTCGGCCGTGTCGGTCGCAATCGGGTCAATCTCCACGATGTTGTCCTTTTGGCAGCCTGAGGCGAGCAAGGCCAAAATGCCGAAAAGCAGCGCGAGTTTTAATGTTGGTCTATTCATGGCTGAAAATGTTTTGGGTTTGGTTTGCTTTCATTGGAATAACGATTATAATGATGAAAAAGTATCTTTATGCCATTGCAAAAAACAGGAAAATGGAGGGCTTGCCGTTAGGCTCACCCTCCCGTAAAAAATTAGTACGACTATAGAATGAAAATGAGTGGCTTGTCGACTGCCAAAAATAGCAATCAACGGAGTTTGATGAGTTTTTTCCCGTTTTGAATGTAAACGCCTTGGAAACCGTCAGGCAAGGATTTGCCGAGGCAGCGACCATCAATAGTATAGATGTTGCCATCATTGAAGGTAGTTTCCGTTTCGTTCTCTTCGATTCCCGTCCCTTCATTGATGGTGCCATTACCTGACAGACTGGTATAGGTCAATGTGTAGCCATTGGTGTTGATGGTGCCGTTGTTGACGATGGCGCAGACCGAGGTGTTGGCCGTCAGGTTCCAGGTGGCGCCGCTGTTGACGGTCACGTTGGCCGTGTAGCCCGCGTCGTACTTCACCTGGCCGCTGTAGGTGCCGTTTGAAAGTACAAGGGTGCCGATGGCGCCATTAGTGCTCCATTGGTCGTCGTCCATGACGTACATAAGAATGCCGCTGGGCACGTTGATGGTGCAGTTGTCGAGCGTGCAGGTGGCGGTGACGGCCGTGGCCACTTCGAGCAAAGGAGCGCTGGCGTCGGTCATGGTCAGCGAAGTGCCGATGATGGTCATCACGGGGTTGTAGCCCGAGGCGTCGCCGCTGCCGCTTTGCATCATCAACAGGCCGCGTTCGCTACTGCCGCTGGTCATGGTGCAGTTGGTCATGATGATGCTGTTGTCGCCTTCAATGACAGCCATCTCGCCTTGTGCCGATGTGCCGGTCAGGTTGGTGGCCGACATGGTGCCCGTCGAGTAGATGACTGCCGACCTCGAGCCGTTGGCCGTAGCCGTGCCGCCCGTCACGCTGACGGTGCCGCCGCCACGGTCGGTGGCGATGGTGGAGCTGGTCTGGCTGTTGGTGGTGATGTCAACGTTGGTGGCGATGATGGTGCCGTTGTAGGTGGCATGAAGGCCGCGCGACACACTGCTATTGTTGACGATGGTGAGGCCATCCACATAAATGGTAGCGCCGTTGGTGGCAAACACGGCGTTGGCACCCTGCGAGTTGGAGGTCAGCGTGCCCCCCGTGATGTGGATGATGGAGTTCGCACCTGCTGTGGTGCTCTCGTAGTTGGTGCTACTGGCGGCTCCGGCGTAGATGGTCGAGTTGTTGCCGTAGAAGCTCGAATTGTCGCCCGAAGAGCCGTCGCCGGTCTTGGCGTAGGTGCAGTTGTTCAGGTACAATGTGCCGTTGCTCACTTGCACGGCGTTGTAATACTGCGTGGAGCAATCGTAAGTCTGGTTGTCGAGCGTGACCGTTGAGCCATTGCTCAAAACGTAGGTGGCTCCTTGCGGATACTTTGGTGATGTGTCGCCTGGTGGCTGGGCCAGTAGGCCTGCGCTGAAGCAAAGGGCCAGCGCTAATGCGAAAATGTATCTTTTCATTGTTGGCTATGTTTGTTGATTTTTTATTCAATGACAAGTTTTTGTACCGCGCTGCCTGATTTCACGTAATATACGCCGGCGGCAAAGCCATCGGTGCTGAAGGAGGCTTTCTCCTCAACGCCGTTGATTTGCTTGATCACTTGTCCCATTCCGTTGTAAATCAATACGTTGCCAGTGGCTTCAATCGTGACAAGATCCTTGGCTGGATTGGGGTAGACTTTCAGGTTTTCGTTGGTCGTCGTTTGTTCGGCTACACCTGTCGCTGCGGCACATTCTTCCACCCAACTGATGAAATTGTCGGAGGCACTGCCCGAGTCTTCGGCCTCGGTGTGGCCTTTGTTCCAGATGGTCTCAAAGTCAACGCTTGTCACGTCGCTGCGGTTTTGCAGGGCAAGGGCGAGGTCGATTTCGGTGCAAAGGGGCGCGTCGCCTTGGGTAATGCCTGTGCGGATGCGCCAGTATTTGGCCACCGTGGAAGTGCCCGAACCACCACCATTATAATAGGTGTCGTTGTCGATTAGGTAGTACAGCGGCGAATACATCATCAGCCTTTCTTCCACAGTCTTCCCGACAGCATCCACATTGCTTGTGGCAAGGTCGGCGCTGAAGTCGGAATAATAGGAAGAAGCATATTGTTGCACCAACTCGGCGAGGAACTTGTCGAAGTGACCCGCAGTGCCTGCAATGCCGAAGAGCGTATTTTCGGCTTGGCCTTTCTGGTCGTAGTCGTCGAAGGCACCGAGACCTTTGGTTGCGGTCTTGTGCGCTGCGGCAAAGCTGTAGAGCGCGGTAGCGTCGGTGGTGCTGTAGGTGCTGACGCTGGCTCCGTTGTAGGTATTGTAGCGCGTCACAGCATCGTTGATGACTTCCATCACGTATTCATAGTAGGAGCCACTTTGGTAGTAGCCGTTGTCGGTGGCCGAAAGGGTCAGGGTCGCGCCCGAAGTGGGGTGCTTGAAACCGATGGCGTTGACATATTCGGCAAACTCGGCGGCCAAGCCTTTGCTGATGTTTTGGTCGGCACTGCCAAGGTTGCTGCGCGTCAGGCCCATGTTCCATTCGTAGGCGGCATCGCCTTGGTCGAGGTTGGTGATAGGACACCAGCACATGCTGCCGCAAACGTTGTCGTCGTAGCCCGTCTTGGCACCGATGGCAGCCATGTAGTCGTCGTAGAGGCTGTTGTTGCCCGAAGCGCCCAACAGCGAGCTTTGTGCGCCTCCGCCACTATGTCCGAAGGTGAAAATGCGGTCCACATTGCCAGGCACGGCCTGCTGTTCCGCCTTGAGATAGCGGAAATAGCGGATGGCGGCCTTCATGTCGGTCACGCCGAGGGGCGCACCATGGTCGCGGCCACGGCAACCCGCCCAAAGATAAACGAAGCCTTTGGCGGTATAGGTGGCCACCGACGAGGAGTAGCCGCTTGGTGCCGACTGTGCGGAATAGCCCGATGTGTTCACGGGGAACACGATGGGAGCCGTCGCCGAAGTGTATCCGTTCACCGTCGCCGTCGTGTTGACGGTGCAGGTGTAGGTGCCATCGCCATTGGCCGTGGCATCCATGTAGGCACCCGGGACGAAAATGCCCATCTGTTCGTAGCTTTCAGCGGCGGGCGAGGCGCAATAGAACAGGCCGACGATGTAATACACGTCGCTCGACGAGTTGTATTGCCAAAGGCCATTGATGGCCGTGCCGAAGTCGTAGGTTGTCGAGGCTCCCGAGCTGCCGCCGCCCGGTTGGGCCATGCAGCCGAAGCCAAGTCCTAAAAGGGCTGTCAGAAGGAGAATCTGTTTTTTCATTTTATTGTGTTTTAATTGGTTAATACTTACCATCTTGATTTCATTTCCCTGGTCCAGGGCCTGGACCGCTGCCGCCAGTGTATTCAGAGAGTGAGACGTTGGAACCGCCGCTCACGGTGGCATTGAGGTAGCACTTGTTGTCGAAGATGCTCGTGCCGCCGCTCACCGTCACGCCGCTCTTCAGCGTCGGGGTCGATGAGGCCGAAACCACCAT
The DNA here is from genome assembly GCA_946185535.1 of uncultured Bacteroidales bacterium. GTDB lineage: Bacteria > Bacteroidota > Bacteroidia > Bacteroidales > F082 > Limimorpha. The sequence goes on from CAMHJX010000003.1 coordinate 86,059, forward strand.
CGTCGAGTTGTTTTGGCCACCGCCGGGACCTCCGCCTCCTGGGCCGCTACCGCCACTCACTGTTGGGGTATAGAAAGCAATGGTCGTGCTGCCGTAGGTCATGGAGTACCAAGTCTCACCGCTCCACGACGAGGCTTGGTAGCACGTCTGCGAGAGCGAGCTGCCTTGCTCCAACCCACCGATGGCGATGAGCGTGCCGCCCGTGAAATAGAGTTGCTTCTGTTCCTCGCTGTTCACGTCGATGGCGACTTCGGGCGAAGACGCGCCGATGGCATACACCAACCCGCCTTGCAAGTAAAGGTTTCCGTTGGAATCGATGCCGTCGTTGTCGGTGGCGCGGGCATAGACGTAGCCTCCGTCGATGGTCATGTCTTGCGCGGAGTTGATGCCGTCGTCGTGGGCGTTGACGGTGATGTAGCCTCCGCTGATGTTGAGGTAGTTCTTGCTCTCGATGCCCTCGGCATTGTTGCCGCTCGTGGTGACGTTGACCGTGCCGCTGCTGATGACGAGGCCGCCGCTATAAGTGGTCGAATTCCCCGACGTGTCTTTCACCCCCGCCTTGATGCCTTTGGGCGAAGAGTAATAATCGCTGTCGATTTGGTCGGTGTCGCCAGTGTAGTTGTGGTTTTCGGTCGTGCCGTTGCTGTAATACAGCCCGCCCGAAGTCTCAACGGTTACCGTGCCGCCCGTGATGGTCATCACGCCATCGCATTTCATGCCTTTGCCGCCCGAACCAGTGGCCGTGACAGAAACCGTCCCTCCGCTGATGTTCAAGTTGCCGTCGGCACTCAAGCCGCAAGCCGCCTTGGTCTCAAGGTCGTCCTCGTCCCAGGTGCCGTTGCCGCTCATCGTGGCGTTGATGGAAGCCTCGCCTGAGACATAGATGTCGCCTGCACTCTTGATGCCTTTGGCAGCAAGCGCCGAACAGTTGATGGTGATGGTGCCGCCTTCGATATAGATGTTGCCCGAGTCCTCGTCCTCATGGTCGGTGGTCATGCCGGTCGAGGTGTCGCCGTCGAGGTCGGCTTGGATGCCGTCGTCGCCGGTGCCGCTGATGCTGACGGTGCCGCTTTCCATCAGGAAATACTCGTTGCACGAGATGCCGTCGCCCACCGCCGAGGTCACGTTGATGGTGGCGTTCTTGATGCTCACATATTCGCCCGCCTTGATGCCGTGCTTCACGTTGCCCACGATGTTGAGCGTGCCATACTGCTTGAACTCGGCATGGCCTTTCACATAGAGGCAACCCTTTTGCGAGCCGCTTGCCGCATCGACGAGCGTGTTTGTAGTGCCCGTGATAACTTTCACGTTGATGCGTTTTCCGTTTTGGATGTGGACGGCTGCTCCGCTATACACGGGTATCGCATTGGTTAGCGTAAGTCCGTTCAGTTCGATGGTGGCCTTGTAAGAGCCTGACATATAGAACTCGCCATCGCTTGTGGTGCCCGAAAGCGTGTAAGTGATTTCTTGCGCAAGGTCGTCGCTTTGCGCTATCGAGACGTGCGCCCCGCTTTGCGTGACGGTCAAGTATTGGGCAATGTTGCCCGCCACGGCAATCGTTGCAGAAGTGCCATTGTAGACGATGGCTACCGCATTGTCAGTCACCTCCGTAGCATCGACATACATTCCGTCGATTTCGCTCAAGGCAAAGGTTTTGTTGATGATGGTCAGCGAGTCGCCGTCATAAAAGGTCATGTCGCCCGTTTGTGTTGACGGGAACTGGTAGGTCACATTGCCCACTTTCACGTTCAATGTCTGTGCATTGGCGGCCATTGCCAGCGCGATTGCCGCTATAATTAATAATGTACGTCTCATCTCACTACGATTTTAATGGTGGCCGACTTCGATTTCAGCAAATAAATGCCGGTTTTCAGATGGGTGGTGGCTTCTTGCGCTTTGGCGAATTTCCCCAGATGGGCACCCGTCACGGCGAAAACGTCAACTTCGCCGCCGTCGGGCGAAAACATCTCCTCAACGCCTGTCACGCTTTCAGAGAAGAACATTTTGCTCAATTCCGCAAGGGCAAAGGTTTGCGACCCCTCGCTGTTTGTCGCTACCAGATTGCTGCCACTGACATCGATGGTCAGCGACTCGACGGCCATGGCGTGTACGGTTCCGTCCGTGGTCTGGAAAACCAGGTACGGATAATCGTAAGCCCGCGCAGCAAGCGAGGCCACGATGATGAATAATGTCAATAATGCTTTTTTCATTTGGTTGTAGTTTTGTGAATTTTATATGAAAATTGTGCAAAAATATAATCATGCGCAAAGGTGAACATTAACACATTGGCTACAATATTTGGCAAAAAATCCGATTACATTGATTTGTATTGAAAGAAATCAGTATTTTTGCCACATGAAAGATCAACAATCAGCACTTCATCCATTGTTATCCAATCTTCGAAAGATTAAGGATGAGGGCATCGTGGTCCTTGACAATGTCAGGGGGTTGCCCACTGGCGACAAACCGTTTGTATCACCCGATTATGTCATCTGCATTGGCCACAGGGGACAAATACAACTCAAGTACGATGACCAACCCGACTATTCAGAGAGACAAACAGTAGGTGTGATTTTCCCTAACCACAGTGTGAGCATGGTGAGCAAAACCGATGATTACCTTGCCACTTTGATAGTTGTCGATGCTTCGGTACTGAACGATCCCATGCTGCAAATCATCAACCAGATGCGTTACCGCTATGAACTGCACCCCTGCGTGAAACTCGACAAGCATGAATACAGGATGATAACGGATGTAGTGGAGGGGATGCGTGAAATCAAGCGCCTCGAACTCCCTGATAAACGGATGTTGATGACCCGTTTGCTGGAATTCTTACTGCGTTTGCTCAGCCAATACCGCAAAAACAAACTGAATGAGACCACTTCCAATAAGCGCGTTAGTATGCAGTTTCATTCTGACTTGACACAACATTTCCGCAAACACCATGATGTGGGTTTTTATGCTGAACGAGCTTGTCTAACACCTAAGTATTTCAGTGCAGTTGTCAAGCAGGAAACAGGCCACAGTGCTGCCTATTGGATTCGCGTCAAGATCATCGCCGAGGCTAAGATGCTACTGCATATACGTAACGACCTCTCCGTACAGGCTATTGCCGACATGCTGGGTTTTGGCGAGCAGTCTACTTTCAGTCGCTATTTCAAGAATGAAACAGGTATGTCGCCTACTGAATTCCGAGAGTTGGATTGAACATCGGGACATGGTAGTACGAATTATTGAAGGTATTTCCTGACTATAACTTACGATCGGTTTTTTTAAGCAACCGTTTTACTTGGCGGTATCGTTTATTCAACCAATTGTCAATCAAAAGATCCTCTATTTCTGGCGCATTCAAATCCACTTTTTTGCGTCTCTTTGCGAGAGAGAACCGGAGATAGGCTCCAATATGGCGCCGTTTCTTTTCATGATAGATATTGTCGAACGGAATAAGCACTGCGGAGTCCTCGATGTTGTCCATCAAAGTGTTGACTGCCGTTCCAAACATAAGCATATGGGAAGTGACGGAGATATACGCAGTAAAATTTGGAGGAATATGTACATTCCTCATTTTAGCTGCAGCCTTCAGCAGTTTATAGTCATCCATCGGGTCAGCCTTGTTTACGACCAAATCCATCAACTCGGGATCGGAATTAGGCATGAGCGCCTGGTCGTCCCATGGACGGACAAGTTCGTCTTTGTCGCCAAAATGCTTCCATAGAAAATGATAGAGCAGGTCTCTAGTGATATGGTCGTAGGAAGGATAAACGGTTATCTTTCCGAAGTAATAGAGCAGATTAGGGTTCTTCATGATAATGGCTACAAGACCATCCCACAAATTGTCCATGGCAAAAATGGACTTTGCGCCATGCTTCGAACTTTGGTATTCAGGAGCCACGAAATTGCGGCCAAGCTCTATGACATGTGGCAGATATTCATCGATAAACCTCTGGGAAAAACGGAACTGATGGGAACTTGCCAAGACCGGTTGCCCCTTCTCGTCGATAACGGCATCTGAGCCAAAGATGAAACGATATCCACCAATGATAGCCTCGTTGTCGGGGTCCCACACAATCAATTGCTTGTATGAATTCTCCATCTTGTCGTACTCATCAAGATCCAGGGCGTTTCCTGTAGCGCCTCCTGCATCACGGAAGGTCAATTCGCGCAGCCTTCCGATTTCCGTAACCACATTGGGGGAATCTTGCCAGGTAACGATATATAGCTCGTTGTGCCCTTTGTTTGTGTCTTCCAGTTTTTTGGATTTGGTTAGTTCCGCTTTAAGCAGTTCAACAGGAACAGGATCAATGATTTTTGTACTCATAATGATAAGATTTTCAATCGATAGAAGAAGGCCAGGGATTAGATACTATGCCGGCCATATCAAGCATGGTTTGGTGAGCAAGATCGCGCATCCGCGCCGTCTCTTCTTTTCGGGGTGTGTTTGGGTTGGGTAGGATAGGGTCGCCCACATGGATGGTAATCAAAGGTTCGTCTTTGCTGAATAGCTTTCGCCATCCTGTGCGAGGCCTGAATGAGATCATCATGGGAATCACTGGGAGCGAATGCCGATATGCCATGTTGAAAGCGCCTATTTTGAATGGACGCAAGGGGGCATAGAATTTCCAGCTGCAGCTTTCAGGGAAGATGTGAATCCACTGGTTGTTGGCGCACAACTCGGCCATGGCCTCGTCGAACGCTTTCAGCCCGCTGCGCTCTTCAGGGATGGCTATTCCCCCAACGGCTTTCATGATAAAACCGTCTTTTCCTCTGAAAGGTTGGGCATACATAGGAATCCATGCCTTCCTGAAACGCATCGCCTGCATGACGCTAATCATATCCCAACGATAGACATGGTTGCACACCGTCATCACGCCATGGTCAAAAAGTTTTCGGTTTTGGCGTATTTTCTCGCGGCCTTCGATTTTGAGGCCATATCGGATTCGGTTTAAGAGGAAGGCAAGCGTCCATGCTACAAAATACATGGTAGTATTCACTATCTTGAATTTCAAAGATTTATCAAGATAGGTGTAGATCCCGTCGAAACGAATGTCCTTGAGCTCTCCGCGTATAGGCGCCATCTTCGTGAAGGGATTGTCGGCCGAAAACTCCTCAACGGGTTCAGGTACATAAACACCCTCCCTCACCTTGAAGTTTCGGTAGGCCGAACCATATGATGAATAATCTTTTGTCATGCCTGGTATCTCTTTCAAAAAACAGAAATGAAAATGCAAAATTAGAAAATTATGGGAAAAATTGGGTTTTGTCGTCCATTAGATCAAATTATTATTGCTTTACCATCGGTAGCTGTTTAAGTAAAAATGCATGCAAGACACTAGTGATGATGAAGCCTCCGCCATCAATGGCAAATAGATGCATGGTAGTGAACGGCAAAGGAAGTATTTGCAGAGCCACTTCTTCTATGCAGAAGAACGTGGCTGCCACTTGGCGTATAGTAGTTGTGGGGACAGGTTTAGCGTTGGCCATCCCGTCTAAGTAGAGTAGTGCAAGGGCTGAAAGTATTTCATATTAAAACGCAAAAGTAGGAAAAAAGGTGAAAGAGTGTCGTATTTTTGTGTAATTTCGCGTTTCAATTTGGCTATCAGCAGTCAGCAATCAGCTATCAGCATGTCACCAAGGTAAGGTGAGCTGATAGCTGACGGCTGAGAGCTGAAAGCCAAAAAACTTATAAATTATGGCCGACGGATACCTAGAAAAACGCTATGAAGAGGTCTTTGGCAAGGGCGCCAAGAAGACCGTCGTGAAACACACTTCATTGGAAACTCTGATGGAGAAAAACCGCAGTTATCGTGGTTATGACCAAAACTTTGTGGTGAAACGCGACATGCTAGAGCGCATCGTTGCGGTGAACACAAAGATTGCCTCAGCAAAGAACCAGCAGGTGCTTCGTTTCAAGTTGGTAACCAAAGAAACGGGAGCCGACATCATCGTGCAAAACATGAAACTAGGCGGCTTGCTGCCCGAACTACACCTCCCCTACCTTGGCACTGAGCCCGAGGCGTTTATCATCATTTGCAGCACCATCCCCGAAAACAAGTTTGTCGATATCGACCTCGGCATTGCCGCCCAGAGCATGCTGTTGAAAGCCACTGAAATGGGTTTGAACGGCATTATGATTGGTGCTTTCAACAAGGCGAAAATCACGGAAGCTTTCAATTTGCCCTATGATCCGTTGCTCATCTTAGCTATCGGAAAGGGCAAGGAAACCATCAAATTGCAACTCGTGGATGCAGGGGAGAAACTGGCGTATTATCGTGATGAAAACGGCGTGCAGTTTGTGCCGAAGATCCGGTGGGAACAGTTGATTTTGGAGTAAATTTCCTCACGCAGAAATCGCAGAACTATATGAATTTGTCGCCGCTTTGCGCCGACACGCTTTGCGTCATTGCGAGCGTAGCGAAGCAATCCAGAAATTCGCTTAATTAGTTTCATTCGCCGATAAACACAACGACGAAATATGCAATTTGTGCCGATAACCAAGTGGGAGCAGTTGATTAGGAATAATAATGCACTCATATAGTGCATTTTTTATGATTTTTTGCACTCATATAGTGCATTATTTTGAAAAAATTTGCACTCATATAGTGCATTTTTACTATTTTTGCATCGTCGAAACACTGAAAACGATGGAAAAATTGTATGAATTCATGGAGAACCAACTTGACTTAACCACGAGTCAGTTTGTTCGTTACAAGTACGAAGCCATTCATTGGGATAACAGGATGTTAGGGCTGGTCGGGCCGCGAGGCGTGGGCAAGACAACGCTTTTCCTACAACACATCAAACATCATCATTCGTTGCGCGACACGCTCTATGTCACCGCCGACCACCTTTATTTTTCATCACATAGTCTTTTTGAAACGGCGGAAACCTTCAACAAAAATGGTGGAAAGTTTTTCTTCATCGATGAAGTTCACAAATATGACAATTGGTCGCAGGAGCTGAAATTGATGTACGATGCTTTCCCCGACCTTCATGTCTATTTCACGGGGTCCTCCATCCTCGACATTGAAAAGGGCGAGGCCGATTTGAGCCGTCGTGCCCCGAAATACTTGATGCAAGGGCTATCATTTAGGGAGTTTTTGGCCATTCGCCACCAAATCAATTGTCCCATTTTCAGTTTGAAGCAAATCCTGAATCACGAAGCACGGATCCCGAATGTGAAGCATCCATTGGTGTATTTTAAGGAATACTTGAAAGAAGGCTATTATCCTTTTGGCCAGGACCTTGACTTCGAGACCGAACTCAACCAAGTCATCACCCGCACCATTGAGATAGACATTCCGCAGTTTGCCAACATGAACATCGGAACAGCAAAGAAACTGAAAAAATTGATGGTGATTTTAGCCGCTTTGGTACCCTGCAAGCCGAATATGGCCAGCCTTGCAGGACAGATTCAGGCCAGTCGCAACAACATTGAGGATTATTTGGTCTATATGGAAAAAGCGGGACTTATCGCGCAACTGAGAGACGGTACCGGCGGTTTAGGCGAACTTGGCAAAGTGGAAAAAATCTATCTCGACAACACTAACCTAATGAACAGTTTAGGCGATGGCGAGGAAGACGCTGGCACGATTAGAGAAACTTTCTTCTACAATCAAATGCGTGTCAACCAAAAAGTTACTTCTTCTTCCCTGTCGGATTTCGACATTAAAGGTATGACCTTCGAAGTGGGTGGAAAAAGCAAAGGCAAAAGACAAATTGCAGAGGCCAAGAAAGGCTATGTGGTGAAGGATGATATTGAATACGGCTACGGCAATGTGGTACCGCTTTGGGCTTTTGGGCTGAATTATTAATAGGTTTGTAGGGCTGCCACATCGTGGCAGCCGCATAGGGTTCCCCATTATGCGGCTGCCGTGATACGACAGCCCTACAAACACAAACAATGATTTATTGCAATTTAAAAGTAATAGGCATCAAATAAGATACCCTTACAGGCTTGCCTTCTTGTTTCCCGGGTTTCCATTTCGGCATGGCTTTTACCACGCGGATAGATTCTTCATCACAGCCGCCACCAATGCCTCGCAGTACTTTCACCTCGGAAACACTGCCGTCTTTCTCGACAATGAAGCCGACAAACACACGGCCTGAGATTCCCTTTTCCTGAGCTTCTTTGGGATAAACGACATTTTGGGCCACATAATCCATCATTGCAGCTTCGCCTCCAGGGTATTGAGGCATCTCGTCAACGATTTGATAGACACCGTCTTTATCGGGTTTCATACTGGCTTTTGCTGGATTGTCTGGAAATGTTGCCGTTGATGTCTTCCAGGAATGTTCGTCATCACCCGCAATAACCGTTTTCACTGTGGTTTTGTATTCATCATTCGTCTGCCCGAGCTTAAACATGATGGGAATCTGGTAACTCACCCTAACAGCTTCGCCTTTCTGCTTACCGGGCTTCCACTTCGGCATGTCACTGATAACACGAACTGATTCTTCATCGCAGCCGCCACCAATGCCTCGAAGCACTTTCACTTCACCGATGCTGCCGTCTTTCTCAACAACAAAACTGATGAATACTCTGCCTTGTATTTCCTTTTCTTTTGCTTCCTCTGGATAAACAACATTTTTACTCACATATTCCATTAGGGCATTTTCGCCACCAGGGAATTGGGGCATCTCTTCAACGATTTGATAGACGGTGTCTACTTCGGATGTGGCTATGTCAAGCAGTTGTTCAAAAAGATGTTCGGAGAGGGTGAATGTAAACGGTTCAATGCTGTATGTTGATGTATCGCCTCTTCTTTCCGTTTCAGTAATGAAGAAATTGTTGCGAGGCGTTCCATCAGCATTGTATGAGGTGATAGTCAGTTTTTTGCATGGTTCTCCCGTCTCTGGTTGGAAACCATCCGAAGTCTCGAACTTGACATAGGTACCATCATCTTCATAAAAGATAGTGTCTTTTATTAACTGCATAGGAGCACCATCATCATCAAAGACTTCAAATGGACTAATTGACACCTTTAAGGTATGGTCGACGGCCTTTTGTTCCTGTGCCGTCACTTTCGTGTTGGCAATCAACAAGAAAGCCAGCACCGGCAATGTAGCCAAGAGCCTCCACCAGAGGCCCTTGGCCTTTTCGTTTCTTGTAATCATCTTGATTCGTTTTTTGGTAAGGATTAAACTAAAGTTATTGCTCATTCCGCTGAAGTCGACAGCCGTGCACTGCTGCAGGATCAGCATCATGTAGTTCTTTTTGTCCACGCCGGTGGCCACCACATCGCGGTCGGCTTGGTATTCGTGAAGGCTCTGCAACTCCTTCTTGTACAGATAGATGAAGGGGTTGAACCATTGCAGGATCATCATCACCTCGGCGAAGAGGATGTCCCACGAATGGTGGTGGGCGATGTGGCTCATCTCGTGCCGCATGATGTCAGGATCCACATTTTCGTTGGGGAAGAAGGCATAGCGGAAGAAGGAGAACGAGCCTTGCTCCTTGCCCGTGAACACCGCTGTAAAACCGTCCATCTTACGCTTTGGCGATCGGATGATGAGCGCCACAAGCCTCCCCAACTTGATGAGGAACAACAGTGTCATCACGCCAACACCTATTAAATAAATGCCACCAATGACTTGCCACACACTAAAACGCGAAGGCGTGGCATTGGTTGTTACCGTCACTTCGGGCAACACGGGCTGACCATCGGGCGTGACGATGACCTCATTGAGCATGATTCCGTTAAAAAGCTGTTGTTTCAAAGTCGCCATCTGTGGCACTTCAATTCCCGAGAGCAAACCGAGCAAGGGCATGGCCAAAGCCAGCAGCATACTCGTCAGCAGGAAATAACGGTTAAAATACAGCCGGTTGCTGTTGCGGAACAACAGGCGATACACCAACCAAAGCACGGCTACGGTGGCTGCGATAGGTAGCAGATGACCGATGATTAATTCTTGTGCGTTCATGGCTTATTTCCTTTCTGAGGCGATAGCCTCGTCGATGGCTTTTCTCATTTCTTCCAGTTCCTCGACGCTGAAGTTCTCCTTTCTGGCGAAGGCCGAAACGAGGTCGAGATACGAATTGTTGAAGTAGCGTTCCACCACGCTACCGAGGTAGCGATGTGAATACTCCTCCTTGCTGATGGCGGGGCTATAGCGATGCGCGCGGCAGAAGGTCTCGTGTTTCACGAAGCCCTTGTTTTCCAAAATTTTGATAATGGAAAGCACCGTGTTGTAGGCCGGCTTGGGTTCGGGGTAAGCTGCCATAATCTCATTGGCGAAGCCCTGTCCGATGTTCCAAATGACCTGCATCACTTGTTCTTCCGCTTTGGTCAACTCCTTCATTCTGATGGAGTTTTCCTCGATATTTTCTTTCTTTCTAGCCATTTTATCCTCCGTTTCTAAAGGTTTAACGCTGCAAATATACAGAATATTTTGATTGTACAACTATTTTTTTAGTTATTTTATTGTATTTTTGATGAAAAAAATGTAAGTCGTTGTTTTTCCATCAGATTCCCTTCGGGAATGGAGTTGAGATATTGTTTATTATGCGGCGGCATGAACAAGTTGACTGTTAGTAAACTCCACAAGCCGCCGCGTGTAGAATAACGAATGAACTCCATTCCCTGCAAGGGAATCTCAATAAGTCGATTATGTAAGATAATATCATGATTTTCAATAGGCTAGATTGATAGTTTTACCTGCTTTGATGAGTCGCATTTTTTCTTCGTCGGACAGGTTGAAGTCGTTGTCGCGAAGAATGAGTATCTCCATGTCGGGTTTCTCCACAAGTTCCCACGGGAAGCGCTCCAGCAGGTTGTGTTCGCAGTCGAAGTCTTTCAGTGATTTCATCTTCGACAAGTCAGGCAGAGTCAGCAGATGGTTGAAACCGATCCCAAAACGCTCGATGGAATCCATCTCCGTAATCCACTCAGGAATGAAATGCAATTCATTGTGGTGGATATAAAAATACTTCAAGCGTTTCAGGTTGCGTAAGGTGTCTGGGATTTCCTCGATTTGGTTGAACGACAGGAAAAGTTGTTGAAGGTTATCCATGTCGCCAATGAAATCTGGGATTTCCGTGATTTTGTTCTTATAGAAATCCAGGTGTTTCAAGTTTTTGAAACCGGCCAATTCATCCGGGATGGATTCGAACGCGTTGTCATAGAAAATCAAGTATCTGGCTTGTTTTAGTTCTGCAAACGACTTGGGCAAGGTGCTGAGTTGGTTCTTTGACAGGTTAAGGCTTTCGCATCGTAGCACACCAACATTGTCTGGGAGTTTCTTGATGCCATTGCCTGCCAACAGAACATCTTCTACTTTCGACAGTCGACGGATATCCCGTCTTTTCAAATTCAGTTTGTTGAAGTTCAAGTTGATTTCCTCAAGGCTATCCAGCGAGCTGAGCCATCTGGGGATGTGTCGGATTTGGTTCCCTTCCAAGTTCAGCCTTTGCAGATGCTTGCAACGCTTGATGCTCGAAGGAATTCGGTCGAGACCACAGTTGGTCAGCGAGAGCACCTCGATTTTATTGTCTTTGGGAATGTCAAGATATTGTATTTCGGCCTTGATTGCTTCAAATACGACCGCCGAATCAGGAACATAAGTCACATACTTGGCTCGTTGAGTCGCGCATGAGGTGAATAATCCCATCATCATTAATAATACTATGTGTCGTTTGATAGCCATTTTGTTTTGTCTTGACGCTGCAAATATATAGATTGTTTTGAATTTACAACTAAAAAAATAGTTTATTTATTGCATTTGTCGGTGAAAAATTTTTATGTCATTGATTTTCAATAGATTTTAAAATGATTTTATTTGGATTTCTTGCGAAGCAATTCTAAAAACCTACTTTTTTGAAAAAAATTGGCTCTGTTTCATGAATTATTCCTATTTTTGCAGCCGCATTTGAGAAGCCACTTTAGCTCAGTTGGTAGAGCAACGCATTCGTAATGCGTAGGTCGTTGGTTCGAGTCCGACATGTGGCTCCAGCAAAAGAGTTTCGGAAACGGAACTCTTTTTTGTTGCCCAAAAGCGACATAATCCTCTTCGATTCGTGGATTTTCTCTATCTTTGCAGGTTATTTAATATGGCTATGTTTGCACCAAACAAATTGATAGAGAAAATTGAAGGCTTCACGCGGAAGTACTACCTCAACCGCTTGATACAAGGCGTGTTGGTGGGTGCCGTGCTTTGGATTGTCTTTTATCTGCTCATCAATGGGTTGGAGTATTTCTCTTGGTTCCCGCCCAAAGGTCGCTTCGTGCTCTTCCTGTTTTTGCTGGCTGGTAGCGGTTTTGTTTTGGTGTATCATTTTCTTATTCCGCTTGTTAACCTCATCCGATTCCGAAAGAAGATGTCGGTGGAACAAGCCTCGGTGCTGATTGGTAAGTTTTTCCCTGAAATCAAGGATAAGCTGTTGAACACAATACAGTTGAGCCATCAGATGGAGGCATATAAAGGTAATGTCGGCCCTTCGACAGGCTCAGGGACCTTAACTTCAACGGGCTCAGGGACCTCTGAAGACAATGCCCTGTTGGCAGCTACCATCGAGCAGCGTAGTGCCCGCCTCTCCCCTATCCGCTTTTCTGATGCCGTCGACTTGCGAAGTAACTTGAAGTATCTCGGCATCTTTTTCGGTTCGCTCCTTATATTAATTGCCTTGATGGTGTTTCTGCCTTCGTTTGCTGTGCACCCCACGCAGCGCATCGTCAACTACGAGCAGCATTTCGAGAAGCCCCTCCCCTATCAGGTGGAAATTGAACAGGACGAGATTGAGACCACCCAAGGCAAGGAAGTGAAGTTCAACATCCGCGTTACGGGCGACCGTATCCCCGATGCCTTCTATGTGAAAAGCGAACTGGGTCAACAACTGATGACCAAAGGCTCGGCCAACGATTTCAGTTACACTTTCAAGAACCTCTTCAACGATTTGACCTTTAATGTCATCGGAGGCGAATACACTAGCCGTCCATTGCATATCACGGTGCATCCCAACCCTACCCTACTCTCCTATCGCTGCGAGTTAAACTATCCCTCTTATATACACCGCACCAACGAGACCTTGGATGCCAAGACGCGACTCATCGTCCCGCAAGGCACAAAACTCACCTTTAGCTTTACTACCCGAGACACTGAGCATATTTCCGTCACCCGCGATTCACTGACCACCGACTTGACCGCAACCGATGACAATTTTGAATACCAATTCGTAGCGGCACAGTCCACCAAGTTTGAAGTGCAGGTGCAAAACGCTTGGAACAATAGTATTGAGCCCCTCCCCTTCTCTATTGATGTGTTGCCTGATGCCTATCCCGACATCCGTGTGGAGTCGTTCGATGAGCAACTCTCCACCGATGTGTATTACTCGGGTCTTGTCACCGATGACTATGGTTTCAGCAAACTCACCTTCAACTGCATTGTCAAGGAACCTGTCGAAAAGAAAATCGTCAAGCCGGTCGCGTTGGATCTCAAGCAGACCCGCACCTCCTTCTTCTACAGCTTCAACATGGATAGCCTGGGCATTATGCCGGGACAAAATATGGAAGTCTATTTCGAGGTATGGGATAACGACGGTTTCCACGGACCCAAGTCGAAGCGCTCGGAAACTTTTACCTATTATAAACCTTCCGAAAACGCCTTAGACAGCATTGCTGACCAGCAATCGGAAGACATCATGGAACGCCTGCAGGAGAAGTCACAAGAGGCTGACAAGTTGCAAGATGAAATCGAAAAGATGCTGCAAGACCTTATCCAGAAGAAGGATTTGGACTGGTCAGACAAGGAAAAGATGAAAGACCTGCTCGAAAAGCAACAAAAGATTCAAGACGAATGGAACAAATTGCAAGAAGAGCAGAAAAACCTCGAGGACTTCATGAAAGAGCATGACTTGGGCAACGAAGACCTCATCAAGAAGCAAGAGCAAATCAACAAACTTTTCGATGAAGTGATTCCCGAAGAGTTGAAAAAGATGATGGAGCAGATCGACAAGTTGCTTGAGGAAATGCCGCGCGAGCAGATGCAACAGATGATTCAAGACATCAAGAAAAACAATCAGTCGATGCAGGAACTGCTCGACCGTAATTTGGCGCTTCTTGAACAGCTGAAGATGGAGAAGGACCTCAACGATTTGGCCAATAAATTGGACAAACTAGGAGAGGAGTTGAAAAACCAAGAGGCTGAAAATCAGAATAAAGCAGGGGAGGAGAGCGACCAAAAATCGGCCGAGGAAGCCAAAGAGGAATTCGACAAGATGATGGAAGAGCTTGATAAACTGTTGGAGAAAAACCAAGATCTGCAACAGCCTTTCGACATGCAGAAAGATGAGGAGATGCAAGAAAGCATCGACCAAGACCTGCAAGATGCCATGCAAAACGAGCAGAACAGTCAACAACAACAATCACAGCAGAAGAAGCAGAATGCCGGTCAAAAGATGCAGCAGATGGCCAACCAGATGATGATGCAAATGCAGATGCAAGGCATGCAACAAATGGCAGAGGATGCCCATTTGCTGCGCATTTTGCTCGAAAATGTGGTCCATGCCTCGCACGAACAGGAAAACTTGATGATCGAAATTGGCAAGATGCGTTCCGATGACCCGTCTTTGGTTGAAAAGATTATCCATCAAAAGGAAGTGGCCGACAATTTCATTATGGTTCGCGACTCGCTGCGCAGTATGGCTTTGCGCCAGCCATCGATTCAAAATTTTGTCTTTGATGAGCTGCATACCATTGAGAATCAGACCGAAAACGCAATGAAATATCTCAATGACTTAAAACTTTCGCAAGCCGTGCGCCATCAGCAGACTGCCATGATGTCGATGAACAATTTGGCGTTGATGTTGGCTGAGTCATTGGAGAATATGGAGAACAGTATGGATGCCATGGGTATGCCGATGTCGTGTCCTATGCCCAAGCCGGGTCAAGGACAGAGCATGCAAAAGATGCAGCAGTTGCAGCAACAGTTGAGCGAACAATTACAGAAAATGCAGCAACAAATGGAATCAGGGCAGCAGACACCTAACTCAATGAGTGAGGAATTTGCCCGTATGGCTGCCGAGCAGGAAATGTTGCGTCAAGGTATGCAGCAGATGCTTAATGATATGAAAGAAAACGGGCAAATTGGCGATGATGGCTTGAATGAGATTATCAAGGATATGGAGAAGTTGGAGGAGGAGTTGGTGAACAAAAAGATCAACCGTCAGATGATTGAGCGCAGCCAAAGAATCGAGTCCAGAATGTTGGAATCGCAGAAGGCGCAGGAGAAACGCGAGCAGGAAGAGAAACGCAGGTCAAACGAGTACAAAGGTTCGCATTTCGACCGTAGGATAGATGAATATCTTTATGAGCAGTCTCTCAAGAAAAACCAGGAATTTCTGCGTAGCAATCCCATCGAATATGCTCCTTTCTACAAAGATAAGATTAACGAGTATTACTTGAAGAAAAACACGCATTAATATGATTAGATTCAGCACATTGGATGTGGAGATGCCGCCCATTGACCCACAGCGCGTCAAGGCTTGGATTGGTGAGGTTGTCGAAAAGCATGGCAAGACGGTAGGGGAGCTGTACTACTATTTTTGCAGCGATGAGAAACTGCTTGAAATTAATAAAGAGCGTCTTGGCCATGATTTCTACACAGACATTGTGACCTTCCCGTTGACGGAATGCGAGACGGTACTTTCGAGCGAATTCTGCATCAGTATCGACCGCATAAAAGAGAATGCTGAGACCTTTGGCCGAAGTTATGAGAGTGAGTTGCATCGTGTCATTATCCATGGTGTATTGCATCTTATCGGTTTCGATGACTTGACGGATGAAGAGGAGAAAGAGATGAGAGAGCAGGAAGAAATATCTTTGGAATTATATAAAACTATGGATAATGATTATGGCTATGACCACCCCAACTGTAAAAGTGGTCATTGTCAATAGCCATAGTCAAACAATGTAAAAAACAGAAAATCAAAGTATTAAAAATAATGTTTCCCGTGAAACACTGACACAAAATGTATTTCGAACCTTATGATATCATCGTTGTAGGCGCGGGTCACGCGGGCTGTGAGGCAGCGGCGGCAGCGGCTAATATGGGCAGCAAGGTATTGCTTATTACCATGGATTTACGCCTGATGGCTTCTATGTCGTGCAATCCCGCTATGGGTGGCATTGCCAAGGGACAAATTGTCCGCGAAATCGATGCCATGGGTGGTTATTCTGGCATTGTCAGCGACCGTACTATGATCCAATTTAGGATGCTCAACAAGTCGAAAGGTCCCGCTATGTGGAGTCCAAGGTGCCAGAGCGACAAGATGATGTTTTCGGCCGAATGGCGCAGTATGTTGGAAAAGACGCCCAATGTCGACTTTTGGCAAGACACGGTGATAGGGCTTCTTTTTGACGGCGACCAAGTGAAGGGTGTTAAGACGATGATGGGTGGCGAGATTGAAAGTAAGGCGGTCATCCTTACCAATGGCACTTTTTTGAACGGTTTGATTCATATCGGTGAGCAGCATTTCTCTGGAGGCAGAATGGGTGAGGTGGCCAGTCACGGCATCAGCGAACAGCTCAAAGAAATCGGTTTTGAGGTCAAACGCTTAAAGACGGGAACGCCAGTCAGAATCGATGGGCGAACGATAGATTTCAGCAAACTCGTTGAGCAAAAAGGTGATGATGAAGTGGTGGGTTTTTCCTATACTGAGCCCTTTAAAATCTCTAAACAAAGAAGCTGCTGGATAGCGCATACTTCATTAAAAGTACACGAAACACTTCGAAAGGGGTTCAAATATTCCCCTATGTTCAATGGTAGAATCCGAGGTGTTGGACCAAGGTATTGTCCCAGCATTGAGGATAAAATTGAGCGTTTTTCGGGAAAAGACAGCCACCAGCTCTTTGTTGAACCTGAGGGGTGGAATAACGAAGAATACTATCTTAACGGCTTTAGTTCCTCACTGCCGGATTATATCCAATATGAGGCATTGCGGCAGATTGTGGGCTTTGAAAATGCCAAAATCTTTCGTCCTGGGTATGCCATTGAGTACGACTATTTCCCGCCGGAACAGTTGTATCATTCTTTGGAAACAAGACGAATTCATGGCCTCTATTTCGCTGGACAAATCAACGGAACGACTGGATATGAAGAAGCAGCATGTCAAGGATTGATGGCGGGTATAAATGCGAGTTTGGCGTTACAGGATAAACAACCTTTGGTTTTGTCAAGAACTGAGGCTTATATTGGCGTGCTCATCGATGACCTCATCACTAAAGGTGTTGATGAACCATATCGAATGTTTACGAGTAGAGCAGAATATCGCATCTTATTGCGCCAAGATAACGCCGACTCGAGGTTAACGGAGATGTCGTATAAACTTGGTTTGGCCAAAGAAGATAGGTACCAAAAGTTGTTGCAAAAACAACAAAGGGTGAATGAGATTATGAGTTTTCTTAGGGAACACTATGTTTATCCTGAACAAATCAATGGCTTGTTGGTGGAAAAAGAGAGTTCGCCAATTGACCAAAAAGTGAAGATGGCATATTTATTGTTGAGACCTCAAATCGGTTTGTCGGAGATGGTGGCTCATATCGATTCTTTGAAATCCTATTGCTCTGGTGAAGATAGGTTTGAAAAAGAATGTTTGGAAGAGGCTGAAATCTTGATCAAATACGATAGTTATTTTCAAAAGGAGAACGAATTGGCAGAGAAACTAAACCGTTTGGAGTATGTGAAGCTTCCCAAGGATTTTGATTTCCACAGTTTGCAATCCTTATCGTACGAATCACGGGAAAAGCTAAACCGATACCATCCTGAAACCTTGGGTCAAGCCTCAAGGATAAGTGGAATTTCACCTGCCGACATCAATGTGTTGGCCATATTTTTAGGAAGATAATAGAATTGTTTCACATGAAACATGAATAAAGAGATGAACAACAAATGTCCATGGTGTGGCTCCGACAAGGCGCAAATCAATCTTTGGTTGAAAGATGAATTCCTTTCGAAAGAAGACTTTCATATTTGTGAATGTCTGAATTGTGGCTTGCTCTATACCATGCCTCGCCCGAGTAAAGATAAGATTGGTGAGTATTATAAATCGGAAGAGTATTATAGTCATCAAGAAAACAAGAAAGGTTTTATACCAAAAGTATACGAGGCGGTTAAAAAGATCAATTTAAAGCACAAATACAAGCTTGCTTCAAATGGATTGAAAGTCGGAAAAGTATTGGATGTCGGTTGTGGAGTAGGCGACTTTTTGCATACTGCTGAAATGCATGGATGGGAATGTACTGGTGTGGAACCTTCTGAAGACGCTAAAGTCATTGCCCAGAAACGGATGAATGGCAAAATCATTTCAAGTGAAGATTTGGAAAACATTCCGGAAGGATTTTTTGATTTGATCACGATGTGGCATGTTCTTGAACATGTGGACGATTTGAGGTGGCAAGTCGAGCAATTGCGACGCCTCGTTAAACCTAAGGGGCGAGTTGTAATCGCTTTGCCGAATTACAAATCATACGATGGACAGTATTACAAAGAACTTTGGGCCGCATACGATGTGCCGCGACATCTGAACCATTTCAATAAGACCACTTTAACCAAAATATTCAAGGCAAGTGGTATGGAACTAGTCAAGATTGATAAACTGAGATGGGATGCCTATTACATTTCATATATGAGTGAACAATACAAGTTGCATTCATTGCCGTTGGCTAGAGGAGTGTATCGAGGATGGATCTCAAATTGCAAGGCCAAGCGTTCAGGAGAGTGGTCTAGTCTGGTCTATATTTTTGAGAAGAAGTGAGGAAATTGAAAATTTGCCCATTTTTAGCCCGTTTAAGCCATTTTTCGTTATTTTTGAATAAATTATACATTTGACCACTTGAAAACCCAATATAAACGACTTTTTATAACTCGCACAATATCAAAGGAATTCTTGAGTTTTAACAAATAGACACGATGAAAAGTAAAAGAATACAAAGAATCGGTTTCTTATTATGTGCTGTTGGCATTGTTTTGATGCTTGCGCTTTGGTTGTTCTTTTACCTTTCCCTAAAACCTGCTTTTTTGAACCGTAGCCTACAAAATTCTGTTTTAGGCATGGACAAGGAAATGCAGTTACAAATCGAAAATGGACTTAATCATGATGAATTGGAGAAAAGCCAGACAGGTTTGACTGTTTTTAGGAATGATACCATGGTGTTTTGGAATCGTAACGATGTTGACCCGAAATTGCTGAAGCGTAATGTCGTTGTCGGACACGATACTATCTGTCCTTTATTCTCAGGCAACTATTATGTTAAATCCTATGTGGGTGAGAATCTGACCTATTATGTTTTCAAATTAGTCAACACTACTTATCGGATTGATAATCCTTATTTTGCGAATGAATCACCTTGTCTCCCCAAATTCATAGATGCTAATATCAGTGTTTTTGATAATACCGTAGGAGAGCCTCTTATAAATGCATCGGGCAAAATCTTGGCTAAATATCAATTTACGGACCAGCCAAAACTAAAAGAGCCTTTCAGGTTTCTATGGCCTTTACCTCTCATTTTACTCGTGATTGTGGGTCTGATTTTGGCCTATGTAGAGCTTGGTAAGGAACCGAAGTTGCGAAAAGGTTCTCATATTGTTGAAATCGGAATCGTTATCATTCTTTTGGTTTCTTTGATCGGTACCTATATCTATTATCGAGTTGGGGTCAGAAAAGAAAACAAGCAGATGCAGCAACAAGCCCAGACTCTGATGCAGAAACGCGATATGGCTTTTGAGAGCAGTTATACAAATTTTGTCCAACAGTTGCAGGCTAATACCACTTTGAAAGACATGCTGTTTGCTGAAAACAATGTGTTGGTTGATCTCATTCTCGGCTATTCCAAGTATCAGCTCTTTGATGAGACGATGAAAGCCTATTCTGCAACGCTGACGATTTGCGCACCAGGCGAGGAAATCACCATACAACCTGAAGGTTTCGTCACCGAATGTGATAGCTTTTTCCGCGACAAGTTGGCCAACAACAAAAACGAAAGGGTAGGGGACAACCTCTTTTTTATGGATTATTATACCTTGGATCCCAATTATTTAGCTCGAATTGATGTTTCAAAAGATACCTTGAAGAAAGCCCTTTATCTTGAGTTTTATAAGCCTATGGTACCCGAGGGTTTTGGCTTTCCACAACTCCTACAACAATCCAATAGTCAGACCTCATACGATTATTCGGTGGCTAGTTATCGAGGGAACTTATTGGTTTATAAATATGGTAAATATGTCTATCCCAGTTTTCTTAACAGCCTGAAAGTCAAAGACCACGATTTTAGTTACAGCAGCAAATACAAGCATTACGCCATCATTGATGGTGAGAATAATGCCTTGGTCATCAGCACACCGACCAAAGGCTTTTCGCAAAAGACAGCACCGTTTGCCCTGTTTTTCTTAGGTCTTTCCTTGCCTTTTGTCCTTATCGTTTGGCTGACAAGGCCTAGAGAGCATCGGAAATGGCGCGATATGAGTTTCCGTCGGCGCTTGCAGACTGTGGTTTTGTTGACTCTGGGCATTTCGTTCGTTGCCATCGGTCCCGTATCGGTGCTTTATATGCGTACGCTCTACAACCAGAAAACCACCGATGCTCAGTTTGAGACCACGCGAACGCTTTCGCTTGAGATGCGCAACGACCTTGACTTTGCCACTCAAATGCAAACGGCGTCGAAAGCAGCTTGGACTGACATTTTGCAGCATTATGCCAATATCTTTTTCACGGATTTGAATCTATACCAACTCAACGGTGAACTATTGGCCACCACCCGTCCCGAAATCAATGAACTCTATTTGCAAGCGCCTGTGATGAACGCCGAGGCTTACCATAGTTTGAACCACAACAAAGACCTTTATTTCACGCATGAAGAACATCTCGGAAAAGGCAAATACGAATCGGCCTACATACCTCTGACCGATGCCAATGGTAACACTTTGGCCTATCTCAACACACCATATTTCTCAAGTTCCACCGACTTGCACGATGAGATCCGATACTTCATTCTAACTTATCTCAATATCATCATTGTACTGCTGGGTGGTGCTTTGGTTGTCATCCTTCTCATCACACGAAGCCTTACAAGACCTTTAACATTGATTCAGAATAAATTAGGAAACATCAAAATTGGCCAAAAAAACGAACTTATCGAGTGGAAAGGCAATGACGAAATCGGTGCTTTGGTGAGGCAGTACAACCACCTTATTGTGGAATTGGAAAAGAGTGCAGCCGAGCTGAAGCGTACCGCAGCCGAATCAGCTTGGAGAGGCGTGGCACGACAGGTGGCACACGAAATCAAGAACTCGCTCACACCAATGCGTCTCAGCGTGCAACTATTGCAACGCAACATCGATAATGGCAAAGCTACGCCAGAGCAGATCCAACGTACGACCAACACGCTTATCGAACAGATCGATGCCCTTTCAGACATAGCATCATCATTCTCTCGCTATGCCAAGTTGCCCGAGAACCATCCAGCACCTTTGGATTTGGCCGAACTGGTCCAAAACGTCGTAAGTCTTTACGACAATGCCGAAAACATTGAATTCCACTACGATTTCGACAAGACTAAAGACCACACTTATAACGGCGACAAGACCAACCTGAACAGCGTAGTCGGCAACCTCATCAAGAATGCCACACAGGCCATAGGCTCGAAGCCCGATGGACGAATTGATGTCAGCCTTAAGAACACCAAGACAGCTTTCATCATTAGCGTGAAAGACAATGGCAAAGGCATCAAGGAAGAGGATAAGAGCCAGATATTCCTGCCCAACTTCACCACTAAGTCAGGTGGCTCGGGTGTGGGTCTCTCGTTGAGCTACAATATCGTTCAGGCCGCTGGTGGGATGATTTCCTTCGAAAGCCAGGAAGGGGAGGGGGCGGAGTTTGTTATTGAATTACCGAAAAATTGAAATAGAGTTAATATAAAGCGTAATTTTGCGTTTTTGAAAGACCAAAAGCAATCCACATGGCAGAAAACAAATTAGGTTCCTTGGCGAAGCAAACCGCCATTTATGGCTTGAGCAGCATCATCGGCAGGTTCTTGAATTACCTGCTGGTGCCCATACACACACATAGAATGGCAGCCGAATCCGGAGGATACGGCATTGTCACCAACTTGTATGCCTATACAGCCTTGCTCCTTGTCCTGCTTACTTTTGGTATGGAAACCACCTTTTTCCGGTTCTCCAACAAGGAGAATGTCAACCCCAATAAGGCTTTTTCTACCGCTGGACTTTCTGTCGGCTTAGTCTCCCTGGTTTTCCTCATTCTGGTATCGTTGTTCCTGAAACCCATTGCCGGAGCCTTGGATTATGCCTTGCATCCCGAATTTGTGGAAATTATGGCCATCATCGTGGCCTTCGATGCTTTCCAGTCCATCCTTTTTGCTCGGCTTCGTTATGAGAATCGCCCCCTCAAGTTCATGACACTGAAGCTCTCTTTCATCATCATGAGTTTGTTGCTGAACTTGTTCATTTTCTATCTGGCGCCCTACTTGAAAGAACACTATCCCTCCATGATGGAATGGTACCATGCCAGCTATCAGGTGGGTTATATTTTCATCGCCAACTTGATTTGCACCGTGTTGGTCACTTTAGGATTTATTCCCGAAATCAAGAAACTGCGCACTGGCATCGACCGTGACTTGTTGAAAGAAATGCTGAAATATACTTGGCCCATTCTGCTTTTGGGTTTGGCTGGCATTCTCAACCAAGTGGCTGACAAGATTGTATTCAAGAAAATCGTCCCCGGTCTGGAGGGTGAGGAACAACTCGGCATCTACGGTGCTTGCGTCAAGATAGCGATGATTATGGCGATGATCACGCAAGCCTTCCGTTATGCTTACGAGCCTTTTGTCTTTGGTGGCAAGCGCGACACCGCCGACAAAGAGACCCAAGCCAAGGTGATGAAATACTTCATTATCTTCACGCTGCTGGCTTTTCTTGCCGTGGTGATGTATATGCCTTTATTGAAGTATCTCGTTGGGTCAGATTATCATGAAGGATTGCGAGTGGTTCCCATCGTGATGATGGCCGAAATCTTCATGGGCATCTATTTCAACCTTTCGTTTTGGTACAAGCTCACCGACCAGACTTGGTGGGGAGCCATCTTCAGTGCTATTGGTTGCGCAGTGTTGCTGGCCATTAACTTTATCTTTGTGCCTAAATACGGCTATATGGCTTGCGCTTGGGGCGGTTTTGCGGGCTATGCCACCTGTATGGTGCTGTCCTATTTCGTTGGGCAGAAAAAGGCTCCTATACCATACGATTTGAAGTCGGCATTCCTTTATTTTGCTATTGCCTTAGCTTTGTATTTCGCGCAAAAGTACATCCACATCGAAAACAATGTTTGGACCTTGGTCGTCAACACAGGGTTGTTGTTGGTGTTCTTCGCGTTCATCTGTTGGAAGGAGAAGGATTTGGTGAAGGGCGTTTTAGGATGGATTAAGAAGCGGATATAGGTCACTAGGTTATTTTCGCTCAAAAACGGTTTCTTTTGTTTCGCTATCAGGTTCTGTCACACTAAGATTGCTGATATTATGGTTGTTAACATCATCCATCACGATGGCTGTGCGGTAGTCTTTTTTCAGTGCGGTCAGTTTGATGTTATGCATGGCCAAGCCATCGACATGGCGGATGAAGAAGCCCCAGGCAGGAAGCTCCATGTGTTGCGAGAACTCGGGATAGGCTTTGGGCATCTCGGGCACTTTGTCCAACTCGTCAAGGCCGACATGGGCATAATGTGGGTCGCCACCACCAGGGAAGACAATCTCAATGTTCTCCAATTTGACATTTTTGATCTTGCTGTCTTTCAGTCCGATGATACCACAAGGTGAGATGTTGCGCGGCAGGTCTTCGATGGGACCTTCGTATTCGTAGCCCGCATCGGGCTTGGTGGCGGCTACCTCGCAGTAAAGGTTGCGGATGGTGATGCCGTCCATGAAGCTCTGTTTGTCGCGACGGGCACCTATGTTGAGGTAGATGGCATTGCCCACATTGGTAGCATAGAGTGAGTCTACAAGGATGTTCTCACATATACCGCCGTCGACGCTCTGTATGGTGATGGCACTGCGGTAGGTGTCGTATACAACGTTATCGATGATCTTCACATTTTTGAATCCGCCTGCGCCCATGGTGCCGAACTTGATGCCGCTGGCGCTGCTACGGGCGGTGCAGTGACGCACTTCGATGTTTTGGCACAACTTCTTGACACTATGCGACTTGAGACAGATGGCATCATCGCTCGCGTCGATGTAGCTGTTGGTTAAGAGGAAGCCGTCGCAGTCCACGATGTCGATGCCGTCGTTATTCCAGAAGGCAGTGCTTTGGATGCGCACATTGTTGACTTTGACATTTTCGCATTGGTCGTACATGGTGACCCAATTGGCGGCATTGCGGAAGGTTACATTGTCGACTTCCACATTCTTGCACTCCCTGAAAATCAGCAGTCGGGGACGGAATCCCTCGCCAACACGGTCGTTGCTCAGCTTGTCTTTCATGAGGCCTTTGTGTACGAGGTCGGTGCAATTGTTGCCCAATTCTCGCCCTTGTCCCTCAATGACGCCACCACTGTTATAGACGCCGATGAGTCGGATGTTTTCGACGCCTTCGGCGAGGATGAGGCCGTGGTCGTTGGTGGCGTTGAGGCGGTCGTAGTCGAAGGGGTTGGTGCTGCCCACGAGTACTGCACCTTCCATCAGTTCAATGGTGACATTGGACTTGAGATGGATGCTGCCTGTCAGGTAGCGGCCTACCCAGAAACGCAGGGTGCCACCGCCTTGTTCAGCAATCCAGTCGATGGCGAATTGGATGCTACGGGTGTTCATGGTCACGCCGTCGCTGCGGATACCGAACTTGGAGGCGTTGTAGATAGGTTTTGGCTCTTGTGCGATGGTTTGGAGGGCCATCAGTAGGGAGAGGCAGAGGGTTAGGAGGTGTTTTTTCATACTATGTCTTACTATGTTGTTTTGCTAATGGCAGGGGTTAACACCGCCTGCTTAATGTCTGGCGCCCCTACGGGGCTGGGTTATGATATAATCTGACTGGTCCTAGCAAGCCCATGGGTTGCAAAGGTTGGTCTCTTTTGGGATGGTTCACATATATCCAAGTGGTCGGGTTCTCCTCTCGGCTGAGGGTCTTGAGGTAGTTGCCCATGGTGGTGGTCGCGCGGACTTCAAGGTCATTTTCGCCTTCTTGGAGGTAATCTGTGATATCGTAGATTCTACGACCAAAATACTGTACACCAGCAGATTGTTCGTTAACGAACACTTCGGAAACACCTTCCACGAGGCCTAGATTTAGGATTGTAGAGACGGTGTGCACACCGTCTCTACCGCAGTTGATGGTTTTGTGATAAACGATGGTTCCGCAGAAATGCTGGTACGCCTCGTTATCCTTCAGGTCGAACAAGGTGTCGAAATGTGCACTGATTGTATCATTTAAGAGGCTATGGCACAGGGTCACATCCCAGTTGTCTGAGATGTCGGTAGCGGGTAAAGTATCGGTAATGGTGTGGAGTGGTTGCCAGATGGGGAGGTCGATAGGCGCAGATTTTTCGAACACGACAAGTACCATCTCCACAGGACCCAAGTCAAAGGTATAGCTGCCATCCTTGTCAAGAGGCAAGGCATAGCGTTTGCCCGTTTGCAAATCCCAAATCTGGGCTTGTCGCTTGTGAGTCAATGCTTTGCTGAAGGTGATTTTGGTTTGATGTGCGTTGTAACGATGGCTGTTGCTCAACAGAATCAATTCGCTGCCGTTGTCAGTGGTATAGCGGTTTTGCATGACAAATGGGTCGGGATTCTTGATTTCAAGGTAATACGGCAATTTTTGGACGTGCAGAAGGCTGTCGTACCAAGGAATGAGGCCTTCTTTGGGTGGCTCTACGACGACAAATTGTTCCTTGTGCTGCATCACCTTGTCCATAGTGGCCTTCACAAGGGAATCATTTTTTTGATGGTTGCCTGGCCTTCCTAACGATTGGTAAGGTATCGTGTCGATGCATACAATCTTGCCGCCCGATTCCACAAACTCCAGCAGTCGATGTGCAGTTTCAGGGTGCAGGCTCTCCACATCAATAAGCATTAAAGTGTTGTATTTGCGCTTGTTGAAACAGAGGTTGCCTTTTTTGATGTTCGACTGGTTGATGATATTTTCGCTCACATAGTCCACGCCTCCACCGCATTTGTTGATGGCTTCCCAAATCAAGGTCTTGTAGGGCGCACGAGTGGTGTTGGGGAAGGGCTCGTTCTGCATCCCGATGGTGCTCCACATGTCGTTTTCGGGATTAAGGATGGCGATATCGGCGTAATATGTGCCATGTTGAAGGGCGTAAGAGAGCCGTGCCTTGTAATCGTTGTAGTACTTGAAATACGGCCACCAGTTGTTGTTTTCGCTGTAGTAGGCACCATAGCGTACCCAGCCGGGGAAATTGGCTTCAAGATTAGGTGAGTAGTTGAAGCCGTGAAAAACGCTGTGGGTCACGCCCGACATGGCCGATTGGTCGCCTCCAATCTTCAGCTGCTCAAGCGTCATGTTAAAGACGGTGTAGGTGTTGGTCATCTCCTCGCAGCTGACGGTGCGGTTACCGGCGAGATGTGCTGCTGACGACACGAACTTGTTGACCATGGTGTAGGCACGACCGCGTCGGTAGTCGGTTTCCGACATTTCCTCACCGGGTTTGTGTTTTAGCCAGTTGGTGGTCCACGACTCGCCCTCAGGGATGTCGTAGCCCATGGCATTCTCCAAGGGATAGAAGCCGCGACCGTAAGCTTGGGCACGGGCTTTCACTCCTAGTTGGTGGCACCAATGCAAATAGGTGCTGGTGAAGCGTTCCTGCATCAGCTGGGCCTTAAAGTCTTCGAAATCGTATCGCGCGCGTTGGATTTCATGTTGGAAGGCTTCTGTGACGGGTATTACAGGGTCATAGTTGATTGCGCTGCCCATCGAGCCGATCTTGAAGAGGATAAAAGGCAACCATTTCGTGATGTCATAGCCGTAACGCTTTTCGAACTCCTCGGCCATGTCGGAGGTCCAGTTGGCGCCTTCGAGCTCCATGCTGTCGGTGAAGAGGGCTCGGATGTTGCCTTTCAGCGGTCCGATTTGTGTCTCGATTTTGTCCGACATGTTGTAAAGGTAACGGTTGACTGCCTCAGTATTGAAATGGTCGAGCACGGGACCAGCTGCCCCTGGTGCGCCGTTGATGACTTCCAAGAAACCGTTGATCTTCACCAAGGCGGCCAAAGTGTAGTTTCCTTCTGGTACTTCGATGATGATTATACTGTCAACCGGCCTTTCGACAGGCTCAAGGACCTTGCTTTGCGTTGTCCAAATGGTAATCCCCTCATCAACACTTGAAGCTGGATTTGGATAAAGTTTCAGCGACATCAGCTCTTTGATGTTTCCCTTGTATGGCGAACTTACCTTGGGCATGGCTTTCTCGCAGAGGCTGTCACGAATGATGGTCAGCGTTGTGGGTCCTGTCACTGTTTCAGCATAGTTGACCACGATTTGCGCCCGTTCATCTTCATTGAGGAACTCGGCTCCAAAAGGCCAACCCGAGCCAACAAGTAGGTCGCAGGTCATGTCGAGTTGTTTTGCTTCATCGAAGCATACCTTGAGCATGTCAATCCACTCGGGGCTGAGCCATTGCAAAGAAGGTTTTCCGAGGCTGTCGCAGTAGGTAGGGAAGGCGATGGGGTTGATCTCCACGCCACCGATGCCAGCCTCTTTCAAGAGGCGCATCTCACGCACGAGTTCGTCGGCTTCCACTTTGTCGCCGTTCCACCACCAGCGCACAAAAGGATGGTATTCCGAGGTGGGTTGCTGAAACGCCTCGTATAGTTGCTCGGTTGTCAGTCCGTCGGTTTTCGGCTGGCATTGGTAGAGGACAAGGGCAAAGCCCAGTAGTAAGATAAGGAGTTTCAGCAGCTTCATTGTGTTAGGTGCATTGAAGCAGCAAATTTAGGAAAATAATTGAATTTCATGTTTTTCTCTTGCAATATCCAAGACTTTCCTGTTTTATAATTCTATGACAAGATCCGCAATTACAAATGCCGCTCGAAATCCATCCGTTCGTGAAGGATTCGAACGATTTCCACGCCATCTTCTACGAGAATGTAGAAAATCAGGTGTTTGTATATGTGATGACCATATAGACCTGGCATGATTTCCTGGTATTCCTTGTCCAAATAGGTAGGACGGTTTGCGATATCTTGACAGGCTTTTACCAGCTCGTGATAGTAAAAGTCAGCTTGGTCCTCTGACCAAGTCTCAAGCGTGTACAACCAGATGGAATCCAGGTCTTCTACCGCTTTGTTAGACAGGTGAAATTTAGCCATTACGACGGGCGGATTTCAGTTGTTTCAAATGTTCTTCGGGATCAAAGTCCTCGCATACTCCACTATCAATACCTTCTTGGATGGCAGCTCTCAAATACTCCATTTTCTTTTCTCTTTCCTCCAAAAGCCGAAGGCCTGCCCGGACTACCTCACTGGCATTGTTATATCTTCCGCAGAGAATGCTGTTCTGAATAAACTCCTCATAATGAGGACCCAAGGATGCTGTTACTGTTCTGCTCATAGTGATTTGTTTTATGCCGCAAATGTAAGAATATTTCTTACAACATAGGAAAAAAACTGAGTTTTTTCCAAAATCGATAAAAACCACAACTTTGGAAAAAACTCAAATTCTTTAAAGGTCTTATTAGAATACCATCACGGCACCGCCGCCTTTGGCGAGATGCACTTTCACCTTGTTGCCCCACACTTGGGCTTGTTCAGAAACATAGTCTTTGGCCACACGGTTGGCATTGGGACCATCGCGGAAGATATGTCCCGACTTGGCGCCGAAGTTGGGCAGCACGCTGAGGTCGATTTCAATGTCGCGTTCTTCCCAGTTGGTAATGGCACCCACATACCAGTGGAAGTCC
Organism: uncultured Bacteroidales bacterium; assembly: GCA_946185535.1. GTDB lineage: Bacteria > Bacteroidota > Bacteroidia > Bacteroidales > F082 > Limimorpha. The sequence goes on from CAMHJX010000003.1 coordinate 114,965, forward strand.
TTGCGACGGGCGATGACGAGGTATTCGCCCACCTTGCCGTCGAGCACCATGGTCTCATCCCAAGTGGTGGGAACGGAAGCGATGAATTGGGTGCATTCATCTTCTTTCATGTAGTTGCTCGGACTGTCGCAGAGCATGTTGAAAGGTGACTCAAAGATCACATATTCTGCAAGCTGACGGCAGCGCGTGCCTTGACTCATCGGCTCGGTATAGATGGCGGCGAAGTTGTTCTTGTTGGCGTTTTTCATCGCGCCTTGGGTGTAGTCGAGCGGACCGGCCAACATGCGGATGAAGGGGATGGTGACTTCGTTGGTGACAAGGTCGCTCTCGTTGTCCCACTTGGCTTGTTCGAGGCCATACACGCCCTCGTGGTTGAGCACATTGGGATAGGTGCGGTTGAGGCCTGTGGGTTTGTAGGCACCGTGGAAGTCGATGAAGAGGTGGTGACGGGCGGCGGTTTCGGCCATGCGGTAGTAGAAGTCGACGATCATCTGGTCGTCGCCGTCCATGAAGTCGACCTTGAAACCTTTCACGCCCATGTCGGCATAGTGTTGGCAGACGCGCTCCATGTCCTTGTCGATGGCGGCATAGCCCATCCAAAGCACGATGCCCACATTGCGCTCGGCGCCATAGTCCACCAGTTCCTTGATGTCGATTTCGGGCACTACTTGGAAGAGATCTGCTTTTTTGTTGACGGCCCAGCCTTCGTCCAAAATGACATATTCGATGCCGTATTGGGAGGCGAAATCGATGTAGTACTTATAAGTGTCGTTGTTGATGCCTGCCTTGAAGTCGACACCATAGATATTCCAAGCGTTCCACCAGTCCCAAGCCACCTTTCCAGGCTGGATCCACGAGACATCACTAATGCGATTGGGTGAGGCTAAGAGATAAACCAAGTCGTTGTCGGCCAACTCTTTGTCGTTTTCCGAGATGGTGATGATGCGCCAAGGGAACGAACGTTTACCCTCCACTTTGGCGATGTAGTTCTCGCGTTCCTTCACAATCCATTGCAGGTTGTTGTGGCCGCCTTGCTCGCGGGTCTTGGGATAGGGCGCGTGGACGGCGGAGAGTCCGTTTTTGCCGTTGGCGTTACGTAGATACAAGCCGGGGAAGTCCTCCAAGTCGGCTTCGGTAATGACGGCTTTTTTCCCGTCCTTGAGTTCGACCAGCAAAGGCAGAAAAGCGAGCTTTTCGGGGTCCATCTGGTTGAGGCTGATGTGGGAGTAGGTGTTCTCAAAAGAGTTGTAGAACTGTTGGTCGATGAGTGGACCTTCTTGTCCGGCACGCCTTAAAACATACGGGATAAGGCCTTGATAATCCTTGTCAAAGTTAAAATCTGCGGTCTCGTTTTCTATGATGATAGGCTTACGGAAGTCGGTCTCAAAACGGTATGCCACACCAGCATCGTAGGCGCGGAAGACAACTTTGTAGTTGCCTTTGAAGGTTAGTGTCAGTTCCTCGTAGACTTCAGGGATTTCGGCTTTTTTGTATAGGGGTGAGGTTAAAGGCTGGTTGACCGAGCGCGTTTTGGCGCTTTTCACGACAGGTTTTGTGCCAAGCGTGGTGCCATCGGTGAGTTTCATCCCTATGGGCGAGGGCGTCAATACGCAGGTGTTTCCATGCATGACGGAATAGGTGAGTTGCTCACCCACTTCAATGGTGACGGTGATGTCCTTGTCGGGCGATTGCAAGGTGTATTGCTTTTGGGCAAAGGCGCTAACGCAAAGCATAAGGAGCACAGAGAGGAGGAGTTTTTTCATGTTGGTATAGTTTTATGCAGGCAAAAATAAAGATTTTTGCCACACTTCACAAAAAAAGCCACCGAAATCGCTTTCGATGGCTTTAATGATGCCTCTTTATTTGGCACGCAGAATCCGCAGAACTATATGAAACGCGAAGCGACGCGAAGTTTGCCTCTGGCAGGTTCAGCGTATTCTGCGATTTCTGCGTGAGAAATAATTCATCCGGCAGGCTGTAGGTTATAGTTTAATCTCGACGCCGATGCTCCTGAACTTGTCCGTCGTAATCCCTGGCTTGTACTCGGGCAGAAGGTTAGTGAAGACCCGAATGCCGTGAAAGATGCCTATCAAGTTGGTGTTGAAACTGACACCCATTTCCAGTTTCCAGGGGTTGAAGAGTTGCGGGGCTTCGGTACCGACCCAGCCTTCCCAGTTGCTCGACTGGTCGCGGGTGTTGAGTAGTCCCATCATCCGGCGTCCGAAGAAAGCATCCACCGAAAAACTGTTGTTTCCAGTTTTTCCGAGATAGTAATGAAACTCAACGGGGATGCCAAGATAAAAGCTCATGAGCATGTTTTTTTGAATCGGTGTCTGTCCATCGATGCACTCCAAGCCGCCATCATCGGTCAATTTCACTTGATGGTCCAAATACTGGTAATTCAACATGGCTGCCAAGCCGGTGTTCAACCCTAGGTGCTTGCTGAACCTAAATCCTGTTTGCAACTCCCATGAAAAGGTTCTTGTGTCGGTATGTCTGAAAGGACTCTCAAAATCAATGGGATTAGGGTCAGAGCGATCGCCTATTGTGGCTCTGAAAGAAATCGAATTGTTCCAAATCTTACGGTGTTCGGTGTATGTTATTTCGCCGTCGACTTCTTTGGTCTTGATTACCCTCACATCTGTTTGCTGATAAGGCCAATTATTAGTTGCCTCATAATCATACAATGTAATTTTGCCTCGTAGGATATCGCTGCCGTATTGAAAATTTCCTTCATAAGTATTCACCACAGCATCACCTTCACCCGAAATGGTATCAATAGTCAATTGGGCTTGGTCCCAAATCTTCATACCTGGCGAGTTTTCCGGATTGGGAATGTGATAATGCCGGACATGAAAACTTGAATACATGCAAAGGTTGAGGTTGGTCCAGTCCTCCGGTACAGATGCTGCGGAGGCAACGACATAATCCGCCTCAGCCGTAGCATTGTTCAAAAGGTTGATTTGCCCGAAGGTCATGGGACCTTCAATCTCCACCACGGTGCCTCGGGGCAACTGTGTGTTTTCAAGGATGGTCAAGGTTGAGTCTTTGACATTGCAGAGCTGCACATTGTAGGCCCGTGCCGCCAAATCATCTTCGGTGATGATGGCCACGCGGTAGCCGCTGTCGGCCTCGTGGTGAATGAGATGGACATTCCATCCTGAATAGATTTCCAGCTCGTTGATGCGCTGGTTGATGTTTTGCTCGATGGCGACTTCTTCCTGGGCGAAGCCTATCTGTGCAGCCAAAAGAATGGCTAATGATAAATAGATGCGTTTCATGATTTCCAAGTTTTAATTGAGTTTGATTTCCAAGGCCAGCGATCCGTTTTTCATGTTCGGGTCTTGCGGCTGACCGAATAAGGTCCTGTCTTCCATGACAGGTTTGGTGAAGAATTCGGGGTCCTTCTGACATTCGTAGCACACCAGGTTGAGGCTCCGGATGACTCTCCGCTGGGGCTTTTGAACGGCTGAAGGCGTTTCGTTTTCAGTGGGTATGGTGTTGGATCCAATATTCGTAGTGTCATGGGGCTCCGTCGGCTTGACCTCGGCAAGCATGGGCTGTTCGACCACTTCTTCGATGATTTGTGTCTTTGGCTTCTCTTTCTTCATCGGGGCGTTTTGTGGGACGACGGGTGTCTCTTCTGCCAAAAATGTTTCGTTAGCAACAGGTCGTTCAAACACGGCATCGTTCGCCTCGGTCTTGCCGGAATCAACGGTTTTTGTTTCTTCAACAAGGATTTTCTGTTCCATCTCGGGTTGCTGTTTCGCGCTTGGTTTGACGAGCAGCCAAAGCAGCAGGCATGCCGCTGCCGCGCCCATGGCCCACCAAAGCGGAATGAGTTTTCTATGCTTGTGCGGCATGGCAACCGTCTTTTCCTCATCGGCAAGACGGTCAATCAGGTCTCCAAGTTCCTTTTGTCGGCGGGCGTTCTTCCCGTGTTCTTCCAGACTGTCGAGCAGCTGGCGGACTTCCTCGTTCATTTCGTTTTCAGTATTCATCCTTGTTCCTGTTTATAACTGTTCAATGTTCAATAATAACTATAACATTTGACGCGGGACACGGGACTTCGGGACACGGGACAAACCAAACGTCTCGCGTCTCGCAGTCTCGCGTCTCGTGTCTAATATCTAATTTACAGTTGCTCATCTTTATGCTGTTTTATGGCTTCACGTAACGACTTGTAGGCGCGCGACAGCGTTGCATACACATGGGTGCTACTCATGCCCGTCGCCTTCTCGATTTCTTCCACGCTGAGGCCATCCTCATATTTCATCAAGATGGCATCGCGTTGGCGCTGGGGCAGTTGCTCGACGAGTTTTCGGGCCAGTCGGTAGCGTTCCTCGGTGTCGTCCTGTGGTGGCTCGGCAAGCATCAGGCTCTCTGTATCGATGGGTACCGTGGGCTTCTGTTTCCTAAGCAGGTCGATGCTGCGTCGCTTCACGATGGTCAGGCTCAACTTTTCCATGTCCTGACTTTTCATCGTCGCGCGTTGTTCCCAGAGTGTGATGACGGCTTCTTGAACGGCATCCGCTGCGCTGTCGGCATCACCGACGATGCTCTCGGCGGTCCGCTGCAATCGGGGTTGCAGTCGCAGGATGTCTCGTTTGAACTCTTCGGTCGTCATTACCTTCGGTCGTTTGCTATTATATCGTGGAAACGACCGAAATCTTACATTTTTTTGGAAAAAACTCAGCAAACTTCGGAAAAGTGTATATTTCGACCTGTAGTTTTTTCGGAAAAGTGTATTTCTTTTGTTGCTATTTATGCGGAAAAGTGTATTTTTGCAGGTGAAAAATTATAGGAAAAGTGTATGTTAAGAAGAAAAGTTCAAACAGAAATCGCTGAATATCTTGATAATGGGTCTGAAAAGATACTGATTCTCGATGGAGCACGACAGATAGGAAAGTCCTATATCATTAGACATGAAGGGAAAAAGCGTTTCAAGAATTACATCGAGATTGATTTGTATGAGGATAAGAAAGGCGACCGGCTTTTTGAAGGTACCCGTAATAAAGAAGACTTTTACCTCCGGCTCAGCACCATTGCCGGCAACCGATTGGGTGAGAAATCAAACACATTGGTGTTTTTGGATGAGATACAAGCCTATCCCGACATGCTCACCCTTTTGAAATTCTTGCGTCAAGATGATAGGTTTACTTATATCGTCAGCGGTTCGCAGTTGGGGATTGCGTTAAACGAGACGCTTTCAAAGCCTGGTGGGAGAATCAAGGTGGTGAAAATGTTTCAGCTTGATTTTGAGGAGTTTCTATGGGCTAACAATGTAGGAGAAGAGTTTATCAATCATGCACGACAGAGTTATATGCAAAGAGTCTCATTGGACGAACCGTTGCATAATCGAATGATGGACTTGTTCAAAAAATATCTATTGGTCGGGGGGCTACCTGATGCCGTGAACAAGTTCATAGAGACACATAATATTGTCGAAGTGAGATCGGCACAAAAGGATGTCTATGAACTTTACAAGGGCGATGCGAGCCAGTACGACAAAGAACGGAAATTGGTCATTGAGCGCATATATGAGTTGGTGCCCTCCTATCTTGAGAACAAAAAGAAACGGGTTCATTTCAACCAGATAGAGAACAAGAAACAGGCAAGAGCATGGCAGTATCAAGCTGAGTTTGAGTATCTTGTGAAAAGCGGTATCTGCAACGAGGTGAAGGCCGTCTCCAACCCAAGGTTCCCGCTTGTGGAATCGGAGAGCAAGAACCTGCTGAAACTGTATCTGAACGATGTGGGGCTGTTGACGCGGCTTCTTTATCAGTATAGTATTTCCGCCATCATGAATGATGAAAAAAGCGTTAACTTGGGTTCGGTATATGAATCGGTGGTGTGCAGCGAACTTGTTGCACACGGCTTCCCGCTGTTCTATTATGACAATAAGAAAAAAGGCGAGGTTGAGTTCCTTGTAAACGACTATGACCTGCTTTCGGTGGTTCCTGTCGAAGTGAAGTCGGGGAAGGATTACAACATACATGCCTTGTTGGATGCTTTTGTCTCTACACCGGACTATCACATCAAGCAGGGCTTTGTGTTATCAAACGAACGAGAAGTCACACAAAACGGGAAAGTGACTTACCTTCCCGTTTATTTTGTCATGTTTTTTATTCCCTCAACGCCACCTGAAAAGATGATAGTGTGATTTTTAGTGCAAGCGCTTTCGATGGCTTAGGAGTAACTATGAAGTATGTTTAGAACCGATGCTCATAACCCATTGTAAGAAAGGTACCGAAGAAACCTCCATAAAAAGAGGATTGGCCTTTTTCGGTTACATGGTTGGCACATAATTGACTTTGCATGCCTATACGGAGACGATCATTTTCGGATAGTCGTATACGACCGCCCAATTCCACTTCTGGGCCTATACCAAAGTTGATAGTCTCGTTGGCATCATAGCGTGTGTTCGTCGCGCGTTCCACAAAAAGTCCTGCATTGACATAAAACCATTTATGTGTGAATTCGGCACGCACGGGAACGCGGATGAAATGCCGTAGTCCTTCCCTGTGGTCGTCTGGAATAATATAACCGCCTTCGGAAAAGCCCCATCGGTAATTATACTCAACACCAGCCAGCAACGACCAATGCTCGTTGAAACTGACTTTGGCGTCCACTCCTGCATTCGCGTGATAGACCTCATCTAATAGTCTTACCGAACCATCCAATACATATCCTATTTTTGTATAAGGAATAATCGACCATTCTTTCGTGTCCTGTGCCTTTGCCGTAAAGCAGCAAAGGAAAGCGATGGCCATTGTGGCCAAAATCCGCTTATTGAAACTTTTTATCGTTTTCATAGTTGTATGATTTTGAATTGCACTGACAAAAGTATGCAAAAAAATGCTTGTCAAGGGGTTTTCGGGAGGCCTAAAAATTCTGTCCATGCTTTTTTTGATTGTAAAATCTTATTTCTTTGACAATCAACAATATGAATACGATATGGACAAAATTTTGTCCCTATAAAAATTAGTAAAGAAAGGAATCAGATGGCTTTAAACTGTGTTCCAAGCATCACATTTCAAGGTCTTTGGTGGCTTTATCCATATAATAAAAGCCATCTAACGGTAACATTAGACGGCTTTAAGATCACCAAATAATTACTTTAGATCAGTTCTTGTTGACGGGAGAACCGTTGCCGAAACCGTTTGTCTTCTCAGGGAGGACTTCGGTGGTTTGGTCTAGCACTCGGCCCTTGATGCGAAGCACAACTGTGGGATTGTTGACGGCGTTGGAGGTCACGGTCACAGTCTTGTTGATGATGCCGGGACGGTTGGTGCGGTAGGTCACCTTGATGATGTCTGACTCGCCTGGGAGGATGGGTTCCTGAGGCCAGGAAGGGATAGTGCAGCCGCAACTTGACTTTGGTTTCTGAATCAGCAGGGGCTCGTTGCCTGTGTTGGTGAAACGGAATTCGCATTTGCCGTTGCCGTTGAAAGGCACATCGCCATAGTCGTGAACGACTTTCTCAAATTCGATTTCAGGACCGCTCTGGGTCTTTGCGTCTTGCGCCTTGGCCGCTCCTGCCATAAGGAGCATGATGCCAAGCAGATAAATCATTTTCTTCATTTTGTTATGATTTTAAAATGTGAATAATAAGTGATTTGTGTTTTAGGGTGATACTTTGTTTTACACTTCGTAATGGAAATGATGCTGCGAAACTACCGCCTTTGTCAAGCGGTCGGACAAACATTCCAAACAAATCTGAGTATAAATCAATGTAAAATACTGAAAACTAATACGATAGTTCAATGCCTATTCCGAACATTATTTGGAAAAAGTCCAGGTTTTTTTAACCTTCTTCCATCTTTTTCCGTCGGCGCCCGCGTATTTTATCCACCATATTGACGGTGGTTCCAAGGTAATCCGCTTCCTCTTGGCGCGAGAGTTTGAAATAAGAGAGGATGTAGGATTTCCGCTCGTCCTCGTCCAAGTCGGGGTATTTCTGCTGAAGGGTTTCCACAAGCTCTGGGTAAAGCTGGTCAACCACTTCCAGCATGGCTTCCCAATGGTCTTTGTCGTCATAAACGGAGGTCTCCAAATCCTTGAGAAGATTGGCTTTTTTGTTGCTGTTCAGATAATTGTCCAACAACAACATGATACGCTGTTCCTTCATCAAAGCCTCCGAAAGGCGGTCGGCATAATCCTGTTGGATTTGCTCATGCTCGGCGTGCTTTTGTGCCAAGTCTTTGTTCTGCTGCTTGAAGTGGAACAGCTCGGCATTGATTTCGGCCTCGCGCTTGCGTCGCCTTGCCAAGCGGATTTGCGAAACCAACAACGCAGCCAAGACCAAAATCGCTACCAAACTGACAATGACGATGATGCGTTGCTTGATGATGATTTTCCGATTCAACTCGTTCTGCATCACCTCGCTGTCGTATTTATGGCTGATAAGTGCAAGATTGTTCTCCTGTTGCTCTATTTCTTTTAGATTGTTGCCTTCTTCGTACAAACATCCATATTTGCAAGCGGTTTCATAATCGCCGAGTTCTTCGGCATAATCGGACAAGACACCGTAATAGAACCAAGTATCCTCGTTAGGCTCTGTTTGGGACACAAGTTCCTCCAAACGGCTGTAATAATAATCAGCAGAATCCAAGTTGCCGGACTCATAGAAGATGTTCCCCATGTCATGATAATAATACATCAGCAAGTTGTCGTCAGCATCTGCAATCGAAGCTTGCCAAAACTGGCTAAGGTAGTTGGCCGACTTTTCGTAATCCCCCGCATTGAAATACATGACATGAAAGGCTGACAAGCAGTCGCGCTTTGCTTCCAATGACCCGCTTTGTTCGGCATACTCTAGGGCCTGATCCAAATAATATGCTGAACTATCAAATTGTCCATGGTACTGATAGAAATCGCCCAACTCCCTCAATGCCTCGGCTCGGTCGGCATAGTCTTCGCCAAAGCCCTCGGCAGCAGCCTTCAACAACGAAACAACTTCTTCTTTGTCAGCATAGTAGCCCAAGCATTGCGCAATATGATACCGTGCATGAGCCACCGTCAGAGTTTGATTCGCCATAAGGCCGTAATGCTCCGCTTCTTTAAACAAGCGCATGGCCTCCACCTTTTTGCCTGAATCCAACTGAATACGAGCGTTTTCCAAGGCATCTTGGGCAGTTTGCTTCACATCACGGGATGTAGGATGGCAAGCCGCCAACAATGTGACAAGGAAAAACAAAACCAGATGATGCAGTTTCATGGGGACAAAAATAAACAAGATCTCGTTTCAGCATCACAAAACTACCACTTTTGACAAGCGGTTGAAAGGGCAGTCCAAACTTTTTCAAGGTTTTTGAAATGTAATAATTTGTAAATGAATTAGTTGAAAGTTTATTCGTTCCAAACTTTTTTCGGTGAAAGTTCAAGGATTTTGGATTAAAGTGTTGGTAACAGACAGCAATTTCTGAAGAAAAGTGTTGCTAAAAAAGCATCGGCAAACTCTCCAAGGTCCTTTGCCTTTACGCGTGTTTTTAATTCTTCCAGAATCCCCTCGAAAGCAAAGTAATCAGCGAGAACAGTTCCACCCTGCCAAGGATCATCATAAGCATGAGTATCCATTTGGAGGCCAAGGGGAAAGCAACATACGAGCCGCCAGGTCCCACCTGCCCGATACCCGTGCCTACATTGCTCAAAGTGGCTATCGACGCGCCTATGGCGGTGTTGAAATCAGTCCCCGTGAAGAGTAAAACGACGACCCCTATAAGGAAAACGAGAAAATAGATGAAAATGAAGGATACATTCTTATAAACACCGCTGGTCGAGATGGACTTCCCGTTGACTTTCACGGGCAGCACGGCATTGGGGTGGATGATACGCTTCAACTCCAACACTGAGTTTTTAACGAAAATCAGATGACGGAAAATCTTGACACCGCCAGCCGTGGAGCCTGAGCAACCACCGATGAACATCAGCAAGAACAAGATAATCCATAGGAAAACAGGCCATGCTGTATAATCGCTAATGAAAAAGCCTGTGGTGGTGAATGCGGAGATGACGCTGAAGAACGATTCGCGGAAAGCAGTACCAAAGCTCTTGTTGCAACCGAACAGCAGTACCAGACCGATACCGATACCTAAGAAAATGGTATAAAGCAAGAAAGTCTTGAACTCTTGGTTTTTTAGGATGGCGAACGACTTCCAACTCATCGAAAGCAAGAGCAACGAGAAGTTGCAGCCCGACAGTACCATGAAGACGCTTACCACGACTTGGGAATAGTTGGAAAAGGCACCGAGACTCTCTGTCCGTGTAGAGAAGCCGCCCGAACTGATGGTACTCATCGAATGGCAGAGTGCATCATAGAAGTCCATGTCGCCGAAATAGAGTAGTACGGTTTCCAGCAGGGTGAAAAACAGATACATTCCCCAAATACGCCTCACGGTATGCATAATGCGGGGATGCAACTTGTCGTAGTTGATGCCATTGATTTCGGCCACAAAGAGTTGCATGCCACTCATGCTCAGATAAGGCAAGATGGCGATGGTGAACACGATGATGGCCAAGCCGCCAATCCATTGCGTCATGCTGCGCCAGAGGAGGATGTCTTTCGGGATAGATTCGATGCGGGTGAGGATGGTGGATCCCGTGGTGGTGAAGCCCGACAAGGCCTCGAAGAAGCCATCCGTGAAGTTGGGCACACTCTTGCTGAGCAAGAATGGCATGGCTCCGAAGAGTGAGAGCACGAGCCAAGAGATGCAGACGACATACACGCCGTCGCGTGAACTGGTCTTGTCGTTTTTGTGGTTGCGCGTGGCAATGAGCAGGATGAAACCTGTCAGCAGGGTGATGAGAGCCGAGAAGGGCATACTGAAGGCATACAGCCCGTGGTGGAGATAAGTCACGGGGAGTACCGTCAGCATGAAGAAACCTTCGATGAGCAGCAACTGGCCTTCAATGCGGAGGACTAAAGGATGGTTTATTTTAGTTTTCCACTTCATTACATTATTTCTAGTTCGGCCCTTCGACGGGCTCAGGGACCTTAACTGGTCGAAAAAGCGAAGGTCGTTGAGCTTGTCGAAACGCCGACTTTTCTAATGGAACAATCTTTCAACAGCGGGGATACCGGCAGGCAAGGCCAGCACCACCACTTGGTCGTCGGTCTCGATTTGGAAGTCGTCGGTGGCAATGAAGCTCTCCCCATCGCGGGTGATGCCGCAGATGATGGCATCGGTGGGCATGGCCAACTGCCCGATGGGCTTGCGCGTGACCGCTGAGCCAGCTCTAACTTCAAACTCCACAATGTCGGCATCAATACCACTGAGGCTCTTCAGGGTGGACACTTTGGCGCCTAAGGTGTATTTCACCATGTAGCTGGCCGCGATGAGTTTCTTGTTGATGATGGAGTCGATGCCGATGTTCTGCGAGATGTCGATATAATCGATGTTCTCGACAAGGGCGATGGTCTTCTTCACGCCGAACGACTTGGCCTGAAGGCAAGTCAAGATGTTGGTCTCGGTGTTGTCAGTGACGGCAATGAAGGCATCCATGTCCTTGATGCCCTCGTCCTCAAGCAGGTCGAGGTTTCGGGCATCGGCATTGACAACCAAAGCCTCAGAGAGGTAGTTGGTCAAGTCCATGCAGCGCTCCTTGTCGATTTCCAAAATCTTGATGTTCAGCTCTTTCTCAAGGCGTTTGGCGGTAATTCTTCCCACACGACCTCCACCCACAATCATGACATTGTGGACATTGATTTGTTTCTTGCCGCTCAGTTTGATGATGTCCTTGATGGCATGTGGTTTAGTGACCACATACACCATATCGGCCACTTGGAAGACCTCATCGCCTTGAGGTACGAAAGTATTTTGGCGGCGGTGGATGGCAGCGATACGGAACTCGATATGTTCATACTGGTTGATGACCTCGTCGACGGTCTTGCCAAGGATTTCGGCCTCGGGTTCCAGTTTCACCATGAAGAGCTGGAGGTTACCTCCAGCGAAGTCGTAAGTCTCCGAGGAAGCGTTTTTCTTCAGTAATGAGATGATTTCCTGTGCGGCAATGTCTTCGGGCGAGAGCAAGCCATCAATGCCGAGGTCTTGGTACATGCGCCACACTTCTGGGCTCAGGTTCTCCATCGTGTTGACGCGCGCGATGACTTGTTTGGCACCCAATTTCTTGGCGATGATGCCTGTCAGCAGGTTGATATGCTCATCGTGGAGCACGGCAATCATAAGGTCGGCTTTTTTCACATTGGCGCGTTGCAGCACGGCGGTCGAGGTGGAGTCGCCCGTGATGGTCATCAAGTCGCTGTGCGATTCCATCATCTTCAGCAGTTCCTCGTGCGGGTCCACGATGGTGATGTTATGGTTGCTGCGCACCAAGGCTTCCGCCAAGTGCATGCCTACTTCTCCGTCTCCAGCTATTATGATATTCATTTCATTTCACTTTATAAAAGTGCAAATGTAGGCAAATAATTGAATATGTTGCAGCTTTTTTCTCGTTTTCTATTACAAGGTTATTTCTTCGTTGTCTTTGGCGTGTTGTATTCTTGCATTATTCTTCCAACGGCAAGGCATACCATAATGTGTCCACTGTATGACCTGCAACGATACCGTATCCACCTTTCACATTGGAATAGGTCTGGATGGGTTCGGCAAATAACTGCATGGACATATCGCCTTGGTCGCAGGTGTACAAATAGTTGTAGTATTCTTTTGAGAGATGTTCCAACTTAATGGGCAATTGGAAGAATGCTGGGTCGTATTCCTCATCCACAGTTAACCAAACCGTCATTTTGAATTTAAGCTGATAAGACTTGCCGTCGAAAAGCACATCAGTGAATACTCCTAAGGGCTTTGTGTCGAGGTCGCTGAAATCGATGTATTCATTGTTGGGAAGTGCCGAGCCAAAAACGGGGTCGTCATATTCAAAGGAACAATCGTAGCTGTTTCTCAGTGGATGGTCGTTTTTCCAGTTTGGAATGTAAATCTTGAAACAATCGACTTGCCCGGGGTTGGGGTCGGTGAGTTCAAACGACAAAGTCACCTCTGCAGATATTCTTAATAAACTGTCTGTTTTCTCTTCATAAGTATCATTATAAGTATACTCATACCATGAGTCCCAATGAGCCACATCTGCGCTCAATTGAGCCTCTATGGCATTGGGGAGTGGGCTTGTTTCAGCCTCCACATCATCAAAACCATTAGCCGAAGCTGTGATTTTGATGATGTCGCCCATAGCAGGACAATAATCATAAGTATAGACTTTCCTGATATGCCCAAGATTCGGGTCGTTTGGGTCCCAAATGTCGTAGCTGACCACGGTGTCATTATGTGGAGTCATCTCGCCAAGTAAGTTGCCATTCACATAGAGCGTGGCCACAAGGTCATCAGGAGCAGTAGTATTGGCATGGTTGTCCAAGAAAAAGAAGCTTTTGCTAATGCTGGCTTTGACGGGTTGCCCAGGCTCCATGAGGCTGTTGATGACTAATTTTGGGTCGGTCTGCTCGCCGTTGAATTCGATTTCTTTCTCGCAGGAGGTGAGGAGTACTGCAGTAACGATGGTTATTAAGGTTAGAAGGTTGGTTTTCATTGTTGTATTTTGTTTTCTTGACTATGGCCAATGGCTATTGACTATGACCGCTTTATTAAAATTGTAAGCGTTTCTATTATCAAAAAGCGGTCATTGTCATAGGCCATAAGCCATGGTCGAATTAGAATTTATAACTATAACTCACCGACGGAATAATCGGGAACAAACTCGCCTGCATCAGCACTTTCTTTTCCGTTAGCGTGGCCTCATCCCATTTATAATCAGTGTAGATGATGAAGGGGTTGTTGTGGTTGTATGCATTGTAGACGCTGATGTTCCAGGTACGGGTGCCATATTTCTTTTGCTTGTGGAAGTTCATACCCACATCCAAACGGTGGTAGCTGCCCAAGCGGAAGTTGTTGCGTTCCAAGGCGTTGATAGAATAGATGTTGCCCCATTCATCGAGCAGGCCTTCGTAAACCTGTGTGCCGAGCGTGCCGCAGTTGCCGCTGCTGAAGACCCATGTGCCGCTGAGGTCGAAACGGTCGCTGAACTTATGCTGCACAGTGATGCTGAGGTCGTGGCGACGGTCGTACTTGGCGGGAAACACCTTCCCTTGGTTAAGGACCATACCTTCACGGTCGAACTGTCGCTTGGCATGTGCCCAGGTGTATGCGACCCATCCCGTGGTCTTGCCGAAGCTGCGTTGCACAAGCAACTCTACACCATAGGCCCAGCCTTTGCCCATGCAGACTTTCTCATCCCAGCGCTCCGAAGAGCCGAAGAACGAGGCACCGTCCTTGTATTCCAACAGATTATCCATGGATTTGTAGTAGCCTTCAACGGAGATGTCGAATAAGCGCGGTAACTCATAAAATGCACCCAATGACACTTGATGGGCATTCATCGGCACGATGTTGGCCGTGACGGGCACCCAAAGGTCGGTGGGCAGGCTGAGGCTGCTGTTAGAGAGCAAGTGAACATACTGCGTCATATAGGCATAGCCCGCCTTGAGTGAGAGGTTGGAAGCCAGCATCACGCTGGTGCTGAGGCGCGGCTGCACGCTTTGGTAGGTTTTGCCCTCGACGGTGAAGGTGGAGTAATGCACACCTGCGTTCACGCGGAAGATGTCACCAAAAGTCATGTTGTCTTCGGCATAAAGGGCTGTCTCGTGGGCAAACACCTTGGGCGAACCTGCCGTAGTGTCCACCTCGGTCTCGTTGCCTGCAACAATCTTCATTGCCTGCACTTCTGGACGGAACATATGGTAGGTATAATTGCCGCCGAAACGGATTTCGTGGTTGGGCAGGGGCGTATAGTCGAAGTCGACTTTGGCCGTCAGGTCGTTGATGCCCGACTTGTAGGCCATGTTGAATTCATCTTTGATGGAGGCGGTGCTTTCCTGATAATGATAAACATTCTCTTCCGTGATGCCCATACCCAGGTTGTGGCGGTATTGAGTGTAGTTGACCGAGGCATCCATGAAGAGTTGCTGCGACATCACATGGTTCCAGCGTAGGGCAGCCACTTTGTTGCCCCATTTCCAGTCCATGTTGAGGTAGTTTTGATATTGGATTTCATCGTAAGCGTAGTCTTTGTTCTTTATACCGAGGTAGACAGCGTCGTCGCCTGAGTAGAAACTCAGATAGAGTCGGTCTTTGTCGGAGATCTTCCAGTTGAGTTTGCCGTTGAAGTCGTAGAAATAATAGCCAGCCTTCAGCTTGTTGATTTCCTCCAGTTGCGACTTGGCAATCCAGAGGGCGGGTTTCATCAGCAAGTCGCTGTAGGTACGGCGGAAGGAAAGGTTGAATGAGAGCTTGTCTTTCAAGATGGGACCTTCCAAATTAAGCTTCGACGAAATCAGTCCTACGCTTACATTACCGTGGTATTGCTGCATGTCGCCTTCCTTCATGCGTATGTCGACCACCGATGAGAGGCGACCACCGAAATGTGCCGGGAAGCTGCCTTTGTATAAGGTAACATTTTTAAGGGCGTCAGGGTTGAAGACGGAGAAAAAGCCCATCATGTGATTGACATTGTAGACGGGCACGCCGTCGAGCAAAAGCAGGTTCTCATCGGGTCCGCCGCCGCGCACATACATGCCCGCTGAGCCTTCCGAGCCGTTTTGCACGCCAGGCAACAGCTGGATAGCTTTCAGCACATCGGCCTCGCCAAATAGGGTAGGGATGCTCTTGATTTGCTGCACGGGAAGTTCTACTACGCTCATCTGCGGGCTGCGGGCACTCACTGTGGCGCGCGTGCCTTCCACTACCACCTCATCTAAAGTCGTGTTGGTCTCAAGGGCGAAGTTGAGGCTGATGTTTTCTTTCAAATCAAAAGCCTTGTTCTGTTGTGTGTAGCCTACATAAGAGATTTGCAGGTCAACTTGACCTGGGTTCAAAGTGAGGGTATAGAAGCCGTAACTATTGGTGGCACAGCCTTTCCCTGAGTTTTTGTCGACAATGGTTGCTCCAATGAGGGTTTCCTTGCTGGCAGCATCCATCACATAGCCACTGATGGTGCGTTTCTGCGCAAGAACTGACGCACAAACCAGCATCAAACCGATGATGATGAGCCATTTGTGAATAAACAAAGGTTTCATAAATCAAAGTTTAATAAGTCAATATGCCACTTTAACGGCACTGATTCTTGTTTATTGCCGAGAAAATGATTTTTTGTATGACAATATGAATGCCTTGTGAGCTATAAGTGTGTTCATGGAACTATTCACCAAATATCCGACCAAGTCACTGAAATCACGTGGTTGGTGGATTTCTCGCCTTCTTTGAAGATATTGGCCATGCCGAAGGTGTAGCGTACCTCGATGAACCAATAGCTTAAAGCGGCCGTGAGGCCATAGTCAATGCGGTTGAAACTGCCCAATTCCCAAGGGGTTATGTACTGCTGTTTCTTCTTGCCTTTCACTTCCATAATGTTGTTGCCGCCTATGCAAAAACCGATTTGCGGTCCGATGCGCAGTCGTGGAATCATGGATTCATCCTCATCGTTTTCGTTCCATTTGCGTAGATAGATGTTGAGCAGCAGCGGCACATTGATGTAGTGTGATTTTTCCTTGTAGTGGATGGTATTATTGTTTTCAATCAAGCCTTTCTTGGAACTTGTGCCTTGCCGTGAATAAATTATATCGATTTCGGCACCTATAATGCTACGCTCGGGAATGAGCGCAATGCGTACACCACCAGTGAAATCGGTACGGAAGGTTGTGCTGTCGTTGCCGCTGATTTTCATGGTGGAAAAAGTCGGGCCAAGCATTAGGCCGCCTCCGAGTTGTTGGGCCGTCATTGAGCCGGTACCGAAGAGCCATAATAGGAGCAGTATGAGCAGTTTTTTGTCTTTCATAGATTGCAAAAGTACGCCATTTTTTGGAAACAGAATCCTTTTTCTTAAAAAATCAATAGAACAATTGTTTTGGAGATTTGTGTAAATAGGTCGAAAAAAGTGTACCTTTGCACAAGAATCAGAAGACTAATGAATCCCGTCGCCCTCCGATTACTCAACCAGCAGCTCATCAGCCCGCAGTTTGACAAGCCCGAAGCGGTAGTCAACCACATGGGCGCGATGCAGGCGCAGGAATATCGCCTGATGCGCTGGGCGGTGGCGATGCGGACCAAGAAACCTTCAGCCAAAGCCTTCAAGAAAGCTTTCGACAGCGGGCGGATCATCCGTATGCACCTGATGCGCGGCACTTGGCAACTCGTGTCGGCCGAGGACTATTGGCCCTTGCTCGAACTTTGTTCGGCGAAGGCATTGGCGGTCATCAAAGGATGGATGAATAGTAACAAGATTACCATTCCTGAAGAGGAAGTGAAACGCATCAGGGAAATCCTTGTCCAGACGGCTGCCGAAAAGGGCAGCGTCACCAAGGAAGACTTTGTTGAGGCCTTGGCGGAGAAAGACATCCATATAGACGACCATCGTTTGTCGTACCACATCCGCTATGCCGAGTTGTCGGGCACGCTCTGCAGTGGCAACTTGTTGCCGATGAAGGCAACCTACGCCCTTGCCGCCGATAAGGTGAAGCCTCATGTCAAGAGGGATCGTGACGAGACCTTGGCAATGCTCGCGCGAAAATATTTCCAAAGCCGCCAGCCAGCCACCTTGGAGGATTTCGTATGGTGGTCGGGGCTGAATATCAACGATTGCAGGCGGGGAATTGAAATATTAGGTAATTCCCTGCATGTAGAGACGCAAAATTTTGCGTCTCTACCACGCAGGGAATATTATTATACGAATGATTGCCGCACCCGAGGTTTCCGCAAAGGCAAATATCTCCTGATTCCGCCTTACGACGAATACCTCATCGGCTACAAGAGCCGCGACATCGTCCTCTCGCCTGACTATAGTCACAAAGCCCACAACAACAGTGGCATCTTCCAGCCTATCATTGCCCACGACGGCATCATCTGCGGCAACTGGACGCCTTTCAAGGATGACCTACAAGCCACATTCTTCATGGGTGAGCATGTGACTGACCTCCAAGAGGAATGGAAACGATACAAGACATACCAACTAAAATGAAAAGAATATGAAAGAAAAACCTTCGTCCGGCACCAAACAGTTTCTGTTGACGCTTCTCGCGACAACCTTCTCCATCATACTCACCTTCGGCACCTCAGCCATCATCGATAGACGCCACAAAGAGGCGGCCAAGAAGGAAATGGTCATGATGATTCTCTATGACTTTGACAAAACCATTGAACAATTGGAAGATGCAAGTTCCGCTTTCCAGAAGGCAAAACGGAATCAACAGGAGCTTGCCTTTCATCCGGAGTATTTCGACAGCCTTCGTTTCCAATTTACAGATGCTTTGAAGGTTTCCCAAATGGAATTTTCTGAAACGACAGAAAACATTTTTTCTTCCAATATAGAGACTTTCAATACCCTCGGCAATGTCAATTTTGTTCATGAAGTTTCTTCTTTCTACAGTTTGCGCCATAAATACGAAGAAGACCTATTGGTTGGATATAAAAAAGAGATGACGGAGTCAGGATTAATGAAGTCTGTAGGAAAACTTCTCAAATTTGACTTTCCTAATTATTATTTCACGAATCAAGTTTATTTGAAGTCATTGAAGAGTACACGAGACCTTTGCATGAAAATGATGAAGGTCAGCGAGGATGAAATGAAAGAATTCAGCAACCAACGCATAGTGAATGAAGATCATGGAGAAGATTATGGAATCTCTAATGAACAGTTGCTGAAAGAGATGTTTGAGGAAGAGGAAATTCTCAAACAGGCCATAGAGAAGCTTGAACAAAACCAATAAGCCAAAAAAAATGAACATCAGATTAGAACAACCCAAAGATTATCGAGAGGTAGAGAACCTCACGCGTGAGGCGTTTTGGAACGTCTATCGTCCAGGATGCTTGGAGCATTATGTACTCAACCAATACAGAACCAACCCCGATTTCATCCCGGAACTTGACTTTGTGATGGAGGAAGATGGCAAGATTATAGGCCATGTTATGTTTTCGAAAGCCGAGCTTGTCTTAAATGACGGCACCAAGAAGCCCTCGTGGACCTTTGGCCCCATCAGCATCCATCCCGACTACAAACGCAAAGGCTACGGGTTGAGGCTTTTGAATTATGCATTGGATAAAGCACGTGGATTGGGTATCGGTTTCCTCTGCATGGAGGGCAATATCGACTTCTACAAGCACGCTGGCTTTGACCTCGCCAGTAAATTCAAGATCCATTATCACGATGAGCCGCGCGATGCCGAGGTGCCTTATTTCCTTGCCCAAGAACTCATCCCTGGCTGGCTTCAGAAGGAAGGTGTTACCGAGGCCACCTATTGCCCGCCAAAGGGCTATTTCGTCGCGGATGAGAACCAGGAAGCGTTCGAGGCATACGATGCCACCTTCCCGAAAAAGGAAAAACTCCGCCTGCCTGGACAATTGGGATACGAAGGATAGCTATGAAATGGTTATTTGCAGTGTGCCATTTGATTTTTGCAATGATGAATTTTATAAGTAGATGAGCAGAATTAGTTTACAGAAAAGGCAGGAAAATTTGGCCGTCAGCAGTCAGCCATCAGCAGTCAGCCTTGGTGCTACCGAGCTGATAGCTGACGGCTGATAGCTTACAGCTAAGAAGCTTATAATAATGCAGTTTAATTTTGAATAGATACTTAAATAAATAAACCTATGGAACTAAAATTTTGTCAGAGCTGCGGAATGCCGCTCACCCAAGAGATTCTCGGCACCAATGCCGATGGAAGCAAGAACGAAGACTACTGCATGTATTGCTATAAAGACGGCAAGTTTACGCAGGACTGCACCATGGAAGAGATGATCGAGTTTTGCTCGCAGTTTGTCGATGAAGTCAACAAGAACATGCCCAAACCCATGACCAAGGACGAGTACAAAGGCATGATGCGGCAGTTTTTCCCGACGCTGAAGCGTTGGAAACAGTGAATTCATGGCGCAACGGACGGCAATAATCATCGGCGCAGGCATCTCGGGACTTACCACGGCTGTCTATCTGCAACGTTCAGGCATCCAGACGCTTGTATTGGAGAAGGCTGCTGGTCCAGGAGGAGTTTCCACCAGCTGGAAGCGCAAAGGCTACATTTTCGAGGGTGGCATCCATTGGCTCATCGGGGCCAAGAAAGAAATCCCTTTGCATCAGATTTGGTTGGAAACGGGTGCATTGCAGGATAACAACCCTGTCTTTTTCAAAGATCCTATCTATACCTTGGTGGACGAAAAAGGTAGCATGCCGTTGTTTCGCGACTTGCATGGATTGGAAATAACAGGTTTTAGGGACAAGTTTGCCTTGTGGCGTCTCCGTTTTCACTTGGCCTGTTTCAAGAATTTCCATCAGCCTATCGGAGATTTAAGGGGCCTAAAAGTCCGAAACCCCAAGCCGTTTTCTGTTTGGGAATATGTCAAGATGCTGCCTGCCGTCCTCATCACGCCATTTTTGATGGCCCAGTCGGCGCGAACCTATGCCAAATGGTTCAAGAATCCACGGATAAGGGCACTTTTGGCCGCCGTTGTGGAGCCTGAAATCAATGCGTTGTCGTTCATCTACACCCTTGGCACCTTCAATGTGGGCGATAGCGGCTATCCTAAAGGCGGCTCGCTACGCATGGCGCAAAACATGGCCGAAACATTCAAAAGTTGTGGTGGAGTAATCCGATACCAGACCACAGTGACGGAGGTTTTCCTTGAAGGGAAACAGTGGTCGGTTCGTACCAAGGAAGAGGTGCTTGTGGCAGATGTCGTAGTCATTTCAGCGGATGCCCGAAGCGCCATCGACACGCTTTTTAAGGAGCCGTTACAAGACAGTTGGGCCAAGAAAATGCGGTTGGGGCTTCGAACAACCCAGTGCATGTTTCTAGGTATTGGGGTCAATTCCGATTTGTCCTCATGTCCTCGTTCCATGCAGATTGTGTTGCCTCATCCCTTGCATGCCGCTGGGCATACCTACCAAACGATTGTCGTGAACAACTATGTCACAGAGGAAGGCTATGCTCCCGAAGGGTGCAGTGTCATCACTTGTCTGCTTCACGGCCCCACCTACGGTTATTGGAAAGCGGCCAAGGAAGACGGCAGCTATGCAGCCAAGAAAAAAGAGGTGATGTCGCATTTTATCGAAGCCATCAGTGAGGTGATTCCCGAAATCAGGGATGCCGTGGCTGTGACCGATATGGCCACGCCGCTCACCTACGAGCGTTATTGCAGCACCTTTGAGGGAAGCTACATGACGGACTGGCCGCCCTTCCGACGCTTGTACCACGCGCCCGTTCGTTACCGTGAAGGCTTATATTTTACGGGGCAGCGGACGGCCTATTCCGGCGGACTTCCCCCGGCAGCCCAAAGCGGTCGCACCACTGCCCAAACGGTTTGCAAAGACCTTGGCGTGGAGTTCGTTGGGGCATAATTCAGCATGGAAAAGATGAAGCTCAATCGCACTCCTCCAACCATTTTTCTAGTATCTCACAGTATTTGTCGGTTTGTTCGACGAAGCAAGTGTGACGTGCGCCTTTGAAGACTTCCCAGCGGCTGTTGGGAATGTTCTCGTAGAGCGAGGCAGCCACCACAGGGGTGCAGATGTCGCGGGTGCCACTGCAAATGAGGCAAGGCTGTGTGATTTGGTGCAGACGGTCGGTGTATTCGAAGTCGGCTAAATCGCCCAAAGGTTGATATTCGTTGGGACCCCAGCCGTAGAGGTAGGCTTCGTTGCCGGCGCGTTTCGGGCGACGGATACACTCGGGCGAGTTTTCGTCCACGCTGATGACATAACGCTCATAGTAATGCTCGTTGGCGCGGAGGTAGTCGGGGTCGTCCCATTTCCTGGTGGCTTCGGCATGGCGGATGGCCTCTTGGTCTTCTGCCGACATGTATTTGATGAGGCGGTGCTGCTCGCTGGCCCACAACGAGCTGGAAGCATGGCCCGAGGAGAGGATGACCGACTTGATGCCCTTGGGCTGGCAGTCGATGATGTAGGCGATGGCCTGCATGGCGCCCCACGACTGGCCGAGGAGGTGGAGCTGGTCGAGGTGCAGGTGTTCGCGCAAGGCGATAAGCTCGTTGATCCAGGTCTCTTGGGTCCACAGTTCGGGGTGGCCGTCGAGGTAGGAGTTACCGCAGCCGATTTGGTCGTAAGAGATGACCTGACGGCCCGTGTCGGCAATGCGGTCTAAGACTTCGAAATAGTTATGTGTGCTGCCTGGTCCGCCGTGCAGACAAAGCAGTGCGGGCTTGCTTGAAGGCTCACCGACAATGCGGTAGTAAGTCTGGTAGCCGAGATAAGGCATATAGCCTTCTTGGATGGGGTGATTCATGGGGTGAGGTGTTTTTGTTTGGTGCAAAGATACATTTTTTTCATCCAAACAGATCACATTTTGTCAGTCTTGCGGAATGCCCAGCATCGCCTCAATCGGCACGGTGCTGTCCATCAGGCCGATGCGAGTGTCGGAGGCGTGGCGGTTTACGCCAGTATATTCCAATGAGGCGTCCTCGTAGCGGCGGAACTTCAGGATGGCATCGTTCATTTGGGCATGGTTGAATTATCCCAAAATTACACTTCTTTGTACTTTTTCCATTTGTCGGGGATAACTAGTTTATAACCACTCCTTTTAAGGATTATCTCGTCAGGAAGAACGCTTTGCTTGAAGCGGGTTTCATACCACTGCATACGGATGACATTGATACCTGGTATCTTGGCAATTGCTTCGGAATGATGACTTGGCGGGAAGAACACATATACCCGAGCCCCAGCACTTTTGGCTAACTCTATCGCAGGTATCATGTCGCTATCGGCTGACACGACAATTGCAATGTCACAATCACCATTCTTCGCATCGTTTACAATCTGTGTGGCAATACGCACATCGCTTTCTTTCTCCTCGTATGTGTTGATATTGAAGCCACATCGTTTGCATACGATTTTCTTCTTCAAGTACTTGCCCATTATCAGGTGGAACTTTGGATTTTCCTTGTTGGCATCGAAAAACATGCTCTGTCGATGAGCTTTGTCCTCATTATTGATAGGTCTGGCAGAGAAATACTTCACAGCCATAAGCTCCTGGTTTTTCAGCATAAATTTCTCGAACAATTTCACCAAGTCGAGCCAATAATACCTTTTCCATGAAGAGTTTTTCTTCAATCCGTAGTAGAAATTGAAGCCGTCTACATATACAATAACCTTCTGTTTATTCATATCGTTCAAAAAAATAGCCAACTTTTTGGGTTGGCTGGGCCTCGGCAATATCTCATCCGAGGGGGATTCATGTGCAAAAATACAAACATTTTCCCATTTCGCAAGTGCTTTGTCGAAAATTAATTGTTTTTTCGTATGAAGTTTGTGTTTGCAATACCATTTACTCCATCTCAGTCCTCAGCATCGCCTCAATCGGCACGGTGCTGTCCATCAGGCCGATGCGGGTGTCGGAGGGGTGATTTAACCTCGCATTCATTATTATTGTTGTGATATGTTAAAACTCAATTTCCACATTCCTATCGTTCACAATATCATCAATCGCCTTGTTTAGTAATCTTTTAAGATGTTTGGCGGTTTTGTCTAATTCGTAGATGCCAGCAGTGGAATTGAATTCATTGTCTTTTTCCATGAAATTTTCAAGCGTGAAACTAACCGTTGCGTATTCTTGTGGATTATGATACAATGTGGCAATTTCTCTTTGTTTAGTTTCGGGAAAGTTGGGAATCATTATCCTATCAAAATACGAAGGCGATAAATGGCCACCTGAACCTCCAACAGTCATACAATCTGTCAACCCACTTTCCTTATAATATTGAAGAATACTTCTAATCGTAATAACCCTATGCAAGTCATTGTCTAATACAGATCTTAGGATATGAGCATGGGCATTATTAATTGTATTTTGGTCATCATCAAGAAAAACCATTGTTCTGCCTGTTCCACTTTCACCAAATAGAATATCGCCAAATTGAACAGTTGCTATTTTTGCAGGTGTTCCGATATACTCATCATTCCTTACAATTCCGTAATTTGTTATTTGTTTAGGGGTGATAAGCCGATAAAAACCTTTTATATAATGGTCGCTGTCTATGCGTGTACCCAATAGTTTTAATTCCAGACTCGGGCCGGGTATTAATTTCAAATGCTGATGTGTCAATGGAGAATACCCATTCTTATAATTCAAAACACTATACAATCCCTTCTTGAAAAATACTTTGTATAAAGAAGCGTCCAATCTTCCAACCTCTTTCACCTCGTTCAGCTTAGGCAACTGATAACCGAATTGATTAGGCTTTTGATTTTCATTCAATTCTTTTTCAATTTGTTGCAAAATTTCAGCATGGCGTTGACGGATGAGTTTTTCTTTGTTGACAATAGCCCGTGTGAGAATAGAAATGTAAATGATGGTTCTTTCAGGATTAGTATTTGGCAGTGGTATTTTACAATCCAAAAACATAGTTTTTGCATGGCGTATTGTAGCTCCTTTTGGAACCATAAAATCTAATTGTTCACGAAATATGTCAGCCTTGATAAATGCCAATAGATAAAACGCCATTCATCCGCCACTGGAAGTTTGTAAATTGCACCTGAAAGCATACAATTCAGATAGTTTTTGTCAAGGATTACAATTTCACCAATGTTGCTGTCTTTTGAAATTAGCAAGTCGCCCTCTTTCAAATTCATTGATACGAATTCAGACGGCAAAATAGGCAACGCGGTTTCTTTGTTTAAATCCAGCAAAAACGAATATGGTTGCAATGCTTTTGTCCGTATAAAATGGAATGATGATTTGTCGATATAACTAAGTGAGCCAACTTCTACTCCCAAATCCTTCCGCTCTAGAGGCCTGAGCAAAAAATCTCTCACCAACATAAATTTCTTGTTAGGCATGACAAGCCTTACATATTGTGAAGATGACAAAGTAAAGTCTTTATCTACAACATCTTGCCATTTTACCGAACTTGGTGTGTGAATATAGTTGCCCATCTTATTTTTCTTTTATAAACAAATCCTGTAACGTTTTTTCTTGTCCCATGCACCATTGTCGGAAATCAGCAACTGTTTGTGTAAAATCCTCGTCAAGAACTGGTTTGCCGTCTTTGTCAATTTCGGTCTCGAAAGTCTCATAATTGATTTTGTAGATTGGTGAGAAATATTTCACACGCTTACTGGTCTTTACTTCATAACCTACTTTTTGTATGTCTCGGACAAAGATTTCGTAATTCTGTTCCTTTAGCCTTTGCAGCTCATCATCTGCTGGTTTGTATGCTACTATTATTGTGGTATTTACTCCAGTTTCTGCAAAAACATTGGCTGGCATATCAAACAAGGCGACAATCCGCATTTTGTCCATAAGCCATTGACGTGCCACTCGATGCGAGTCAATGCTTGCTATCGAATTTGAAAGCACAATACCCAAACGACCATTTTCTCTCAAAATGCGGTATGCATTTTCGAGGAATACTACGCCAAGGTCGATTTTTTGTCCATAGAGTTGCCAAAGTTCATAACATTGTATCACTTCCAAATCTTTCGGGTCTTTTGGAACAAAAGCACGATCTTCTCCAAAAGGAGGATTGGTGAGCACCACATCAAACTTTTTTATCTTTTCGGTGTCAGGGCGCTCATCCCAATTGCCGTTTTTGTTCATTTTAGGAATCAGTTGCAACGGCTCACCCTTGCTGCTGAACTTGGTGAGTAATGAACCGTAACCATCGGCTTGCGATACTATTTTTGCGTTTCCGTCACCATTGAGGAGCATATTGAGCGTTGCCAACATCACCATTTGGTCGTCGATGTCCATTCCGAATATATTCTTGTCATCCAATTTGCTTTTTGAATTGACATAAGAAACCGAAAGGAAGTCAGCAATTCCTACTGTTGGGTCAATGATGGTTTCTCCATTGCGAGGATTTACAATATTTACCAAAAAGTCTATCATGGGCAACGGAGTAACAAACTGTGCGTTTTGGTCTTTGGAAAACTGTCCGGCAAACTTATAGAACACAAGTTGGTAAAGGTCTGTTTTTTGAGAATTAACAAACGAGTAATCCTGAAACTGATATACTACTTCAATCAGTATGCGAATGTGTTTTTCGTTTTTGAAGTCGAACAACTTATCTTGTAAAATTCGGTAATAAGTTTCGCCTGCATCGTTTTTTAAGTTCGATATTCGTTTAATAAATTCTTGTATTCCTTTGTCTGCCAGATTATTAAATTGTCGCTCTTCAGTTTTTACATAAAAATCGAGTTTGCGGTCAGGCTGTTTTTCATTACGCTTTTCATCAAATATCTTGAGCGACAGAATTTGCACAAGTATTTGAAACCCCATTTGGTTAACCATTCCGAGTTTGTCCATTGTCCGCAAGATAGCAGACATTGCATCATTGATTTGAGTTGATTGCAACCCTGAAATAATATCCAAATCGTTGATAGTTCTTTTTGAGCGATCGGTTTCTTTTGAGCCAGCCCAATTTAATACTTTGTTAAGATCCGGAATGTTACGATATGGATCGGGCAAATGCAACGATAATTCTTTGGTTCCACTATCTATTCCCTTTGTGTTGTATTCGTCGCTGTAACGTAAATATTTACCATCATATTTGCGGAAAAGATATAGTCTTTCCGTATCATACAGAACACCTAAACAAAAAACGGCTTCGCTTTCTTTCATATAAGCTTTCAACTGTTTGTCCCAAACTTCCGATATGTTTTTGCTGTTCTCTTTTTTGAATTCAAGTGCAACAATAAGGTTTTTGCGCAACCATTCAAGACTTTCGGCGTTGTTGTTTTGATGATAGTCTTTGTATTTGTCAAACCAAATGGCATCGGTAAATATTGCTCCATCAAGTTTTATTGCTGCTGAACTTTTATTGCCTTTTGGGAAATGGATTTCAGTTCCGATCAAATCTTTAGGAAACAATCCTGAATAGACTATGCTATAAAGGAACTGCCACTTGTAGTATTGTTCGTTTTTTGAACCATCTTTTTTGCGGAATGTGACCATTTTTCCTGTGGTGGTATGTTCGGGCAAAAAGCATGGATATTCTACTATTGACGAATAGTGTTTATCAAATTCCGCTTTTGCTTCAGTAAATGATTTTGATTTAGTCATTTTGCCTTGCGTTTTGTGCGCTTACTTATCTGTTTTCGGTTTGGCGGACAATCTTTTGGAGCAAAAAGAACGTGGACTTGAACATTATCCACGTCTTAGGCCCTGAGATTGCCCGCTTCACCAGATAAGTCAAGCCCACGCCAAAGCGCAGGCATTTACTTGACTTATTCGAGGTGAAGCATATTAAGTTTCTCAGGTTTAAGACGCTACCGAATAAATAGCAAACGCTATGATTTATAATATGTTATTGCAGTTTTTCTTTTTTATAATTTATCTGTTTGTTTAATGATTCTGATGTCTCGATATAATTTTAATTGTTGTTTATGGGTGCAAAGATAATGGATTACTTTGTGAATGGCAAAAAGTTTTTGATACAATAATTACAGTCGGCGTTATGAGAAAACTAATACGCATGTTTATCCTCAAAATAACTCTTTATAAGCCAAAAAATTCGTTACAATTAAATAAAAACAGTTTTTCCTGAAGTAGTACCAAATAATACCAATCTTCCGTAAGTAGTGCACGAGATAAGTTGTCCATCAGCAGAGTCATGTTATGTTTGAACAACAGCGAAGCCTCTGTTTCATTGGGCATCTTTGCACATTCCAACACCTTTGGACTTGAAAGACGTTCACAATAGTCATCCATCCATTTCAATAAAGCATCATACCTTAATATCGCATCTTCTAAAGGATTATCACAAAAGCGATGGATTTTCCCCGCTTCTAATACCTTGTGCATATCATAACTAGAACTCCATCCAGCGTGGTTCTTATAATCTCTAATATACTCATAAAGGTAATTGGATACAATGAACCTGCGTGAAGGATTATAATCTCCATTTAATGTCTTTTCAAACAAAACAATCAATGATGATAAATCCAGAACAAAGAGTGTCTGGGGCGTTACAAACCTAAATCTTTTAGGATCTTTTAGATTCTTGGGCCAAGGGCACAACTTGAAGTCCGTAAAAAGAAACCTATAGTAACTCCATAACAGGTCGTCTGCCCTACAATTCAATAGAAATGATGGCTTAGCGTTGTAATTGTTCTGAAGTTGAACATCTACATTAACTGTTGTGTCAACCCCTGCCGCCTCAAAGATAGTTTGTAAAACTTCCTTAGCTGTCATTTGAGAGTTTATTTTGATAGGTCGCATTATACAGTTACCTCCTTGTTCCATTACATCTGTCAATGCCCGATGCACTATGCTATAGTATTTATCATATACGGCTATAATTCTAACTTTTCTGTCTTCGCCAACTATGTTTAGAATAAACTCTTCATCTTTATTCTTGCCAAGCATTGTTCGAGCCATCAAAGTCTTATTGCTGGCAATTAAACAATGTCTATGCTCTTGTCCATCATCATACAATACGCACTTACCCTCTGTTACAGTGTCATACTCTTTATAAACTATAGAATTCATCGGAGATTCTAATAATTCAATATAAAAAAGGGTATCTAATTCATTGTCATTGAATCTAAGTGCATTGTTATACCAAATATCAACTGCTGTTTGAGGGAATCCGCTGTTCGCAAATGCTCTTGCCGAAAAGACTACACTTTGTGGGGTGGAGTATTGAAATGAAAGGCCTATCTTTTGTAATCCGACGAGTTCTTGCGGGGATGTAAGCGATGTAGTATTGATGTAATTCAAAACAGTCCATTCATCTTGAGGATGACGCTCCCATAGTTGCTTAATAGGTTTATACGCATCAGCATATTGGGCCAATTCCATGAACGAAAGAAATTGCGCAACCAACTCCTGGTCACTTACTTCTGCAAATGTGGCTTTTGTTTCCTCGTTAATTGTGTTCAATATATCTTCGTCCGTAGGTTTGTCTTGTCTCGTTTGAGTTGGATGATAAACATCTGGGAAATACTTTGCCATGGTTTTAATAGGTACTAGTTTCATCGTGTTGAAATCCCCGCCCTGCACAGACTTATTGATAATACCCAAACAATGATATTGACCATTTACCATGTGAAATAAGCCCATACCCGAACAACCTTTTTCTGCGGTGATTGCCTTGGTGGAGCCGCCACTTATCACATCTTTCAACCGCCAATTGTATCCGCGTTCATTGGTTGGAAAAAAATCAAGATAAAGGCCGTCCTCAATATGATTAGGAAACCCGTATGAACCAAATGCTTCATCTAATTTATAGTCTGAAGAGAGGACTAAACTATGCTCATAATCGAACCTCACCTGGGGTTTTTCTATCTCCAAAATTGCCCAGTCTGCATCAACGTCTGCGTCCACAAGCCTTTTAAACTCAAGTGCCACTTCAGCATCTTTCAAATATATGGTAGCTGAGATCTTTTTCCAGTCTGGTGATAGGATTTCATTACCTTCATCATCAGTCTCCTTCATACAATGTAAAGCCGTAATAAGGTAATATTTCCTCTGACTAGCGATGATGGTACCAGTCCCTTGTATTGAATGATTTAGGAGGGACGTTTGATATAATGTCTTTGCTGAGAAAAATTCTAAGTTATCTATCATACTATAATATATTTTACTCCTTCCGATATTGTGAATTTATCTTTTTCTGTTTCCTTCAGTAATCCAACATTCCGTTTCATAATGGTTTTAAGCGGATAGTTGAAATAGAGAGCAATTGGAGTTTCATTTCTCCTTGCCCACGCATCAATACAAGCAATCGTTTGCCTATCTGGATGGTATGCCCCTCCTGTACCACCATTTGTTGAAATTAGGAAATTGGAGCAATAAATTAATTCAAATAACCGACGATTGATGTTTGCTTTACTTCCATGATGAGATACTTTTATTAAATCAACAGACAATGGGGTTTCAGTTGTTGCACCAAGTCTTTCTAAGGAATCCGCTATGATATTTGCCTCTGCATCGCCTAAAAACAGAAGCGTTTTGCCTTCCGCCATAATACGCAATGCAATAGACGTTTTATTCATAAAAGATGTTCTCCTTTGGCGAAATTCTGTGGCAAGTTGCGTAAGCTCTTTGGCAGCATCTCGTTGCACGTTTCCAAACGAGACTTCTTCATCCGTGTCAGGATCATCTTCCAAACCTTCTTTTTCTTGATACTCTCGATAATGCTTGAGTAACTCTCTTTGTATTTCCTTTGTTGGTGATAAAATCTCTATTTGGAAAGGTCCAATTATCATCGGCTCCTTTTCTGTAATCACATTGTTACTCCACTCTCCAATCGCACCTTGTTTTTTTAGTTTTTCAAGATGTTTTGATAGAACATAAGCATCCTCATAAGCAGCCACATTCTCTTCGTTATCAAAATCTACAATATTTGCGCAATTTGCCCAAACATAATCGACTAAGCAAAGTTCACCTTTTAGCTTTTCAAAAAACCTCAACAGTCCTGTTATATGGTCTGCATCGAAATGAGTCAAGACTAACAAATCAATATGCCCTAGACTTAAATAGCACTCTGAAATGGCATTAGCAGTTTCTTCTGGTCCTCCATCAATAACTATCCTAAAGACCTTTCCTGCTTGTTCTGCCTCAACTATAAAGGCATCGCCATGCGCAGCCTGTAAAGAGATTATCCTCATAATCCAGCATTTCGTTTTTTCTTTTGTGCAAAATTACAAATCTTTCCCTATTTGGCAAAATGATTTATTCCTCAATTTCCATCAGCCGCTTTCATTCGAACAGGGGGACAAGTTGTCCCCACCTGGATTTGGGTAATCAATGACAGTAGTATTATTACATCACCCTCCCAATAAACCTCACAAACCCTTCAATATTCCCCTCCACGCTGGCCTGCTCCAATGCTGCCATGTATTCCTGTCGGCGCTCCACGGGAATCACCACCCAGGGATAGCCTGCCGTCACCAATTGGCTGTTCATCACGAAACGCGCCGTGTGGCCGTTGCCGTCCATGTAGGGGTGGATATAGACGAAGAAGAAATGCCCTAAAATGGCACGCACCAGCGCATTCTCCTCCTCGGTCATCAAGTCCGACAAGGTACTCATCGCGTCCAATATGGCATCGGGGTTCAACGGCATGTGCATAGAGTTTCGGATATACACCTGATGCCTGCGGTACCCAATCAAATCCGAAGCCTTCACAATGCCCGCCCTGACGCATGGCTCAAACAACTGAAAATGCCAGTCCTGATGCCCTTTCACATACAAAAGTGCGGGCGCCTTGCCCGAAAAACAGTCCTTCACGCCTTGTTTCAGCAATTCGTAGGCTTGATAATACCCACGAGCTGCCAAGGCATTCCTGCGTTCCATGTCCTCCTCGTTTTCCTCGGGGTTCCAATTGCCACTGCGAACACGCTCCAACAGGCCTTCCGTAATCTTATAGCCTTCAATCGACAAGGAGTTATAGCTATCCTTCACATACGTCGCATCCATCATCGCCAGCACCGATGCCGCATCCTGCTGCACCGGTTGAACTTTCAATGTGTCCAGTACCACCTTCCGCATCTGCATCCACATCAAGCGGATACGGGATACGTAGGGCGACTCGGCGAAGGTCTTCATCTGCACGTTCTCCTCAAATGGATTCTCCTCCGTCACCGCATGACCCACTTGGCGCATCATGCGCAACAACTCATCCGCCATCTCCACACGTCCGATGGAACGCAGCGCACCTGCCACGCGACCCGCCCGGGTGGTATGGCCGCCATCGATGGCCGCCAACACGATGGGCGAAACGTCACGCAGGCTTGCCAGGCAAGTCCTTGCCTCCAACGCATCACGCCGATAATAGTCTGGCCCCACCATCAGCAAGGCATACGCCATCGGATACAACCGCACACCATAGCGCGGTTCTTGCATCACCTCTGGTGGCAGGGCCGCCTTGATGTCGACAAGCGAAGTCCCGAAAGGCAGTTGCAGGATGTTGTTTGTCC
Organism: uncultured Bacteroidales bacterium; assembly: GCA_946185535.1. Classification (GTDB taxonomy): domain Bacteria; phylum Bacteroidota; class Bacteroidia; order Bacteroidales; family F082; genus Limimorpha. Next base: position 146,897 of record CAMHJX010000003.1, read on the forward strand.
CTTTCTCGCAGCGCACAATCAATTGCCTGGGAATCACTGTCTTCCCGCTGTGGAAATAGAGAGACAGCTCTGGCGACAAGCACCAAGCCCCGTTGAATCGTTTGTCCAAATAAGCCGTAATGAAATGCCAGTACGACACATACCACACCGTGGAATCACCCTCGCTTCCTGGCGACGACGGGATATACCAGCCTTTCATGACCATTTGCAAGTATCCGCTGTTCACCAATCGTTCTGTATGTGTCCGTCCCAGCGTGTCCGCTCCTTGGATCACTAAATTGTCCCCATGGGCATCCTGATACGCCTTCAGCACTTCTAACGACTCCGCCAATTTCTCTTGTATTGTTGCCATATTAGTATATTTTGCGCCGTTGTTGTTAGTTTATTTTGTTTTACTAACATTAGTTTATTTTGTCTTGCCAACATTAGTTTTTGACGCTGCAAAAATACAAATCTTTTTCTATTTCAACAACATATTTACTGCAAAAAGTAATAAAAACACTCCACTTTTTGCTGCAGAGTTTTATTAAATGCGGTAGTTTTTATTAGTTTATTTTGCTTTGCTGTTATTAGCTTATTTTGCAAGCATCTTCCCACGCAGGTGTTTCAAAGCCGCAGGAAGTTCCTCTGGCTCCATCATCTGAAGGGTGGCGTTGATTTCTTCGAGCAACTCGGGATAATGGGCACTCTGCGCGTATGCCAACTTAATGGCTAAGCTCTTCACGCCGATGGGTTCATCGGAAAGGATGGCGTTGAAGCAGAAATCGAGGAAATCGGTGCGGGTGTGGTCGGGGTCAAAAGAGGTCCGTTCCAAGAGGTTCATGATGAGGCGGCGTTTGGTGGTGCTTGCCGTGCGCATGGCCTCATCAATTAGGATGTCTTGACGTTCAGTCAGCCAGGAGTCTGCGGTTTTGGGCAGATGGGTCAGCACCCAGGCGGCGTTGTCGGAAGTGCGTTTGTCGGGGTCGAAAAGCAACTGAAACAGTTCTTCCTTGAAATCGGCTTTGGCCAACGCCTTGGCATCGTAGCCGCTGATTCTGCCTGATAATATCGCTTTCAGTTCTGACATAATGGTTTATTTCACAACAAATTTCGTCGTTTCACTCGTTCAAGTTTGATTTACACCGCAAAGCTACATCTTTTTTTCATTTTCAATGGTGATTTGGTTTCATAATGTCCATATTAATGTCCACATTTGGTTTTCGTTTCGGAACGGATAATGCGCTAATTTTGCGACCGAATTGATATGTACAAAAAGGCACACTTACAATGAAACGAGAAATCAACCCACAGGAGACGAATCGGGCACAAGCATTTGAGCTATGGATGAAGTCGCCCATGCCGATGGTGACGCTCACCAAGACCTTCGACGTGACGCGGCTTTATAAGGTGAGTAGACGAAAAGGGTTGAAATTCAATGCGATTTTGTGCTGGTGCATCGGCAAGGCAGCAAGCCAGATGGAGGAATTCTACTTGCTTCCCGAGCATGGGAAATTGTTCAAGTACGACCGTTTAGCCGTCAATATCATCGTAAACAACAAGGTTGGTGGTATCAATTCGTGCGATATTTCTTATACTGATGATTTTGAGCAGTTTAGTACCGAATACTTGACTTTGACTCAATCGGTGAGTTTGTCTTGTAAAAGCACTTTCGAGTCTGATTCTATGGTCATCGGGACTTCGGCAATGACTACTACCGAATTGGATGGCATTGTCAACCAATACACAGACCAGTTTTGCAATCCTATGGTGATGTGGGGCAAATATCGCAAAGGTTGGTTCAAGGTCACCTTACCCATATCCTTCCAGTTCCATCATGTGCAGATGGATGGTGGACATGGAGCAAGATTTTTGGATGAATTGCAAAGAACCATGAATGAGCTATGACAACCAGTTCGCTAACCATCCTGTTCGAAGCCCCTTTTTGGATTGGTCTGTTCGAAAGGACAGATCAAGAAGGACTGCATGTTTGCAAGGTGACTTTCGGTGCTGAGCCAACAGATAAAGAAGTACTGGAGTTTGTTGACAAGAACTGGCATAGGCTTCAGTTCAGCCAGGGAGTTAAGGCAGCTTCCTCTTTGGAGAACAAAAAGAATCCAAAGAGACAACTTCGTGAGGCCAAGAAGCAGATGCGGTCTCTAGGTATTGGAACCAAGTCACAGCAGGCTTTGAAACTGCAACAGGAGCAAAACAAGACAGAACGCAAGAAGCAGTCGAAGGCAGAACGAGAGGCAGAAAAGCAACGCCAGTTTGACCTTCGGCAGGTAAAGAAGAAAGAAAAACATAAAGGGCATTGAGTATGACAATTATATTGAATACAATTGAGGAAAAATCTGTTTTAGAACAGATTAGCAATCTTATTCAAGACAATGAAAGGGAGATTGTCAATACCTCGGACATGAAAATCGCCCACTGCATGGGCTGCAACCAGTGCTGGCTCAAAACGCCTGGCGTGTGCGCCATCAAGGACGATTATGAGAACATTCTCAAGAAACTGGTGAAGGCCGATAACCTCTGGCTTGTCTCCGACACACGGTTTGGCTTTCTGGATTACAAAGGCAAACGAATGATGGATCGTATTATGCCTATGCTGAACATGACCATAGGTTTCCGCGACGGCTGGATGCGCCATGAGTTGCGCTACCATGCGCTCAACATCGGTCTTTTGTATAAAGGTGCCGCTGACCAAGCGTTGTTGGAAGATTGGTGCAAACGTACCGCCGCCAACATCGGTGGACATTCGTTGGGTGCTATTCCCTTGAATGCTACTTCCAGCATGGTTCAAAACTCTAAACACTCAACTCTAAACTCTAAACCAACTCATCTCGTCATTATCAACGGCAGCCCAAGAGTGCAGAAATACAGTAATACCGACAAAATCATCCACACCTTCGCCAAAGGCTTGAAAGAGGGTGGTATCACCTGGGAACTTCACAACCTCTCCAGCCGTAAAGAATGGAACGCAGCACGCGAAGCCTTTCTCAACAACGAACGCATCCTCATCGCGTTTCCGCTATATGTGGAGTGTGTGCCTAGCTTGATGCTGGAATTCTTGGAAACACTGCCTAAGGAACATAAGAAGCCTGCCGAACTATCCTTTATGCTTCACGGAGGTATGGATGAAGGGAATGAGTTCCGCCTGTGTGAACGCTTCCTGCACGGATTGCCCGGACAACTTGGTTGCAGTTACGGCGGCACACTCATCCATGGCGGCAGTTTCCGTATCCGCACCGCTCCAGCCGATCAAGTGGCCAAGATGGTGACTCCTTATGTTGAAATGGGGCGACTCTTTGCACAAAAAGGTAATTTCCTCTCTCCCGAAGCCGTCAAATTTACAGGCATGGAACAATATCCTTGGCTGGTTCGCAAAATGGTGAGCTTGTTGTTTTTGAAGAAAGTCAACGGGGAGTTTGAGCAGTTCGCCAAAGATTGGGGCTGCACTCGCCCGTTAGGTGATAAGCCGTATAGTGAATAAGAAGAAAAAAGTATTGATATGGAATTATCAACTTGGTTTAAGGGATTCGAGAAAGGCATTGCACAGCTTTCACCAGAACAACGGTCAGTTTTCTTCGCGGAATGCGGAAAGAACTGTGTGAAAGGCGGTACGCTTTCGGTTTACCAAAAACTCTATGAGGACGCTAAAGGGGACATGGATGTTTTTTTTGAGATGGCCAATGATTTGCCCGGAGTGAAAGGTGAGGTCGTCGAAAAAGGTCGTGTCTATCGGTTGGTCTTTTTGGAATGTACTTGTGAATTGTGCAAAAAAGGATATGTCACAATACCTTTGCTCTGTGAATGTTCGCGCCAAAGCGTGATGTATTCGATGCAAAGTTTGTGGAAAGGCAAAAATTTCACCGTAACGCTTTGTCACTCCATCTTGGGTGGGGGAGCGGATTGTGAAATGAGAATAGAGGTAGAAAAATGAACACGAAAATATGAAAACACTGAAATTGATAACGCTTACCGCTGCACTGCTGATGACGGTTTCGGCATTAGCTCAAAACCAAAACTTAGTTGGCTACATCACCGATGAAAAAGGTGATCCTATGCCTTTCGTGAATGTGATGCTGCTTTCGCTTCCCGACTCGACTTTCGTGCAAGGAACGGTGACCGATGAACAAGGTTCATTCCTCTTGCCGACCGACAAAAAAGACGGCCTGCTGAAAGTGTCATGCGTGGGCTACCAAACCCAGTATATAAGGCCCACAAACGGCCTGACCATCCAGATGATGATGGATGCTCAACTCCTTGGCGAAGTGGTTGTGAAGAGCCAGTTGCCACAAACGCGGCTGACAGGTAACTCGATGATTACCACCATCCAAGGCTCGGTGCTTGAGGATTCGGGGACTGCACAAGAGATGCTGACCAAAGTGCCAGGAATGACGGGCAGCGAGGATGGCCTTGAGGTCTTGGGCAAAGGCTCACCGATTATCTATATCAACGGGCGGCTGATGCGCGACGACAGCGAACTGCGCCGCCTGCGCAGCGACGACATCCGTGATGTGGAAGTCATCAACAACCCGGGAGCGCAATATGATGCCACGGTGAGGGCGGTGGTCCGCATCCGTACCAAAAAACAACAAGGCGATGGCCTCAGCCTCGACCTGAACTTGACCGACGACCAAGACTTACAGTACGGCTTCAACACACCACGCGGGAAACTCGGCTTGAACTACCGTAAAAACGGTGTCGATGTGTTCGGCTCGGTGTATTACAGACACACGGACTACCGCCAATACAGCAGTTTGGAGGAAATCGCCAACACCACCAAAGTGTTCCGTCAGGGAGGTCCCTACACCATGACTTGGAAGAACGACCAACTCGTTTATACCGCTGGCGCCAACTGGCAAGTCTCCGACAATCATTCCTTGGGCATCCGCGCCGACCTGACGCATTATCTCGGCGGCGAGAATAAGGTCATCTATGATGAGAATGTCTTTGAAAACGATGTCTTCCTCGACCATCTCTACAGCGTGCAGACCAGCAAGGAAACCAAGCCGCTCGGTATCCTCACCAACGCTTATTACAACGGCACAGCGGGCAAACTCGGCATCGACTTTAACATCGACTTCCTGAACACAGCGACCAACACCGACCGTGAAAATGTGGAGCAAAGCCTGATAGAAGATGACTTTGTCAGAAGCAGGTCGGGAGCGGAGAGCAGGCTCTATGCCTCCAAGTTGGTGCTTTCCTATCCCGTTTGGAAAGGCAGCATAGAGGCAGGCACGGAGATGACCTTCGCCAAGCGTCACAACACCTATTGGATTGACAAACAAACCATTGCCAACACCGATGCCGACATCACGGAAAACAATATCGCTGCCTTTGCGCAATATGCCTGCGATTTCGGGAAATGGGGTCAAACCAGTGTTGGAATGCGTTACGAACACACGCTTTTGGACTATAGGGATGTGACCAACAACGATTTCCTCTATCGTCCGCAGGACGAGTTCTTCCCGACGGCCTCCTATTCCGTTGCCTTGGGCAAGGTGGAGATGGGCCTGTCGTATGGCATCAAGACCAACCGTCCGAGTTTCTTCGCGATGAACGACGCCGTCACCTACATCAGCCGCTATTCGATGCAGGCGGGCAACTCGCAACTGCTCAACGAGCGTATTCAAGACCTTACGCTGAATGTGGGATACAAGTGGCTCGCGTTCACGGCTTCCTACGGACATTGCAAAAACCCCATCACGCAGTGGGCCTACCTCACCGATGGCGATGCCGCACTCATCAAACACATCAACCTCGATAAACCTGTGAATACGATTGGTGCCTACATTTCGGCAACACCGAGAGCGGGTATTTGGTCGCTCAACGCCACCGCAGGCATGGAGAAGCAAGACCTTTGGCTCGACCTTGAAGACATCCATGTTCCAGAAGGTACACGCAGGGTCTATTTCGACAAGCCTGTCTTTACCTTCAACGCCTTCAACACATTCAGTTTCAAGCATGATTGGAAAATCGACATCAACTTCATGTTCCGCTCGCACGGCCATCAGTTGAATTTCTACAACGATTACAACTACTTAAACCTTGGCGTTGTCGTGCAGAAGAGCTTCCTGAAGGACAAGTCGCTTACCATCCGTGCCGCCGTGCTCGACATCCTGCGACGCAGTGGCATGAACGAATACAGCGACATGGGCTACTACCAAATCCAGCAGAACAATGTTTTCTCGACGCACAAGTTCCAAGTGTCGTTATATTATCGCCTGAATTCGACGCGCAGCAAATACAAAGGCACGGGCGCTGGTAAGGATGCGCAAGAAAGAATGAAATCATAGGTCAGAGGACGGATTGTCACATTCCCAGTTTGGCTTTAAGCCTTTGTCGTGCCTTGGTGACTGAGGCAGGCGAGATACCCAAAAGAAGGGCTTGCTCGGTTACGGAAAACTGAAGTCGGGAAAGCATGATTAGGCGGACATCACCACGGGTGAGGTTGGGATGCTCCTCTCGAAGCGATTCGGGCGTGAGGGAGAAGCCGTTTCGGAACACGCGTTCCATTTCGACCCATTCATTGTCCTGAATATAGCGGGGCGCGGCGTGAAGCTCTTGCAGCAGGTGGTTCTGGCCAGCAAGGGAATGGATCAAGAGATAGGATTCAACATCGCCCTCGGGTCCAGTGCCTTCTTGGGGCATAAACGATTCGCGCTCATCGTTGCCGGCGCGAATGACCATCAGGAATGCCCTCACATTCTTGCCAAAGATTTCGGACACTTGCGGGATGCTGAGTGCCGCACCACATTCCACGCAGGTATGGGCCAGCCCGATACCGACAAGCATCAGTTGATAATAGAGCATTTCGGCATCTTTTCCCTGCAAACCGAAAGACTGGCTGATGGCGGCAATCGACTCCCGTTTGAAGCCCACTTGGGTGTCGATATAATCCTCGAAAGAGGCTGCCGAAACCTTGTCGTCCATCACCAATTTGAAAAGTTGGGGTTCGTCAATGGCGAACCAAAGGAAGGCTAAGCCCATGCCTTTGAAAGGCGGATTCAAGGAAAAGCCTGCGCCTACTCGCTCCTTGAACAAACGGCGGGCTTCGGTGCGGACGGCTTCCAGAACACCTTCCATGGAGCCAAACTTAGAGAAAATGGCATTGACGCCACAACCCAACGCCGAGGAAAGGTTTCGGGCTGTAAGTGCGGAAGTGCCGCCTTTTCTCACGATGTCAATAGCAGCAGCGAGTATTTTTTCTTTCGTTATGCTTGTCGGTCTTGCCATAATAAAACAACCGTTCCGTTATAATCCGATGCAAAAGTAAGGAAATCACATACAATTCCAATGTTATTTAGGCACAAAATGTCGCAAAGTCCATAAAAATGTCCATATATGGTTTTAATTTCAAAACGGATAATAAAGTATTTTTGCAGCCGTTTAGGTATGAACAAGTAGAATCGTATTAAAACCGATGTCCCGATGGTATATAACAGCGGCCGTTTTATAATGAAAAAATATCTTGCCATCCTCACAACCCTTGTTTCGTTTGCATTGGGCAGTTGCCAAAAGTTTGCTGGCGATCCCGTAACACAAGACTTCAACATCGAAGGTTCTTACACTGAACTCCAAGTAGAGGACGGTTTTGGGGTCACAGTGAGTGATGCGGCAACCGCTATTACCATCACCGCTGGCGAAAACGTCATGCCGAAGGTCGTTGTGGAAAAAGTCAGTAACAAGTTGAGAATCCACCTCAAGCCCATGGCCAGCAGCTATGGTTCGGAGATGAAAGTGATACTGCCTTATAACGCCGATTTGACCAGCGTTGAGCTTTCGGGCGGCTCGGAGTTCCATTCGGAATATGCTCTTGATGGTGAAAAGATTGAAGTGGATTTGTCGGGAGGTTCGGAATTCTATTGCAACCTTTATGCTGACGAGGTTGATGTTGACATGTCGGGTGGTTCGGAATTTATCGGCGACGTTGAGGCTGATGAGATCGATATGGATTTGTCGGGTGCTTCCAAAACCGAAGGCTATGTGGCGGCGAGAGAGCTTGACATCGAATTGAGCGGTGGCTCCGAAGCCACTCTTGAAGGCAAAGTCAACAAGCTTGAAGTCAATTTGTCGGGTGGCAGTAACATCATGAAAAAGGTGGTTGGGAGCAGATATGCTCTGGTTTGCGACCAATGCGAAGGTGAAATGTCGGGCGGGAGCGACGCCTATATCCACTGCGACGGCAGCATCAAAGTCAACCTTTCGGGTGGCAGCGAATTGCACTATACGGGCAATGCCGCCACTTCGGGCTGCACCTCTTCTGGCGGTTCGAATGTCTGTCATGATACGCTATGAGCAAAATGATTGCCTTTTGCGGCCTCGACTGTGAACAGTGCGATGCCTTCATCGCCACAAAGAACAACAACCAAGCCTTGCGAGAGAAAACCGCATGGCTTTGGTCTGAATTGAACAACGCCACCATACTTCCCGAGCATATCAATTGCGAGGGTTGCCGCGTCAATGGACGAAAGACGGTTTACTGCGAAAGCCTATGTGCCATCCACCAATGTGCGCTGAAAAAAGGCGTTACAACTTGCGGCGACTGCCCAGAAATGGAGCAATGCCCGACGGTGGGAGCAGTTTTTGCCCATAATCCTCAAGCACGGAAGAATTTAATAGAGAAGAAAGGGTAATTTTTATGGCAGAAATAAACGATTCTCTATTAAAGGTAGCAAAAGAATTAAATGAGCTTTATTCATTCAAAAAAGCGGCTCTACCGTATTCGTTAAATGTTATCAGTGAGCTTCATGCTGATGAGAATGCAAATTCACGCATATTGCGCGGATTGTTACAATATTCGTATAATGGTCGTTTCCCCATTTTGCAGTCTTTTTTTGAACTTATTGATTCATTGGGTGATTGTGAAGTTGAATTAGCTATCAAAAATCCAGAATTAACCAACGAAGAAAATAGGATAGATTTGCTAATAAAAGAAAAAGGGGCTTATGCCATAATCATTGAGAATAAAATTTGGAATGCATATGATCAAGAAACTCAAATAGAAAGGTATATAGACTATGTTGATAGTTTAGGTATTCCCAAACGAAAAATCTTCGTTGTTTATCTGACCCGTGATGGCAATAAAAAGATTTCCGACAATAGTTTAACCGCCAAGGCAAAAAAGTATCTTGGATGCTCAAATATGAACAATGGCCGGTTTATTTGTATGAATTTTAAGGATGACATTATGCCTTGGCTAGATACACTTGTCGGTATGAAGGAAATACAGAAAGAACCTTTATTATCATCGGCAATAATCCAATACGGTGATTATTTGGGAAAAACCTTTGATGCACGAAAGGAAGATATTGAAATCGAAAATGAATTAGAAAAAAAACTTATGGAAAAGCTCCAAATTGAAAACTTTCAAGAACTTCTTCAAGTAAGGGAAGATGTAGATAGACTATACGATATTGTTACTTCGAGAACTAATGGTTGGATAAATTGTTTATGTGAGAAAAAGATATGTAAAGCAATTAAAAGAAAGGGGTATTCTATAATATATTCCGATTTTGGTTATGGTAAATTCCGTCTTGAAGTTGGTATTCCTGAATGGAAAAAGAGTAGCTGGGCAATACAAACTGGGAAAAACTCTATTCTATGGTCAGGCATTTGGAATAATCCGGAAAATAAGGTCGCAAAGAAATATAAAAGTCTGTTAAATAATGTTTATGAAAAATATGATGTTGAGGGTTGGATTGGATGGAATCGGCATAAAGAATACAAATTGAACGATGCTTTTTGGATTAGTTTTGAAGCTCATCCCACGAAGTTTGTCAACTTTATTATCAATGAAATAGAAAGAGTTGTAGAAGCTACAAAGGATATGAAACTATAGATTTGTGTGCTTTTAAACTGAGTGAAAGAACTCTTTTATGAAGCATTTGCCCGACATTATTACGATATTTAGGTTCATAGGAGCCATTAGCCTTCTGTTTTTCGATGTCGGAAGCATTGTCTTTTGGATCTTCTATTTCATATGTGGCCTCAGCGATATGGCAGATGGCTATCTCGCCCGAAAACTCGGATGTGAAAGCCAAGTAGGTGCATTGCTGGATAGTTTGGCTGATTTGGCCTTCGTGATATGCTGTTGCTTTAAATTGATACCTGTATTGGCATTTCCAAAATGGTTGTGGATTTGGGGCGGAGTGATTGTCGCCATCAAGGTCATCAATCAAATCTCTGCGTTAGTGATGTACAAGAAATGCATCTTTCCTCACACCATTGCAAATAAAGTAACGGGGGTTCTGCTTTTTGTTGGAGTTCCTTTGACGGTCTTTTTGGAATCGTTTGTTCCGATGATTATTATAGCCGCTGTCGCAACATTTGCTGCTGTTCAGGAGGGGCATTTCATTAGGACGGAAAAGGGGCACTAATCATTCTCGCAAATTTGTCGTGCCAAATCGTTGAGCACGAGGCATTGGCTTCTGCTGATGGTTATCTGTTCGTTGTGGTGTTCCCATGGGGAAAGGATGAGTAGTTGACCTCGTGCGCATGCCTCCATGCGGGTTCCGCTTGGCTTGGCGAGTTCGGTGAGGCCGTTTTCCTGTAAGTAAATCAGAGGCAAGCCCTCGTTAAAGGCTGCCCTCATCACCGCTTTCTCACCAGGAGAGATAGCGGGAGAAACAAGCACTGCGCCTTGTCTGGCAGCTGTTAGGTATTCCTTTACTTTTGCTTGTATTTCTGCTTCAGTTAGGCGACGAGAGCATTGCACAAATAAGCGGATAGGGCGGTTGAGCAGGAAACAGTTACCGATGGCAGAGAATGAAACTCCAGCAACAGTTAGGTTTCGTTGGACACGGAATAAATCGGGGTGCTCGCGTTTCATAAGCAAGCGGCGAGGGTTGTCGGACAAATAGCGGAGCCATGTTTCAAGTTGCCCTGCTCGTAACAGGAGCTTGTCATTGTAGCCACGAGCAAAGAGCATTCCGTGGGTGCGGTCTTCGCCTCGTCTGTCTTTGTGGGGCGCGGGTTGGGTTTGTTGCGTTGGCAACGACGGGACAGAAGGCAAACCCAACACCAACTCGCGGTAATGCTTGTTGCAGCTCTGCTTAAACCCACGCAGCGCCATGCCAAGCGGTTTTTCCATCCTATCTCTGACAAAAAGGATGCCGTGCAAATGGTCGGGCATCATTTGTAGTGCGATGACCTCCACTTCGGGATGGTGCAATGGTGCCGCCCACCACTCGTCTGCAACGCGTTGGCCTAACGCTGAAAGCTCAATGTGCGGCTCTTCAGGGCTGCCTTCAAGAGCTTCGCTTTTACCTACAACATGCCCAAATAGAGCACGACGCCCCTCCGTGACCATCGTGATCATGTAGATTTGGCGGCCTGTATAGTCATGCCCAACACAACGGCGAAGCATGGAAGGTTTTTTTTCGCCAGCAAAGGCTTTCTGTGCTTCGTAGGTTTCTTTTTTCATGCAGCAGCTTCTTGTTTTTACACTGCAAAGATAGAATTCTTTCTACAATTATTCCAAAAACTTGCGGAAACGAGGCTTATGCTGTATTTTTGCAGCGTATAAAACGTTTGCAATGGAAACTGAAAGAATCCTACTCCGCCCCTGGCGCGATGATGACGCAGCTGCACTTTTCAAATATGCTTCCGACCCTGATGTCGGTCCTCGTGCCGGCTGGCCTCCGCATAAGAGTGTGGAAGAGAGCCTGGAGATTATCCACACTGTGTTTCATAACGATACCAATTGGGCTATTGAACTCAAGGCGACAGGTGAGGCCATCGGCGCAATAGGCTATTTGCCTGCGCCTGAAAGCAATCTCCCAGCCCGCGAAGGTGAGCCTCTAATCGGTTACTGGGTCGGCAAACCCTACTGGAACCAAGGCATTTGCACGGAAGCGCTTGAATTAATGCTTGACCATATCCGTAAGACAACCGACATCAAATCACTGATCAGCAGTCATTACTTTGATAATCCTGCTTCAGGAAAGGTGATGGAAAAGTGTGGTTTCGAACCTACTGGTGAGACCTGCATCGACGAGAAACTGACAGGCACGACAAAACCAACACGAGTGATGAGGCTGGAAATCTGTAGATAGAAGAAAAAGTGTATCTTTGCCCAAAATAATCTAACAACTCTTATCACTATGAAAACAAGAAACCTACTTAAAATCAGCGTATTATCCGCTCTTCTGCTGTTTTGTGGACAACTTTTCTCACAGATTCAGACTTTTGAATGGCAAGGCACACAACGGCAATATCTCATTAAAATACCAGAAAGCCATTCTGAGACAATGCCCATCCTGTATTTCTTGCATGGCTTGGGCGACAACATCACCCGGTTGGACAATGAGTTCCATTTCCAACAGGTGGCCGATGAGTTTCAATGGGCAGTTGTGATTCCTCAAGCATTATCTCAGTCGGGTGCAACCATGTGGAATGCTGGACTGATGGCAAGCAGCATCGATGACTCAGGCTTCTTGATGGCGCTCCTTGATGCATTGGCCGAGCAATATCCCATCAATCTCGACAGCGTCTTCTTCACGGGCTTTTCGATGGGCGGTTTCATGACGCATCGCATGGCCATCGAGCATGGCGACCGCATCACCGCATGTGCACCTGTCAGCGGACTGATTACGCATTCCATGGCGAATCAAACGGCTGTAGCACCCGTGAGGATGTTGCACATTCATGGCACTACGGATCCCGTGGTGGGTTACGATGGCAACTCGCAATACTTTGGTGGTAACTTGGGTCTCAATGTCGACGCCATCCTTGATTATTGGAAAAACGCCAACCGTTGCGTTGCCGAACCCGTCATCGACACTTTCCCCGACCTAAAAAACGATGGGCTGCGTTTTGTGCGTTATACTTACGAGGGTGATGCTGAACTGCAACACATCAAGGTCATTGGCGGCAACCACACCTGGTATATGAGCGAAAACCAATACGACATCGGTTATCTGACCGAGATTCATAAGTTTTTTACCATCAACAACGGATATGTTGATGTTGCTGAACATGAGCAAAATACACTGCAACTTTGGCCCAACCCGACTTCGGGATGTGTCACCATCAAAGTGGAAGAGTCAACGGTTGTTGAAGTGATGGATGTCCAAGGTCGTTGCGTGGCTAAGTATGCATTGAAGTCTGGCACTCAACAAATCGAGTTGAGAGACCTTACCGAAGGCTTGTATTTCATCAAAGGAGAGAATGGTGCAGTAACAAAAGTAATGCTGACCAAATAATCCCTAAAGCGATGCTTGAACCAAAATTCGATACCTGCTTCTTTGAGCGTTATGCCATGGTCTCATTGGCCACGCTGTTGGGTGAGCATTATGCCCATTTGGTCAACCGCGACCGGCCTGACTTGCAGGATGAAGAACAAAGTATCGGTATCGAGGTGACACGAGCCATCCGCGAGAACAAGAATGTGGCCAATGCTTTGGTGAACGAGATGGCGGGCGAAGACATCAAGGAAGTGAATGCGGAGGATTTGCGTCATATCAATCAAAGTGGTTATGCCTACGGCTTGGGCGATGGCAGCATCATCGGTCGCAATGAATACGAATTCTGGTCATTGGCCTTGCCCTTGAAGCGCATCCTCGAAATCAAGATGGACAAGGTGAACAACGGCTTTTACGGCGATTTCGATGAGTTTGGTCTTTTCGTCTTCACTAAGGAAGACTTGGACCTCGATCAAATCAAGCAGACTATTGCTTTCATGAGGGAGAAACAAGCCTACCAGAACCGACTCTATTCACGGCTCTTCATCTCACAAATACAAGCTATGTACGATTGTGACCTTGAGACGGGGCAATACAAAAAATATAAGGTCAGTCGCGAACAAAGGCGACAGTTTTACGATGAAGCCATAAAAACAGGCTTGTAGGGCTGTCGTATTACGGCAGCCGCTTTGAATATTTCATGCGGCTGCCACAGTGTGACAGCCCTACATTCTGTTATTTGATGATTTTGGCTACAAATGTGTTTTTAAATGTCCTGATAACGAGCAAATAAGTTCCGTTGGTCAGATTTTGGAACAAATCCCCGATTTCAATACGATTGAGACCTGCTTGTGCCTTGCTTAAATCCTTGTTGACCAAAAGTTTACCGTCAACGGAATAGATCTTGGCAAACAAATCGCAACCGTTTTCACATTCGATTTCGGCATAGCTTGAAGCTGTAACGGGGTTGCCGACAATGTGAATAGTTTGCTCGTTTTGAAGAGTTTCTTGAACTCCATTAGGGTCATATTCGTAGGCACCTATGTCGATGCAATTGTCGCTAACACGTTGGTTTCCATCCAAGTCAAAGCCATTGAGAAGATTTGCTGGCGTTTCTGGAGAGCCGGCATTGATGCATGGGCTATCGGGATCAAGTTGGTAGTTTTCGTTATCTGGGTCAGCAAAAAGCGGGTCTGCATCAATGCAGTTTTCATATACGGTGATAACATCGTGATTTGAAATATTCTCAAGTCCGTACTGCACTAAGCAGTTGTGAAATTCTGGGGCGCAGTCGTCGAGGGTCCACGACCACATCTGAACGGGTTCTTCGAGTGGGACATTATTGGTGTTGCCGTAGATGATGCAGTTCCATAGGACGGGTGAGCTGTGCTGGTAGAAGAAGATGCCGCCACAGTTGACGCCGACGGAATGATTGTCCACCACGGTGAGGTTGCTGACCAGTGGCGATGAGTCGCTGATGGCCAAACCACCTCCGAAGTGCCCCGAAGTGTTATGGGCAAAAAGCGAATTAGTAATGCTACAGGGATTGTCGAAGCAGCGAATCAGATAAAGTCCGCCGCCGTTAATGCCAAAATTGTGCTCAAAGCGGCAACGGTCGATTTTTGCCATACAGCTGTCTATGCTCAATGCTCCGCCGATGGCAGTTTCACCATTGTTGTAATAAAAATCAGTTGTAGTGATTTCCACCTCGCATTTCAGAAAACGCAGTCCCCCGCCATACATGAAATACACTGTGTCCAACCTTGTGTAAGTCAGATTGTTGTTAACCTTACAATCGTGAATCATCACTTTTGAGTTTTCGGCATTTAGGGCGCCACCGTGTTCGCGTGAAAAGTTGCAGAACAGGTTGCAATGGCTTATTTCCACATTGGTGCAGTCGAAAATGCGAAGGGCGCCACCATCTTGGTCATCATCAAGGGCGGCTTTGCCGTATTGGAAGTGGCAGTAATTGAATCTGCTTGCACTGGCTTTGTTCAAGCGGATGCCGTTCCAGCCACCGCGACCCATGTTGAAGAGGTGAAAACCTGTGGTATCGGCTATAGTAAAGAGGATGGAATCGTTTTCCGTGCCTGATGCTATCAATGACGCACCATTTTCTACTTTAATGCTGTAAAAGCTGTCAAACAGCACCGTCGTTCCAGCGGCGATACGCAATGAATCTTGGACTTTGACATCGCCTGTGACCAGCACTGTGTCGGCTTCCCAGATGCCGGATTGTAACCCCGAAACCTCAATGGTTTGGGCTTGGGCAAAGATGGTGACTGTCAATAACAAAAGTAATAATCTGTTTTTCATACTTTGAAATCTTTTCAAGTCGCAAAAGTAAGGCATATTTTCATTTTTCGCCTTATTTCAATAAAAATAATTATTTTTGCAGATTCAAAAATGAGGAATACTTCGTTAATGGATAATTCTGCCTCCATATTCAATCACATGTCACAAGTGGAAGGTCCGTTCTCTTTTGAATGGATCTTTTGGGCTGTTTTGTTGGGATTGTTCTTGGGTCTTGTCATCAATATGGGTCCAGCCTTCATTACTTTGGTGCAAACCAGTCTGCATCAGGACTTTAAGTCGGCAGTACAGTTTGCTTTCGGCGTGATTTTGAACGATGCCATTGTGATAGCCATTTGCATTTTCACCTCGGTTCAGTTGGGGGTATCGTTCAACTCGGGCGTACCTTGGTTTTGCATAGGGGCAGGAGCCATTTTGGTGGCGTTTGGAATAATGACATTTTTCTTGAAGGCAAGAAATAGGGAGACGCGCCATGAGCAAAGAGCCAAGGAATTGTTGGAAGAGCAAGATGATAGCCCGTCACCCTTCTTTTTCATCGGTAAAGGGTTTGCTCTCAATGTGTTGAATCCTTTCGTATGGATTTTTTGGTTTTCGGCAGTGGCCATTGTTGTGGGCGGTACCAAGAACACCATCATCACCATTATCTTTTTCACTATCGTGTTGAGTACCAGTTTCGCACTTGATGTTTTGAAAGCTTGGGGCGCGGCGAAGCTGAAACGCTTTTTCGATGCTGATCGTACCACGTTGATGAACCGCGTTGCTGGCATTTTGTTGGTGATTTGTGGTCTTTATTTCATTGTTTATAAGGGAATTATGAACCTCGTATAAATCATATTACTATGGAAGTCAAAAAAGCAAATTCTGGCTGGATCGCGTTCCTTGTGAGCGGAATCGTTGCCATTGGTTATGGTGTATTAGCCATTTCGTTTACGGAGCAATTTATCGACATTCTCGAGATAGTCATGCGTGTTTCAGGCATCTGCATTGCTGCAACAGGTGCCATTTTCTTGATTGCCGCGATAATGCGTATAAGGAAGAAATTGCCTTGGGGCTTGATTCTTTTGGAAGCTGTGGCATTGATTACCGTTGGAGTACTTTCCGCCATTTATGCTACAGAAGCCCTTAAATTATTGGTGATTCTGATTGGTATGTGGGCAGCCATCATCGGTGCTTTCATGCTGCTTGTGATGTCGCGCACCAAGAACCTGTGGAACAAGGGCTTTTATATTGTGAGTGCTATCCTAAGCATAGCATTCGGCGTGCTGCTCATTGCACATCCCTTCGGATTCGTGAAATGGTTTATCAGCTTGTCAGGTATCATCGCTTTGGTATTTGGCCTTATCATGATGATGTTTGGCTTTGCTATTCGTCGTGCCGACAAGGAAGTCAAAGTGGAAGTCGTTGAGAGTCGAATAGAAGAAAGTAATCTTTAATCCGACAACTGCTGAAACGCTGTCCAAGGCGCCACTTCAGGCAAGGGCGCTGTTATCTCTAATTGTGTCTTCAAAACGGGGTGTTCGAAGGCGATACGCCAGGCATGCAGGCTGATGGAAGCATCAGGGTTGCTACGCGGATAGCCGTATTTCAAATCGCCACGGATGGGACAACCGATGTGCGCCAACTGGCAACGAATCTGATGGTGCCTTCCCGTAAACAACTCGATTTCAAGTAGATAAAAAGTCTCTGATTTGCCGACTACACGATAGCTGAGTCTCGCCAACTTAGCTTCTTTAGTACCTTCGGGCACGACGAACGACTTGTTCATCTTCTCGTTCTTGACAAGGTAGTCCTCCAATACATCGGCTTGTTTGGGCGGATGGTTTTTCACAAGAGCTAAGTAGGTCTTGCGAAAGTCTCGGTCTTTCACCTTCACCGTCATGCGCGACAGGGCTTTACTCGTCTTGGCAAACATCACGGCGCCGCTCACGGGGCGGTCGATGCGATGGACAAGGCCGGCAAAGACATTCCCTGGCTTGTCGTATTTCTCCTTGATGTATTCTTTGACGTCATCGAGTAGGCATTTGTCGCCCGTTTTGTCGCCTTGTACAATCTCGGAGGGGAGCTTGTTCACTATTATCAGGTGATTGTCTTCGTAGAGGATTCTATTTGATATGTTGCTCATGGTTGTTTGTGTTAGGGCAGGGACTGACGTCGCCTGTTTACTGGTTTGTCGTCCCTATGGGACTCTGGGTTAGAGGAGATAACGTTCGTCAAATTCGATACCGTTTTCTTTCAAAAAGCGTTTAAACTCATCACGAACAGACTCTTCGTGATGATGTTGTTCTTGGGTTTCGATGTAATGTATAGTCTTTGTTAGCAGTGACGGACTGACGCAGAAAGCACCATATCCTTCCTGCCAGGCAAAGGATTCGTAGTATTTGTCAAGGGTCTTTATCCACCTGCTGCTGTTGGCCTTGATTTTCTGCACAAATTCAGACACACTCATGGTTTTGGGCATGGTGGCTAGGATATGGATGTGGTTTTCTATTCCACCCACGGTAACAGGATAGCCATCTACATTTCGTATGATACCTCCTATATATGCGAAGACTTTAGGCAGGTCTTCGTACTTTATGCAGACGCTGGTACTCTTTACGTGGAACACGATGTGGATGTTTAGTTTTGTGTAGGTGTTTGCCATAGCGTTTAGGTTTTCTGTGTTCTTTGTTCAGGCGTTTTTGTCGCCTAGCAGGGACTCACGTCGCCTGTTTACCGGTCTGTCACCCCTACGGGGTTCCGTAGAGTCCCGGAGGGACGGTATATCAGTATGCAGGCGACGTGAGTCCCTGTGTTCTAGTCTAGTCGCCTGTCTCAGTCAAGTCCCGTAGGGACGACAGAAAGAAAGCCTGCTTACAGTCTTTAGCCTGTCAATGACTCCTCCGACTCACAGATAACTCCACTCCCAATAACATAAGGCTCCACCTCGTGGTAAACCACGCCAAACTGCCCAGGTGCCACACCCGAGATGGCCACTTCGGAAACAATGTCGGCACCACGCTCGATGAGGCGAATCGTGCCATAAGTGAACTCAGGCTGGTGGCGTATTTTGAAGCGTATACGCTGGCCGTCGATGAACTGCAAAGCAGGATTCATCGGTTGCAAGTCGCCCATAGGAACGATGTTAGTGTATTGCGCCACGGGATCATAGCCTTGCGAAACATAGACGATGTTATTCGGGATGTCTTTTTTGACAACGAACCACGGACCGCCGCCGAGACCTAAGCCTTTGCGCTGTCCGATGGTGTGGAACCAAAAGCCCTTGTGACGCCCCAATTTCTTGCCTGTCTCCAACTCCACGATGTCACCTGGCATCTCGCCAAGGTATTCGCGGATATAGTCGTTGTAGTTGATCTTTCCCAAGAAGCAGATGCCCTGGCTATCATGACGTTCTGCGCTTGGTAGCTTGTATTGGGCGGCTAAACGACGTACCTCGGGTTTGGGAATGTCGCCAATGGGGAAGATGACCTTGCTCAGTTGTGCGTAAGTGATACGGCCCAAGAAATAGGTCTGGTCCTTGAAGGTGTCGGCTGCCGTGCCGAGCCAGAAGATGCCGTTTTCATCCTCCCACGAGCGGGCATAATGACCTGTGGCAATCTTGTCGAAATTGTGACCTTCTTTTTCCTCGAAGGCACCGAGCTTGATCCAACGGTTGCACATCACGTCGGGATTGGGCGTAAGACCCTTGCGCACCATCTCCATGGTGTATTTTCCGACCGTCTCAAAATACTCGTGTTGCAGGTCCACGATGTCGAACTTGCAGCCGTATTTCTTGGCGATGTAGGTTGTAATCTCGATGTCCTCCTCCGACGGACAGCTCGACAGGTCTTCCTTGCCCTCCATACCGATTTTGATATAGAAGATATGCGGGTCGTAGCCCTGCTCCTTGAGCAGTGGCACCACCACGGAGCTGTCGACGCCCCCCGAAACCAACGCGGCTATGTTCATGGGTTTGATATTTTCTGCAAAAATAGGTATTTTTCGGTTTGTAGAGACGTTGCGCGCAACGTCTTTACATCATTTCATTCTGTCATCGAATACGGCTTGTCCTCGGGTCTCATGCCACGTTCCAGATTCGGCTCACCATCCATTTCGAAGACCAGTTCCCCACCTTGCATCAATTGCTCATGGGTGATATATAATTTGCTGATTTCTTTTCCGTTAAATGTCACCTTTTGAATATAACGATTCTCATCACTCACTTTTGGGGCCTTGATTTCCAATGTCTTGCCATTGCCCAAGCGCACTTTCAGATAGGGCAGATAAGGTGCACCTAATACATATTGGTCGCTGCCGGGACAGACGGGATAGAAGCCCATCGCGGAGAAGATGTACCAGGCTGACATCTGGCCGCAGTCATCGTTACCGCAGAGGCCGTCGATGTTGTTTTTGTAGAAGCGGTTCATGATTTCGCGCAGCCAGTATTGGGTCTTGTAGGGTTGTGAAGTCCAGTTGTACAAATAAGCGATGTGATGTGCAGGTTCGTTTCCATGGTTATAGCAGCCCATCAAGCCTTCCTCGGTGACATCTTCCGTGTTCTCGAAGAACTCGGTCGGCAGTTGCATGACGAACAATGTGTCCAAATTACGAACAAACTGTGCGTCACCGCCCATGGCCTCAATGAGGCCTTTCACATCCTGCGGCACATAGAACGAATACACCCACGAGTTGCCCTCCACGAAGCCTTCGCCTTCGGTGTCGAAGAGGCTGAAGGGTGCTTTCCAAGAGCCATCGCTCATCTTGGGTCGGGCAAAGCCCAGTCCGGTGTCAAAGGTGTTACGCCAATTGGCAGCGCGCTGTTTGTAGATATTGGCAATTTCTTGGTTGCCAGCTTTCAATGCAGCTTGGTAAATGGCCCAGTCATCGTAGGCATATTCCAAAGTGATAGAGACGCAGCCATTGTTCTTGTCGAAGGGGACATAACCGAGTTGTTGGTAGTCATCAAGGTTCACATAATATGGACAAGTTGAACTCTGTTGCATGGCATTTAACATAGCGTCTTTTTGGTCGGCAGTGCCTTTGGCATAGGCATCCGAAAGCACCGAAACGGCGTGGTAGCCGATCATGCACCAGTTGTCGTTGCCCATGTGCGACCACACGGGTAGTAGTCCGTGGACGCTCTGTTCGCTGTGTTTCAGCATGGATTGCACCATGTCGGCATTGCGCTCGGGTTGCAACACATTAAAAAGCGGATGCAAGGCACGGTAGGTGTCCCAAAGCGAGAATACGGTATAGTTGGTAAAGCCCTCGGCTTGGTGGATGTTGTGGTCGAGGCCGCGGTATTGTCCGTCCACATCCATATAGATAGAAGGATTAATCATGGTGTGATATAACGAGGTATAGAGCATAGCTTTCTGATCCTCAGTGCCTTCGGCTTGCAGGATAGAGAGTTCCTTGTTCCATTTGGATTGCGTTTCGGCCAACAATTGCTCAAAATTGCGACCGTCGGTTTCGGCGTGAAGGTTGCGCAAGGCGCCTTCGGTGCTGGTGGCGGAGAGGGCGACTTTCATCTCCAAAGTATTGGGTTGGTCGAAGGTGAAGTAAGCCACAATCTTGCGCCCCGTCATCTCGGGGAAATTGTGTTTGACATCGAACTTACCCCAACCGCCGTTGTATTTGGGTTTCTGCAACTCACGGTAGCCATAGTCCTTGATGGGTTGGTTGAAACTGATGGCGAAGTAGGTGTAATTTGTTCTCGCCCAGCCATTGGTGATGCGGTAGCCCGTCAGCAGGGTGTCGTTTTCCACGCGGAGGTTGGCCCAGAGGGTCTTGCCGTCGTAGTTGTAGATGCCGTGCTGTAAGTCAAGGATGATGCTGCCATTCTGGCCTTCCGGATAGGTATAGCGATGAATGCCAGCGTGTTCCGTGGCTGTCAGTTGGGCTTTGATGCCATAATCCTGCAAAAACACCTCATAATAACCTGGCACGGCTGTTTCTGTGTCATGGCTGAAACGGGAGCGGTAGCCTGCATCGGGGTTGGTTTGTGTACCCGGATTGAACTTGGTTTCTCCCGTGACAGGCATCACCAAGATATCGCCCAAATCAGAGTGCCCTGTGCCGCTGAAATGGGTGTGGCTAAAGCCTACTATGGTGCTGTCTTTGTGTTGATAACCAGCGCAGTACTCATACACCCGAGGTTGATAAACACCATCGATGTTGTGCGGCACGGTGTCAGTGTCGGGGCTGAGCTGCACGATGCCGAAAGGTGCACAGGCACCTGGGAAGGTATGCCCCATGCCGTTCGTCCCGATGATGGGATTGACGTATTGGATATAATCGGCAATGTTGTCGTTTTCGGTGGTGGCCTTTGGCTTTTCGGTACAACCTATGGCCATAAGGCCTAAAACAAACAACAAATAATGGATCTTTTTCATGGCCTACAGAATTGATTCAATTTGCAAAGGTATGAATTAATTTCGTAGTTTTGCAAAACAAAACACAACGATGGCCATTCCAAGAGAAACAGTGGAGCAAATCCTACAAGCCGCTCACATTGAGGAGGTTGTAGGTGAGTTCGTCACGCTGAAAAAGCGTGGTTCGAACCTATGGGGAAATTGCCCTTTCCATAATGAGAAAACGCCTTCGTTCAGTGTCAATCCAGCGCGCAACATCTTCAAATGCTTCGGCTGCGGCAAGGCGGGCGACTCGGCCAAGTTTCTCATGGAACATGAGCATTACACCTATCCCGAGGCTCTGCGTTACCTTGCCAAAAAGTACAACATCAAAATCGAGGAGAAACAGCAGACTGCTGAGGAGATCATGCAGCAGAGCATCCGCGAGAAGATGTTCAACATCAACGAGTTCGCCGATAAGTATTTCGTTGATACCCTTTGGAATACGGAGGAAGGCAAGACCATTGGCCTTGAGTATTTCCGTGAGCGCGGCTATTTCGACCCCATTATACAGAAATTTCACCTCGGTTACAATCCAGCCAAATGGGACGCCTTCACCGAACATGCCAAGAAAAACGGCTATTCTGAAGAGTTGTTGGAGCAAATCGGCCTTTCCATTAAAGGCAACAACGGCCTCTATGACCGCTACCATGGCCGCGTGATGTTCCCCATCCACAGCCTCACGGGTCGTGTCATCGGCTTCGGTGGCCGTATCCTCACCAACGACAAGAAAAGCCCGAAATACCAGAACTCGCCCGAGTCGGAGATTTACGACAAGAAACAGACGCTCTATGGCATCTATTTCGCCAAAAATGCCATCGCCAAACAAGACGAGTGTATCCTTGTGGAAGGCTATTTTGATGTGCTTCGCATGCATCAAATTGGCATCGAGAATGTGGTAGCCAGCAGTGGCACCTCACTGACGATGGAGCAGATTCGCCTCGTGAAGCGTTACACGAAGAACATCACCATGCTATACGACGGTGATGCAGCGGGTATCCATGCCGCCTTGCGTGGCACCGACATGATTCTCTCGGAGGGCATGAATGTCCGTGTGGTGGTATTACCTCCAGAACATGATCCCGACACCTTTGGCAAGGAGTTTTCGACGGAATATGTCAGCAACTACCTGAAAGAGAACGCAAAAGATTTCATCCGCTTCAAGACCGAACTGTTGCTGAAGGATGCCGAGAACGACCCCATCAAGCGGGGACAGGTCATTCGCGACATCGTGGAGACCATCTCCGTTATCCCTGACAGCATCTTTCGCATCACCTACGTGAAGGAATGCAGCCGTCTCTTGGACATGCCCGAACAGACGCTCACCAACGAGCTGAACAAGATATTGCGTTCCAAACTGAAGAAGACTTTAGGCATTGAGGATAATGTGGTTCCCGAAACGGATACCACAACAGTGACACCCAAACAGGAGGAAACCGTTGAAGACCAGCTGCCGACGGGCTATTATCAGGAGCGTGAATTGGTGAAGTTGTTGCTTATGTACGGCAAAAACACAATCATCGATGAACGAGAAGATGAAAACGGCGAGAAGGTGTATGAGCAAGTCTCTGTGGCACAGTTGATTGTCGATGACTTGAAGATGGATGGCTTCGTTTTCACCAATGTCGTCAACAAAAAGGTTTTCGACATCTTCGACCAAGCCATTGATGCAGGCTATATCCCTGATGATCAGGTTTTTGTTTCACATGAGGATGAGACCATTGCCCAATTGGCTGCCGATTTGCTCTCCACGCCTTACAAGCTTGACCAATGGGAGAAATATGGGATTTTTGTGAAGCGCGAGGAAGACATGTTGAAAGCCACGGTCTTGTCGTCGATTTACCGTTACAAAGACCTCATCATTGAGGAACGGCGCAAAGCCGTAGAGGAGGAATTGAAAACCGCAACCGACCCCGCCGACCAGCTCATCCTACTCAAACAGAAGAAAGACCTCGATGACATCCGCAGGCAAATTAATAAGGAGTTGGGGATAGTTATTGCTAAATAGTCGGGGTCTTCGATAGGCTCAGACACCCTTAACTCTTGAAAAAGCGAAGGTCCTTGAGCTTGTCGAAAGGCCGTATTCAAAAAAACACTATTTTTGCACCCAAATTCGTAGATATGTTTACCAGGCGTAAAGTATGGCGTGTGCCGGCCGGACAGGAACCGACAGCATTGGACAAGAAAGTGATGGCGATGGAGGCTAAAGGCGCGATGGTGCCCAAGCGTAGCCTTATTCGCACCCCCGAAGAGATTGAAGGTATCAAGAAGAGTGGTGTCATCAATACGGCTATCCTTGACCTCGTGGGTGAGAAGATTCACGCAGGCATGAGCACTTTGGAAATCAACGATCTGGTGCACAACTACACCATCGAGCATGGTGCCATTCCGGCCACTTTGGGCTACGAGGGCTATCCCAAGAGCGTTTGCGTCTCCATCAACGAGGTGGTCTGCCACGGCATTCCTTCAGCTAAGGAAATTCTTAAGGAAGGTGACATTGTCAATGTGGACTGCACAACGATATTAAATGGCTTTTATGCAGATGCCTCGCGCATGTATGTCATCGGCAAGACTTCGGCGCGTAAGCAGAAGCTTGTCGATGTGGCCAAGGAATGCCTCTATGTAGGCATGGAGGCTGCCAAGCCTTTCGGCTTTGTCGGCGACATCGGTAATGCCATCCAACAGCATGCCCACAAAAACGGCTTCAGCGTGGTGCGTGACCTCTGTGGTCATGGCGTGGGTGTCAAGTTCCACGACGACCCGGAAGTGTTGCATTATGGTAAAAAAGGCACAGGCATGCTCCTTGTCCCTGGAATGGTATTCACCATTGAGCCGATGATCAACATGGGCACTTGGAAGGTCTTTGTCGACCGCGCCGACGGTTGGACCGTCATTACCGAGGATGAATTGCCCTCAGCTCAGTGGGAGCACACCTTTTTGATGACCGAGACCGGATTGGAGATTTTGACGCATTAAGTGTTACAGGCAAAACACTCTCTTTCCTTGTTCGCCATAGAAACCAACAAAGCGCTCCCTTCTCCGAAACCAGGGAAGCGTTGGTTTTTAAGATAAAAACTGTCAGCAATAAACAATTGAGATATGGCACAGATTAAAAGCGAGGTGGCATATCGGGCCGCTTTGAAAAGAATTGATGAACTTCTTCCGCTGACCGGTGACGATGTACCCGAAGATGACCCGAACATGCTGGAACTTGACATGCTTTCCGACATGGTAGAGGAATACGAGGACCTTCCTGACTTCGACAACGATTCACCCTTCACGCGTGCGCGCGAAAGCATCCCCTTCGATTAGCGGCCTTAGCTTTTCCTGTTGGGGCGTGTTGTAAAGTGTTTTAGTGTACAATTCACCGTTTGGCAATCTGATTTTCAGCGTGGTGATGGTTTTGGCTATGAACAGTACCTTGTCAACACTCATGTCTATCTTCATCAGGCGCAGCGTTCGTTCCAGCTCCTTGTAGACCTTCCTGACTTCGACAGCTAAAATTTCATGTTTTTCTTATCGATTGATTATCAA